>DATKND010000126.1:0-23799 GCA_035541475.1 Myxococcota bacterium | reverse complement strand
CTCGCCGCAGCCTTAGCGGGGAAATACCACCCGCGTCTCGTACACCTCGTAGCGCGCGAACACACCCTTCGTGACGTAGGGATCGCGCGCCGCGATCTCGCGCGCGGACCCGAGGTCGTCCGCCTCGAAGAGGATCACGCTGCCGACGGCGCAGCCCTCCTCGTCGAGCATGGGACCGGCGTGCACGATGCGGCCGCGCTGCGCGAGCTGCTCGAGCGCGGCGAGATGCGCCGGGCGGACCTCGGCGCGCAGCTCACCGCCGCGCGCAGCGTCGTGTCCGATGAAGGCGAAGAGCGGCACGGTGTCTCCAGTCGAGCGAGTCTAGCCATCCGACGTGCAGCCGCCGCTGCAGATCGAGCGCGGCGTCTCGTCGGCGAATGCTTCGGGCTCCACCTGGATCGTGGCGTGGTCGATCCCGAAGCGCGCGCCGAGCACGGCGTAGGCCTCGCTGAGGAGCGCGGTCGACACGCCGGGATCCGAAACTACCAGGTGACACGAGAGCGCGATGCTGCCGTGCCCGACGGTCCAGACGTGCAGATCGTGCACGCTGCGCACCGAGGAAAGGCGGGCGAGGGCGCTGTGCACGTCGCCGACGTCGAGCTCGCGCGGTGCCGCTTCCATCAGGACGTCCACCACGTCGCGCAGCAGATGCCAGGCCGAGAACAGCACGAGTGTGCAGATCGCGAGCGACGCGAGCGGATCGGCGAAGGTCCAGCCGAACGCCCACACCAGCGCGCCGGCGACCATCGCACCGGTGCTGCCGAGTGCGTCGGAGAGCACGTGCAGCCAGGCGGCGCGCACGTTGAGGCTGTGCTCGCGATCCTCGGACAGGATCCGCAGGCAGAGCAGATTGATCACGAGCCCGAACGTGGCGATCGCGAACAGCACCGTCCCGGCGACCGGTCTCGGCGTCGTGAGGCGGCCGAGAGCCTCGGCCGCGATCAGCCCGGCCACCACGATCAGCGCGACCCCCTGCGCGAGCGCGGCCAGGATCTCGGCTCGCACGTGACCGTAGGTCCAGCGCCGGCCGGCGGGGCGCGTGGTCACCCAGGCCGCGAACAGCGCCAGCGCGAGCGCGCCGATGTCCGAGAGCATGTGTCCGGCGTCGGCCGCGAGCGCCAGCGATCCGCTCCACCAGGCGCCTCCGATCTCCGCGAGCATCGTCCCGAAGGAGAGCCCGAGGGCGACACCGAGGCGCCAGCGCGCCGTCCTGCGATTGGCGCGAGCCGAGTGCGCGTGCGCCGCGTGGACGTGATCGTGGCCCGATGCCGCGTGCATGGGCCGAAGGTACCATGGGCCGCCCGCGCTGCGTCTCGCCGCGCCGGCCGCGCGAGGACCCCATGGCGATCGACTTCTCCTTTCCCCCCGAGCTCGAAGCGCTGCGCACCCGGGTCCGCGAATTCATCGACACGATCGTGCGTCCGCTCGAGGAGCAACTCGACGAGAGCAATCGCGACGCGCTGGTCTCGACCGTGATCAAGATGCGGAAGGCCGCCCACGAGTGGGGCCTGTGGCTGCCCCACATGCCGAAGGAGTTCGGCGGCATGGGTCTCGGTCACGTTGCGATGGCGGCGGTCTCAGCGGAGGCCGCGCGCTCCCGCTTCGGCCCGTTCGCGCTCAACGCGCAGGCGCCCGACGAGGGCAACATGCACACGCTGCTCCACTGGGCGACGGACGAGCAGAAGGAGCGCTACCTGCGGCCGCTCTGCGAGGGTCGCGTGCGCTCCTGCTTCGCGATGACGGAGCCGGAGGTCGCGGGCTCCGACCCGACTCTGATCCAGACGCGCGCGGTGCTCCACGGCGACCATTGGGTGATCGACGGCCACAAGTGGTTCATCTCGGGCGCGCGCGGCGCGCGCTTCGCGATCCTGATCGCGCGCACGGAAGACTCGCCCGAGATCCCGCAGGCCGGCAACAGCGCGTTCCTCGTCGATCTCCCGAGCGAGGGCTGGGAGATCGTGCGCGACGTCGAGACGATGTCGGGGAGCCACAACCACTGCGAGATCCGCATCCGCGGCCTGCGCGTCCCGGCGGAGAATCTCCTCGGCGGTCGCGGCCAGGGTCACCTGCTCGGTCAGGCGAGGCTCGGACCGGCGCGCCTCGCGCACTGCATGCGCTGGCTCGGCCAGGCGGAGCAGGCGCTCGACATGACGGTGAAGCGCTCGCTCGAGCGCTTCGCGCACGGATCGTTGCTCGCGGAGAAGCAGGGGATCCAGTGGATGATCGCGGACTCCGCGATGGAGCTCTACCAGTCGAAGCTGATGGTGTTGCACGCGGCGTACCTGATCGACTCGGGAGCGGACTTCCGCACCGAAGTGTCGATGGCGAAGCACTTCGTCGCGAACGCGCTGAACCGCATCGTCGACCGCGCGATCCAGGTGCACGGCGCGCTCGGCTACTCGATGGACACGCCGCTCGCGAGCATGGCCCAGCACGCGCGCTGGGCTCGCTTCGCCGACGGCGCCGACGAGGTGCACCAGTGGCGCATCGCGCAGCGGACGATTGAGGCCTATCAGCGCGACGGCAACACCAAGGCGGCGACCGGACGACTGCCGCTCTAGCCGGCGCAGGAGGAGTTCGTGGCGGACGACGGATTCGTGTTCCCCGTGGACCTGACGGCGATCATGCTGTTCGCCAGCGCGATCGGCGAGACCAACCCGATCTACTACGACGAGGAGGCCGCCTCGAAGACGCCGCTCGGCGGCGTGATCGCGCCCCCGAGCTTCGCGAGCGCGTCCGCGCACTGGGATCCGAACTACTTCCTGCGCGGCGTCCGGCGCATCCCGGCGCCGAAGCCGAAGCCCGCGCCGAAGGCGGCGGCGGCCGGCCCGGCCGCGGAGTCCCGCGCGTCCGCGGGCGGCGGCGGAGGCGGCAACCTCACGCGCGTGCTGCACGGCGAGCAGCGCTTCGTCTACCACCAGCCGATGCGGCCGGGCATGCGGCTGCGCGTGAGCACGCGGCCCGGCAAGACCTGGGAGAAGGAGGGCAAGCGCGGCGGCACGATGCGCTTCAGCGAGACGATCACCGAGTTCCGCGACGAGCGCGGCGAGCTCGTGACGACGGCGATCAGCGTCGGCATCGTGACCGGCAAGGCGGTGGAGGGCTAGGCGATGGCCGGCAACCCGAAGACCGACTGCGCGTCGCTCTCGGTCGGCGCGACGCGCGAGCAGGTGCTGGTCGAGAACCTGACCCGCACGCAGATCGTCCAGTACGCGGGCGCGTCGGGCGACTTCAATCCGATCCACCACGACGAGCAGTTCGCGACGAAGGCCGCCGGCTATCCGTCCGTGTTCGCGCACGGCATGCTGACGATGGGCCTCACGGGTCGCCTGCTGACCGACTGGCTCGGCGACGGCGTGCTGCGCGAGTACGGCGTGCGCTTCGTGAAGCAGGTCTGGCCGGGCGACACGCTGACGGCGCGCGGAGTGGTGAAGTCGATCGACGTGCGCGGCGACGAAGGACTCGTCGAGATCGAGATCGAGACGCGCAACCAGAAGGGGGAGCCGGTCGTCAGCGGCAGCGCCGTGGTGGCCCTGCCGGCGCGGAGCTGACGGTTCGCGCCGCGCGGTCCGCGCTCGCGCTCGCGCTCCTGGCGTGCGCGGGGGGCTGGGACGTGGACGTGCTGGCCGCGCGCAATCCGGGCCTCGCGGCCCTGCCGGGCCAGCGCCTCGGCGACGCGACACCGTACGCGCTGCCGCTGGCCGGCGAGCTGATCTGGTTCCTGTGTCGCTTCGACTCCGCGTCTCCGATCCGCGTCGCGCTTCCGGAGAACGCCTCCGAAGCGGAGCGCGCGCGCCTGAGGCTGGCGCTGCGCGCCTGGGAGCAGGCGCTCGGCGTGCGCTTCGAGGAGACGCGACCCGCGCAGATCGAGATCGAGTTCGCGCCGGACGACGCGGAGTTCGCGGCCGTGACCGAAGCCGAGTGCCGCGTGGACGGTGCGGCGGAGGTGGCGCGCGCCGGAGCGCGGCTCGAGGCCGGTCTCTGGCGAGCTCGGGTCTCGCTGCGGCGCGCGCAGATCGACGCGCGGGGGCACCACATCCAGGTGGACGAGGCGCAGCAGGTCGGCGCGGCCCTGCACGAGCTCGGCCACGCGCTCGGCTTCCAGGGTCACGCGGCCCGCGGCGACACCGTGATGGTGCGCACGGTCGAGACGGTGCGCGACGTCGGCGCGCGCGTGCTTGCCGGACGCGCCTTTCGCGACGACACGCTGGCCGCGCTCTATCGCGTGGACTCGGGCATCGTGGTCGCGCGCGCGCCGCTGCCGTCCGGGCGCAGCGGTCCGGTCGATCGGCTGGCGGCGCTCGCCGCCCGCGAGGGCGACGGCTCCCTGCTCGTGCGCACGGGCGACCGCAGCGGCCGGGTGGCCTTCGTCGATCCGGCGGGCTCGACGCTCCGCGTCTTCCTGCGCAATCTGCCGGAGTCGCTCCGCGATCCGACGCGGCTCGAGCTCGCGGCCGACCCGGCCGTCTTCACCGTGCCGGACGCGGATCGTTAGGCCGTCCGCTGCCGCGACGCGCGCGCCGCGAGCAGCCGCGCGAGACGCGCCGGGTAGTTCGTGACGATGCCGTCGACGCCGAGAGCGAGCAGCGCGCACATCTCCTCCGGCTCGTCGATCGTCCACACGTGGACCTGGACGCCGTGCCGGTGCGCGTGCTCGACGAGCTCGCGCGTCGCGAGCGGACGCCCGGCGAACTCCGCCGGGATCTGGAGCGCCATCGGACCGGGAGGCGGCGTCTCCCCGCGCAGCGCGGCGACCGCGAAGCGCGCGACCTCACCGGTCGACGCGCCGAGCGCGACGTCGACGCGGGAGGCCGCGACGTGCGCGCGCAGCTCCGCCATCAGCGCGTCGTTCGCGCTGGTGAGGAGCACGTCGGGGGCGCGCGCAGCGTCGGCCACCGCGGCGACGCTCCGGGCCACCATGCCGGGGACGTGTTCCTTCAGCTCGAGGTTGAAGCGCGCGCTCGGGAAGGCGGCGAGCGCTTCGGCCAGGGTCGGGATGCGGACGCCGAGGCCGCGGAAGGGGTGCGCGCCGGTCTCGATCTCGAAGTGGTAGCCGGCGTCCAGCCTCTTCAGCGCCGCGACGTCGTGATCGCGGACGTGGCCGGATCCGTCGGTGCAACGCTCGAGCTCGTCGTCGTGGATCAAGACGGGCACGCCGTCGCGCGTGAGATGGACGTCGGATTCGAGGACTGCGGCGCCGTCCGCGAGCGCACGCTCGAACGAGGGCAGCGTGTTCTCGGGCCGCTCTCCCGCCGCGCCGCGGTGCCCGATGACGATGGGTGCGGGCAACGCGAAGAAGGGGTGCGACACGGGCCTACGGTATCATGCGCCGCCCGATGGCCGTCCTGACCCGAGAGGCGATTCGCGCGGAGCTCGCGTCCGGACGTCTGGTCATCACGCCCTTCGAGCTCGATCAGCTCGGGGCCGCGTCGGTCGATCTCACGCTAGGCGACGAGATCCGCGTGATCGAGGACGATGCCGATCCGATCGACGTGGTCGCGGACTCCGACTATCGCAAGCACACGCGTCTCGAGCGCCTCGACCATCCGTATGTGCTCGCGCCCGGCTCGACGATCCACGGCATCACGCGCGAGCGAATTCGCCTGCCTGGAGATCTGTGTGGGTTCCTCGAGGGCCGCAGCCGCTTCGCGCGGCTCGGGCTGATGATCCACGTGACCTCGGCCTTCGTGCAGCCCGGCGTCGACAACCGCCAGGTGCTCGAGATGAGCAACGTCGCCGGACGTCCCTTGCGAATCCATGCCGGCGTGCGCCTGTGTCAGCTCGTGCTGATGCGGACCGAGGGCGAGGCCCGCTACGGCGGTCGCTTCGCCGAGCAGGAGCGGCTCTGATGCCCGCCGGCGCGGACGGCGATCGCCGCGGACGTTAGGCGTTGCGCGCCGTCGCGCAGCGCGTGCGATCGGCGCGCATCGAGGTCGGCGGCGACGAGGTGGCGTCGATGGCGGATGGCCTGCTCGCGCTCGTCGGCGTGGCCGGCGACGATGGCGACGCCGATGCCTGCGAGCTCGCGCGCAAACTCGTGCATCTGCGCGTGTTCGCCGACGAGCAGGGGCGCATGAACCGCTCGCTGCTCGACGTCGGCGGCACGCTCGGCGTCGTGTCCCAGTTCACCTTGCTCGGGGACGCGCGGCAGGGACGGCGTCCGAGCTTCGTCGCGGCTGCGCCCGCCGAGGTCGCCGAGCCGTTGATCCATCGGCTCGTCGAGGTCGCGCGGGAGGAAGGGGTCCATGTCGTCACGGGGCGCTTCGGCGCGGACATGCAGGTCTCGCTGGTCAACGCGGGGCCGGTCACGTTGCTCCTCGACACGCGCCGTACGTTCTGAATTTCATGGGTGGGAATCCTCGCGCCGCCTCTTGACGCATCGGAGTCTCACGTCATAGTCCCCGCCGGGGGATGACGGCGTTTGGCAGGTTGCTGCCGCGCCACAAGCGGCGGTGATGCGCCTCACGGCGAGGTGCCCGGCCGCGAACGAAGAATTCCTTGCTCCACGGGGGATCGTGGTGGAGGGAAAGAGAGGTTGGCGATGAAGCATCGATGGAGCGGCCTGGCAGTGGCCGCGCTGATGGCGTCGACCGTCGCGGCCGGGCCGGCGGCGGCGGACGAGATGACGAACGAGGCGGGCATGGGCGCCCTGTCTGCCCTGTCCACGATGGTCTACGCGCCCGTCAAGCTGGTCTACGCGACGTGTGGCCTGGTCTTCGGGGGAATCGCCTGGGGTCTCTCGGGTGGCGACTCCGAAGTGATGATGGCGGTGGTGACTCCCGCCGTGCGGGGTGACTACGTCATCACTCCGGCGCATCTCCGGATGGAGAAGTCGGTCGAGTTCTTCGGACGCGATCCGGCCTACCGGGAGGCGCAGGACCAGCAGGTGGCGTCGGGCGGCAACTCCGCGAACGAGACCGTTACGCACGAAGACTTCTAGGTTCACCGGGGCGGGCGATTCGTCGCCCGCCCCCGTGCGACCTCGACGACGCGAGCGCGCCGCGAGACGCGACGCGGAGAGCCGTCTCGCTGGCGGTGTCCAGGGTCAGCCGCGATTCTTCGCGACGTGACCCCGACGAGCCCCGATTTGCTGCTGGCGTTCGCCGCCGGACTGCTCTCGGTGCTCTCTCCGTGTGTCCTGCCGCTTCTGCCCGCCTACCTCTCGCTGATCTCCGGCATCTCGGTCGAGGAAATGCAGGAGGGCGCGTCCGGAGCCGGCGTGCGCTCGCGCGTGATGAAGGCATGCCTCGGCTTCGTGACCGGCTTCTCCGCGGTGTTCGTGCTGATGGGAGTCGGAGCCGTGGCGGCGGGCCAGCTGCTCCGCACGTGGCGCGCCAGCATCCTCGGCGTCGAGTTCGGGGTCAGCCAGATCGCAGGACTCGTGATCGTGCTGCTCGGGCTCCACATGATGGGTGTCAGTCCGATCCGGGCGCTGTATCGCGATACCCGCTTCCATTTCCGCCTCGGGCGCCGCAGCTTCGCGAGCTCGTTCGTCGTTGGCGCCGGCTTCGCGTTCGGCTGGTCGCCGTGCATCGGACCGATCCTCGCGACGATCCTCACGGTCGCAGGTCAGCGCGAGACCGTGCTCTACGGCGTCGGGTTGCTGGCCGTGTACTCCGCGGGACTGGCGGTGCCGTTCCTGATCGCCGGCTGGAGCATGGAAGTCTTCCTCGAGGGGTTCTCGCGCATCCGCCAGCACTTCCGGGCGCTCGAGATCACGTCGGGAGTCGTGCTGGTGGGTGTGGGCGTGCTGCTGATCTCGGATCGCTTCTCCGATCTCAACCGGAAGTTTTCCTTCATGAGCGAGTGGATCACCGCCGCGGAAAAGGCGCTCCAGTGATGACGCGAGCCCGGCGGCGCGAATCTGCGTGGCGCTCGCTCGCTCCGTGCCTCGTCGCCGTGCTGGCGCTCGCGGCCTGCGGCGAGCGCGCCGATCGCGGGGGCAAGGGCGACGAGACGCAGCACTCGCCCGCTCCCGATTTCGAGCACCCCGATCTGCTCGGGTCGCCGGTGCGCCTGTCCTCGCTGCGCGGTCAGACCGTGATCATCGACTTCTGGGCGACCTGGTGTCCGCCGTGCGTGTTCCAGCCGGGCGAGCTCAACACCTTCTGGGAAAAGCACGAGAAGTCCGGCAAGATCGCGATACTCGGGGTCGAGGTCGGGGGCGCGAGCGTCGACGAGATCCGCGCATGGGCGCACGACCACGACGCGGTTGCGCACTACCCGATCCTCACCGGAGCGGACGAGGACCTCGCTCGCCGCTTCGGCGCGATGGGCTTTCCCGCGTTGGTGGTGGTCGCTCCGGACGGCACGATCGACTCGGTCCACCTGGGTCTCACGACCGCGGACGAACTCGAACAGCACCTCGCCCACCTCCTCGACGGCGACCGCGCGGGCTGACCCGGCCATCACCCCGGGCGTCGTGGGGCGGGCTAAAGGCCCGCGCGCCGACCGTCGAAACCGGATCCGGGCGCTGCGCCGCCCACCTTTTCGCCAGGGGGCCGGCCCATGCTCGCGGGCGACGACACCGCCGCTCGGGTTCACACGAGCTACCAGCGCACGCTCGCGCCTGGGGAGGTCGTCTTCGACGAAGGCGACCCGGCGGACCGCCTCTACGTGATCCGCTCCGGGGAGGTCGAGCTGGTGCGCGAGAACGCGGCCGGGAAGCGAGCCGTGGCGCGCCTCGGCGCCGGCGACTTCTTCGGCGAGCTGGGCGTCGTGCTCGGGGCACCGCGGACCGCGCGTGCGGTGGCCGTCAGCCAGACGCGCCTGATCGCGCTCGACCGGACCACGCTCGAGGGCATGATCGTCGACCAGCCCGAGATTGCGATCCGCATGATCCGGGTGCTGGTGTCGCGCCTGATCGAGGCCGAGCGGCGGCTGGCGGGGCTCGGGGTGGACGACCTGCTGCGCCCGGTGGTGCGGGCGCTGCTGCGCCACGGCCAGCCCGAAGGCAAGGCCGGGCTGCGCGTCGCGATCAAGCTGCGCGAAATTGCGCAGACCGCCGGTCTCTCGATGCTCGAGGCGCATCGCGCGGTGCACCAGCTCCTCGATCGCGAGCTGCTCGAGCTCGCGAACGACGAGGTCGTGGTGCCCGATCGCGAGGCGCTCTGCGCCTCGCTCGACGCTGCCGCCGACTAGGAGGGCCGACTCGAGAGTCGGCCGACGCGCAGCGAGGTGAAGCCGAGCGAAGTTCATCGGGCTGGACGCCGACTTCCGCTTCGCGGCTCGCAGCTCCGGCGGACGCAAGGTCCATCGTGTAGCGTGGCGCCGCCCCGATGCCTGCCGCGCTTCGCAGATCGCTCGCGCTGCTGATCGTCTGTGCGTGGGCGTCGGCGGTCACCGCGGAGAGCGACGACGCGGGCAAGTCGCGCGGCTTCGGCGAAGAGCCGGTCGACATCACCGCCGATGCGCTCGACTACGACGCGTCGCAGCAGCAGTACATCGCGACCGGAAACGTGGTGATGCACCAGGGTGAGCGCACCCTGCGCGCGGACTCGATCACGTTCAACCGTCGCACGGGAGACGGCCTCGCGAAGGGGCACGTGGAGCTGCGCCAGGCCGACGAGATCGTGACCGCCGACACGGTCCAGTTCAACGTCGGCGAGGAGATCGGTCTGGTGCAGAACGGCAAGATCGACTCGCCGCCGGGTCAGTTCATCGCGTCGGGCGAGGAGATCCGCAAGACCGGGCCGCACAGCTACTCGTTCCGCGGCGCGGTGTTCACGACCTGCCGCTGCCCGAAGGAAGGTCGCGACCCGTGGCAGATCCGCGCGCGCGAGGCCGAGGTCGACGTCGGCGGCTACGGCGTCGTGCGCGACGCGACCGTCGACGTGCTCGGAATCCCCGCGCTGTGGCTGCCCTGGCTGATCCTCCCGATCCGCACCGAGCGCCAGAGCGGATTCCTGCTCCCCGAGCTCTCCGCGGGCACGCGCCAGGGCTTCCAGGTCGGCATTCCGTTCTTCTGGGCCGTGGCCGACAACGTCAACGCGACGTTCACACCCCTGTACAGCGTGCGGCGCGGCTTCAAGGACGACACGAAGCTCGAGTACGTGTTCGGAAAGGAATCGTCGGGCGACCTGTTCACCGCCTTCGCCTACGACCAGGAGGTCGATCCCGACTCGCAGAACGAGCCCTACAACAAGGAGCGTTGGGCGGTGATCGGGAACCAGAACTACCACCTGCCGGACGATTGGCTCTACCGCAGCGACTTCCGCTTCGTCTCCGACAACGACTACCCGATCGACTACCAGGAGCTACGCCCGCGGCGCGCGGATCGCTGGCTCCAGTCGTGGGCGTTGCTCGGGCGGAGCTTCGGCGACAGCGGCCGGTGGATGGCCGAGGGCTCGGCCTTCTACGCGAACGACATGCAGAGTCCCGACGACGTCGACCGCGACAAGACCGTGTTGAACCGGCTTCCGGAGCTCTCGCTGGCGGGACTTCCGGGGCCGCTCGCGAACATCCCGTGGCTGCGGCCGTCGTTCGACGCGAACTACACGTTCTACGACGCCACGGATCGCACCGCCCGGCCGCAGCCGTCTCCGGATTTCGTGACGTCCAGCGTGCCGCACACCCGCGGCTTCCTGGACACGGGCACGGACGGCATCTTCGACAGCCGCGAGTCCAGCCCGCCCCCGGCCGCGGGCGTCGATCCCCATCACGACAACTTCGACCCGGTGACGAATCCGGGAGGAACCGAGCGCGACGGCCACTTCGAGGAGGGTGAGCCGCTCATCAACGAAGGGTCCCGCATCGGGCTGAGCCCGCGGCTCGCGCTGCCCTTCGCGCTCGCCGACGTGGTGGAGGTGTATCCCGAGGCGGGCTGGTCCGAGACCCTCTACGACACGCGCTTCGCGTCGTTCGACCATCGCGAGCTCTTCACGGGCCGCCTCGACGTGCGCACGCGACTCGTCCGGCGCTTCGGGGACGTGACCCACGTCATCGAGCCGGTGCTCGGTTACGCCTACGTGCAGAGCGTGGCATCGCAGTCGGACAACCCCTTGTTCACACCCGCGACGGCGGTTCCGCAGCAACGCGTGCGCGATCTCGACCTCGCCGACGTGACGTACGACACGGCCGACCGCGTCTCCAGCGTCGATCGCGTGACCTGGGGCGCGGTCCAGCGGCTCCACATGCCGGTAGAGGAGGGCGAGCGGGGCGGCGTCGACGCCGAGCTGACCCTGCTCGGTACCTACGACCTCGACCAGGAGCAGTTCGGCTGGGTGATCGCCGACGGCGGTCTGCAGCCCGGGCGCTACGGCGGCACTCGCTTCCACGTCGGCTACGACCCCGAGAAGAACCAGATCCAGGAAGGTCTGATCGAGTGGAACTGGCGCCACCCGGACGGGCACCGCCTTGAGCTCGGCTATCGCTACCTGCGAGACATCCCGCAGGTGTTCGAGGATTGGCAGCGCGGGGAGCGCTTCGACAAGTTCACCGCTTTCGATCACATCAACCAGGTGTTCGCGGACGCGCGTGTCCAGGTGACCAAGCGCTGGCTGCTCGGCTACAAGACGTCCTTCTCGTTCAACCGCGAGGTGTTCCTCCAGAACTCGGGCATGATCGAGTACCTTTCCACCTGCGGATGCTGGGCGGCCGGCGTCGAGCTGTCACAGGACCGCGCCAGCGGCGTCAACGTGCGCGTGAACTACCGGCTGGTCGGGATCGGAGAGGACATCGCGAAGTCTCCGTTGCTTGACTCCCTCGAAGGCCTTTGATAACGCTCTGAACCGTCTCGTGTTTCTCGGCTGAGCCGCCCGCGCACGGAACGCGGACGCCCCCCGCCCGAGGCTCGTCTTGCTTCGCCCCTCCCAGGAAGCGTTCGTGGATCACGCCAGGAGGGGGAACCTCGTCCCTCTGGTGCGCGAGCTGCTGGCCGACATGGACACGCCGCTCTCGCTCTTCCGCCGGCTCGACGACGGGCGCACGAGCTTCCTGTTCGAGTCCGTCGAGGGCGGCGAGAAGTGGGGGCGCTTCAGCTTCATCGGCACTGGCGCGCGCGCCGTGTTCCGCGCGCGCGGGTGCGACATCGAATGGAGCGAGGGCGGGCGCACGCTCCGCGAACGGGTGTCGGGCGATCCGCTCGAGTTCCTGCGCGCACGACTGGCCGACCTCCACCCCGTCCACCTCGACGGGGTCTCGCTGCCGCGCTTCCTCGGCGGGGCGGTCGGGATGATCAGCTACGACTGGGTGCGCTTCGTCGAGCGCGTGCCGGACGAGAACCCGGACGAGACGGAGATGCCGGATCTCTGGTTCGTGCTGCCGGAGACGATCGTCGTCTACGACAACCTGCGGAAGACGGCCCTGCTGGTGCGCCACGTCCACGTGCCCGACGGCGCAGAAGCCGCCGCGTTGTATCAGCGCGGTGTCGCGGAGCTCGACGCCGTCGCGCGCAGGCTGCGCGCGCCGCTCGCGCCGGAGGAGCCGCGGCCCGCACTGCGCGCGCCCATGGAGCTCCACCGCAGCAGCACGCGCGAGTCGTTCCACGAGATGGTGAAGCGCGCGAAGGAGTACATCGAGGCGGGCGACATCTTCCAGGTGGTGCTCTCGCAGCAGTTCCGCATCCCGCTCCAGGTGGACCCCTTCTCGATCTACCGGCACCTGCGTCTGATCAACCCGAGCCCCTACCTCTTTTTCCTGCGCTGCGAGGGTCCGGTGCTGATCGGCTCGTCGCCGGAGATCCTGGTGCGCCTCGAGGACGGCCGCATCGACGTGCGCCCGATCGCCGGCACGCGCCCGCGCGGGCGCACGCCCGAGGAGGACCAGGCGCGCGAGCACGAGCTGCTCGCGGATCCGAAGGAGCGCGCCGAGCACGTGATGCTCGTCGACCTCGGCCGCAACGACGTCGGCCGCGTGGCCGAGATCGGGTCGGTGCGAGTCAGCGAGTTCGCGGTGGTCGAGCGCTACTCACACGTGATGCACATCGTCTCGAACGTGCAGGCGAGGCTGCGCGCCGGGAAGGACTGGCTGGACCTGCTGCGCGCGACCTTCCCGGCCGGCACGCTCTCCGGCGCGCCGAAGGTGCGCGCGATGGAGATCATCGACGAGCTCGAGAGCGTGCGCCGCGGGCCGTACGGCGGCTGCGTCGGCTACATCGACTACTCGGGCAACATGGACACGGCGATCGCGATCCGCACGCTGCTGGTGAAGGACGGCCAGATCTTCCTGCGCACGGGTGCGGGCATCGTGGCCGACTCCGTGCCGGAGGCCGAGTACCAGGAGACGATCGACAAGGGCCGCGCGCTGATCGAGGCGATCGATCTGGCGCGCGAGGGAACCGACTGACGTGCGCATCTCGATCGTCGACAACTACGACTCGTTCACGTACAACCTCGTGCAGTACCTCGGCGAGCTCGGCGCGCAGGTGGACGTCGTGCGCAACGACGCGACCGACGCCGAGTCGCTGCTGGCGCGTCGCCCCGACGGCGTGGTGATCTCGCCGGGCCCGGGCGATCCCGATGACGCAGGCATCTCGCTCGACGTGGTGCGCGCCTGCGCGCGCACGCGCACTCCGCTGCTGGGCGTCTGCCTCGGCCACCAGTCGATCGGGCAGGCCTTCGGCGGCCGCATCGTGCGCGCGCGCGGCCTGATGCACGGAAAGGTGTCACCGATCTCGCACGACGGCCGCGGCGTCTTTCGGGCGCTGCCGTCGCCCTTCGACGCGACTCGCTATCACTCCCTCGTGATCGCGGAGGATTCGCTGCCGCCGGTGCTCGAGGTCTCCGCGCGCACGCCGGACGGCGAGATCATGGGCGTGCGACACCGCGAGCTCCCGATCGAGGGCGTGCAGTTCCACCCCGAATCGATCCTGACCGAGCAGGGCAAGCCGCTGCTGCGGAACTTCCTCGAGGCCTGCGCTGGGGGCGGCGCATGAGTCTGCGCGACGCGATCGAGCGGGCGATGCGACGCGAGGAGGTCGCCGCGGAGGCGCTCGAGGCCGCCTTCGGCGAGATCGCCGCCGGCAAGGCGAGCGAGATCGAGATCACCGCGCTGCTCGTCGCGCTGCGCACCAAGGGTGAGACGCGGCGCGAGATCGTGGCGGCCGCGCGCGCGCTGCGCGCGGTGGGCCACGGCGCGCCGTGCCTCGATCCGCGCACGCTCGACACCTGCGGCACGGGTGGCGACGGCGCGGGCACGTTCAACGTCTCGACGACCGCGGCCTTCCTCGTTGCGGGCGCTGGCGTGCCGGTGGCTAAGCATGGCAACCGCGCGGCCTCGAGCCGCGCGGGCAGCATCGACGTGCTCGAGGCGCTCGGCGTCGCGATCGACCTGCCGGTCGAGGCGTCGGCTCGGATCCTCGCCGAGGTGGGCATCGCTCCGTTCTTCGCGGCGCGCGCGCATCCGGCGATGCGGCATGTCGCGGCGGTGCGGCGCGCCCTCGGCGTTCGCACCGTGATGAACTGCATGGGCCCGCTGCTGAACCCGCTCGGCGTGCGCCATCAGCTCATCGGCGTGTACGCGCGCGCGCTGATCGAGCCGCTCGCAGGCGCGCTCGCGGATCTCGGGGCGCGCCGCGCGCTGGTGGTGCACGGTCGCGACGGGCTCGACGAGATCACGACCGCCGACCTGACCGACGCCGCGTGGGTCGAGAACGGCCGCGTCCGAGAGCTCGCGATCGACCCGCGAGCGCTCGGCATGGCGCCGCCGCCGGCCGGCGCGCTCGCGGGCGGCGACGCGCGTCGCAACGCCGGGATCCTGCTCGCCGTCCTCGACGGCGAGCACGGCCCGTGCCGCGACATCGCGCTGCTCAACGCGGGCGCGGCGCTCTGGGTCGCGGAAGCGGCCGCGGATCTGGCGCACGGGATGCAGCTCGCGGCGAAGAGCCTCGACAGCGGCGCGGCGCGCCGGAAGCTCGATGCGCTGGTGGAGGCATCGCATCGCGCGGTGCGGGCGGCATGAGTCTCGACGAGATCCTCGCGCACAAGCGGATCGAGCTCGAGCGCGCGCGGGCTCTCGAGCCGGCCGACGCGCTCGCGCGCCGCGCGGAGTCGGCCGAGCTGCGACCGCGTGGGTTCGCCGCGGCGCTGCGCGCGGCGCCGGAGCCGCGCATCGTCGCGGAGCTGAAGCGGCGCTCGCCCTCTCGCGGAGAAATCCGGCCCGACTTCGATCCGGTCGCGTGCGCGCGCGCCTACCAGGACGGTGGCGCGGTCGCCCTCTCCGTGCTGACGGACGAGCGCTTCTTCGGCGGGCACCTCGGGATGCTCGAGAAGGTGCGCGCGGCGGTGACGCTGCCGCTGCTCCGCAAGGACTTCGTGATCGATGCCAGCCAGATCGACGAGGCGCGGCTCGGCGGCGCCGACGCCGTGCTGCTGATCGCCGCGGCGCTCGGGCGAGCGTCGCTCCGCGCGCTGTCGGCGCGCGCGCGTGCTCTCGATCTCGACGCGCTGGTGGAGGTGCACGACGAGGCGGAGCTCGACGCGGCGCTCGAGGCGGGCGCGATGCTCGTCGGCATCAACAACCGCGACCTCCGGACCTTCGAGACCGATCTCGCCGTCACCGAGCGGCTCGCGCCGCGCGTGCCGCAAGGCGTCCTCGTGGTGGCGGAGAGCGGCATCTTCCACGCGAACGACCTTGCCCGTCTGGCGCGCGCGGGGGCGCACGCCTTCCTCGTCGGTGAATCGCTGATGCGGCAGCCCGACCTGTCGGCCGCGCTGCGCACGCTTCGGAGAGGACCGTGAACATCCGCATCAAGATCTGTGGCATCACGCACCCGGCGGACGCCGTGCTCGCCGTGCAGGCGGGCGCGGACCTGATCGGATTGAACTTCGTCGCCGACTCGCCGCGGCGTCTCTCGCTCGACACCGCGGCGGAGATCTCTCGCGCGGTCGCCGGGCGCACGGAGCGCGTCGGCGTCTTCCGCGACGCGACACCCGAGGAGATCGACCGCGTGCTGCGGCGCGTCGACCTCGACCGCCTGCAGTTCCACGGAAGCGAGAGCGAGGCGCAGGTCGAGGAGGTGGACCTGCCCGTGATCAAGGCGATCCGCGGCGCCGACGCCGAGGCGGCCGCCGGCTATCCCGGCACGATCTTGCTGCTCGACCATCCGGACGGGAGCTCCGGCAAGGGTCGCGTGTGGGAGTGGAGCGAGGCGGCGCCGCTGATCGAGAGCGGCTTCGACGTGATCCTCGCCGGCGGATTGTCACCGGACAATGTCGGCGGGGCCTTGGGAGCGCTCGGCGATCTGCTGCCCTGGGGCGTGGACGTCGCGACGGGCGTGGAGGGCAGCGGGTATCGCAAGGACGCGGCCAAGCTCGCCGCCTTCGTGCAGGCGGTTCGCAAGGCGGAGGCGGGCGGATGAGCCAGGAGAGGGGCCGGCGGCCCGCGGCCCTCACGAGCCGCGCCGACGCCGGCGGACACTTCGGCGAGTATGGCGGCCGCTACGTGCCCGAGACGCTGATGGCCGCGCTCGATGAGCTCGCCGAGGCCTACGACCGCATCGGTGGCTCGGCGTCCTTCCGCGGCGAGCTCGACGAGCTCCTCTCGAGCTACGCCGGGCGGCCGACGCCGCTGACCTTCGCGAAGCGCATGACGGAGGATCTCGGGGGCGCGCGGATCTACCTGAAGCGCGAGGATCTCGCGCACACAGGCGCGCACAAGATCAACAACGTGCTCGGCCAGTGCCTGCTCGCGCATCACATGGGCAAGCGCCGCGTGATCGCCGAGACCGGCGCGGGCCAGCACGGCGTCGCGACCGCGACGGCCGCCGCGCTGTTCGGTGAGAGCTGCGTCGTCTACATGGGCGCGGAGGACGTGAAGCGCCAGGCGCTGAACGTCTTCCGCATGGAGCTGCTCGGCGCGGAGGTGCGGCCGGTGGAGGCGAGCAGCTGCACGCTCAAGGACGCGATCAACGAGGCGATGCGCGACTGGGTCACGAACGTGCGCGAGACATACTACTGCATCGGCTCGGTGATGGGTCCGCACCCGTATCCGACGCTCGTGCGCGACTTCCAGCGCGTGATCGGCGTCGAGACGCGCCGGCAGATCCTCGAGCGCGAGGGTCGACTGCCCGACGCGCTGGTGGCATGCGTCGGCGGCGGCTCGAACGCGATCGGCATGTTCCATCCCTTTCTCGAGGATGCGGGCGTGCGCTGCATCGGCGTCGAGGCCGCGGGCGAGGGCCTCACCAGCGGGCGCCACGGCGCCGCGCTCTCGGCGGGGACCCGCGGCGTGCTGCACGGCATGCGCACGATGCTGCTCTGCGACGACGACGGTCAGATCTTCCCGGCGCACTCGATCTCGGCCGGGCTCGACTATCCCGGCGTCGGTCCCGAGCACGCGTACCTGCGCGACGCCGGGCGCGCCGAGTATGTGGCCTGCACCGACGAGGAGGCGCTCGACGCCTTCGTCTACCTGTCGCGGCTCGAGGGCATCATCCCCGCGCTCGAGTCGGCGCATGCGGTCGCGCACACGCGCGCGCTCGCGCCGCGCCTCGGACGCGACGCGATCGTGGTCGTGAATCTCTCGGGGCGCGGTGACAAGGACGCTCCCCAGGTGCGCGATCTGCTCGCGGCCCGGCGCGCCGGCCGCCACTGATGGGCCGCATCGGCGAGCGCTTCCGCGCGCTGCGCGCGCGCGGCGAGAAGGCCCTCGTGCCCTTCGTGACGGCGGGCGACCCCGACCTCCCGACAACCGAGGCGCTCGTGCTCGCGCTGGTCGAGTCGGGCGCGGACCTCGTCGAGATCGGCGTGCCCTTCTCGGATCCGATCGGCGAGGGCCCCACCATCCAGCGCGCGAGCGAGCGCGCCCTTCGCAACGGTGTGTCGCTGCGGCGCGTCCTCGAGCTCGTCGAGCGCCTGCGCGCGCGTGTCGACGTTCCCCTCGTGCTGATGGGCTACGCGAACAACCTGCTCGCGATGGGCGAGCGCGCCTTCGCGGAGCGCGCGTCGGCCGTCGGAGTGGACGGCCTCATCACCCTGGACCTTCCGCCCGAAGAAGGCGCGGCGCTCTTCGGCGAGCTGCGCTCGCGCGGCGTCGACCCGATCCTGCTGGCATCGCCGACCACGCGCCCCGCGCGCCTCGCGCTGCTCGCCAAGGAGACGCGCGGCTTCCTCTACTTCGTGTCGCTGACCGGCGTGACCGGCGCGCGCCGCGCGCTCTCGGAGACGCTCGAGCGCGAGGTGCGGGCCGTGCGCGCGGTCTCGGACGTGCCCGTCTGCGTCGGCTTCGGCGTCGCCACGCCGGAGCACGCGCGCGACGTGGCGCGCTTCGCGGACGGCGTCGTCGTCGGCAGCGCGCTGATCGACCGGATCGAAGCCGCCCGCTCGCCGGAGGCCGCGGTCGAGGCCGCGAGCCGCTTCGTCGCCGAGCTCAAGGCGCCGCTGCGAGGATCCGGCTGAGCACCTCGCGCACCTGGCGCTCCGTCTCGGCGAGCGATCCGCCGTTGTCGATCACGTAATCCGCGAGCGCCTTCTTCTCCTCGATCGACATCTGCGCGCGCACGCGGCGGAGCGCTTCCTCGAGGCTGCAGCCGTCGCGCGCGATCTGGCGCTCGATCTGGAGCGCCTCGGGCGCGTACACGAGGACGGTCGCGTCGAATTGCATCTTCGCGGCCGAGCCCGTGCCGGAGCGGCGGCCCTCGAAGAGCAGCGGGATGTCGAGGACGAGCACGCGCGCGCCGGACGCGCGCGCCTCCGCGACGCGGCGCGCGAACTCGGCGCCGACCTTCGGATGAACGATCGCGTTGAGGCGCGCGCGCGCCTCCGGGTCGCGGAACACGATCGCGCCGAGGGCCGCGCGGTCGAGATCGCCCTGCGCGTCGAGCACGCCGGGCCCGAAGGCCTCGGCGAGCTCGGCGACCATCGGCATGCCGCGGGCCTGGAGCTCGTGGACGATCACGTCGGCGTCGATCACGACGGCGCCCTGCGCCGCGAACAGACGCGCGACGCTGCTCTTACCCGTGCCGATCCCGCCTGATAGCCCGATCGTGACGCTCACACGCGCAGCATGGCACATCCCCGAGGCGCGCCGCGGCGCTTCGGGCTCACGCGTCCTCGGAGTCTTCGCCGCGCGGCTGCCACGTGGGCTCGTCTTCCTCCTCGACCACGACGCAGTTCTTGCCCTGGCTCTTGGCGCGGTAGAGCGCCTCGTCCGCGCGCTGGAAGAAGCGCTTGCGATTGCCGCGGAAGGTCGCGACGCCGACCGACACCGTCACGCGCAGCGGGCGCAGCGAGTCGTCGAGGATGAACGAGCTCTCCGCGATCGCGGTGCGGACCTTCTCGGCCAGCGCCTCGGCGGCCTCGAGATCGCAGTTGATCGCGAGCACCACGAACTCCTCGCCGCCGTAGCGGGCGACGAGGTCGCTGTCGCGCACGCAGTCGACGAGCAGCTGTGCGATGCGCGTCAGCAGCTCGTCGCCGGCGGCGTGCCCGAAGCGGTCGTTCAGCTGCTTGAAGTCGTCGATGTCGGTCAGCAGCATCGAGAGCGGCTCGCCGGTTCGGGTCACGCGCTTGATCTCGCGGGTCAGGTGGTCCTGGAAGAAGCGGTGGTTGTGGAGCCGTGTGAGGCCATCGGTGATCGAGAGCTGGTTCAGCACCTCGTTGGCCTGCTCGAGGCGCGTGTTGCGGTCCATCAGATCGCGGTTGGCCTGCTGCAGTTCGGCCTTGCGACGTTGGAGCTGACGGCGCATGTCGGTGAGCGTGCGCGCCAGCAGCCCGATCTCGTCGCGCGACGAGAGCTCCGGCACCTCGATCTCCTCGCGGCCCGTGGCGTAGCGGCGCGCCCAGTCCGAGAGGCGCTCGATCGGGCGCACCACCGTGGCGGTCACGCGGTAGGCGAGCAGGCTCGAGAGCAGGATCACGAGCAGGTCGCCGACGAAGATGCGCGTGACGACGGACAGCACGGGCGCGAAGGCGGCCTCGAAGGGTGTCTCGATCAGGACGCGCCAATCGCCGACCTCGTGCCGGCTCCCGATCATCAGGCGCCCGCCGACCTCGTACTCGGCGATCCGCGGCGATCGCGGCACGCGCGAGTGCGCTCCCGGCGCGGTCTCGCTGGCGTCGCCCGTGCGCGCGAGCACATGATCCTGCGCGTCGAGCAGCAGCGCGGTGCTCTCCGCTTCCGGCAGGCTGCCCGCGAGCATCACGCCGAGCTCGTCAGTGTCGAGCACGCCGATCCACAGTGAGCCGCCGGGACCCGGGGTCGCGAGGCCGGGCAGGGTGCGATTCTGTGCGACCGGGATGCTGCACGGACGAGGGCCCGACTGCGGCGGCGCGCAGGTGGGAGGAGCGGCCGGCGTGATCGGCGCGGCGCCGAGGACTCGGCCCGACGCGTCGATGCGAACCCAGCCGGCGAGGTGACGCGAGCGTGCGACGGCGCGATCGAGCTCCGCCTTCGCCGCGGCGTCCGCGCGGCTGGCGGGGGTCGCGAGCGCATCGACCTCCGCCTGGCTCTCCGCGAGCCAGCCCGAGACACGGCGCGCCGTCTGGTCGAGGGAGATCGGGTAGTAGCGCGAGATGGTGTCGCGCAGCGAATCGTGCGTGGAGCGCAGCGAGATCCAGCTCACCACCAGCGCGGTCGCGAGCGTCGACCCGAAGACGAAGAGGATGATCTTCGTGGCCAGGCTGCTGAGGGGGTGGCTGCGCGCGCTCGCGCGAGGGTCCGCCATTCCGGATTGGGGTCTCCTGCGCGGCGTATCGTCGTCCGGAGCGGCCCGCTTGATGGATCCGCCGAAGGCACGCGAACGCGAGAAGCCCCCGGAATTGCTGGAGATTGAGCGAGATCGCTCCCCTTGGGGCAGGTCGCGTGTGGGAAGGCCGATAACCCTTCGCAATCGCTCGAAAAATCCGCGACCACCGGTTTGCGGCGACTAACCCCCTCCATTATCCTGCCCGAGTTTTTCCAGGCGGTTGGCCTACTTGGCCGATCTCGCGGCCGCCGGAGCCCGTGCCGACGCGCGTCGACGCGTGCCGGGTGCCCGACCGGCGACGAGAGCCTGCGACGAGCGATCGACGAGGAAGCGAATGCCTCAGCCGAGCACATCGAGCCCCGCCGCGCCCGACCCGGGCGTCGACGCGCTCGAGCGCTTGCGCGCGGCCATCGACGCGATCGATCGCGGCCTGCTCGCCGCGCTGAACGAGCGCGCTCGGCTCGTCCAGGAAGTCGGGCGCATCAAGCAGCGGAGCGGCACGCCGGTCTACGAGGCGGCGCGCGAGCTGCGGATCGTCGAGGCCTTGCGCCGCGCGAACCCGGGACCCTTCCCCGACGCCGGCCTCGCGCCGGTCTTCCGCGAGATCATCTCGGCGACGCGCTCGCTCGAGGAGCCGATCGACGTCGCGTACTTCGGGCCCGAGGGCACCTTCACGCACCAGGCCGCACGCGAGCAGTTCGGCGCGCAGGCGCGCCTCGTCCCGGTGCCGACCGTCCGCGACGTCTTCGCCGCGGTCGAGGGCGCCAAGCAGCCACTCGGCGTGGTGCCGGTCGAGAACACGACCGAAGGCGTCGTCACGCAGACGCTCGATTGCCTCGCCGAGTTCGACGTGACGGTCTGCGCGGAGGTGATGCTGCGCATCTCGCAGGCGCTGCTCTCTCGCAGCGGCCGCCTGGAGGACGTCGTGCGCGTCGCCTCGCACCCGCAGCCGCTCGCGCAGTGTCGTCGCTGGCTCGAGCGCCAGCTCCCGCGCGCCGAGCGGATCGAGACCGCGAGCACGGCCGCCGCGGCGCAGCGCGCCGTCGAGGACGCTGGCACGGCCGCGGTCGCGAGCATCACGGCGGCCGAGGTCTACGGCCTCGCGCCGATCGCGCAGGGCATCGAGGACCGGCGCGACAACACGACGCGCTTCCTTGTGATCGGGCGGGACTGGCCCGCGGCGTCGGGCAACGACCTCACGAGCGCGGTCTTCACGATCCGCAAGGACCGACCGGGCGGGCTCCACCGCCTGCTCGCGCCTTTCGCCGAGGCGGGTGTCAACCTGACCTCGATCCACTTGCGCCCGATCCCCGGCAAGCCGTGGGAGTATCTCTTCTTCGTCGACCTCGAGGGACACCGCAGCGAGTCGCGTGTCGAGGCCGCGCTCGAGGCGGCAGGCGCCATCGCGAGCTCGTCGCGCGTGGTCGGGTCCTTCCCGCGCGCGAGCGCCGGCCGCGAGGGGGGCCGCCCGTGAGCCTCGAGCGTGTCGTCAAGCCGCACATCCGTGAGCTCGAGCCGTACCAGCCGGGCAAGCCGATCGAGGAGCTCGAGCGCGAGCTCGGCATCGAGGGTGCGATCAAACTCGCCTCGAACGAGAGCCCGATCGGCCCGTCGCGGCGCGCGGTCGCGGCGGTGCGCGACGCGCTCGCGGGCGTGCATCGATATCCGGACGGCGCGAGCTTCGCCCTGCGCCGCAAGCTCGCGGCGCGGCTCGGAGTCGACGGCTCGCAGCTCGTGTTCGGCTGCGGCGCCGACGAGATCCTCGAGCTGATCGCCAAGTGCGTGCTCGGCCCGGGCGACGAGTGCGTCTACGCGTGGCCGTCGTTCGCGATGTACCCGATCGTCGTGCGCGGCATGGGCGCGACGCCCGTCCCGGTTCCGCTCGACGCCGGCCTCGCGCACGACCTCGCCGCGATGCGCCGCGCCATCACCGCGCGCACGAAGCTCGTCTTCGTCTGCAACCCGAACAACCCGACGGGAACGAGTGTCGGCGCGCGCGCCTTCGCCGACTTCGTCGCGTCGCTGCCCGCCGACCTCGTGCTCGCCGTCGACGAGGCCTACGTCGAGTTCGCGCGGCGCCCGGACTTCCCGCGCAGCCTCGAGTGGCTCTCGCGGCGCCCGGGCACGGTCGTGCTGCGGACGTTCTCGAAGATCTACGGGCTCGCGGGTCTGCGCATCGGCTACGGCGTCGCCGATCGCGAGCTCGCGAGCTACCTCGAGCGCGCGCGCCATCCGTTCAACGTGAACCGACTGGCCGAGGCGGCGGCGGTCGCGGCGCTCGACGACGCCGAGCACGCGGAGCGCTCGCGCGCGGTGAACGCGGACGGGATGGCCTACCTCTCGCGCGAGCTGCCGGCGCTCGGCGTCGAAGTCTGGCCCTCGGACGCGAACTTCGTGCTCGCGCGCATCGGCGCTGGCGCGTGCGACCGGCTGCTGCGCGAGGGTGTGATCGTGCGGCCGCTCGCAGGCTTCGGCATGCCCGAGCACGTGCGCATCAGCATCGGGCTGCCGGAGGAGAACGAACGGCTGGTCAAGACGCTGCGCCGAATCCGGGAGGGCGGAGCGTGAGCGCGCTCTTCTCGCGCATCGCCGTGGTCGGCCTCGGACTGCTCGGCGGCTCGCTCGCCTTCGCGGCGCGCCGGCGCGGCGTCGCGCGCGAGGTGGTCGGCGCGACGCGCAGCCCGTCCGCGCGCGATCGCGCGCTGCGCGAGGGCGCGGTCGACCGCGTGGCGGATCCGGAGCACGCGGTTGCGGACGCCGAGCTGATCGTGCTCGCCACGCCGATCACCGCGATGCCCGAGGTCTTGCGGCGCGTCGCGCCGCGGCTCGCCGAGGGCGCGATCGTGACCGACGTCGGCAGCGTGAAGGGCCCGCTCGCCGAGGTGCTCCCCGGCCTGCTGCCCGTCGGCGCGCGCTACGTCGGCTCGCACCCGATGGCCGGCAGCCACGAGCGCGGCATGGAGTCGGCGCATCCGGATCTCTTCGCGGACGCGCCCTGCGTGGTCTGCGCGCCGGCGGGGGACGCCGACGGCGAGCGCGTGGCGGCCTTCTGGAGCGCGATCGGCTGCCGGGTCGTGCGCCGCGACCCCGAGCGCCACGACGCCGAGGTCGCCTGGATGAGCCACGTGCCCCACGCGATGGCCTTTGCCTTCGCCGCCGCGCTCGCGGGCGCGCCG
>DATKND010000125.1:0-4167 GCA_035541475.1 Myxococcota bacterium | reverse complement strand
GAGCAGTCGCGGCAGTCGCGGCCCCGGGGACCGGGGCCGCCAGACTAACTAGTGAACCAGCCTCGCGCTCTCGTCGCTGCGCGCGCGGTCGCGGATTCGCAGCAGATAGGTCGACAACAGGCGCAGCCCTTCATCCAGCTTCTGGAGCTCGATCGCGAAGTCCTGCACGAGGCGCTGGATCTCCAGCGCGGCCTCGGGCGGTGCCGCCTTGCGCTGTGCGCCCCAGCTCGCGCACGTGGCGTCGACGACGGCCTGGTAGCCCGCCGGATCGAGCGCGGCCGCGCGCGGCGCGAGCCGCTCCGAGACTGCGCTCGCGAGCGCCGCCGGAACGCCGCGACGCTCGAGGTCGGCGCGCAGCCGCTTCGCGCGCTTCCGCCCCGCGTCCTGCTTCCGGCCGTGCAACCAGCTCGCGATCCACCTCCGCATTCTCTCCTCCGCGTCCCCGCCCCCGCGAGGGAGCAAGATCGGTGCCACGCACTCGTTCGTGTGCAGATCCTCCGGCAAGTCGGCGGCAACGCGACGGATCGCCAGTGAGCAGCGAGCCGATACGTCGCGGGCGTGTCGATCGGCCGGAGAACGAGGCGCACCCTCGTGGGAAGCGCGCTTCCGCGCGACGGATCAGCTCCCGCCCGCAGGGGCTGTGGCCTCGACGACCTCGGCCTCGGGCGTCTCCCCGCCCGCCGCGTCCGACGACGGGCCCGCTTCGCTCTCCGAGCCGGCGGCCGCCGACTCCGCGCGGGCCGCGTCGAAGAAGCGGCGCAGCGTGGCCGCATCGCGCGCCGAGATGCCCGGCACCGATCGGAGCGTCTCCTCGCTGGCCTCGCGCACTCCCTTCAGCGATCCGAGTCGCTTGAGCAGCGCGGCGCGCTTCCCGGGGCCTATGCCGGGTAGCTCCTCGAGGATCGAGCTCAGGTGCGCGCGCGAGCGCAGCGATCGCTGGAACTCGATGGCGAAGCGATGGGACTCGTCGCGAACGCGCTGGAGCACGAGGAGTGCGCGCGAGCTCGACGGCAGCGACACGGGGTCCTTGCGCCCCGGCAGGAAGATGCGCTCCGCCTTGAGCCCGCCGGATCGGCGAACGCGCAGCGACGGACTCGAGAGATCCCGCTCCTTGGCGAGCGAGACCACGTCCTGCTCGATGCCGGTGTCGGCGAGCACGGCGCACGCCACCGCGAGCTGACCCTTGCCGCCGTCGATCAGCAGCAGGTCGGGTAGCGGCTCGCTCTCGCGACGCCCGACGCGGCGGCGGATCACCTCGCGCAGCGCGGCGTAGTCGTCGCCCGGATCCGCCTCGCGGATCCGGTAGCGGCGGTAACCCGACTTGTCGGGGCGGCCGTTCTCGAAGGCCACGCGGCTGCCGACGGTCAGCGTGCCGTGCAAGGTCGAGATGTCGTAGCCCTCGATGCGCCGCGGAAGCCGCGAGAGGCCGAGTCGCTCCTGGAGCTCCGTGAGCGCCGCCTCGACGCTCTCGCGCGCCTCGAGCCGGCGCGTCAGCGACAGCTCCGCGTTGGTGTCGGCCATCGCGAGCAGATCGCGCGCCGGCCCGCGGCTCGGCGCGCGCACCGCGACGCGGCGCTCCGCGCGCTCGCCGAGCCAGGCAGCGAGCGCGCCGGCGTCGTCGGCCGGCACGGAGGTCAGCACCTCGCGCGGGATCGCGCGTCCCGCCCCGGTGTCGTAGTACTGGCCGAGCAGCGAGCCCATCAGCTCGCCGTCGTCGACGGCGACACCGGCGAGCGCGTAGCCCTCGGTCCCGACCACGCGCCCCTCGCGCACGTGCAGCACGCAGACGTCGACGTCGCCGCCGCGGCGCGACACGCCGAAGACGTCGCGATCGCTGCGGCGCTCGGTCACGATCTGCTGGCGCTCGACGGTGCGCTCCACCGCCGTGAGCTGGTCGCGCAGACGCGCCGCCTCCTCGAAGCGCATCGCCTCCGAGGCGCCTTGCATGCGGCGCTCGAGCTCGCGCGTGAGCTCGTCGCTGCGGCCGCGCAGGAAGAGCGCCGTCCCGCGCGCGAGCTCGGCGTAGGCCTCGGGGGTCACCAGCCCGACGCACGGCGCGAGGCAGCGCTTCATCTCGAACTCGATGCAGGGACGCCCGCGCCGCGCGTGATCCTTGAACACTCCCTCGCGGCAGGAGCGCAGCGGAAAGATCCGACGCAGCCGGGAGACCGCCTCGTGCATCGCGACGCTCGAGGTGAACGGGCCGAAGTAGTCGGCGCCGTCGTCCTGGAAGCGCCGCACCTCGCGCAGGCGCGGCCACGGCTCGCGCGGGTCGAGGCGCAGCGCGAGGTACTGCTTGTCGTCGCGCAGCTTCACGTTGAAGGGCGGCTTGTGGCGCTTGATCAGCTCGTTCTCGAGCAGCAGCGCGTCCTTCACGGACGGCGTCACGACCACGTCGACGTCGACCGCGCGCGCGAGCAGCGGCGGCATTCGCACGCGGCCGTCGCCGCCGACGACGTACTGGCGCACGCGCGCGCGCAGGTTCTGCGCCTTGCCGACGTAGAGCACCTTGCCGCGCTCGTTCTTGAACAGATAGACGCCGGGCTGCGCGGGCAGCCCCTCGGCGCGCTCTGCGAGGCTCATGGCTATCCCAGCCGCAGGCGCTCCGACTCGAGCGCCGCGATGCGGTCGCGCAGCGCGGCCGCGCGCTCGAAGTCGAGCGCCTTGGCGGCCTCGCGCATCTCGCGCCGCAGACCGTCGAGCAGTGCCGGCAGCTCGTGCTCGGGAATCTCCTCATCGCGCTCGCGGCGCGTCGGCACGGTCACGTAGTCCTGCTCCCAGATCGAGTCGCGGATGCTGGTGATGCGCTTCTGGACGGTGGTCGGCGTGATGCCGTGCAGGGCGTTGTAGCGCTCCTGGAGCTCGCGCCGGCGATTCGTCTCTTCGAGCGTCTCGCGGATCGACTGGGTCTCCTGGTCGGCGTAGAGGATCACGGCACCGTTCACGTTGCGGGCCGCGCGCCCGATCGTCTGGATCAGCGAGCGCGTCGAGCGCAGGAAGCCCTCCTTGTCGGCGTCGAGGATCGCGACCAGCGAGACCTCGGGGATGTCGAGGCCCTCGCGCAGCAGATTGATGCCGACCAGCACGTCGAACACGCCCTCGCGCAGCTCGCGGATGATGTCCATGCGCTCGATCGTCTTCACGTCGCTGTGCAGATAACGCACCCGCACGCCGAGCTCGCCATAGTAGTCGGTCAGCTCCTCGGCCATGCGCTTGGTCAAGGTCGTGACGAGCACGCGCTCGCCTTGCTTCACGCGCCCGCGGATCTCCGCGAGCAGGTCGTCGACCTGCCCGGCTGCCGGCCGCAGCTCGACCTTCGGGTCGACCAGCCCCGTCGGTCGGATGATCTGCTCGACCACGACGCCGCGCGACTGCTCGAGCTCGTACTCGGCGGGCGTGGCCGAGACGTAGATCCGCTGCGGCGCGCGCGCCTCCCACTCGTCGAAGCGCAGCGGGCGATTGTCGAGCGCGGAGGGCAGCCGCCAGCCGTACTCGACCAGCGTCTCCTTGCGCGCGCGGTCGCCGCGGAACATCCCGCCGATCTGCGGCACCGAGATGTGACTCTCGTCGAGCACCACCAGCAGATCGTCCGGGAAGTAGTCGAAGAGCGTGTAGGGCGTCTGTCCCGCCGAGCGGCCGTCGAGCCAGCGGGAGTAGTTCTCGACGCCGTGGCAGAAGCCCATCTCCTCGAGCATCTCGAGGTCGTAGAGCGTTCGCTGCTCGAGCCGCTGCGCCTCGAGCAGCTTCCCCTGGCCCCGGAAGGAGGCGAGCCGCTGCTGGAGCTCGTCGCGGATGCCGACCGTCGCGCGGTGCAGGATCTCGTCGGTCGCGACGTAGTGGCTGGCCGGATAGATCATCGCCTTGCGCGGCCGCGCGATCACGGTGCCGCGCAGCGGGTCGATCTCGGCGAGCGACTCGACCTCGTCGCCGAAGAACTCGATCCGCAGCGCGCGCTCGGCCTCGTACTGCGGGAAGATCTCGACCACGTCGCCGCGCACGCGGAAGGTGCCGCGATGGAAGTCGAGGTCGTTGCGCTCGTAGAGCATGTCGACGAGCCGCCGCAGCAGGTCGTCGCGTACCAGGGGTCGCCCGACCTCGAGATAGGCGTGCATCTCGCCGTAGGTGGCCGGTGCGCCGAGGCCGTAGATCGAGGACACGCTCGCCACG
>DATKND010000124.1:0-13977 GCA_035541475.1 Myxococcota bacterium | reverse complement strand
TTCGCCGCGACGACCGCCGCGCGGCGCGCTGGTACGCGCGCGCGGCCCGGCGCGGTGAGCTGAACGCGCAGACCAACCTCGGCGCATGCTATGCGCACGGGCAGGGGGTACCGCGGGATGTGGCGCTCGCGCGCCGCTGGTTCGAGCGCGCGGCCCGGCGCGGGCATCCGCTCGCGCAGTTCAACGCGGGCGTGCTGTGCGAGAGCGGCCAGGGCGGAGCGCGCGATCCCGATCGCGCGCTGCGGTGGCTGCGGCGCGCGGCGCGCCAGGGCTGTGCCCCGGCGGCGTTCTATCTCGGCGTCCTCCACGAGGTCGGAGAGAGCGCGCCGCGAGACGCGCGTCGGTCGCGCCGCTGGATCTCGCGCGCGGCTCGCGCGGGCCACGCGCCGGCACAGCTGCATCTGGCCGAGCAGGCACTCCAGGCGGGAGGGGCGCGCGATCGCGAGGCGGCCAATTGGCTGTCGCAGGCGGCGGTGCAGGGATTCGCGGAGGCGGAGTACCTGATGGCCTTCCTGCACCACCAGGGCCGCGGCGTCGCGCGCGACCCGCGCCGTACCTACTGGTGGATGAGCCGGGCCGCGCACCGCGGCCACCTCGACGCGCAGGTGTGTCTCGGCGTTCTGCTCGGGCGCGGCGAGGGTGTGCGCTCGGATCCGGCCGCGGCGGCCGCATGGTTCGCGCGCGCGGCCGAGCAGGGCGATGGGCCCGCGCAGCGGCGGCTGGCGCGTTGCTATGCGTCGGGTGTGGGCGTCCCTCACGACGCCGCCGAGGCCTTCAAGTGGCTGACCCTCGCGGCCGAGGGCGGCGACGACCGCTCGCGACGCCTGTGCAAGGCCTTCGGCGCCGAGCTCACCGTGCGCGAGCGCTGGGAGGCGCGCCGGCGCGCGCTCGAGTGGAGCCAGCGGCGCGCGGGCACGGAGAGCTGCGCCTAACAGGCTGCCCGAGCCGGAGGGCGAGGCAGGCTTGGGGCTATTTCCGCCGCCAGTGCGTGCCGTCCGGCGTGTCGAGCAGCTCGATACCGCGCGCGTCGAGCGCGTCGCGCAAGGCGTCGGCGCGCGCGAAGTCGCGCGCGCGGCGTGCGGCCTCGCGCTCCGCGACGAGCTTCGCGATTTCGGCGTCGTCGGCGCCCGCGACCGGCGCGGGGTCGAGCACGCCGAGCACGCGGTCGGCGTCGCGCAGCACCGCGACCGCGCGCGCCGCGTCCTCGCGCGATGGTCCGATCCGGTTCACCGAGGTCATGAACTCGTGCAGCGCTGCGAGCGCGGCGCTGGTGTTGAGATCGTCTTCCAGCGCGGCGCGGAAATCGCGCGAGGCGTGCGTCGCGAGCCGCGCGATCTCCGGGTTCGCGGGGCCCTCCGGACGCCGTGCCATCTCGAAGCCGACGAAGTTCTCGAGCCGCTCGCGCGTGCGCGCGGCCTCGTCGAGCAGCGCGAGGTCGAACGGCAGCGGCGCGCGGTAGTGGTGCTTGATCAGGTAGAGGCGCACGTCGCGACCCGAATAGCTCTGCGCCAGCAGGTCCGGCACCGTGAAGAGCGCTCCCTCGCGCTTGCTCATCTTGCGCCCGGCGAGCTCGAGGCGCCCGCAGTGGACCCAGAAGCGCGCGAACGGCACGCCCGTCACGCTCTCGCTCTGCGCGATCTCGCACTCGTGGTGCGGGAACTTGTTGTCGGGGCCTCCGGTGTGGACGTCGAGCGTGTCGCCGAGATAGCGCCGCGCCATCGCCGAGCACTCGATGTGCCAGCCGGGGAAGCCGCGGCCGAAGGGCGAGTCCCACTGCTGGAGGTGCTTCGGGTCGCGCTTCCACAGCGCGAAATCGTGCGGGCTGCGCTTCTCGTCGCGCTCCTCGACGCGCCCCGATGCTCCCGCCTCGAGCGCCGCCAGCGTATTGCCGGAGAGCGCGCCGTAACGCGGGAAGGAGCGCACGTCGAAGTAGACGTTGCCCTCGGCGCGGTAGGCGTGGCCGCTCGCGAGCAGCGCCTCGATCATCGCGATCATCTCGGGCACGTGCTCGGTCGCGCGCGGGTAGACGCTGGCCGGCAGCATCGAGAGGGCTGCGAGATCCGCGCGGAAGTTCGCCTCCTCCTCGCGCGCGATCTGCCAGGGGTCCTTCGCGCGTTGCCTCGCCTCGCGCTCGAGCTTGTCCTCGCCCGACGCGTCCGCCGCATCGTCCTCCGTCAGGTGGCCGACGTCGGTGATGTTCATGATCTGCACGACGCGCCAGCCGAGGTACTCGAAAGTGCGTCGCAGCAGATCGGCCAGCGCGAAGGCGCGGAAGTTGCCGATGTGCTGGCGCTTGTAGACCGTCGGCCCGCAGTTGTACATGCGGACCTCGCCCGGGTGCAGCGGGACGAATTCCTCGACGCGGCCGGACAGGCTGTTGTGGAGCCGCACGCCGCCGTCTTAGCGGAACGCCGCCAGGTAGGCGACCCAGGCCGGATCGTCGTTCGCGCGCGAAGCCGGGTAGTAGGAGCCCGTGCCCTCGTTGGTCTTGCGGTCCGTGCGCTCCCAGTACGGCTGCACGTGCGAGTAGCCGGCGTCGTGGAGCAGGTCGCGCAGCTCGGGCAAGGTCCACAGGCGCCAGTCGTAGCTGAACGCGCGCTCGAGGCGGCTGCCGTCGCGGAAGCGGAAGTGGATGTGGTTCAGGGCGCGGTAGTGGATCGGGTCGAAGAGCGCCTGGTCCCACACGTAGGACCACTCGCCGAGATCGCGCGTCTCGGTCAAGGTGCGGTGCGAGTCCGCGCCGCCGTAGAGATCGATCGCGAAGAGGCCCTGGCGGCGCAGCCGGTGGCGCGTCTTCTCGAAGTAGGCGAGCAGCTCGCCGCGCTCTTTGAACACGAAGTAGGAGAAGTTGAAGGCGACGATCACGTCGGCGAGGCCGGTCTCGACGTCGCGCACGTCGCCGCGGAGCAGTGCGACGCGCGCGGCCTCGTGGTCGGAGAGCAGCGCGACGTGGTGTTGCCGCGCCCACTCGAGCGGCTCGGGGTCGAGGTCGACGCCGAAGGCCCGATTCTCCGGATGACGCTCGGTCCAGGCGCATGCCATCGCGGAGCTGCCGCAGAAGTCCTCGCGCAACACGCGCGGCGCGCGGCCGTAGCGGCGTCGGAACATGCGGTCGACGAGATCGCAGTCGTAATCGACGTCCTGCACCGACGCCTCGTACAGGCGATAGCGGTCCGCGCGTTGCGCCTCGCTGAGGCGCTCTCGCGTGCGTGTGCGCATCCGATCTCCGAGCGGGGGAGGCCGGAGTATGGGCGAGGACCTCCCGCTGCGAAACGAGCGGAGCCGGCCGTTACAATGCGCGCCGTGTCGGCACGCGCTGCGCGCAGAGGGGTCGGTCGCGCGCTCTGCGCGCTCGCGGCGCTCGCGTGCGTGACCAACCCCTACGAGGTCTATCGCCGCGCGCATCCGAACTGGGACGGCGAGTACGCGCACGAGGGCGCCTCGCTCGAAGAGGTCGTGGCGGGTCTCTACGCGCCCGCGCCGAGCGAGGACGGTCGCGTGGCCATCGAGACGCTCGAGCTCTGGCGCACGCAGGGCGACCTCGTGATGCCCATCGACTTCGACTCCTGGCGGCGCGGCGATGCGGGCCTGTCGCCGGATGCCGACGTGATCGTGATCGCACAGCGCAGCTGCAAGGCCGAGCGCGGCTACAAGGACGTCGATGCAACGAGCGTCGGCTACTACGTGCTTCCGGGTCAGCGGCTCGATGGCTTCGACGACTACGGCTTCGGCAAGGCCTGCACCGTGAAGAATCAGTTCCTCGCGGCGCGCGGCCCGGCGATCGCGCTCGAGCACGCGGCGGCGCAGCGCGTCGCGACCGAGTTCGGCAAGGTAACGATGGATGTGCCGCAGCTGTATCGGCGCGGGCTCGCGTACCTCGAGGCCGGCCGGGTGCTCGAAGCGCAGGCGGTGCTGACCACCGCAGAGCCCGGATTTCGCGCGGCGAGCGAGCTCGCGAAGGAGAGCTCCGTCCACAGCGAGACGTATGCCGAGGCCGCGCGCCTGCGCGCGCAGCTCATGCGGGCGCTCGGCGTGAAGGCGGTGGACCTGCCTACGCCGGGGCCGACGGCACCTCGATGAGCTCCAGACAGGTGCCATCCGGATCGCGAAAGAAGAGCGCGCGACAGCGAGGCGCCGGACACGAGGGTCCGAGGTCGAGCCAGATCGGCGCCGAGAGATCCGCGACGCCGAGCGCGCGCAGCTCCGCGTGGCGGCGGTCGAGATCCGACGCGAGGAGCGCCATCCGGTAGAGACCCTGTCGGTGCGCGTCGCGCGGCGCGCGACCGTGCGGAGCGGGCCGCTGCCAGCGGGTCAGCGCGACGCGAAAGCCGCTCGCGTCGCCGCGAAGGCCGAGCGCGGCGACGCGACACTCGCCGTCCTCGCGAAGACCCGCGCCGGACGCCTGCACTGGTTGCGAAACCGGTCCGGATCCCGCTTCGAGGCCGAGCACTTCCGCGTAGAAGCGAAGAGAGCGCTCGAGGTCCGAGACGCCGAGCTCGACGAACGCCAGGCGCGCATGGCGACCGGTTCGCAGCCAGAGCGGAGAGTCTTCCGGATCCCACGCCGCGCAGCCGAACGCCTCCGCTGCTTCCGCGCCGGCCGCGCGACCGCCGTGCGCCTCGATCCGCTCGCGCGCTCGCACGAGATCCGGGACCTCGAAGCCGAGCGCGCGAAGTCCGAGGCGACCCGGCTCCGCGCCGTCGCGCGGCAGGGGCTCGGGTCGTAGCCACTGGAGCAGGTCGAGCGCGCAGCCCGGCGTCCCGAGCTCCGCGTGCGCGAGCATCCACGCGTCCCATTGCGCCGGCTCGGACAGCCCGAACGCGCGGCAGTCCTGCGGAGCCGGATCGGTGTGGACACGCGCCGCGAGGCCGAGCGCCTGCTCGTAGAAGCGCCGCGACCGCGCGAGGTCGCGGCAGTTCAGATTCACGTGCGCGAAGCCCGCGACCGCGATCGGCATCCTCCACGCAGTCTATCCAGACTGGTAGGCTGGTGAACATGGAACTGAAGAATCGCGTAGCCGTGGTGACGGGCGGCGCGAGCGGCATCGGCGCCGCGGTGTGCCGGCGCTTCGCGGCAGAAGGCGCGCGCGGCGTGGTGGTCGCGGACATGGACGGCGAGGGCGCGCGGCGCGTCGCGGCCGAGATCGGCGGCCTCGGCGTCGCGACCGACGTCTCGGACGAGGCGCAGTTGCGCCGCCTCGTCGACGCCGCGACGCAGCGCTTCGGCGCGATCGACCTCTTCTTCTCGAACGCCGGCATCGGCGCGGGCGTCGGCAGCGGCGACGGCGGCGTCGGAGGCCCGTTCGCCTCGAACGACGACTGGCAGCGCTCGTGGAACGTGAACGTGATGCCGCACGTCTACGCGGCGCGCGCGCTGCTCCCCGCGATGCTGGCTCGCGGCGAGGGCTACCTGCTCTCGACAGCGTCCGCGGCGGGACTCCTCGTCGACATCGGCGGGCACGCCTACACCGTCACGAAGCACGCGGCGGTCGGCTTCGCCGAGTGGCTCTCGATCGCCTACGGCGAGCGCGGTATCCGCGTCTCGTGCCTGTGTCCGCAGGGCGTGCGCACGCCGATGCTCGAGGCCGCGGCGGCCGCATTCGGCGCGGAGCACCTGACGGCCACCGCGATCGAGCCGTCGGAGGTCGCCGACGCGGTCGTGCGCGGCATCGCCGCGGAGAGCTTCCTGATCCTCCCGCACCCCGAGGTGCAGGAGTTCCTGAAGCGCAAGGTCGCCGACCCCGACCGCTGGCTGCGCGGCATGCGCCGCCTGCGCGCCAGCGTCTTCGCGCGCTAGCGGGGCCTCTCCGATCTTCGCTCGCCTGCGACTCGCTGCGCGCCCGGCTCCGCCGGGCTGGCCCATCCGCTGGCCGCGCCCTGCACCATCGCGAAGGGCCCGACCGGCCAGCCGTAGCAGTCGACCATCAGCTGGTTGACCTGCTCGCGCGTCGCGATGCCCTCGTCGACGACGCGCTGCGCCTCGCGCAGCATCGCGAAGTAGATGCGATTCGCGACGAAGCCCCACTGCGTGGGGAGATCGCGGACGACGACAGGGTTCTTGCCGCAGGCGCGCGCGACCGCCTCGACCAGGCGGGTCGCGGAGTCGCTCGTCTGCGGCGTCACCACGATCTCCGCCATGCGCATCACGGGCGGCGGCGACGCCCAGTGCCAGCCGAGCACGCGCTCGGGCCGCTCGGTTGCGGCCGCGAGCGCCGCGATCGGGAAGCCCGAGGTGTTGGACGCGAGCACGGCGCCGGCAGGAGCGAGCGCATCGAGATCGCGGAACAGGCGGATCTTCAGGTCGAGCCGCTCCGGGATGCACTCGACCACGAGCGGGTGGCGCGCCGCCTCCTCGAGCGAGACGGTGAAGCGCAGGCGCGCGAGTGCGGCCTCGGCCTGCTCGCGCGTGAGTTTTCCTCGCGCGACCGCGCGCTCGAGCCCATAGCGTCCGCCGACCACCTGCTCGCGCGCCTTCGCGAGCGCCGACTCTGCGATGTCGCTGCACACGACCGCGTAACCCGCCTGTGCGAGCGACTGCGCGATCCCGCTGCCCATCACTCCCGCGCCGATCACACCGATCGATGACGGCTCCACGCGCCTCCTCCTCCTGCTGCCGACTCTAAGAGACCTCGCCGCGGGCGGCCGCCGTGCCGCCGCGACCGGCGAAGTCGTCGAGCAGTGCGAGCAAGGTCTCGCGCCGGTTGCAGGACGGATCCTCCGCGACGCATGCGGCCAGGTGGTTCAGCGCGCGCCCGACGTGGCTCCCCGGTCCGACGCCGAGCCTTCGCATCACGTCCTCGCCGTCGACCCCGAGCGCGGCGCGCGCGTCGGCCAGCCGATCGGCGCGCCAGGTGCGCGAGATCGCGGCGCGCACCGGATCGAGGCGTCGCGCGGCGGCCTCGCCCTCGCCGCGCACGGCGATCTCCGCCTCGCGCAGCGCGACCAGCGCCTCGAGATCGGCGAGGCTGCGCCGCGCCAACCGCCGCACGCGCTGCTCGCGCGCGTGCGCGGGCCCGGCCTCGATCGGATGCAGCTGGAGCAGGCGCTCGACGCGCAGCACCCGGTCGCGCGGATAGCGGAGCGCGCGCAAGGTCGCGATCGCGCGACCGCCGCGCAGCCAGGCCGCGAGCCGCAGCTCGAGATCGCGGGGCAGGCGCGCGACCAGCTCCGGCGCCTCGTCGGCGACACTGCCCGCGAGCGCCGCCTCGATGCCGAGCCGGCGCAGCGCCAGCAAGCCGTCCGCGACACGAGGTGCGAGCAGCAGCCGCCCGAGCTCCTCGCGCAGGCGTGCCGGCCGCTCCGCGCCGACGCGCGCGGCGACGGCCGCCGCGGCGCGCGAGGTCGCGGGCGCCAGCGCGAGACCGAGCTCGGCCACCAGGCGCGCGGCGCGCAGCGCGCGCACGGAGTCGTGCGCGAAGCGCGCGTCGGCGTCTCCGGTTGCGCGCAGCACGCGCGCGTCGAGGTCGCCGAGCCCGTCGTGCGGGTCGAGCCACTCGCCGTCGGCTGCTTGCGCGATCGCGTGGAGCGTGAAGTCGCGCTGCGCGAGCTCGGCCTGCACGTCGCCGCCGCGAAAGGGATGCACGTCGACCGGGCCGGCGGCGCTCGCGAGCGAGAGCCGATCGAAACCGGTCACGACGCCGCGCGGAAACAGCGCGCACAGCGACGCGAAGTCGGCCGACGTCCCGACCTCGAAGCTCTCGGGTCGCGCCCCGCGCGCGAGCTCGCGCACGCAGACGCCGAGCGCGGCGGCCGCGTGTCCCGCTCGCTCGATCGCTTCGAGCAGGGCTCGGACGGGCATCGGCAGCGGGAGTCGTCGCGCGTCGTCGTTCACCCGCGCAGTGTACGCGTTGGGGTAAGCTGCCGCCGTGTCGGGCCCGAAGCCGATTCGCGCGGCCACGCCGGCGCGTCCGGCCGACGCGCCGCGCCGGCTCTGGCCCCGGGTCTTCGGCGCGCTGCGCGACGAGCTCGACGCGCGCATCGCGCGCATCCCCACGCGCCTCAACCGGTACGGCTTCGACGCCTTCGGCCTCGAGCCCGCGCTCTCGCGACGCCTCACCCTCCCGATGATCTGGGTCTACCGACACTACCTGCGCGTCGAGACGCGAGGCATCGAGCGCGTGCCCGAAGGGCGCGCGCTCCTGATCGCCAACCACGCGGGCAATACCTTCGCGTGGGACGCCGCGATGCTCGCGGTGGCGATGCTGCTGGAGGCCGAGCCGCCGCGCATCGTGCGCGGCATGGGCGAGTACTACCTGCCGACGCTTCCGTTCTTCAACGTCTGGATGCAGCGCGCGGGCAGCGTGGTCGGGACGCCCGAGAACTGCGCGCAGCTGCTCGCGCACGGCGAGGCGATCATGGTCTTCCCGGAAGGCGCGCGCGGCTTCGTGAAGACCTTCCGCCATCGCTACGAGCTCCAGCGCTTCGGGCTCGGCTTCATGCGCCTCGCGCTCTCGACGCGCACGCCGATCGTGCCGGTCGGGATCGTCGGCGGCGAGGAGCAGTCGCCGGGGATCGCGAACCTGAGCGGTGTCGGACGACTGCTCGGCGCGCCGGTCTTTCCGGTGACGCTCACCTTCCCGTGGCTCGGCCTCGCGGGCTTCGTGCCGCTGCCGGTCAAGTTCCGGCTGCACTTCGGACGGCCGCTGCAATTCGAAGGCGATCCCGACGAGGACGACGCCGCGGTGGAGGCGAAGGTCGAGGTCGTGAAGGAGGCGATCCAGGCGCTCGTCGCGGACGGGCTCGCCGCGCGCACGAGCTGGTTCTCGTAGCGGTTCGCTACGGGGACGGGCAGAGGTCTCCTGCGGCGGCCAGCTGTTCCTCCCCGGAGACCTCTGCCGGTCCCCGCGCTAGAACGAGGCCCTTCGCAGCACCGCGCGCGGCAGCCGCTTCACCAACGCCATCACCGCGCGCCAGATCGGCGGTGCGTAGACGACCGGATCACCGCGGTCGATCGCGCGCAGCACGCGCGCGGCGACCGCGTCCGGGTCGCCCGCGAAGGGCGGCGCCGCGAGGCCCTCGGTCATGCTCGTTCGCACGAAGCCCGGCTTCACGGTCACGCTGCGCAGACCCTGCGAGCGGAAGCGGTGGTCGAGACCCTCGAGATAGGCGGAGAGTCCGGCCTTCGCCGCGCCGTAGAGGACGACCGGCTTGCGCGCGCGATCGCCCGCCACCGACGAGAACACGCACAAGGTGCCTCCGCCGCGCGCGAGCAACCGCACGCGCGCGAGTTCGCAGAGCTGCACGGTGTTCGCGAAATTCGCGGCGAGCAGCGCGGCGCGGCGCTTCGGATCCGCCTCGAGCTCCTCCTGTGTCGCGAAGAGCGCCGCCGAGACGACGAGCGCGTCGAAGCCTGCCTGCGCGTGGTCGGCGGCGTCGAGCGCATCCTCGAATCCCTCCGGCTCCTGCAGGTCGCAGCGCGCCCAGGAGACGGGCGGCGGCGCGCCGCGCGCCTCGAGGTCGCGGGCGCTGCGCGCGAGCGCCTCGGAATTGCGGCCGAGCAGGAAGAGATGGTCTCCGCGCGCGGCCATGCGGCGAGCGAGCGCGCGGCCCATGCCGCGCGTGGCCCCGAGAATTGCGACTTTCACGCCGCGTCGCCCAGCAGGCGCACGGAGAGCGCGCTGCGGAGCCGCCCGTCCGGATCCCACTTGCGGCGGATCTCCTGGAAGCGCGCGAGCCGCGGCTCCATCGCGCGCAGGTGCTCCGGCCGCGTGAGCGCATCCTTGGTGAGGTAGATGCGTCCACCCGACTCGATCACGACCTCGTTCAGCGCGTCGACGAGCGCCTGCGTGTGGCCGCGCCGGAACGGCAGGTCGAGCGCGACCGAGATGCCGGGCATCGGGAAGGAGAGCACGCCGCGGCCCTCGGGCCCGCAGTTCTTCAGCACCGAGACGGGCGACGCGCCGCCGAGTCGGGTCAGCACCTCGAAGAAGCGCTGCACGTTGCGGCCGTCGCTCGAGTGCGGCAGCACGCACTGATACTGCGCGAAGCCGCGGCGCCCGTAGAGCCGGTTCCAGTGGCGCACGAAGTCGAGAGGATGGAAGAAGGGCTGCGGGCTCACGATGCGGCTGCCGGTGTTGCGGTGCAGGTGGTGGAAGGCGGTGTTGAACACGCGAATGCTCCACGGCGCGACCACCCAGCCGGGGAGATCGAAGGGCACCGCGACGCGCTCGCGCAGCCGCGGCGGCGCAGACGGCGCCTCGCTGCGCGCGGCATAACGTCCGAGCGAGATGTATCCGCGTCCCATGCCGCGGCCGCGCGTCGTGCAGTCGACCCAGGCCGCCGCGTGCGGCCAGCGCCGGCTCTCGGACGAGAGCGTGTCGACGAGCGCGTCGAGGTCCTCGGCACGCCGCGTCTCCACGACCAGCCAGGGCGACTCGATGCGCTCGAGCGCGACCTCGACCTCGAGCACGTGCCCGGTGAGGCCCATGCCTCCCTGGGTCGCGCGGAAGAGATCGGGCTCGCTCTCGTCGGTCACCTCGAGCGCGCGCCCGTCGGCGACGCGCATGCGCAGCGCGCGCACGTGCGCGCCGAAGGTGCCGGCGACGTGGTGGTTCTTGCCGTGCACGTCGGAGGCCACCATGCCGCCGAGCGTGACGTAGGCCGTGCCCGTGAGAACCGGGCTCGCGAAGCCGCGCGGCCCGAAGATCCGGTGGATGTCCTGGAGCGAGAGGCCGGCCTCGGCCCGCAGCACGCCGCTCGCCGGATCGAAGTGCAGGATGCGGTCGGCGCGCCGCGTACACACGATGCGGTCGGCGGACGACGCCGGCAGCGAGGCGTCGCCGTAGGAGCGGCCGAGCCCGCGCGAGAGGCGCGCGCCGATGCTCGCCGGCTCGAGCTCCTCCGCGACGTCTTCGCGGCCCTCGACCACGGGCAGGCGACCCCAGCCCGAGAGCTCCCTCATCCCGATCCTTCTGGTCTCGTCCCGACCGCGCGGGCGCCCGAGCGTACCGGATCGGCCATTTCGCGGACGGCCGGATCCGACTACGTTGTCCTCGTGCGCGCCCGTTGCGCCCTCGTGGCCTCGCTGGTCGCCGCCTTCCTGACCGTGGCGCTCACGCCGTGTCCGGAGCGCATGTCGTCGCGCGGCGGCGAGCACGGCCTCTCCGCGCCCGCGTCCGGAGCGACGTCCGCAGCGCGCCACGCGACGAGCGACGGGCTCTCGCTCGTGCCCGCCTGCCCGTGCGGCTGCGAGAAGGTGCCGGTGGCCGGCAGCAGCGCGCGGCTCGGGGTCGCGCTGCCCTCCACCGCCGTCGCGCTCGGGGTGACGAGACCCGCTACGACCGCCGTCGCACCGCCAGCGCGGCGCATCGAGCTCTTGGCCGCTCGCATCGAGCAGGTCCCGCTCGCCGGACCGCGAATCGCGGGTTGAGCGCTCGCGCGCGCGACCTCGCGCGCGCGGCGCGCCGGTCCTTTTGCGGTCGCGTGTCCGTACGCCGGGTGGCGCTCGGACCTCTTCTTCTCGAATGCGGGAGGTCTCTCGTGCTGCGAATGCACGTCGTGCGCGCGGCGCTCTGCGCCGCATCGATCGTGATCGTGAATGTTCCGTCTGCGGTCCGCGCCTGCTCGGTCTGTCAGGCCGGCGATCCGCTCTTCTCCGCGACCGGCTCGACGGGTCTCGAGTCCGGTCGCTGGTCCGCGTATCTCGAGTTCCAGGCCTGGGAGAAACAAAGCGGCCTTCTCCAGGCGGAGCCGGACGAGGAGCCGCCGCCGGGACGCGAGGTCAACGACGGGCGTCAGCTCTCGCTCCACCTCGCGGTCTCGCCGATCGATCGCGTCACCTTGTCGCTGATGCTGCCGTGGCGCTGGAACAAGATCTCCGAGCAGCCAGCCGGCGAGCCGCACGACACGGTGCGGAATGACGGCTTCGGCGACGCGACGCTCAATCTCGGCGTCGTGCTGTGGCGCGACCGCGACGTCCTCCCGGCGACGTGGCTCGAGGCGCGCGGCTTCGTGAAGGCGCCGACCGGCGCGTCGAAGCAGCGCGTCGACGGAGAGGTCGACCCGCACCTCCAGGTCGGCACCGGCTCGTGGGACTTCGGCGCAGGTCTCGCCGGCGCACACCGCATGGAGTGGGACTCGCTCTACGCGAGCGCGCTCTTCCGCGAGAATCTGGAGGGCAGCCTCCACTACCGGTACGGTGACGTGGTGCTCGCGAACCTCGCGCTCGACGCTCCGCTGTCGCACTTCCTCGACGCGCCGCTCTTCGGGCTGCTGACGCCGGGCGTCGAGCTCAACTTCCGCTACGCCGCGAAGGATCAGTTCCACGGATCGAGCTACGACAGCAGCGGCGGATCGCTGCTGTACGCGACGCCGTCGATCCGGGTGTGGCTACCTTTCGCGTCGCAGCTCTCGCCGTCGCTGCGGCTGGCGGTGCAGATCCCGCTGACCGATCAGTGGCTCTACGGCCAGCAGGACGAGAAGGTGGTCTGGAGCGCGGGCCTTGCCGTGGGGTTCTGAGGTGCGCGTCCACCTCGCGTGCGCGGCGGCGCTGGCGCTGGTCGGGGCGTCGGCACCGGAGGTCGCGTCGCTGGAGACGCTCGACGGTGACGCGATCGAGGTCACGCGCGCGCCCGACGAGAACGCCCTCGTGCTGCACTTCTGGGCGACCTGGTGTCCGGATTGCGCCGACGAGCTGCCTGCGCTCGATCGCAGCGCGCGCGCCTGCGAGGGCCACGGCGTGCGCGTTCTGATGGTCAACGTCGGCGACCCGGCAGACGAAGTGCGCCGCTTCGCGAAGGGTCACGGTGTCGAGCTGCCGGTCCTGCTCGACCCGCACGGCCGCGTCTGGCGCGGCGCGGGGCTGCGCGGCCTGCCCGCGAATCTCGTGTGGACACGCGACGGCGAGCAGCGGAGCGAGGGCCCCGCGAGCGCCGCGCGCTGGAGGGAGCAGCTCGCGGCGCTCGGCTGCACGCCGGAGTGAGCCCCTCTCGCTACGCAACTCCGAGTCGCTTCATCTTCTTGTAGAGCCCTTCGCGCGTCATGCCGAGTCGGCGCGCCGTGGCGGCGCGACAGCCGCCCTCGGCTTCGAGCGCGCGGCGGAGCAGCCACGCCTCGACGCGCGCGACGCTCTCGCGCAGCGGCTCCTCCGGCGCGGTCTGCACGAGCGCGAGGCCGAGCGGCGCGAGGGCCGGACCGATCCGCTCGGCGAGGTGCTCGCGGCCGATCGTCGCGCCCGGCTCCGCGAAGGCGAGAGCGTGCTGGATCGCGTTCTCGAGCTCGCGCGCGTTTCCGGGCCACGCGTGCGCCTCGAGCAGCGCGAGCGCTTCGACCGAGAGCCGGCAGCCCGGCTTGCCCTCGAGGCGGCCGTAGAGCGCGAGGAAGTGCTCGGCGAGCGGGCGCAGATCGTCGATCCGCTCGCGCAGCGGCGGGATCGCGAGGGTCAGCACGGCGACCCGGTAGAAGAGGTCCTCGCGGAAGCGGCCCGCGGCGACTTCGCGCGCGAGCTCGCGGTGCGTGGCTGCCACGACGCGCACGTCGACGCGCCGCTCGCGGTTGCCGCCCACCGGGCGAACGCTCTGCTCCTGGAGCACGCGCAGCAGCTTCGCCTGGAAGGCCGGCGAGGTCTCGCCGACCTCGTCGAGGAAGAGCGTGCCGCCATCGGCCTCCTCGAAGAGGCCTCGGCGGTCGCGCTCGGCTCCGGTGAAGGCGCCGCGCACGTGACCGAGCAGCTCGCTCTCGAGCAAGGTGTCGGGCAACGCTGCACAGTTCTGTGCCACGAACGGCTGTCGCCGGCGCGCGCTGCGATCGTGGAGCGCGCGCGCCAGCAGCTCCTTGCCGGTTCCGGTCTCGCCGGTGACGAGCACATTCGCGCGCGAGCGCGCCGCGCGCTCGAGGCGCGCGAGCAGGCGCTGCGTCGCGGCGCTCGCGCCGACCCACGACGGCGCGAGCGGCCGCGGACCCGACGGCCGCTCGAGCCGCGCGGCCAGCAGCTCGGGCGTCACGCGGTCGCAGACCTCGTCGGCACCGCGGGCGCGCAAGG
>DATKND010000123.1:0-13037 GCA_035541475.1 Myxococcota bacterium | reverse complement strand
TTTCCCCGCTAAGGCTGCGGCGAGAGCCGCAGCGACACCTCCAGCGACTTGTAACTCGGCGTGCGGCTGCCCTCGGCGAAGTCACCGAGCGAAACGAGCGCGTTGGCCTCCGGGAAGTAGGTGGCCGCGCAGCCGCGCGGGAGGTCGTAGGCGACGACGCGGAAGTCGGCCGCCGAGCGCGTCTCGCCGCGGAAGTGGCTCGTCAGATCGACGCGACATCCCTCGCGCAGGCCGAGCGCCTCGATGTCGTCGCGGTGCAACAGCACCACGCGCCGGCCGCCGGAGATCCCGCGATAGCGGTCGTCGTGTCCGTAGATCGTGGTGTTGAACTGGTCGTGGCTCCGCAAGGTGGTGAGCCGCAGGCGGCCGGGCGGCAGCTCGTCCTCGGGCAGCGGGTGCAGTCGGAAGCGCGCCCGCCCATCCGACGTCTCGAAGTGTCGCGTGCGGGCTCCGCTCGGCAGCGCGAAGCCGGACGGCTGGCGCACGCGGCGGTTGAAATCGTGGAAGCCGGGGACGACGCGCGCGATCCGCTCGCGGATCCGGTCGTAGTCGGCCGCGAGCTCGCGCCAGGGCACCGCGCTCGCGCCGAGCGCCGCCTCCGCGATCCCGGCCACGATCGCCGGCTCGCTCCGCAGACTCGTCGAGGCCGGCTCGAGCGCGCCTTCGGAGCGGTGCACCACGCTCATCGAGTCCTCGACGCTCACGAACTGCGGTCCCGATGCCTGGACATCGCGCTCGGTGCGCCCGAGGCAGGGGAGCAGCAGCGACTCGCGTCCGGCGACGAGGTGCGTGCGGTTCAGCTTCGTCGCGACGTGCGCAGCGAGGCGGCAGCGAGAGAGCGCGTCCGCGGTGAGCGCCGCGTCGGGGCTCGCGACCGCGAAGTTGCCGCCGAGGCCGAGAAAGAAGCGGGCGCGGCCGTCGCGCAGCGCCTCGATCGCGCCGACCGTGTCGAAGCCGTGGCTCCGCGGCGGGATGAAGCCGAACTCCGCGCCGAGGCGATCCAGGAACTCCGGGCGCGGGCGCTCGCAGATTCCCATGGTGCGGTCGCCCTGTACGTTGCTGTGTCCGCGCACGGGACACGGCCCGGCACCCGGCACGCCGATGTTCCCGCGCAGCAGCAGCAGGTTCACGATCTCCTGCACGTTGGCGACGCCGTGGCGGTGCTGCGTGATGCCCATCGCCCAGCACGCGATCACGCGCTCCGCGCCAGTGTAGACCGAAGCCGCCTCGCGCATCTGCGCGCGCGCGACACCGCTGCGCGCCTCGAGCGTCTCCCATGGCGTAGCCTCGACCTCCTCGCGGTAGGACTCGAAGCCGCAGGTCGAGCCGTGCAGGAAGCTCCAGTCGACCACGCGGCCCGGGCCGAGCGCCTCCTGCTCGAGCACCGCCTTCGCGATCCCGCGCAGCAGCGCGACGTCGCCGCCGACGCGCACCTGCAGGTAGAGCTCGGCGATCGGGGTGCCCCGGCCGAGCAGCGCGAGCGGCTCCTGGGGATGCGCGAAGCGCACGAGGCCGCGCTCGCGCAGCGGGTTCACGGCGACGATGCGGCAGCCGCGGCGCCGCGCTGCCTGGAGCGCGCTCAGCATGCGCGGATGGTTGCTGCCGGGGTTCTGGCCGATCACGAAGATCGCGTCTGCGATCTCGAAGTCCACGAGCGACACCGTTCCTTTGCCGATGCCGATCGAGTCGCCGAGCCCGACGCCGCTCGACTCGTGACACAGATTCGAGCAATCCGGAAGGTTGTTCGTGCCGAGCATGCGCGCGAAGAGCTGGTACAGGAACGCGGCTTCGTTGCTGGTGCGGCCCGAGGTGTAGAAGATGGCTTCGTCCGGCGAGTCGAGCGCATGCAGCGCCTGCGCGATCCGCTCGAAGGCCGCCTCCCATGCGATTGGCTGGTAGTGCTTCGAGCCCGGCGGCCGCCACAGCGGCTCCACCAGGCGACCCTGCGCCTCGAGCCAATGGTCGCTCTGCGCCAGCAGTCGTTCGACCGGCCACTCGGCAAAGAAGTCCGCTCCGATCCGCCGGCGCGTCGCCTCGTGCGCGACCGCCTTCGCGCCGCTCTCGCAGAACTCGAGCGCGGCTCGCCGCTCGGGATCCGGCCAGGCGCAGCCGGGGCAGTCGTAGCCGCGCGCCTGGTTCAAGGTCCCGAGCGCGCGCGACGTGCGCCGCAGCCCCATCTCGTGGACCGAGCGCCGCATGGCCGTCCACGCGGCCTCGAGCCCGCCGGCCGCGCCGGCGTCGCCCGCGCCGTCGTGGATCGCGTCGTCGTCGGGCGGCGCGTCGTCCGCGTCGTTCACGACGCGCTCGCGATCCGCGCGCGCTCGCCGAAGACGTTCATCGAACGCCCGCGCAGGAACGCGACCAGGGCCATGCGCGCGCGCGTCGCGAGCTCGACCGCCAGAGACGACGGTGCCGAGACCGCCGCCACGACCGGGATGCGCGCCGCCAGCGCCTTCTGCGCGATCTCGTACGAGATCCGGCCCGACACCAGCAGCACGTGGCCGGAGAGCGGCAGACGGCCCGCGCGCAGGGCGAAGCCCACGACCTTATCCACCGCGTTGTGTCGGCCGACGTCCTCGCGAGCGATCACGAGCCCGCCGCGGCTGTCGAAGAGCGCCGCACCGTGCACGCCGCCCGTCTCCGCGAAGGTCGCCTGCGCGCGCGCCAGCCGATCGGGCAGCGCGTAGAAGAAGTCGGGCGGGAAGCGCGACGCGTCGTCGAGCGGAGGCGCCGACGCGAGCGCGTTGTCGAGCGTCGCCTTGCCGCAGATGCCGCAGCTGCTGCTCGCGTAGAGATTGCGCCGCAGCGCCTCGAGGTCGACGCGCACGCCGTCGCCGAGCACGACCCGCACGACGTTCTCGGCCGACGCGGGATCGCGCGCCTGCCGGCAGTGGCGGACCGAGACGATCTGAGACGGATCGTCGACCACGCGCTCGGTCACCAGGAAGCCGCAGGCGAGCTCCTCGTCGTGGCCGGGCGTCCGCATCACGACGGCCAGCGGCGCCGCTCCGAGCTGGATCTCGAGGGGCTCTTCGCGCGCGACGTGGTCCGCCCTCGCGATCGCGACGCCGTCGGCGTAGCGCACCACGTCCTTCACGGCGCTCGCTTCCGGAGCGCTCGATGCGGAGGGCGTAGCGTGGCGCAGCACGCGCTCAGCATAGCCTCGGACGCACGCGGATATACTGCGCTGGTGACGACTGCGCCGGCGACGACCGCAGCGCGAAGCGCGCCCACCGTCCCCGCGCCGCGCTGGCTCTATGGCCCCTGGCGCGACCTGCTCTTCGGCTGCGGACTCTGGTACGTGGCGGCGCTCGGCGCGCTCGCCTTCGTCGGGCCCGCGCTGCGCGCGCACCAGGGACCGCTGTGGGTCTCGTTCGCGTCGCTGCTGGTGCTGACACCGCACTACGGAGCGACGCTGCTGCGCGTCTACGAGCAGCGCGAGGACCGGCGCGCCTACGCGCTGTTCGCGGTGCACGCGACCCTGCTGCTCGTCGCGCTCTTCGCCGCAGCGGTGTACGTGCCGCTCGTCGCCGCGGCGGTCTTCACGCTCTACGTGTCCTGGAGCCCGTGGCACTACTCCGGGCAGAACTTCGGCATCGCGGCGATGATGCTGCGGCGCCGCGGCGTGGCGCTCGAGGGCTCGCTGCGCCGCTGGCTGCACACATCGTTCGTGCTCTCCTACGCGCTGACCTTGCTCGCGCTCCACACCGGCGCGCGCGCATCGGACGTCGCGCCCGTCGGGCCCGCGACCGCAGCGGTGCGCTTCCTCTCGCTCGACCTCGACCCGCGCATCGGGGAGCCGCTCTTCGCTGCGACCGCCCTCGCCTACGCCGCGGCGGTCGGGGTCGCGGTCGCGCGACTGCTGCGGCGCGCGAGTCTCGTCGACGCCCTGCCGACGCTCGCGCTCGTCGCCACCCAGGCTCTCTGGTTCAGCGTGCCGCTCGCGCTGCGGCGCTTCGGCGTGCGCACCGGTTTCGAGCCGTGGGAGTCGAGCGAAGGCGCCTACTACTTCCTCTGGATCGCCACCGCGCATGGCCTCCAGTACCTCTGGGTGACCGCCTATTACGCCGGCGTGGGTCGCAGCGGCGCCTCGCCTGCCAGCTGGCGCTACTTCGCGAAGGTGCTGCTCGCCGGCGCGATGGTGTGGACTCTGCCCGCGCTGGTCTTCGCTCCCGGTCTGCTCGGCCGGCTCCCCTACGACGGCGGCCTGGCCGTGCTAGTCGCGTCGATCGTGAACCTTCACCACTTCGTGCTCGACGGCGTGGTGTGGAAGCTCCGCGACGGACGCGTGGCCCGCATCCTGCTGCGGCCGCGCGGCGACGGCGCCGCGGCCGGCGCGACGTCTTCGCCTCGGGTTGCGCGCGCCGTCTGGGTCGTCGGCCTCGCCTGCTTCGCGCTGCTGCTCGGCGCGGAGTTCCAGACCAACATCGTGTTGCGTCGCGCGCAGGCGTCGGGCGACGTCGGTGCGCTCGGTGCAGGACTCGACCGGCTGCGCGAGGTCGGCCGCGACAGCGCCCGCTGGCGAGTCGTGCTGGCCGGTGCCCTCGATCGCCGTGGCGACGAGGCCGGCGCGCTGCGCGAGTACGAGCGCGCGCTGGCGCTCCAGGAGCAGCCGAGCACCTGGCAGCTGGTCGCGGCGCTGCACGCGCGGCGCGGCGAGTGGTCGCGCGTGGCGTCCGCGCTCGAGCGCGCCGTCGCTCTCCAGCCCGACCTCGAGAACGCTCAGTTCGAGCTCGGTCGCGCGCTGTTGAAACTCGGTCGGGCTGGCGAGGCCGAGCAGGCCTTCGCGCGCGCGGCGGAGATCAACCCCGATCGACGGATCAACACGATCATGCGCGAGCGAGCGCGCGCGGAGGCCGCTCGCATCGAGACGCCGTGATGCCTCGCTTGCGGTGGCCTCAACGCACCCGGTCGCTCTTCTGATCTTCGCTCGGCTTCGCCTCGCTGCGCGCCGGAGGGCTTGCCTCGCTGCGCGCGCCTTCGGCGCTTGCCCCGAGAGCTGCAAGATGTCGCTGCGCGCGCTCGACGTGCTGCGGCGATCCCTGCCGCTGCGCCAGCACGAGAAGCACGCCCCAGGCCGTCACGGCCTCGTCGCGTCGTCCCGCGTCTTCGAAGGTACGCGCCAGGTTGTTGTAGGCCGACAGGTAGCCGGGCACACCGACCAGCGCGCGCTGGTAGAGCTCGATCGCGCGGTCGTACTCGCCGCGATCGCGGTAGTGGTTCGCGAGGTTGTACCAGGCGATGCCGAGGTTCTCGCGCTCGATCGGCCGGTTCACCGCGAGCGCGAGCGCGGCGAGCGCGAGCGTCACGGCCGCGATCTCGCGCGCGCGTCGCCGGCGCAGCGCCTCCAGCGCGCTCGCGACGCCGGCCGCGGCGAAGACCGCGAGCACTGGCACTGCGGCGACGCGATATCGCGACAGCACGAAGAAGACCCACAGCGTGAGCCACACCGTCGCGAGCCACGCGTAGAGCGGCACGAGCCGCACGCGCGCGCGGCGCGTCGCCCACAGGCCGAGCGCCGCGAAGGGCGCGATCGCGCCGAAGCCGAGCAACGGAAGTCGCAGCGCCGCCGACGCCTCGCGCGCCAGGGTCAGCGAGCGGACGTTCCAGGGCTCGTAGGCGTTCAGCGAGAGCACGACCTTGCGCGCCATCAGGCGCAGCCACGCGAGCGGCTGCTCGCGCACGAATTCGAGCGCGCGACCCGCCCAGTACTGCGAGACCTCGGAGGGCGCGAGCGATCGGCCGCGCGCGCGCTCCGCCAGCTCGGCGAAGACCGCGCGCTGCTCCTCGGGATCGTCGGCCAGCGCGGTCGGCACGATCGGGGGCACGTCGAACTCCCCATGCGAGGCCGGGTTGTTGCCGATGTAGAGATTCATGCCGCCGGCGTAGGTCACGAGCACGAAGTCGCCGCCGACCCGGGCGTTGTACACGGTCGCCGGCGCAATCGCGGCCGCGACGCCGAGCGCGTAGGCCAGCGCCGAGATGCCGCGCGCGCGCCGCACGACACCGGGGCGCAACGCGGCCCAGAGCGTCATCGCGAGCGCGAAGCCGAGCGCGGTCGGGCGCGCGAGAGCCGCGAGCCCGGTGCACGCGCCGGCCGCCGCCCAGCGCGCCGGCCGCCCGCTCTCCTGCGCGCGCACGCAAAGCCACAGCATGCCGAGCAGGAGCGTGTTCAGCGCGCCTTCCAGCAGCAGGGTCGCGGGATAGAAGAGCGCCTGCTCGTAGACCGCGAGGATCGCGGCGCCGCCGAGGCCGATCATCGGCGTGAGCAGTCGGCGTCCGAGCGCCCACACGAGCACGCAGTCGAGCACGCCGAGCGCGCTCTGCACCGCCTTCGCCGCGAGCACGCTCGGTCCGAAGATCCGGTAGATCGCAGCGAGGAAGACGGGATAGGCGGGCCCGTTCAGGAAGACCTGGCCGCCGAGACCTTCCCCGCGCGCGATCGACGCGGCCCACTCGTGATACATCTGCTCGTCGACCGAGGGGCTGTCGAAGAACGGATCGTGGAGCGCGAGGTCGCGCAGGACCCAGGCGCGCAGCCCCATCGCCACGGCGAGGATCGCGCCGAGCGCCCACAGCTCCCCGGCGGAAGGCGACGGCCCCCGCGGCGGCGCGATCTCGCGGGTCTCCGCCTCGGGCCGCATGGCGCGCGACGATAGCGAGGCGGAGTTCGGGTGTTTTTCTGAACTTCGCTCGACTTCGCCTCGTTGCGCGCCGGACGGCTTGCCGCTCGCCCGGCCTTTGCGGCCGGGCTTGCGTCTCCAGCGCCATGCGGCGGCGGTCGATACGTCCCGGAGTCGCAGTCCCGGGAACCGCATGTTCTCCGCCATTCCGCACGACGAGCTCTCGTCCGATCGCCTGCCCTGGGTGACCTGGTCGCTGGTCGCCGCCTGCGCAGCGGGCGCGATCGCGACCGCGGCCGGCTTCGATGTCCAGGGTGCGAGGCTCGGCGTCGATCCGGGCGCGCTCTCGCCGCAGGGCTTCGCCTGCTACTGGCTCTTCAGCGAGAGCCTCCTCCACGCGCTGGTGACGGGCGCGCTGCTCCTCGCGCTCGGACCTCATCTCCAGGCGCTCTGGGGCGCGAAGATCTACGCCGGATTCCTGGCGCTCTCGGCACTCCTCTCCGCGGCGGTGTACGCGGCGATCGGGGCGCAGGGGCGCCCGCTGGTGGGCGCCTCGGGGCTCGTGACGGCGGCGATCGCGGCGCTGATCACCCGACACGGCATGGCGTCGCTGCGGACATGGCTGCTGCTGCCGGGCTCCGACGCGTCGTTCGAGCTGCCGGTCTATGCGCCGCTCGGCGCGTGGTTCGTCGGCGAGGTGCTGCTGACGGCGACCGACGCGGGCAGCGGTCCGACGCGCGGCCTCGGGGCGATCGTGCCCATCGCCGGCGCGCTCTGCGGAATCGGGTCGGCGCTGGCCGCGCGGAAATGGCAGCTCGAGGAGCCGCTCGAGGCCGGTGAGGCGCGCAGCCACCCCGCGCTCGCCGCGGCCCAGGCCGCGCGCGACGCGGGTCGTCCGAGCGCGGCGGTCGGCATCCTCGAGCCCGCCGTCCGCGCGCGACCCCAGGACGCAGAGCTCGTGCGTGCGCTCTGTGACGCGGCCTGCACGGCCGACGAGGCGAGCCGCGCCGCGGAGCCGCTGCGCCGTTTCATCCACGAGCAGGTCCGAGTCGGCGAGACGTCGGCGGCCGCGGCCTTCTGGCGCGCCTTCGGCACGCGCGTGCCGTCCGTGCGACTCGACCCGCGCACGGCCCTCCCGCTGGCCGAGGCGCTCGCCGCCGCGGGCGACCGCCCCCTCGCCGCGCGCATGCTGCGCGACGCGCTCGCCGCGTCGCCGCGCATGTCTCCCGGCGTCGCGATGCGCTTCGCCGAGGTAGCCGCGCCGCTCCATCGCGAGACCGCGCTGCGCGCGGGCAAGATCGCGCTCGCGGCCGAAGGGCTCGACGAGGCCAAGCGTGCGAAGCTCGCGTCGCGCGTCGCCGCGCTCGAGGCGTCGGGCACGAGCGAGAGCGACAGCGAGCTCGATCTCGAGCTCGCGAGGCCTCCCGCCGCTCCGGCGATCCGGGCCGCCGCGAAGCCGAAGCCGATGGAGCGCGTGCTCGACGTCGAGCTCGATCCGATGTACGCGGGCGCGGGCGAGCGTCCCAGCGAGCTGCCGCCGCCCGTCGAGAAGGCGGCGGTCTTCGAGCTCTCCGCGGACGGCAGCAAGGTGAGCGGCGACGAGCAGGATCTCTCGCTCTCCCTGCCCGACACCGATCCGATCCTGCCGGCAAACGACGAAGACTCGGCGCGCGACGCCTTCGGCACCGCGGGTCCGGGGACCGACCTGTCGAGCGACGTGGCCGAGCCCGCGGCGCCCGCGCAGCCCCCGAAGCCGCCGCCCGCGAGGGTGGCGACGATGGAAGCCGACATCCCCGACGCGCACATCGACGAGGCGGCCTTCGCCGCGGCCGACGGTGCGCGCTTCCACGAGCTGAAGTGTGTCGAGGCCGTGCCGGTCGCGCTCGACGACTCGGGCCTCTCGCTTCGAAACGGGCCGCAAGTCGACTTCACGCGCGTCGACGGAATCGCCGTCGCCGCCGTCCACGGCATCGCGGCGAAGCCGGTCATCCTGGTGGACCTGCTGCTCAACTGGACGGAGATCTCGGACGCGCCGCTGCGCACGGTGCGCCTGCGCAGCGACCAGTTCGATCCGCGTACCCTGTTCCCGGGCGCCGGGGGCGGGCTCGAGGCGTTCCGCGCTCTGCTCGACGCGCTGCACGGGCGCGTCGGCGCGGCGCCGCTCCCCGACGCCGCCGCCGCTCGCGGCCGGCCCTTCAAAATGTTCCCGAGCCTCGCACAGTACGAGCGGGAAGTTCTTCAAGTAGAACGCTGAGGAATCGCAGCCAAGGTGCGCTAGCACTTTCGCCCGTGCGCTTCGGCCTCTTCTTCGAGATGTCCGTACCGCGGCCGTTCGGCCCGGGCGTCGAGCCGGCCGTTTTCCTGAACGCGCTCGAGCAGGCGCGCCTCGCCGACGAGCTCGGCTTCGACTGGGTGTGGGCGGTCGAGCACCATTTCCTCGAGGAGTACTCGCACTGCTCGGCGCCGGAGGTCGTGCTCGCCGCGATCGCCGCGCAGACGCGGCGCATCCGCGTCGGCCACGGCGCGGTCGTGTGCGTGCCGGAAATGAACCACCCGGTGCGCGTCGCCGAGCGCGCCGCCACGCTCGACATCCTGTCGCAGGGACGCCTCGAGCTCGGCACCGCCCGCTCATCGACCTGGACCGAGCTCGGTGGATTCGGCGCGAATCCCGACGACACCAAGAAGACGTGGGACGAGTTCGTGCGCGTGCTGCCCCGGCTGTGGGGCGACGAGCCCGTCCGCTACGAGGGCCGCTGCTTCTCGCTGCCCGAGCGCAACGTGCTGCCGAAGCCGGTGCAGAAGCCGCACCCGCCGCTGTGGGTGACGGTGACGAGCCCGGGCACGGAGCTCGACGCGGCCGAGCGCGGGCTCGGCTGCCTCGGCGTCGCGGCCGCGGGCTACGCCGAGCAGGAGCGCCGCACCCGCGAGTACCACCGGCGCATCCAGCTCTGCGATCCGGTCGGCGCGGTCGTGAACGATCGCGTCACGACGCTCAACTTCCTCTACTGCCACGAGAACCGCGGTGTCGCGACGGAGCGCGGGATGCGAATGCTCGGCCTCTTCGGGCTCGCCAACTCGCATCTGCTCTGGACACGCGAGGCCTACCCGACGCGCGCCTATCAATCGCTCGGCAACCTCGCGCCCGCCGCCGCGAGCGACGCGGGCAATCCGGGCGCCGCGCGCGACGCGCCCGAGGGCATCTGCATCGGCGACCCGCAGCAGATCACGCGCGCGATCGAGCGCTGGCAATCGATCGGCGTCGACGGCATCAACTTCCTGGTGAACGCGATGGAGACGCTGCCCCAGACGGAGGTGCTCGAGAGCCTCCGACTGTTCGCCCAGGAGGTGATGCCGAAGTTCCAGGGAGTCATTTGAAGTGCTCGTCGGCACAGCGGATCTCGATGCGCTCGCCGCGAAGGCTCCGCGCCTGCCCGCCTTCTGCACCGACACGGTCTCGCTCGCGCGGGTCGAGGTCTTCCAGGCCGGCTTCGAGATGCTCGCGGCTTCGCGGGAGCCGCTGCTGCCCTCCGGCCTGCACCCCACGAATCCGGCCACGTTGATCGTCCTGGCCTGGCGCTGCGCGGAGAGTCCGTGGGGACCGTTCTCGCTCGTGCAGCTCCGCATCGGCTGTCGCAGCGGCTTGCGGACGCGCGGATTCGTGTGGGCGGCGGCCTGCGACTCGCCGGCCGTGGCGCGCGAACTCGCGGCGCGCTGGGGCGTTCCCGCGCGACTGGCACACATTTCGGTGTCGCGTCGCTACGACGGCTGCTCGCTCGCGGTCCGGATCGGCGATGCCACCACGCTCGCGATCGAGGCGCAGGATCCCGACCCGCTCGCGCCCGACGACGTGCAGTTCACCGGCACCTTGACGCTCGCGCACACGCCTCACGGGCTGCGCCTCGTGCAGCTCGAGCCGCGCACGCAGCTCGAGCGCGCCGAGCGGCTGCGACCGCGCCTCGAGCGCTTCGATGCGGCCGTGTGGGGACACGAGGCGCTGACGCCCTATTACCCGGTGTCGGCATCGATCGGCGTCGGCAGCATCGAGATTCCGCCCGTCCGCTTCGTCTGCCGCCCGGACGTGCTGGCCTTCCAGGGGACCGAGTCGGTCGGCGCCGCCGGCTGAGAACGGGCGCGCGCCGGCTCGCACTGCGGTCGCCGGTCGGCCCACGGCAGCACCGCGAAGCGCTCGCCGAGCGCGACGAGCACTGCGCCGTCGCGCCCCGTCCACCAGAGCGAGGCGCCGGCCGCCCGCGCCCGTGCGAGCGAAGACGGATGCGGGAGCCGACCGCGACACGGCGCCGACACGATCGCGACCTCGGGTGACACCGCCGCGAGCAACGCCGCGCTCGATGAGCGCCGGCTGCCGTGATGCGGGAGCACCAGAACGTCCGCGCGCAGCGGCGGGCCTTCGCGCGCGAGCAGCGCCGGCTCGGCCACGCCGAGGTCGCCGAGCAGCAGGACGGAGCGACGAGCCGTCTCGACGTGGACGCCGAGCGAGCGCTCGTTGCGCGGACCTCCTGCACCGGGCGCCGGCCAGACCGGAGTGATGCGCAGATCGCCGAGCCGCTGCGGGGGATCCGCCGCCGAGATCTCGCGAACCGGCACGCCGGCCTCGCGCGCCGCCGCGATGGCCTCCGCGAAGCCCGGGTCGTCGGCGCTGCCCTGCGACAGCCACAGCGCACCGACCGGCAGCGACGACAGCACGGCCGGCAGCCCGCCGCGGTGGTCGAGGTCGGCGTGCGTCGCGATCACGAGATCGAGTCGGCGAACGCCGAGCGCGCGCAGCGCAGGCACGACGGTGTCGCGGCCGCGGTCGAAGCGCCCGGGCAACGCGGGACCCGCGTCGACGAGCACCGCGCCGTCACGTCCCTGCACGAGCAGCGCGTCGCCCGAGCCGACGTCGAGCACGACCAGGCGCGGTGTCTCTGGCGCGAGCGCCGGCGGCGGCGCGAACGCGAGGAGCAGCGCCGTTCCGAGCGCCGCGGCGCAGAGCACGCGGGTGTCGCGCGCGCGACAGAGCGCGAGCGCGACTCCGGCCGCGAGCGCGCAGAGCGGATGCGAGGGCGCGGTGCCAGCGCCGGCCAGCGCGCCGCGCGCCGCCCACGACACCGCCGCGAGACTCCAGTCTCCGATGGCGACCGCACCGCGCAACGCGAGCTCGCTCCAGCGGCCTCCGGGCAACGCGCCGAGCAGCGCGCCGCCGAGCGAGGCCGGCATCAGCGCGACGCCGGTCCAGGGCACCGCCACGGCGTTCGAGACCAACGCGAGCGGCGCCGCCGGCAGCCCGTGCCAGGCCGCGATGGGCGTCGTCGCGAGGCTTGCCGCAGCGGTCGTGCGCAGCAGCGAGGCCACCCGTGCGCGCCGCCCCGCGACGGGCGGGGCGTCGTGTCGGGCCGCCGCCACCAGCGCGGCGCAAGCTGCGAACGAAAGCTGGGGCCCCGCCTCGAAGAGCGCCTGCGGCTCGAAGGCCAGCACCCACAGCGCCGCCGCGGCGAGCGGATGCCACGCGCGCGACGTGCGCGATGCCGCGAGCGACAGGGCGCCCGCGGCCACCAGCGCGAACGAGCGACGCACGGGCACCTCGAAGCCGGTCAGCACCGCGTAGACGAACGCCGCTGCGACGGCGGCGGCTCGCGCGGCATCTCGCGTGTCGCAGCGCGCCGCCAGGCGCGTGGAGCGACGTAGGACCCCCGCGCAGAGCGCGTAGGCGAAGGCCGCGGCGAGCGCGAGGTGCAGCCCGGACACCGACAGCAGATGCGCGATCCCGAGCCGCGCGAAGGCGTCCTGCGCGTCGGAAGGCAGCCCCGAGCGATCGCCGAGCGAGAGCGCAGCGAGCAGCGCGCCGCCCGGACCCAGCGCCAGCAGGCGATCGGCGGCGCGCCGGCGCGGCCCATGCAGCCAGGCTGCGAGACCGCCGCGGTCGCGCTCGGGCACGCGCACGAGCAGCTCCGGCTCGCGTAACGTCGCGAGCGCGGCGATCCCCGCGCGTGTCAGCGCGTCGTCCGGCGGACGACCTGGGTTTCGCAGCGGGAACGGCATCCGCAGCAGGAGCCGAGCGCGCAGCCGCGCGCCCGGCGGCAGCGCGCGCAAGCTCGAGTCGCCGGGCTCGCCGAGCAGCAGCACGCGCGCGGGCAGCGGCGCCGGATCGGCGTCGGCCGCCGCCAACTCGTCGAGCACCAGCCGGATCCCGCGACCGCTCTCGCGCACCTCCGCGACGGACGCCTCGACGTTGCGCTCCGCGGGCAGCGAAAGCGCGGCGTCGGCGTCGCGCAGGCGCAGCGCGAGCTCGAGCGCGCCGGCGTGTGCACAGAGCGCGAGCGCCGCCAGGGCACGCGCGCGCGGATTTCGGGCGACCGCCACGCCGAACGCGAGCACCCCGGCGCCCGAGACGAGCAGCGACGCCGGATCGGGTCG
>DATKND010000122.1:0-3439 GCA_035541475.1 Myxococcota bacterium | reverse complement strand
GAACATCCTCGACTTCCCGGCCGCGTTCCCGACGCCCGCCCGCATCGTCACGCTCGAGCGCAACTACCGCTCGACGCAGGCGATCCTCGACGCGGCGAACGGCGTGATCGCGCTCGCGGCCGAGCGCCATGCGAAGCAGCTCGCGAGTGTCGGCGCTCGCGGCGAGCCGCCTCGGCTCGTGCGCGTCGCCGACGAGTCGGAGCAGGCCGCCTGGGTCGCCGACGAAGTACTGCGCCAGCGCGAGGCCGGCATCGTGCTCAAGCGGCAGGCGGTGCTGATGCGCGCCGCGCACCACAGCGCGGCCCTCGAGCTCGAGCTGGCGCGTCGCGGCATTCCGTTCGTGAAGTACGGCGGCCTGAAGTTCCTCGAGACGGCGCACGTGCGCGACGTCCTCGCGGTACTGCGGCTCGCGCAGAATCCGCGGTCGCGTGCCGCGTGCCTGCGTGCGAGCGCGCTCGTGCCCGGCGTCGGGGTTGCGACGGCCAAGCGTCTCGCCGACGCGCTCGAGTCGGTGCCGGACCCGGCAAGCGCGCTCCTCGCATTCCGGGTGCCGCCGGCAGCAGCGGAAGGGTGGGCCGCGTTTGCGTCGCTCTACGCGGGATTGCGCGCCGAAGCGTGGGCCTGGCCGGCCGAGCTCGAGCGCGTGGTGACGTGGTACCGGCCCCAGCTCGAGCGTGTGCACGAGGACGCGCCCGCTCGCGCAGCCGATCTCGCGCAGCTCGTGCAGCTCGCCGCGGCGCACGCGTCGCGGGAACGCTTCCTGACCGAGCTCACGCTCGATCCGCCCCAGGCCGCGAGCGACGAAGCTGGCGCGCCGCATCGCGACGACGACTGGCTCGTGCTCTCGACGATCCATTCCGCGAAGGGTCAGGAATGGAGCGTGGTGTTCCTTCTCAATGCGGTCGACGGCTGCCTGCCCTCCGACATGGCGACCGGATCCGCCGCGGAGATCGAGGAAGAGCGACGCCTGCTCTACGTCGCGATGACGCGGGCCCGCTCGCACCTCCATCTCGTCGTGCCCCATCGCTTCTACGTGCACCAGCAGGCTGCGGGCGGCGACCGCTACGTGCACGCGACGCTGACGCGCTTCATCCCGGAAGCGTTGCTGCCGTGCTTCGTCGATGTCGTGCCGTTCGCCGCGCCGGCGGGCTCTGCACAGGCGCCCCCGCAGCACGGCGCGTCGGCGCGCGTCGACGTCGGGGCGATGATCCGATCGCGCTGGGCCTGAACGCCTGCCGCAAATGAAGAACGCCCCGGCTCTCGCGAGCCGGGGCGCCAGTTGAGCGGCGGGCGCTCAGCGGTCGCGCTTGACGCTGTCCTTCACGTTTTCCTTCGCGTCGCCGTACGCGCCTTGCACCTTGCCGGCCGCCTTGTCGGCCTTGCCGCGCGCTTCGAGGTCGCGATCGTTCAACACCTTTCCGGTGGCTTCCTTCACCGCGCCCTTCGCCTGCTCGGCGCGGCCCTTCACTTGGTCCTGGTTCATGCAGAGGTCCTTCACGAATCGTAGGGATCGGCTCGAAGCGGGCCCGATTCGCCGGTGGCCCGAAGCTTCGATGGAGCCATCTTCTCGCCCCGCAAAGCGAGGGTCTGTCGGCAGGTGCACAGGTCCGATGTAGGACAGAATTCCTGCATTTCGCGCGCCATGGACGAGACGCAGACCCTCACCCCGGCACCGCTGCGGATCGTCGCGATCGCACGCGATCCGGTGCTCGAGGCGATGATCGTTTCCGCCGCGCACCTCGCGTCGGCGAGCGACGTCATCCGGGCCGACGAGGCCGTCGCCCGCCGCGAGATCGAGGCGGCTACCGCGGACGTCGTCGTCCTCGTCGATGCGCCGCCGTGCCCCACCGGCGACGCGATCGCGCTCGCCGAGCGGCTCCTGCAGGTCGAGGCTCCCGTTCCCGTGCTCCTGATCGCGCGCTCGGAGCTCGCCTCCGCCGACCGCCTGCGACTCGCGTCGCGCGGCATCGACACGCTCGATGCGGCCGCGCTCGACGTCGATGCACTCGCGCGTCGGCTGATGCTGCACGCCGGCGTGCGAGCACGCGAGAAGCGCGCGCGGCGTGCGCAGGCGCTGCTGCGAACCCAGGAGGCCCTGATCCGGGGTCTCGCGCACGACCTCCGGACGCCGCTCATGGCCATCAATCTGAGCGCGGAGGTCGCGAGCGTGCGCAGCGCCGACGACGCCGTGCAGCAAGCGATGCGGCGCATCCGCTCCAGCACGCAGCGCATGGCGCGTTCGCTCGATCATCTCTCCAATGTCGCGCGCGTCGACGCCGACGCGCGACGGGGGCCGCGCGAGGTCGCAGACCTCGGCCGACTCGCGCAGGCGGCCCTCGAATCGGTTCGCGGTGTCAACCCCGCCGTCGACGTCGACGTGGTCGAGCATGGCGACCTTCGCCTGCACGCCGACGCTGCGGCGCTGCAGCGCGCCCTCGCGCACCTCCTCTCGACGGCCCTCGCGCATGCGCACGGCGATCGCGTGGGCGTGCGCATCGACGGCTCCGCCGCCGACCGGGTCTGGTTCGAGGTCACGCTGCCGCGGGCGATTCCTTCCGACGAGCAGGATCGACTGGGCGGAGCCGGTAGCCGGGACCGACCGGGGCTCGGGCTGCAGGCGATCGACGCCATCGTCCAGGCGCACGCGGGCTCGGTCGTCGGCCGTTCGAAAGCGCCCGACGGAACGGTGCTCGAGCTGCTGCTGCCGCGCGGCGTCGGCGACTAGCGCGAGGCGCGGAACGCTACCAGGCGTGCACGCTCGGCGACGGGGCCGGAACGCGCACCGTGATCGGCAGGCGCCCGCGCGCGTCCACGCGTACCGCGCGCGCGAAGTGCCCGCGCGCGAGGTCCATGAGGAACGCACCGAGCCAGCCTGATCCGGTGCCGGTGGCGTACAGGCGCTCTTCACCGGTGGACCGGCATCGCACCTTGAGAATGCCGCCCGCGACGCCCAGCTCTTCGGCCAGCTCGGAGTCGTGCTCTTCCTCGAGCCGGAAGTCCTCCGCCGCGAAGCCTCGTGCACGCAACGCCGCTTCGAGCGCGCTCGATGTGGCAGGGCGTGCGGCGTGCGTGGCAGCGGCCATGGCGTGGCTCCGGGGTCTTGCGATGGAACCAGGCCATTTCAGACGATCGGCGCCCTGCGTGGTGTCGGACGAGGCCGCGATGCGCCGTCGGGCGCGCGAGCCTCCGTGGCTATGAGGCTTCGTCGTCGTCCAGCCCGAGCTCTTCGAGCAGCTCCTCGCGCCGCGCGCTGATCTCTTCGCCGAGCTCGTCGAGATCGATCTCCGCCCCCTGGCAGCGCGGGAACAGCTCGCCTTCCTCTTCCTGCACGTGATGGTTCACGTATTCGCCGAGGACCTTGACCTTCGCGTCGTACAGCTCGTCGGCCGGGTCCATGGACTGGATCTGCTCGATCAGGTCTTTCGCGGTGGCGTGCTCG
>DATKND010000121.1:0-5130 GCA_035541475.1 Myxococcota bacterium | reverse complement strand
CCTTGCGCGCGCGCGTACTCGAAGGCGTCGCCGCGCACGAGCTCCGCGCGATCCGGCGCTCCGTTCAGAGAGAGGTTCACGCGCGCGAGCGCGAGCGCCTCCGCCGACGACTCGACGAGCGTCAGCGACGCAGCGCCGCCGCGCGCGGCGGCCACCGCGAAGCCTCCCGTGTAGGCGAAGAGATCGAGCACGCGGCGTCCGGTGGCGAGGCGCGAAACGAGGTCGCGCGCGTCGCGCTGATCGAGGTAGAAACCCGTCTTCTGGCCGTGCGCGACGTCCACCTGGTAGCGACGGCCACGCTCGTCGATCTCCACGCGCTCGGGCGCGTGACCGCCCCAGAGCGGGCCACTCTCGACGGCGATGCCCTCGCGGCGCGCGGCCGCCGCGTCGGCGCGGAGCACACCGCAGCGGACGCCGCTCGCGCGGCGCAGCGCATCGGCGATGGCGTCGCGGCGTCGCGCCATGCCGGCGGCCGTCGGCCGCAGCACGACCACGTCGCCGTAGCGGTCGGCGACGAGACCGGGCAGGCCGTCGCCTTCGGCGTTCACGAGCCGCAGCGCATCGAGTCCCGCGAGCCGCGGATCGCTCGAGCGCTTCGCGATCGACTCCGCGATGCGCGCCTCGACGAGCTCCTCGCCGGGCGCCTCCTTGCCGAACGCGAGCATGCGCACGCGCAGCCGCGAGGCCGGCGAGTAGAAGCCGTAGCCAAGCGGCTCGCCGCTCGCGGCGTGCACTCGCACCCAGTCGCCCGGCGCGGGCGAGCCGTCGACGCGCTCGATCGAGCCGTCGAGCAGCCACGGATGGCGACGGCGCAGCGAGCGATCGCGACCGGACTTCAGCACCACGTCGAACATGTGCGCTCCGCGAGCGGCGAGTGCGAGGCCGCACCACGCAGGTTCGTTAATGTACGGCGCCACGCCGCCTCCGGGAGCCCCCATGTCCGACGCCGGATCCGAGCGCCACACGAATCGCCTCGCCGGCGAGACCAGCAGCTACCTGCGGCAGCACATGCACAACCCGGTGGAGTGGCATCCGTGGGGCGAGGAGGCGCTCCTGCGCGCGCAGAGCGAGCAGCGCCCGCTGCTCGTCTCGATCGGCTACAGCGCCTGCCACTGGTGTCACGTGATGGAGCGCGAGTCGTTCGAGGATGCCGAGACGGCCGCGCTGATGAACCAGCTGTTCGTCTGCATCAAGGTCGATCGCGAGGAGCGGCCGGACCTCGACCAGATCTACATGGACACCGTCACCGGACTCACGGGGCACGGCGGCTGGCCGCTCACGGTCTTCTGCACGCCCGACGGCAGCCCCTTCTACGCGGGCACCTACTATCCGCCCGAGCCGCGCCACGGCATGCCGTCGTTCCGGCAGGTGCTGCTCGGCGTCGAGCAGGCGTGGCGCGAGCGGCGCGGCGAGGTGCTGCAGAGCGCGGCGCAGATCGTCGGGGCGCTCGAGCGCCGGCCCGCGGGCGGAAGCAACGAGCCCGACGGTCCGGAGTGCGTCGCGCGCGGCGCTTCGCGCCTGCTCCAGCGCGCCGACACCGAGCACGGCGGATTCGGCGGCGCGCCGAAGTTCCCGACGCCGACCTCGCTCGATCTGCTACTCGCGGCATGCGACGCGCTCCCCGAGCGCAAGGCGCACGAAGCGCTCGGTCACGTCGTGCTCACGTGTCACCGCATGGCGCGCGGAGGCCTCTACGATCAGCTCGGCGGCGGATTCCATCGCTACAGCGTCGACGCGATCTGGCGCGTCCCACACTTCGAGAAGATGCTCTACGACCAGGGCCAGCTGCTGCGGAGTTACGCCGAAGCGTGGCGGCGCGGCGGAGCGCAGGACGCCGAGCTCGTCTGGCCCGTGCGCGAGACCGCCGCGTACCTCTTGCGCGAGATGCGCGCGAAGGACGGCGGCTTCTTCGCGAGCCAGGACGCCGACAGCGAGGGCCACGAGGGCCGCTACTACGTCTGGACGCCGGCGGAGATCGCGGCGCACCTCGGCGCAGCGCGCGCGCGCGCATTCTGCGACGCCTACGGCGTGACGGAGCGCGGGACCTTCGAGGAGGGCGCGTCCGTGCTGCACGCGCGCGAGGGCATCCCGCGCGAGGCCTTCGAGGCGGAGCGCGCGCTGCTGCTCGCGGCGCGGGGCGAGCGCGTCGCGCCCGGAACCGACGAGAAGCGCGTCACCGCGTGGCAGGGGCTCGCCTGCTCCGGGCTCGCGCGCGCCGGCAGCCTCTTCGACGAGCCGGCATGGATTGCGGCGTCGGCCGACGCCGCCGACGCGACGCTCGCGCGCATGTTCGACGCCGAGGGGCGCCTGCTGCGCGTCTACGACCGAGGCCGCGCGCACGTGACCGGATTCCTCGACGATCACGCCTCGCTGCTCGAGGCCTGCCTCGATCTCGACCGCGCCGGAGCGGGCGTGCGCTTCCGCCGCGCGGCGCTGCGGCTCGCCGACGCGATCGCGACGCGCTTCTACGACGAGGCCGAAGGCGATCTCTTCCTGACGCCGGCCGACGGCGAGGCGCTGGTGCAGCGCCCGCGCTCGGATCACGACGGCGCGACCCCGCATTCGACGGGCCTCGCAGTGCAAGGCCTGCTGCGCGCGGCGTCGCTCTCGGGGCGCGCCGAGCTCGCGCGCATCGCGGAGCGCGTGCTCGCGACCCACGCACCGCTCCTCGAGCGAGTGCCCGAGGCGCTGCCGAGCCTCGCGCGCGCCGCGATGATGGCGTCGCGCGGGCTCTCGGTCGCCGTGATCATCGGCGCGGACGACCCCGCGCGCGCGGCGCTCGCCTCGCGCGCGCGCCGCGTGCTCGCGCCGGAGGACGCGGTCCTCGTCGGCGTGCCGGGCGCGGCGCTCGTCGACGTCGATCCCGACTGGCTGCGCGGCCGCGAGCCCGCCGATGGGCGCGCGACGGCCTGGGTCTGTCGCGGCGTCACCTGCTCGCTGCCGGTCCAGCATCCCGACGAACTCGCGCCGCAGGGCGCGCCTGCCTGACGGAGACACCGTGAAGGATCACCGCGACAAGGGCCGCTACGGAGGCGGCGTGGAAGACGGTCTCACGCCGCTGACGCCGCTCGACCCGCGCGAGACGCAGAGCGTCGACGCGCTGGTGCGCGCGATGGCCAACACCGCCTTCGGCGGCCGGCGACTCGGCGAGGCGGCCGACGTACTCGAGGCGATGGTGCGCGACCGCGCCTGCTTTCGCGTCGTGACGGTCTCGGGCGCGATGACGATCGCGAAGCAGGGGCTGCTGCTCGTCGAGATGATCGAGCGCGGCTGGGTGCAGGCGGTCGTCTCGACGGGTGCGCTGATGACGCACGGACTCTCCGAGGGCGCGGGCCTGCTGCACTTCAAGCACCGCACGTCGATGGACGACACGCTCCTCTACCAGAAGGGCTACAACCGCGTCTACGACACGATCGAGCTCGAGCAGAACCTCGACGACGTCGAGGGCATCCTCGAGGAGGCGCTCGCCGACCTCCCCGACGACACGACGCTCTCGAGCCACCTGATCTGCCAGCGCCTCGGCCGACAGCTCGAGAAGAGCGGCGCCGAACGCGCGATCCTGAAGAGCGCCTTCCTGCACAAGGTGCCGGTCTTCGTGCCCGCCTTCACCGACTCCGAGCTCGGCCTCGACGTCGCGATCTACAACAAGCTGCGCGTGCGCGCGGGCAAGAACGCCCTGCCCTTCAATCCCTATCTCGATCTCGAGGCCTTCACCGATCTCGTCCGGGCTCACGAGACGCTCGGCATCTTCACGATCGGCGGCGGCGTCCCGCGCAACTGGGCGCAGCAGGTCGGACCCTATCTCGAGATCACGCGCGGGCGCATCGGCGATCCCGAGCCCGTGCGCCGCTACAAGTACGCGGTGCGGCTCTGCCCCGAGCCCGACCACTGGGGCGGGCTGTCGGGCTGCAGCTACACCGAAGGCGTGTCGTGGGGGAAGTTCGTGCCGGAGAGCGACGGCGGTCGCTTCGCCGAGGTCCCCGTCGACGCGACGATCGGCTGGCCGCTCGTCGTGCGCGCGGTGATGGAGCGCGTCGGCGCGGCGTAGCGAGCCACCCGGGTCCGACGTGTTCGAAGCTGCGGATCGAGGTCCCGCGCTAGCCTAGAGCGGTGTACGCGTGGCCTCGAGTCAGCGTATCGCCTCGATCATGAGGTAGAGGCCGAGCCGACCCAGCGTCCGCCGGATGAGCCCGCGCGGCCACAGCTTGCGCGCGAGACTGAGCAGCGCGCCGCGATGCCGCTGACCGACTGCTCCCTCGAGCAGATCACCGTGGTTGAGCTGTATGTGGATACGCACGCTCGAGAAATCGCGGAACAGCTCGCGCGCTTCGCGAACCGAGTAGGCCTTCGTGCCCGGGCTCTCGAGGTGGTGAGCGTAGACGTCGTCGAGCGAGCGGAACGGGCGGCCCGCGAGCAGCGCATAGCGCGCCCATAGCATCAGCCCGGTGAGCGATGCGCGGTGGTAGATCATGATCCGAGCGACGCCGCCCGGACGAAGCACGCGATGCACCTGGCGGATGGCGCGTGGCGTATTCGGGGAGTGGTGCAGCACGCCGAACGAGTAGACGAGGTCGAACGCCTCGTCTTCGAACGGCAGGTTTTCCGCGTCGGCGACCTCGAGCTCCGAGTCGAATCCGTGGAGAGCGAGATGGCGGCTCGCGAACTCGATCGCACGCGGGGTGAGATCGACTCCGCAAAGTCGGCGCGGGTGGGAGCGCGCCCATTGGAGATGGTCGCAGCCCATGCCAACACCGACCTCGAGCACGTCGCGGTCCTTGGCCGATTCGAAATCCGCAAACTTCCGGATATAGGGCTCGAGCGAGTAGCGCGTACGTTCCGCGAGGTGCATCTGCTCGGCGAAGTCATCGCCCTTTGCATAGACCTCACCACAAGAGGCGCGATTCCAGAATCGCCGGACACTGGCCTTCGGGACCTCGAGGGCGTCCGCTCTCGGCTCCAGGGGGTGCAGCGAGTCTACGAGTTCGGACCCTACGATCTCCGGTGCGGCCATCGACGCTCCTCCCGTATGGAAGTAGTCGGCGGCACGGTGAAGTGGCATGAATGGTCCAGCAGCGAGGCGGTTGGCTCGCCCACGGGGAGCACTCGCGGGGGGGGGGGGGGGGGGGGGGG
>DATKND010000120.1:0-8791 GCA_035541475.1 Myxococcota bacterium | reverse complement strand
GCGCGCAGGTGGAGTTCCGGAACGGGAAGGTGGTGACGTTCCGCAACCTCAAGGACGAGTGAGCCGCGTCAAGTCCGAGGCGTGACCTTCTCGATCCACGCTGGATAGCTGCCCGCGTAGCCGACCTCGCGCTGGCGCGCCGACACACGAGTGCGAAGGCGCGCGAGCGCCTCGGGCGCGATCGGCGGCTGCTTCTCGACGACCTCTGCGATGCGCGCCGCGCGCTCCCTCGCGTCGGCGCGTAGAGCGTCGCCGAGCGCGGCCTCGCCCGCGCGGCCGTTCGGCGCCAGTCCTAGGAAGGACTCGATCATCGCCTCGCCGATCGCACGCGCGTGCTTGCGCGACGCGACGATGTTGCCCTTGCCGGTCACGACGTTGCCGGCGGAGAAGAGCGCCGGGTAGTCGCCGAGTCGGCCGAGCTCCGAGTCGCTCCAGTCGAAGAGCTCTCCGCGCATCGGCACGCCTTCGATCGGCTCCGGGATCGAGCCGATCGACGAGATCACCAGGCTGCCGCGCCGCTCGAAGGTCTCGTCGGTCGACACGACGCGGCTGCCCTCGACGCGCGTGCGCCGGAAGCGCAACCCGACGAGCCGGTCGCCCTCGACGATCAGTCCGTCGGGCGCGCACAGCGGCTCGAAGTGGAAGCGGTACTTCTCCATCGCCTTGGCGAGGAGCTTCCCGCGGCTCGCCGCCACCTTCTCGCGCCGCTTCGCGTCCGCGCCGTCCGGCATCTCGACGAGCGGCATGTCGGCTTCCGTGCGGCGGTAGAAGAGCGTGCAGCCGCGCAGCGCGAGGTCCTCGTAGGCGAGGCCGTGGTGCTCGAGGATCTTCGGGATGCCCTTCACCTCCATCTCCACGAGGTCCTGCTCGATGCCGCGCTCTGCGAGCTTCGCGCGCACGCTCTCGAGCATCAGCGCCTTCACCACGTCGATCGAGGCGAGGCCGCCGCCGACCACGAGTGCGCCGTCGCGAACCTCGAAGCGAGGCCCGCGATAGTCGCTCTCACCCGCGTGGTTGAACCAGATGATGAAGGGATTCTGGTAGACGAGGCCGCGACCCACGAATGCGTCGGCGCCCGGCACCGGCAGCGGGCGGTCGCGCCAGGCACCGCAGGCTAGCACGACCCCGCTGAAGCCCCAGCTCGTCGCCAGCTCGCGGAAGCCGATGTCCCGGCCGATGCGCGTCTGCGGCACGAAGTGCACGCCCGGCTTCGAGAGCTGCTCGCCGATCGCCTCGTATTCCTTCTCGCGCAGCGCGACGTGCCAGCGCGGGAGGCCATCCTCGATCTTTCCGTAGGGCCGCGGGTTCTGCTCGAAGACAGCGACCTCGACGCCGCGCGCGGCGAGCGCGCCCGCGACTTCCGCGCCGGCGACGGCACCCCCGATCACCGCGATGCAATGCGAAGGCTGCGTTTGCATGGCGCGGGAGCATAGTCGAGAAGCGGACCGGGTCGCGGCCGCTTACTTCGCCGGCGACGCCGGGCTCGCGTCCGCCGGCACGCGCTTCAGCGCGCCCGCGTAGGCGGCCTGCATCACCTCGACGACGTCGCCGTCGTTCATGCGCACGACGTACTCGTCGACGTGCGGCTGCCCGAAGGTCGTGCTGGTCTTCACCGCCACGTCGACGATCCAGCCCTGCCACTCGATGTCGCCACCACGCAGCAGTCCCTTGTTCAGGTAGCCGCGAACCGGCTGTCCGAACTCGAAGCTCGCGTTCTCGTCGATGCCCGAGAAGCGGATCATGTGCTTGCGGATCACCGCGACGTAGTTCTTCGGGTAGGGCCCGTAGGCCTTGCCTTTCGGGTCCTCGAAGCCGTTGCTGACGCCGCGATAGGCGGTGCCGATCGAGTGTCCGACCGCCTTCGCGCCCCGCGCAGTCGCGGCCCCGACCTTCTCCGCGCCGTCCTTCACCTCGCTCGTCCAGGTGTCGGTGTCGGCGGTCGTGCCCTCGAGAGAGGTGCAGGCGCAGAGCGCCGCGCAGGCGAGCGCAAAGAGGAGGACCGCGGCCGCATGGCTCCGGGTGCGCACGGTCACCATTTCGGGCGAACGGTCGGATCGCCGAAGCCTGAAATTGGTGATGCGGGATCACGGCAGGTGATCGGCAGAACGCCGGCAGACGGCGCGCAGCGGACGCCCTCTCAACGATCGCCGCGCCCGCTCTAGTCGAGCTTCGACGTCGGCGTCTCGCCCGCGCTGATCTGCTTCAGTAGCGCCAGCTTGTCGCGCACGTCGGGCGGCAGGTGCTCGCCGCCCGAGCCGGAGTAGCCGTTCGTCAGGAAGTCCTCGAGCAGCGAGTACGAGCGCGCGGCCACCGGAGTTCCCGGCGCGAGCCGGATCGCGGTCTCGAGATAGGCCTCGGCCTGCGAGAGCCAGAAGGAGCGACCGATCCGCGTCTCGATCAGACCGAGCCAGTAGTAGGCCTCGGCCTGGTCGGTGTGCGGCGGACGCCCGTCCGCGACGAAGCGGTGCAGCAGCGCCGACGCGTCGAGGTACTCGACGAGCGTGCCGCGCTCGTCGACCTCCGGCCGCAGCTTCTCGACCTGCTGGATCTCCGCGCGCGCCGTCGCGACCGGGTCCGCGACCATCCCGCGCGCCGCGAGCTTCTGGAGCGCGGCGCGCCAGCGTTCCACCTCGCCGCGCAGCGCCGGCGAGAGATCGGGCCGCGCGGCGAAGCGCGCGAGCGCCGCGTCCGCGCTGGCGGGCTCTCCGCGCACGCGCACCACCAGCTCGAGATAGTCGTCGAGGTGACCTTCGAGGTCGATGTCGGTCGCCGTGATGCTCCGGTCGTCGAGCAGCTTGCCGTAGAGCGCGAAGGCCTGGTCGAACTGGCGCGTCGCGTACGCGAGCTTCGCGCGCTGCGCGAGCGGCAGCTTCTCGACCGCGGCGTCGCGCAGGAAGTCCTTGCTGCGGGGCGCGTCCTTCGCGGACGGAAGCCGCGAGTGACAGGCGACGCAGGTTTCGGCGAGCGTCTGCACCAGATAGCGCGCCTCGCGCATGTGACCCTGCTCGTAGCGCTCGTGGATGTCGCGCGCGTCGATTGCGAGCGTGCGCGAGAGGTGCGCGAAGGGAACCTCGCGCGAGCTGCCGTGCTGCGCGAGCATGGCGGTGCTTCGGTCGAGCAGCGCGAGCGCGTCCGACACGCGCTGGCGTTGCGACGGATCCTCGAAGCGATCCTTGTCGAGCGAGAGCGGCAGCAGGTAGCGCATCGCGGCGAAGATCTGCGCCATCTGCTCGCGCGTCTGCTTCTCGTCGGGCGTCGGCGCGGCGGCCTTCGCCTCCGGCTCCGCCGCCGATGCGATGGCGGCTGCGAGCAGCGCGATCGCGAGCGCGGCACGACTCGGGGCTCGCACGATCACGGCCTGGACTTCGGCTCGGCCTTCGGCGCCGGGGCCTGGATGGATTTCAGGTACTCCACCAGCACGAGCACCTTGCCGCGCGCGATCGACTCGGCCACGTCCGCCTCGGGGATGTCCCGCGTGAAGACCTCGCCCCACACCGGCATCTCGCGCGATCCGTGCGCGGAGACGGAGAAGCGGCCGTCGATGAACTGCGCGATCTCTCCGCGCGAGAACTTGCCGCCGCGGCGCGCGGCGATCTGGGTGAGATCGGCGGGACGCGCGCGCAGCGACACCGACGCGGGACCGTCGCCGCGCCCCGAGACCCCGTGACAGCTCGCGCAGTAGGCCTGGAAGTAGGGCTTGCCCATCTCCGCGAGCGTCATGTCGACGTCCGGGCTCGCGTCCTTGTCGGCGGGAGGGTCGGCGAACGCCGCTCCGCAGAGAAGAACCGCCGTTGCGACCGCGCCGGCGCGCGCACCGATTCGCATTGCCATCCGATTCCCGCTCCTCTCGAACTGGACCGGGGTTCGAGGCGCCGCGCCCCTCCCCCCGGACCGCGCTGCGAGGCGCATTGTCCCGAACTCGGAGCGCGTCCGCAGCCGCATGAGTGAGAGTGCAAGGGCCGGGCCACGATCTCGTCCTCGCTCCGGCGCGACGTGTCATCCTCGCGCCGCGAGGCGCTGCGCATGGACGCTCGCTCCGAGACGTCGCCGAGTGGCTATCCGGAAGGATGGGAAGGGCACGTCGTGCTCGCGGACGGCGGGCTCGCGTTCGTGCGGCCGGTGCGCGTCGAGGATCGCGACGAGCTCGCCGCGCTGCACGGCCGGATGTCCGGCGAGTCGCAGTACCTGCGCTACTTCAGCGCGCGACGCAGACTGCCGCCGACCGAGATCCTGCGCGACGTCACGGTCGACTACCGCGACCGCATGGCCTTCGTCGCCTTCGTGCAGGGGCGCGTCGCCGCCTATGCCTGCTACGTGCGTCGCGAAGGCGACGACGCATCGGCCGAGGTCGCCTTCCAGGTGGAGGACGCGCAGCAGGGGCGCGGCCTCGGCACCTTGCTGCTCGAACGGCTCGCGGCCTACGCGCACGAGCGCGGGCTGCACCGCTTCACGGCCAGCGTGCTCGCGCAGAACCGGCGCATGATCGAGGTCTTCCGCGACGCCGGCTTCCCGCGCAGCCTGAAGCGCGACGGCAGCGTGCTCGAGGTCTCGCTCGAGATCGATCCGACCCGACACTCGCGCGAGGCGACCTTGCAGCGCCACGACGCGGCGCTCGCGCACGCGCGCGAGCGACTCACCGACGCCAAGCGCGACCGGCCCTAGCAAGGAGCCCGACGATAGTCGGCCGACGCGAAGGACGGCAGAGTCAGTCGCTCGCGAGCTCCGCGAGGCGCGCCAGGTTCGCGCGGTCGCCGACCACGATCAAGCGGTCGCCGCCTCGCAGCGCGTCGCGCGCGCCGGGGTTCAGGCGCAGCGGCTCGCCGTCGGGCTTGATCGCCATGACCGACACGCGCACGCCGCGCCCGGGCAGCGCGTCGAGCGTCACGCCGCAGAGCGGGCTCTGCACGCCGACCTGGAGCTCCTCGAGGTCGACGTCCTCGCCGCTGCCCGGCGTCGTGAGCTCGATGAACTCGACCAGCGCCGGGCGCGCGATCGCGTTGGCGATGCGTTGTCCGCCGAGCTGGTGGGGCGAGATCACCTGGTTGGCGCCGGCCTGGCGAAGCCGGCGTACGCCGATCGGTGTCTCCGCGCGCGCGTGCACTTCGATGTCCGGATTCAGGTCGCGCGCGGAGAGCGCGATGAAGACGTTGTCCGCGTCGCTGGCGGTCGCGGCCACGATCGCGCTTGCGCGCGCGAGGCCCGCGCGCTCGAGCATGCGCTCGTCGAGCGCCGAACCGCGCACGCAGAGGAATCCCTGCTGCTCGCACTCGTCCTGGTGCTTCGGGTCGCTCTCGATCACGAGGAACGGCGTGCCCGCCTCCTCGAGGTGGCGCGCGACCGCGCGCCCGAGGCGTCCGAAGCCGCACACCACGACGTGGTCGCGGAGCTGATCGATCGTCTGCTGCATGCTGCGCCTCCCGAGGATGCTGCGGAGCTCGCCCTCGAAGACGAAGGCGGCGAGCGCGACCACGGTGTAGAAGGCGAGGCCGACCCCGATGGTCAGCAGCGCCATCGTGAACCAGCGCCCCGCCGGAGACAGAGGAAAGACCTCGCCGTAGCCGACGGTGGTCAGCGTGATGACGGTGAAGTAGAGGGCGTCGGTGAAGGAGGCACCCTCGATCCACACGTAGCCGAGCGTGCCGATCGCGGTGAGGACGACGAGCGCGACCGCGGCGCCGATCACCCGCCAGTGCGAGGCCCGCTGCGTCCGATCGTCGTCCGGCGCCACCGCTCCTCACCCGTGACACGGGAGCCGCGATGATATCCGCGTCGCGCCGCGAGCCGGATGAGCTAGACCACACCCGGAGCCTGGGGTGATTCGCCTCGATGCGGGGCAGAGAGCCGCTCTGCCGAGCGCAAACCGGTAGTTGCTGCGGCGTTGCGTGGCATGTCGCTTGCTCGACGCAGGAGACGTGAAACCGACCGCGAAGCGGATCGAGAAGGACCTGCAAGGGCTGCGAGTCGCGCCGAACCTTCGCGACTACGCCGAGACCTGCGCTGCCTTCTCATGGAAGTCGGCGCGGGCGCAGCTCGACGGGCTGCCCGGTGGACGCGGGCTCAATCTGGCCCACGAGGCTGTGGACCGACACGCCGTCGGCCCGCGCGCGCAGCGCGTGGCGCTGCGCTTCGTGAACCGGCGCGGTGTGGCGCGCGAGCTCACCTACGCGTCATTGCGTGAGCAGACCAGCCGCTTCGCGAACGTGCTGCGGGACCTCGGCGTGGGCCCCGGCGAGCGCGTGTTCTCGTTGCTCGGGCGCGTGCCCGAGCTCTACGTCTCGGCGCTCGGGACGCTGAAGAACCGGAGCGTCTTCTGCCCGCTCTTCTCCGCCTTCGGGCCGGAGCCGCTGCGCATGCGCCTCGCGCGCGGCAATGGCCGCGTGCTCGTGACGACGCCTTCGTTCTACCGGCGTAAGGTGGCGCCGGTGCGCGACGCTCTGCCCGAGCTCGAGCACGTGCTGCTCGTCGGCGACGAGCCGCTTCCCGGCGCGGGCCTCGTGCCGATCTCCGCGCGCATGCAGCGGGCGTCGCCCGAGTTCGAGATCGGCCCGACCGACCCCGAGGATCCGGCGCTGCTCCACTTCACCAGCGGCACGACGGGCATGCCGAAGGGCGCCCTGCACGTGCACGAGGCGGCGGTTGCGCACCATGCGACCGGCGCCTTCGCGCTCGACTTCCACGACGACGACGTATTCTGGTGTACGGCCGACCCGGGCTGGGTGACGGGCACGTCCTACGGAATCCTGGCGCCGCTCCTGCACGGGATCCGCAGCATCGTGCTCGAGGAGGAGTTCGACGCGCCGCTCTGGTACGCGACGCTCCGCTCCGAGCGGGTCAGTATCTGGTACACGGCTCCGACGGCGATCCGCATGCTGATGCGCGCGGGCGTCGAGCTCGTGCCGCGCGGCGAGCTGCCCGCGCTGCGCTTCGTCGCGAGCGTCGGTGAGCCGCTCGATCCCGAGGCGGTGGTGTGGGGCGTGGAAGCCTTCGGAATGCCGATCCACGACAACTGGTGGCAGACCGAGACGGGCGGGATCATGGTCGCGAACTACGCGGCCTGCGAGATCCGGCCCGGCTCGATGGGTCGCCCGCTGCCCGGCGTGGAGGCGGCGATCGTGCGGCGCCGCGAGGACGGCGGCGTCGACGTGATCGAAGCGCCTGATGTCGAGGGTGAGCTCGCGCTGCGCGCCGGCTGGCCTTCGATGTTCCGCGCCTATCTCGGCGACGACGAGCGCTACCGGAAATGCTTCCGCGAGGGCTGGTATCTCTCGGGCGACCTCGCCCGTCGCGACGCCGATGGGTACTACTGGTTCGTCGGGCGAGGCGACGACGTGATCAAGACAGCGGGTCACCTGATCGGCCCGTTCGAGGTGGAGAGCGTGCTGCTCGAGCATCCCGCCGTGGCGGGCGCCGCGGTGATCGGCGTGCCCGACCCGGTGGCCGGCGAAGTCGTGAAGGCATTCGTCGTGCTGGCGCGCGGCCAGGAGCCGGGCGAGCCGCTCCGCCTCGACATCCTCGCGCACGCGCGCCGCCGGCTCGGACCCGCGACCGCCCCGCGCTCGATCGATTTCCGGGACGCGCTGCCGCGCACGCGCAGCGGGAAGATCATGCGGAGATTGCTGCGCGCGCGGGAGCTCGGGCTGCCGGAGGGCGATCTCTCGACCTTGGAGGACGGCGCGTGAGCGATGCCGACACCGCCGCGGATCTCGCGCTGCTGCGTGGAATGCTCCGCATCCGGCGCTTCGAGGAGAAGTGCGCCGAGCTCTACTCGGCCGGCTCGATCCGCGGGTTCCTGCACCTCTACATCGGCGAAGAGGCCGTGGCGGTCGGCGTGATGCAAGCGCTCGCCGCGGACGACGCCGTCGTGGCGACCTACCGCGAGCACGGCCACGCGCTCGCGCGTGGGATCGCACCGGGCCGCATCATGGCCGAGATGTTCGGCAAGGTGGAGGGCGTGTCGCGAGGTCGCGGTGGCTCGATGCACCTCTTCGACGCGGCGACGCGCTTCTACGGCGGCAACGCGATCGTGGGTGGCGGTCTGCCGATCGCCGTCGGCCTCGCGCTCGCGGATTCGATGCGACGCCTGCCGCGCGTCAGCGCCTGCTTCTTCGGCGAGGGCGCGGTGGCCGAGGGCGAATTCCACGAGTCGATGAACCTCGCGGCGCTCTGGCACCTGCCCGTGCTCTTCTGCTGCGAGAACAACTACTACGCGATGGGCACGGCGCTCGCGCGCTCGGAGTCGCAGACGGATCTCTGTCTCAAGGCCGCGAGCTACCAGATGCCCGCCTGGCCGGTCGACGGCATGGACGTGCGCGCGGTGGCGCGCGCGGCGCACGAGGCGGCGCTGGCCGTGCGCTCGGGCGCGGGCCCCGTGTTCCTCGAGCTCCGCACCTATCGCTTCCGCGCCCACTCGATGTTCGATCCGGAGCTCTATCGCGACAAGCGAGAGATCGAACAGTGGAAGCACCGCGACCCGATCCCCGCACTTGTGACGCAGCTACAGCAGGAAGGCGCGTGCACCGACGATGACGTCGCCGGCATCGAAACCGATATTGCATCAGCGATCGAGCAGGCCGTAGCGTTCGCGGAAGCCGGCACCTGGGAGCCGGTCGGGGATCTGACCAAGTTCGTCTACTCCGAAGCAGGTGACTCGTCATCATGACGCAAGAGACACCAGCACCCGCCACGAAGATGACCTACCGCGAAGCCATTCGCGCCGCCCTGCGCGACGCCTTGCAGCGCGACGAACGCATCTTCCTGATGGGTGAGGACGTCGGGCGCTACGGCGGCTGCT
>DATKND010000119.1:0-157377 GCA_035541475.1 Myxococcota bacterium | reverse complement strand
TCGACGAGGAAGACGCGCGAGAGCGAGCGCACCTTCTCCGGGATCGTCGCCGAGAAGAGGCACGACTGGCGCTTCTTCGGCAGGTAGGAGTTGATCTCTTTCATGTCGGGCCAGAAGCCGAGCGAGAGCATCTCGTCGGCCTCGTCGAGCACGAGCACGCGCACCTTCGAGAGGTCGAGGCGCCCGGAGCCGAGGTGATCGAGGATGCGGCCCGGCGTGCCGACCACGACCGCCGTGCCCGCCTCGAAGGCCTCGAGCTGCTGCTGGTAGCCGACACCGCCGTAGACCGCGATGCACGCGATCCCGGCCGGCCGCCCGAGCGCCTGGATCTCGCCCGCGACCTGCCCGGCGAGCTCGCGCGTCGGCGCGAGCACCAGCGCCTGACAAGCGCGCAGCGACGGATCGAGCTCGGCCACGAGCGGGATGCCGAAGGCGCCCGTCTTCCCGCTGCCCGTCTGCGCCTGGACGATCAGGTCGCGGCGCTCGCGCATCAGCGGGATGACGCGCGCCTGCACCGGCATCGGATCCTTCCAGCCGAGCGATCGGATGCCGGCCTGGAGCGCTTCCGGCAGCTGGTCGAAGGAGAACTCGTCGGGCTCGGGCATGTGCGCGGCGCAGGCTATCCCTGTGCCCCGGTCGCTGCAACGCTCATGCTACGGTCGCCGCCGTGTCGGCGATCGGTCGCGAGGACGTGGAGCGCGTAGTGGCGCTCGCGCGTCTCGCCCTCGACGAGGACGAGCTCGCGCGCATGGCGCGAGAGCTCGACGCGGTGCTCGGATACGTCGCGTCGCTCTCGCGGGTCGACACGCGCGACGTGCCGCCGACCGCGCACGTCGTGCCGCTCGCGACGCCGCTGCGCAACGACGTTCCGTCGGCGCCCCTGGATCCGGAGCAGGCGCTCGCGAACGCGCCCGAGCGCGAGGGCTCGAGCTTCGTGGTCCCGAAGGTGATCGAGGCCGAGGAGGAGGGTTGAGTGGCCGCTCCGCTCGGCACTCTGCGCGAGTGCCGCGAGGCGCTCGACGTGGGCGCCACGAGCTCCTCGGCGCTCGTCGAGCAGAGCCTCGCGCGCGCGAAGGCGTGCGCGAGTCTCCGCGCCTTCGTGCGCCTGCGCGCCGACGCGGCGCGCGCAGAGGCGCGCGAGTCCGACCGCCGCCGCGCGCGCGGTGAGGTGCGCTCGCCCCTCGACGGCATCCCGATCGCGGTGAAGGACATCCTGGTGCGCGCGGGCGAGCAGACGACCTGCGCCTCGAAGATCCTCGAGGGCTTCGTCTCGCCCTACACCAGCGCGGTGATGGAGCGCCTCGAGGCCGCCGGCGCGATCTCGATCGGCGCGACCAACCTGGACGAATTCGCGATGGGCTCGTCCACCGAGCACTCGGTCTACGGGCCGAGCCGCAACCCGTGGGACGCGGCGCGCACGCCGGGCGGCTCGTCGGGCGGGTCGGCGGCGGCGGTCGCCGCGGGCATCGTGCCGGCCGCGATCGGCACCGACACCGGCGGATCGATCCGGCAGCCGGCGTCCTTCTGCGGTGTCGTGGGACTCAAGCCCACCTACGGGCGCGTCTCGCGCTACGGGCTCGTCGCCTTCGCGTCGTCGCTCGATCAGGTCGGCTGCTTTGCGCGCAGCGCCGAGGACGTGGCGCGCGTGCACGACGCGATCGCGGGGCACGACCCGCGCGACTCCACCTCGATCCCCGAGTCGGCGCCGCGCTGCGCCGACGCCCTCGACGGCGACGTGGCCGGGCTCGTCATCGGGCTGCCGCGCGAATACTACGAGCCGGCCGGCATCGAGCCGGGCGTGCTCGCCGCGGTGCGCGAGGCCACCGGCGCGCTCGAGCGCGCCGGCGCGAAGCTGCGCGAGGTCTCGCTGCCGCACAGCGAGCACGCCGTCGCGACTTACTACCTGATCGCGACGGCAGAGGCGTCGAGCAACCTCGCCCGCTACGACGGCGTCCGCTACGGCCACCGCGCGCCGGGCGCGAAAAGCCTCTCGGAGATGTACCGGAAGACGCGCTCCGAGGGCTTCGGCCCCGAGGTGAAGCGGCGCATCGTGCTCGGCACCTACGTGCTCTCGGCCGGCTACTACGACGCCTACTATCGGAAGGCGCAGCAGGTCCGCACCTTGATCCGCCGCGACTTCGAGGCGGCATTCCGCGGCTGCGACCTGATCGCGACCCCGACCATGCCGGAGACCGCCTTCCGGCTCGGCGAGCGCACCGAGGATCCGCTGCGCATGTACCTCTCCGACGTCTACACGGTGTCGGCGAACCTGGCCGGGCTGCCGGGCGTGTCGCTGCCCTGCGGCTTCTCGTCGGGGCTGCCGGTCGGGCTCCAGCTGCTCGCGCCGCCGCTCGAGGAGGCGCGCCTCCTGCGCGCGGCCGACGCCTATCAACGCCTCGCCGCGCACCATCTCGCGCGGCCACCGGAGCCCGCGTGAGCGCGCCGCCGCATCCCGAGTACGAGGTCGTGATCGGGCTCGAGGTGCACGCGCAGCTCCGCACGCGCTCGAAGCTCTTCAGCCCCGCGCCGGTCACCTACGGCCTGCCGCCCAACCACGCGGTGCACCCGATCTGCCTCGCGCTCCCCGGAACCTTGCCTGTGCTGAACGCGGGCGCCGTCGAGCTCGCGATCCGCGTCGCGCTCGCGAGCCACTGCGAGCTCCAGCCCCGCTCGGTCTTCGCGCGCAAGAACTACTTCTATCCCGACCTGCCGAAGGGCTACCAGATCTCGCAGTACGAGGAGCCGATCGCCACCGGCGGCTGGCTCGACGTGCGCGTCGACGCCGACGCGCGGCGGCGCGTGCGGCTCACGCGCATCCACATGGAGGAGGACGCGGGCAAGTTGATCCACGACGCGGCCATCGCCGGCGGCGGCACCCACGTGGACCTGAACCGCGCGGGTGTCCCGCTGCTCGAGATCGTGAGCGAGCCCGATCTGCGCTCGCCTGCCGAGGCCGCGGCGTATCTGCGCGCCCTGCGCTCGCTGCTGCGCTACGTCGAGGCTTCGGATGCAGACATGGAGCGCGGCAACTTCCGCTGCGACGCCAACGTCTCGCTGCGTCGCCACGGCGAGAGCCGGCTCGGCACGCGCACCGAGCTGAAGAACCTGAACTCCTTCCGCTTCGTCGAGGCGGCCCTCGAGGCCGAGATCCGGCGGCAGGCGCGCCTCCTCGACGAGGGCGGGCGCGTCGTGCAGGCGACGCTCCACTTCGATCCGGCGAGCGGCCGCACGCGCGTGCTGCGCCTCAAGGAGAACGCGGACGACTACCGCTACTTCCCCGACCCCGACCTCGTGCCGCTCGTGCTCTCCGACGCGCAGATCGAGAGCGTGCGGAGATCGCTCCCCGAGCTCGCCGACGCGCGCTGCGAGCGCTTCGTGCGCGAGCACGGACTCGCCGAGGAGGACGCGCGCCTGCTGTGCGAGAGCCGCGCGCTCGCCGACTTCTTCGAGGCGGCGCGCGCGCGTCATGGCGACGCCGACGTGGCGAAGTGGATCCGGCGCGACGTGCTGCACGCGCTCGGCGAGCACGGCCTCGAGATCGAGGCGTCGAAGCTCGCGCCCGAGGCGCTCGCCGACCTCGTGAACGCGGTGACGCACGGCCGCGTCACGGCACAGAGCGCGCGGGCGCTCGTGCCGGAGCTCGTGCTCTCGGGCGGCGATCCGCTGCGGCTGGTCCGCGAGCGCGGTCTCGAGGCCGTCTCCGACACGAGCGCGCTCGAGGCGGCGGTCGACGCCGTGCTGCGCGAGCACGCCTCCCACGTCGAGCGACTGCGGGCCGGCGAAGAGAAGGTCCGGAACTTCCTGATCGGGCAGGTGATGAAGCGAACGGGCGGCAAGGCGGATCCGGCCGCGCTGCGGCGCGTGCTCGCGCAGAGGCTCGGGGAGGAGGCGCCTTGAAGTGGTTGCTGCGGGGCGCGATCGCGCTCGCGGCGCTGCTCGTCATCGCGCTGATCGGACTCGCGATCGCGCTGCCGCGCATCGCGGGCAGCGCCGCGGTGCGCGAGCGCATCGAGTCCGCCGCGCGCGACGCGCTCGGACGCGAGCTGCGCTTCGAGAAGCTCGAGGCCGGCATCCTGCCGCCCGCGCTGCGCATCGTCGCGCCGCGGATCGCGGGCGACAGCGAGAAGGCTCCTCCGCTGCTCGAGGCGAAGAGCATCTCGCTGCGGCTCGCGCTGCTGCCGCTGCTCGCGCGCACCGTCGCGATCGATTCGCTCGTCGTCGACGGCGCCAGCCTGCGCCTCACGCGCACGAAGAGCGGCATCGAGCTGCCGACGGCGTCGCACGGCGCCGGCGCGGCGAAGCCCCACACCAGCGCGAGCGCAGACGAGAAAGGATCGGGCTCGGGCGTCTCGGTGGCCGTGCGCGGCCTGTCGCTGCGCGAGTCGACTGTCGTCCTCGTCGACCGAAGCGTCGAGCCGGCCGCCACGTGGGAGCTCCGCGATCTGCGCGCCGACGCGAGGGGTCACCTGCTCTCCGAGAAGGTCGACGTCGACGCGTCGGCCGTGCTCGCGAGCGGCGGCAAGCTCCGCGTCGAGGGCGGCGCGAGCGTCGGCGGGCCGGTCGACCTCGCGCTCGAGCTCACGAAGGTCGCGCTCGCGCCGCTCGCGCCGTACGCGAGGGGCGTCGAGAAGCTCGACGGCGTCCTGAGCGGCAAGGCGAAGATCGCGGGCAAGCCGTCGGACCCCGACCTCGCCTCGGCCGACCTCGATGTCGACGGGCTCGAGCTCGTGCGCGGCGCGCTGCGCGCGAGCGGGCGGCTGCGCGTCGAGACCGAGCTCGCGACGCCGCTGCGCGCCCCGAGCGGCAGCTTCCGCGCGGATGCCGAGGGAGCCGAGCTCGCGTGGGGCGGGTCCTTCCACAAGGCCGCGGGCGTGCCCGCGCAGATCACGGGCCGCGTCGCGCCGGCCTCCGGCGGCGGCGCCGCGATCGAGGATCTGCAGGTGGTGCTCCGCGACATGAGGCTGCGCGGACGCGTCGCGCGGCTCTCGCCGCTCTCGCTCGAGCTCTCCTCCGATCCCATCGAGCTGCGCGGCTCCGAAGCCCTCTTCCCCGGTCTAGCCTCGCTCGCGCCGACCGGCCGCGCGCAGGTCGAGTCGCTCGCCTACGGCGCGGAGCCGCAGTCGCTCCGCGGCCGTGTGCGTCTCGACGGGGTCGAGGCGCATCCGGCGGGACGCCCGCCGCTCGCGCTGCGGGGCATGGTGGTCGCGGAGGGGCAGTCGGTCCACTTCGAGGACGGCCAGCTCACGAGCGGCGGACAGAATCTCGGGCTCGACGCGGCGCTCGAGGACCTCTTCGGCGCGCCGCGCTACCGCATGGCGCTCGAGGCGACCAAGGCCGACGCGAACCAGGTGCTCACGGCCTTCGCCGGCAAGCCGGACACGCTCTTCGGCGTGCTCGGCCTCCAGGCGAGCTTCGCGGGTCCGCTCGGTGGGAGCCTCCTCCAGACGCTCCAGGGTCACGCGGGATTCGGCGTCGACGACGGCCGTCTCGCTGGCGTGTCACTCCTGCGCGCAGCCTTCGAGCGGCTCGGCTCCGGCGGCGAGATGGCGCTCAACCTCGGCCGCGCCTTCGGCGGCAAGGAGCTCGAGCGCTTCTACTCCGATCGCTTCGAGACCCTGCGCGGCACCTTCGACGTCGCGCAGGGCGTCGCGCGCACGGACGACCTCACGCTCGTCTACCGCGGCTACGGCGCGGTGCTGAAGGGAACCATGGGCCTCGCCGACCTCGCGCTCGACACGCAGGGCACGTTGACCTTCGACCAGGAGGTCGACGCGTTGATCGGCAAGGAGCTCGGCATCAAGAACTACACCCCTGCGCGTCGCACGATCACGCTCGCCTCGGTGACCGGCACCTTGACGGCGCCGAAGGTGCGGCTCTCCTCGCGCTCGGTCGCGGACCTCGCCTCCACCTATTCCGCCCCGATGTACGTCGATCCGCTGCGCAAGAAGGCCGAGAAGGCTCTCGGCAAGCAGGGCGGCGACATGGTCGATCAGGGCGTGCAGATCCTCGACGGCCTGCTCGGCGGGCGCCACCGCGATCGTGCGAAGGAGGCGCCCTCCTCGGCCCCGCCCTCCGCGGAGACCCCGGAAGCCGCGACCCCGCCCGCGCAGGGATCTCCGTCACCGAATCAGTAGGGATTTCGCTTCAAGTTCGGGCCTCCGGCGGGCGATACCGAGGATTCGGGAGGCTCGGGAAATCCCTGCATGTCGCCCATCGTCCTCTTCGTCGACGACGACCGGAATCTCTGTCAGATCGTGGCGAAGGCGCTGCGCGGCGAGGGCTACGAGGTCCAGACCGCGTTCGACGGCGAGTCGGCGCTGGCGCAGATCCAGGACGATGCGCCCGATCTCCTCTTCCTCGACCTCCAGCTCCCGCGCAAGGACGGCTTCGCGGTGCTCGAGCAGGTCCGCGCGCTCGGGGTTCCGCTCTCGTCGCTGCCGACGGTGCTGCTCTCGAGCAGCACCACCACGCCCGCCTACTCGAAGCGGGCCGACAGCCTCGGCGCCGTGGAGCTGCTCGTGAAGCCCGTGCCGCTGCAGCGGCTGCTCGAGCTCGTCGTGTCGCAGCTCGGCGAGGCGAAGGCGGGCGGCCGAAAGGTCGAGGCGCGCGGCGACGCACCTCCTCGTCGGGGAACGATCTCCGGCCAGCTCGACCGCATTCCCTTCCCGGCCGTGCTGCACCACCTGCACGGCCTGCGCGCGACCGGCGTGCTGCACCTCGAGTGCGAGAAGAAGCGCAAGTGGATCGAGCACCGCGACGGCTATCCGGTCGCCGTGCGCTCCAACCTGGTGCGCGAGACGCTCGGGCACTTCCTCGAGCGCACCGGACGCATCACGCGCGCCGTGCTCGAGACGTCGCGCCGCGAGATGGAGCAGCGCTCGCGGCGTCAGGGCGAGGTGCTCGTCGCGATGCAGATCCTGTCGGAAGAGCGTCTCGCCGAGGCGCTGCGCGACCAGGCCGACGAGAAGCTCTTCGAGATCTTCGCGTGGGAGGCGGGTCGCTTCCACTTCGAGCGCAGCGCGCAGCTCGAGCGCGCGAACGTGCTCGGGCTCGGCCGCAGCCCCGCGAACCTGATCCTCGAGGGCGTGCGCTCGCGCTTCTCGATCGGGCGCATCGATCGCTACCTGCGCCAGCACGCGCTGCGCGCGGTGGTGCACGGGTCGAGCCCCTTCTACCGCTTCCAGGAGCTGCACGTCGATCCGGGCGAGGAGTCGCTGCTCCGGAGTCTCGACGGCACCTTGCCGCTCGGCGCCTTCCTGCGCGAGGAGGAGAGCGTTCGCCGCACGGTGTACGCGCTGCTCGCCGCGGGCCTGCTCGAGCTCCAGGGCGAGCCGCCGCCGGCGACCGTGCCGAAGCAGCCCGCGCCCACGCTCGCGCCGCCTCGGCACTCCGCGACGGCCGCGCCGAAGCCGGCGCCCGCGGCGCCAGCGAAGCCGGCACACGCGAAGCCCGCGGCGCCGCCTCCGAGGCCGACGCGCGCGCCGTCGCCGCCGCCTGCACCGCCGCTCGCGAAGTCCTCAGCGGCCCCGGCGTCGACTCGCACCGCCGCGAACCCGACTCCGTCGCGTGTCGAACGCATTTCGCTGCCGCCGCGGCGTGCGGAAGCTCGCGCCTCGAGCTCCAGTGTCGATCACCCGGAGCTGTCCGCGCTCGCCTCGAAGCTGCGCGCGGGGAGCTACTTCGAGCTGCTCGGCGTCCCCGACGGCGCCACCGTCGAGACCGTGCGTGACGCGTACGAGAAGCTGTCGGCGCGCGTCCACCCAGACCGCTTTGCCGGCGAGGGCCAGGCGGTCCGCGACCTGGCGGAGCAGATCTTCCGCAAGGTGACGGAGGCGCACCAGACGTTGCTCGATCCGCGCCGGCGTCAGGAGCACGTGCTCGACCGCCGGCGCGCGGAGCGCGAGGTCTCGCGCCAGAAGCAGGCCGAGCGCGCGCTCGAGGCGGCGACCGCGTTCCGCGACGGCGAGGCCGCGCTGCGCGTGCGCGACTACGAGGGCGCGCTGCGCTGGTTCGGCAAGGCGCTCGAGCTCTACCCCGACGAGGGCGATCACCACGCGCACTATGGCTGGGCGCTGTACCTGTGCCACCCGTCGGATCCGGGCATGGTCGCGGAGGCGATGGAGCACGTGCGGCGCGGTCTCAAGACCGCCACCCATCGCGAGAAGCCCTTCCTCTTCATGGGGCGGCTCCACAAGACGATGGGACAGAGCGAAGTGGCGGAGAAGATGTTCATGCGCGCGGTGCAGATCCAGCCGGAGTGCGTCGAGGCGCTGCGCGAGCTGCGCCTGATCAACATGCGCCGCGAGAAGCAGAAGAGCCTGATCGGGCGGCTGCTGAAACGCTAGTTATCCTCCCCCGCCTGTTTCCGGGGGATCCCGATGGTTGCGGTCAGTGGAAAGCGCATCTGGCTCGACGGTCGCTTCGTCGACTGGTCCGAGGCGCGCGTGCACGTCCTCACGCACACGCTCCACTACGGGCTCGGAGTCTTCGAGGGCATCCGCTGCTACCGCAGCGCCGACGGCCGCTCCGCGGTGTTCCGGCTCGGCGACCACCTGCGCCGGCTCTACGACTCGGCGCACATCAACCTGATGCAGGTCCCCTTCACGCGCGAGGTGGTCGAGGAGGCCTGCCTCGAGACCTTGCGCCAGAACGAGCTGCCGGAGGGCTACCTGCGCCCGCTCGTCTTCATCGGGGACGGCGAGATGGGGCTCAATCCGGGCGGCAACGCGATCCGCGTGGCGGTGATCGCGTGGGCGTGGGGCCGCTATCTCGGCGAGGAGGGCGTGGAGCGCGGCATCCGCGCGAAGGTGTCGACCTTCAGCCGCCACCACGTGAACGCCAAGATGACCAAGGGCAAGACCTGCGGCGACTACGTGAACTCGATCCTCGCCAAGCGCGAGGCGCTGCTCGACGGCTACGACGAGGCGATCCTGCTCGACACGCAGGGGCTCGTCTCGGAGGCGTCGGGCGAGAACCTCTTCGTGGTGCGCGACGGCGTGCTCGCGACGCCGAGCCTCTACAGCGTGCTCGGCGGCGTGACTCGCGACAGTGTCCTCGAGATCGCGCGCGACAAGGGCATCGAGGTCGAGGAGCGGGCGATCACGCGCGACGAACTCTACGTCGCCGACGAGGTGTTCCTCACCGGCACCGCGGCGGAGGTCACGCCGATCCGCGAGATCGACCGGCGTCGAATCGGCGCCGGCGCCCGCGGTCCCGTCACCGCGCTCCTCCAGTCGGCCTACTTCGACGTCGTGACGGGGCGCGACCGGAAGTACGAGAGTTGGCTCACCCATCTCTAAGGGGCTGTTCCGGCTCCCCGCGGGCCGGGTCGGGCCTTCTTCCTGGCTTGGTCTTCGTAATACATCGTGATACAAATGATGGCCTTCGCGTCCGAAGGAGATCACGATGTCTCACAGCGAGCCGGATCCGGATCCCACCCCTCGCGATGGCGAGCCGCTCGGCGCGGCCGACGAGTTCGACCGCCGTGAGCAGGGCGGCGAGCGCGGCGAGAGGCGCCGCAAGGAGCGAGTCCTCCACACGCGCATCTCGGAAGACCTGGCCGACGACCTGCGCCGCGTGGCCGAGGACCTGCGCGTCCCGGTCTCGAATCTCGTCCGCAACGTGCTCGAGGAGGCGTTCAGCGTGGTCGAGAGCGTGACCGGCAACGTCGGCGAGCTGATCGAGGAGGTGATGGACGAGGCGGAGGCCGTACGCGATCGCCTGCGCGGGCGCCAGCGCCGGCGACCTCGGCCCGAGCGGCGCGCGGAGCCGGAGCAGGCGGCCGAGGCCGTGGTGCGGCCGCGCGACGACGAGGTGATCGGCTGGCAGCCGCTCGTGCTGGCGCGGCCGCAGCGCTGCGCTCGTTGCGGCATCCTGATGGGGCGCGGGGACTCGGCCTACGCGAGTGTGACGCCGAAGGGCGTCGGCGCCAGCTGGCGCTGCGAGGACTGCCCCATCGAGTGAGCGGGGTTGCGTTGAAGCTCGGCGAGCTCGTGACCCCCGCGCTGCTGATCGACGCCGACGCGCTGGAGCGAAATCTCCGCGCGATGGCCGCGGCGCGGCCAGGTCCGCGGCTGCGCCCGCACGTGAAATCACACAAGTGCGTCGCGCTGGCGAGGCGGCAGGCCGCGCACGGCCACCGCGGGTTCAGCTGCGCGACGATCCGCGAGGTCGAGGGCCTGGCGGCGGCCGGCCTCGGCGACGACCTGTTGCTCGCGAACGAGGTGCTGGACGCGCGTCGGCTCGGCTCGCTCGACGCGCGCGTGACCGTCGCGGTCGACTCGCAGGCGACGATCGACGCGGCGGCGCAGGGGGGCGTGCGCGAGGTGCTGATCGACGTGAACGTCGGGCTGCCGCGCTGCGGCTGCGCGCCCGAGCAGTCGGGACCGCTCGCCGACGCCGCGCGTCGCCGCGGGCTCACGGTTCGCGGCGTGATGGGCTACGAGGGCCACGCGATGCTCCAGCCGGACCGCGCGGAGCGCGCGCGGCTCACGGCCGAGAGCATGCAGCGGCTCGCAGCGGCGCATCGCGACGTCGGCGGCGACGTCGTCTCGGCCGGCGGCACCGGCAGCTACGACCTGAACGAGCTGGCCACGGAGATCCAGGCCGGCTCCTACGCGCTGATGGATACGAGCTACACCGCGCTCGGACTGCCGTTCGAGCCCGCGCTCTCGCTGCTCGCGACGGTGATCTCGGTCTCGCTAGGCTATGCGGTCGCGGACTGCGGTCTCAAGGCGCTCGGCATGGATCACGGCAACCCGAAGATCGACGGCGCGCGCGTCTGGTTCTGCTCGGACGAGCACGTGACCTTCAGCGAGCGGCAAGTCTCCGTCGGCGAGCGGATCCGCGTCTGGCCGGCGCACGTCGACCCGACGGTCGCCTACCACGAGCGCGCGCACCTCGTCTCCGGCGACAAGGTGCTGGAGAGCTGGCCGATCGACCTGCGCCATTGGTGATTACAGACCGTTCACGTTCGGCGGCGATCCGCCGATACGGCGCTGATGCCTCCCGAGAAGCAGCCGGTGCCCCTGCTCGGACGTCTCGCCGTCCACCTGAAGATGATCTCGATGGAGCAGCTCACGGAGGCGCTGCGCGTGCAGGGTCAGGGCGGCGGGGAGCGGAGCCTCGGCGCCGTGCTGCGCGAGCTCGGCTACCTGAATCCCGCGCAGATCGAGAAGCTCGTCGAGGCGCAGAAGCGCGTCCTCGCGCAGCAGCAGCAGAAGGGCGGCGCGGCGGAGGCGAAGTCGGCGCCGGCTGCGCCGGCACGACCGGAGGCCGTGAAGGCCGCCCCACCCGCAGCCGCGCGTGCCAGCGCCGCGCCGGCGGCCGCGGGTCCCAGGAATGCGCCGAAGGCCGCGGCCGCGGCTCGGCCTTCGGCGTCGACGTCGTCGCTGGAAGCAATCCTGCGAACCGCGATCGAGCGCGGCGCGAGCGACGTGCATCTCCACGCCGGCGCGCCGATGCGCCTTCGCATCGCCGGCGCCTTTCAGTCGCTCGATGCCGCGTCGCCGGACGCCGCGGCGATCGAGTCGATACTGCTCGGCGCGCTCGACGAGAAGTCGCGCGCCGAGCTCGAAGAGCGCGGCCAGATCGACCTGTGTCACGAGGTCGAGGGCCTCGGCCGCTTCCGCGCGAACCTCTACCGCCAGCAGCGAGGGCTCGACGGCGTCTTCCGCGTGATCCCGCCGCGACCGCCCACGCTCGACGAGCTCGGGCTCCCGCGCGCCGTCGCCAGGCTGACGAGCTTCCACCAGGGAATGGTGCTCGTGACGGGGCCGACCGGCTGCGGCAAGACCTCGACGCTCGCCGCGCTCGTCGATCTGATCAACGAGGAGCGCAGCGAGCACGTGCTGACGGTCGAGGATCCGATCGAGTTCGTGCACCCGGCCAAGCGCTGCCTCGTCAACCAGCGCAGCGTGAAGCACCACACCCAGTCGTTCGCACGCGCGCTCCGCGCCGCGCTGCGCGAGGACCCCGACGTGATCGTGATCGGCGAGCTGCGCGACCTCGAGACGATCTCGCTCGCGCTGACCGCGGCCGAGACCGGCCACCTCGTGATGGCGACGCTCCACACCGACAACACGCTGCGTACCCTGAACCGCGTGGTCGGCGCCTTCCCGGCCGATCAGCAGGAGCAGGTGCGCACGATGCTCGCGGAGTCGCTGCGCGCCGTGATCTCGCAACGCCTGCTGCCGCGCGCCGACGGCAAGGGACGCGTGCCGGCGCTCGAGACTCTGATCGTCACCAAGGCGGTCGCGAACCTGATCCGCGAGAACAAGGTGTTCCAGATCCAGTCGATCCTGCAGACCGGCGCCACGCACGGCATGGGTCTGCTCGATCACTCGATCCGCGCGCACGTGCAGGCCGGCACGGTCCGGCGCGAGGACGCGCTGAAGCACATCTCGGATCCGAAGCTGCTCGCGGCCTAGGAGGCCGACTCGAGAGTCGGCCGACGCGGAGCGAGGCGGAGCCGAGCGGAGTTCAACGAACCAGGCGGAGCGGAGGTGGCGATGGCGGCTCGACTCGACGGCTGGCTGCGCGCGCTGAAGGAGCACGGCGGCTCCGATCTCCACCTCGCGGCGGGTTCGCCGCCGCGCATCCGCGCGAAGGGCGAGCTGCAGGCGATCGCGGGCGAGGCGCCGCTCGCCGACGCGGAGATCCGCGACGCGCTGCGCGAGGCGACGAGCGAGGAGCAGTGGCGCGAGTACGAGTCGGGCGGAGATCTCGACTTCGCCTACGGGCTCGCCGGCGTCGCGCGCTTCCGCGCCAACTATCTCGTTCAACACGCGGGCGCGTCGGCGGTCTTCCGCATGGTGCCCGAGGAGATCCGCACCGCGGAGCAGCTCGGTCTGCCGCCCGCGATCTCGCAGCTCGCGGAGCTCTCGAAGGGTCTCGTGCTGGTCACCGGGCCGACCGGCTCGGGCAAGTCGACCACGCTCGCGGCGATCATCGACGCGATCAACGCGAACCACAGCAAGCACATCGTGACGATCGAGGACCCCGTCGAGTTCGTGCACACGAACAAGCGCTCGATCGTGTCGCACCGCGAGGTCGGGCAGCACACCGGCAGCTTCGCGGAGGCCGTGCGCGGCGCGATCCGCCAGGACGCGGACGTGGTGCTCGTCGGCGAGATGCGCGATCGCGAGACCATGCAGATGGCGATCACCGCCGCGGAGATGGGGCTGCTCGTCTTCGGCACGCTCCACACCAACGGCGCGGCGCGCAGCATCGATCGCATCATCGACGCCTTCCCGACCGCCGACCAGAACCAGATCCGACTCTCGCTCTCGGAGTCGCTCTCCGGTGTCGTCGCGCAGCTGCTCCTGCCCGCCGCCACCGGCAAGGGTCGCTGCGCCGTCTACGAGATCCTGCTGCGCACGCAGGGACTCCCGAACGTGATCCGCGAGGGCAACAGCGCGCTGCTCGCCTCGATCATCCAGTCGGGCAAGGCGCAGGGCATGCAGTCGATGGACGACGCCCTCTTCGCCGCCGTGAAGGAAGGCAAGGTCAAAGCCGCCGACGCCCACGGCAAGGCGACCGACAAGAGCCGCTTCGAGCCGCTGCTCAGCGCCGAGGACAAGAGCGCGGCCTAGCGGGACCTCATTCGTCGGGCGCGCCCAGTGGATCGCCGATGAGCGCGGCTTCGTGCGTGCCGACTCCGGTGATCGCGAGCCGGATCAGGCCAGGCTTGTTCGTGTAGGTATTCACGACGCCGATCTCGAATCGCGCAGGCTCATCTCCGCTCTCCGGGATGAACTGCACTCCCTGGACGACGAGCGCGCTCTCGAGCTCTCCGATCGGCTGGGTCTTCCACACGGTGGATGTTCCCGGAATCCAGCCATCGACCCACTCGAGTCGGCCACGGCTGAAGCATTCATCCGGGCAGGACCCTGTGATGACGAGCCGGAAGTCGGACCAGCGATCACCGAAGTGCGCGCGACCCGTCGCCACGTCGGTCACGTCGCCGGGGATCGCACCAGGGTCGACGACGGGCGCGGACTTGCAGGAGAGCACGAGGCAAGCGAGCGGGCCTGCGAGGAAGATCGACTGCATCTGCCGTTGCATTCGGACCGAGCTCCATCGGGTGCGGCGGCCGGATCTTCTCATGCGTCGCGATAGCCTGCTCGATTCCGCCGGGATCCCCGGCGCGCCCGTTATCTTCGCCCCGTGACCCGCACGCTCCGCCGCATCGCCGCGATCATCGCGCTGCTCGTCGCGTTCTCGACCGTGCTCGTCGGCGCGCACTGGTATCTGCTGCGGCGGCTGGTGTTCGACGTGGGGGTGCCGGAGCCATGGCGCGCGATCGCGGCGGGGGCGGTCGTCGTGCTCGGTGCGTCGATCGTCGCGGAGCCGATCGCGCAGCGGAAGCTGGGGCCCTCGCTCGCGCGCTTCGTCGCCTGGCCGGCGGCGCTCTGGATGGGCTTTGCCTTCATCCTGCTGCTGCTCTGCGCCGGCAGCGATCTCGTGCTCCGGCTGGTCGACAGCCCGGCGCTCGCCGCGACCGCCGATGCGACCGCCGCGCGCGAGGCCTCCGGTGCGCGCGCGCTCGCGGTCGCGGCTGCCGCGCTCGCGCTCGGCGGGGCCGGCATGGTCTCCGCGCTCCGACCGCCGCAGCTGCGCCGCGTGCGCTTCGAGATCGAGAGCTGGCCCCGCGCGCTCGACGGCTACCGCATCGCGCAGCTCTCCGACCTCCACTTCGGGCCGATCCTCGGCCGCGCGTTCGCGTCGCACCTCGTCCTGCGCGTGGCCGAGCTCTCGCCCGATCTCGTCGCGGTGACGGGCGATCTCGCCGACGGCGACGCCGAGCGACTCGCCGACGAGGTCGCGCCGCTCGCGGATCTTCGAGCGCGCGACGGCGTCTACTTCGTCACCGGCAATCACGATCACTACTCCGGCGCGTCGGCCTGGGCCGCGCGCGCGGCCGCGCTCGGCATGCGCGTGCTGCGAAACGAGCGCGTGTCGATCGGGAAGGGCGACGCGAGCTTCGACCTCGTCGGCGTCGACGACCACCGCGCCGGCCTCATGGGCGGCGGCGGGGAGGACCTCCCGCGTGCGCTCGCCGGCCGCGACGAGCGTCGCCCCGCGATCCTGCTCGCGCACGATCCGTCCACCTTCCGGCGCGCGCGAAGCAAAGGCATCGACCTCCAGCTCTCGGGCCACACTCACGGGGGTCAGATCTGGCCCTTCGCGTTCGCGGTTCGGCTCCTGATCCCGTGGGTCGCAGGCGCGCACCGCGATGGCCGCGCGCAGCTCTACGTGAGCCGCGGGACCGGCTTCTGGGGGCCTCCGATGCGGCTCTTCGCCCCGGCCGAGATCACCGAGATCTCGATCCACTGCGCGGCGCGCCAGGCCGACTAGCGGGAAATCGCGAAGAGCGCAAAGCGGGGCCGCGTGCCGCAGGCCCGCTTCGACTGTCACTGCATGCCTCGCGCGCGAGTGGAACCCGCCCCGTTGCGCCGCGCGCCGGCGCACGCCGGCAGCTCCGACGTAAAGGCGTGCGCGCAGTCGCCCGATACGCCCGGGGAGACCGGCAGGACAGCCGATGGCCCCGCGACGCCCGAACCGAGCTCGACCGATCCGACACAGCTTCGCAGCGGCGCTTCTCTCGCTGCTGCCGCTGCTCGCGTTCGCGGGCGTGCTCGCGCCCGGCCTGATCGAGGTCGACTACAAGGAAGATCCGAGCTCGCTGCCGGCGCGTCGCGGCACGGTCGTCTTCCGACCCGTGCGACTGATGCGACCGCCGCTGATGGTGACGCGCGGCGCGGGCGCGGCCTACGCGATGGACTTCCTCGACATCGAGAACCTCTTCGACGGCGGACGCTATCGCGCCGAGCTCGGACAGAAGCTCGCAGAGATGCAGAGCTTCCCGTCCGCGACCGGCGATCTGATCACGATCGATGACGTCGACGTCGTCGCCGACAAGCAGCTCTTCAAGGATCTGCTGAACCCGACCTTCTACGATCCGACGAACCCGCTCTGGGATCCGAAGATCTTCGACGTGATCCCGTCGCTGGCGACGATCGGCAACGGCACCCGCTTCGACGACTTCCCGGATCCGGGCTTCATCCCCGGGAAGACGCCGAAGACGGCCGTGGTCCCCGAGCCCGCGACCGGGCTGCTCTGCGGACTCGGCATCGGGCTGCTGGGCGTGCGCGGGCGTCAGCGCCAGCCGATCACCTCGTAGCCGCGGTCGGCGAGGCAGCGCTCCGCGAAGCGCCGCTGCACGTCGTCGGGACCGCGCGTGCCGACGCGGAAGAGTCCCTTCACGAACCCCCACGTCGCCGCGGTCGCCGCGCCGATCGCGGCGCCCATGCCGGCGCCGCCGCCGCTGATCGCGCCGCCGACCGCACCCGCCGCGCCGCCCGCGGCCGCGTTGCCGGCCGTGTCGGTCGCGACCTCCTGCGCATCGCGCGACTTCACGTTCTCCTTCGCGCGCGCGACGCAGGTGTCGATGTCGGCCTCGGCGGTCTCCTTGCCGACGCGCTCGTAGGTCGCGTTCGGATAGAGCACCGGCCGCGGCGACGCGCACCCGAGCAGGCCGGTTGCGAGGACGAGAGCCACGAAGCGACGGTGCACGGGCCGCAGTCTAGCTAGTTGCTCGCCTTCGCCTGCACGCCGCGCAGCGCCTCGGCCACCTCGGCCGCGCTCGCGGGCCGATCCTCGGGTCGCTTCTCCATCATGCGCAGGATCAGGCGCGCGAAGGCGTCGGGCAGGTCGAGCGCGATCTCGCGCGGATCGGGCGGCGCCTCGTGCTGATGGCGATAGCTGATGTCGCCGTCCATGAAGGGCAGCAATCCGGTCGCAAGATAGAAGAAGGTCACGCCGAGCGCGTAGAGATCGGCGCGGTGGTCGACCGACTCGCCGGCCGCCTGCTCGGGCGCCATGTAGTAGGGCGTGCCGCCGATCACGGTCGCCTGGCGGCGCACCTCCTGGAGAGATTTCGCGATGCCGAAGTCGAGGATCTTCACGACGCGCTCGTTCGTGAAGAAGAGGTTCGCGCACTTGATGTCGCGGTGGACGATGCGCCGCTCGTGCGCGCAGTGGAGGCCGGCGCAGATCTGCAGTCCGAGTCGCACCACGTCGCCCGCGCGCAGGCGCGTGCTGCGCGCGAGGATCGCGTTCAGCGCGCGTCCCTCGAGCAGCTCCATGCTGAGGAAGTAGCTCCCGTCCTCTTCTCCGGCATCGAAGAGTGTCACGATGTTCGGGTGGTTCAGCGCGGCAGCCGCGCGCGCCTCGCGCTCGAACATCGCCACGGCCTGCGGGTGGTTCTTCAGGTTCTCGGGCAGCCGCTTCAGCGCGACGATGCGTCCCAGTCGCTTGTCGCGCGCCTTGTAGACGACGCCCATGCCGCCGCGGCCGAGCTCCGCGAGCAGCTCGTAGCGGCTCTCGACCGGCGCCGTGCGCGCGCCCGACGCGCCGCCGCGTCCGGCCGCACCCGCGCCCTGCGTGCTCGCGATCTCGCGGCGCAGCCGCTGGACATGCGTCGCGACGTCGGTGCGGCTGGCGTCGCGTCGCCGCAGCATCTCCCAGGCCGAGAGCGCCTCTTCGTGGCGCGCGGCGCGCTCGAGCGCGCCCGCGTAGGCCTCGACGAGCTCGACTGACGCGTTCTCCATGCCGCTGTCGCCGATCGCTTCCTCCAGCTTAGCGGCCGCGAGCTCGAAGTCGCCGCGCTCCTCCGCGATCTCGGCCACGAGGCGGCAGGCCTCGGGGAAGTCGCCGTGACGCGATTCGATGTTACCGAGCAGCGACAGCGCGCGATCGGGGTCGCCCTGCTCGCGCGCGATGCGCGCGGCCTCGAGGTACTCGCCGAGCTTCTCCTGCAGCAGCATCTCGCGCTCGCGGTCGCCGACCTCGCGCCAGCACTCGATCGCGCGCGCGTAGTCGTAGGCGCGCTCGAAGCAGCTCGCCGCGCGCGCGAAGTCGCCGGCCTCGCGGTACGCGTCGGCCGCGCTCGCGAAGTCGCCGGCCTGCTCGTAGAGCTGCGCCGAGCCGTCGAAGTCGGCGCCGCTCGCGCGCATCGCTGCCGCGTCCTGGAGCTGGCCGCCGGCCTCGAACTCGCGCGCGGCCTCGTCGTGACGGCCCTGGCGTCGGTAGAGCGCCGCGCGCAGCCGGTGCGCGGGCTCGGATTGTCCGCTCGCCTCGAGCGCCGCCGCGGCGCTCGCCAGATCGCTCTGGAGATACGGGTCCACGGCCTGCGGGCAGCCGCGGAACACGACGCCCTCGTCGAGCTCGAAGTCGAAGCGCAGCGGGATCGCGCTCTCGATGCTGGCGATCTCGAGCGGCAGCGCGGTCGCGGCGTCCTTGCAGCCGACCAGGATCGTGTAGCGGCCGACGCCGAGATAGAGGAATGCCGTGCCGTCGCGCGCATAGCGAAGCGAGGAGGGATCGCCCTCGACGGCGACGCGTCCGCCGAGCGCGGGCGCTCCGCCCTGCTGCACCTTCACCTCGACGGCGCACTCGCGCGGGCAGAAGTCGAAGACGAGCTTCGAGGTGAGCCCGCGGCTCACCTGCACGCGCTGCTCCTCGAGGAAGTGGCCGATGATCTCCTCGCCGCGCGCGTCGAGCAGCGGCCCCGCGACCGTCACGGTGTAGGGCTGCTTGCGCGCCGGGATCAGGCGGAACTGCGTGCTGCGGCCCGCCATGTGGCGCTCGAAGCGCTTCAGGAAGTCGAGCATCCCGGCCTTGATCTTCTTCTGGGCTGACTTCTTCGAGACGCGCTCCTTCTTCACGGCGTCGGCGCGCGTCGTGATGTGGATGCTGAAGAAGCCCTTGGTGCGCTCGGGCAGCACGATGTCGACCTGGATCGCGCCCCAGCCGCGGATCAGCGGCCAGCCGACGGCGAGCGCGGTCAGCAGGTAGAGCGCGAACGCGGGCCAGTTCCAGGCGGCGTAGCTGGCGATCCCGCCGCGGATGCAGTCGCGGTTCGAGAGCGCACTCACCAGCTCGGGATCGCGTCCGACGAGGAGACGAGACTCGATCGCGAAGTCGCCCTCGGCGCACTGGCGCTCCGCGAACGGGCGGTCCGCGAGCACGCGCGTCACGAGCACCGCGTCGGTCCCGAGCACCTGGTTCACCGCCGCGATCGTCTGCGCGTCGAGCGAGTAGGGCTGCCCGAAGGCGAAGAGCCGGTCGACGTGCCCCGCGAGCTCCTCGGGGATGTCCTCGCCGAGGTTCGCCTTTCCGAAGCGCGTCTCGAGCGCCTGGCGCAGCGCTGCGTCCATGCGCCCGCGGTCGGGCCCGCGCGGGCGCAGCCAACGCCAGAGCCACGAGAGCGCGTCGTCCGGCTCGCGCGCGCCGAGCGATGCCACGCGCCGCTCGCCGCGCGGCAGCTTCGCCGCGAAGCTCGCCATCAGCTCGTCGAGCGAGAGCACGCCGCCCCCGTCGTCGGCGGGTTGATCCTCGACACTTCCATGCGACGGCTTGCCTTCGAGTAGCGCGATCAGCCGGCGCTCGGACTGCGCGGCCTGCGGATCGCCGACTGCCTCGAGCAGCTCGGCGTGTTTCGCGCGCAGCGAGGGGTCGAGCGGCTCGGCCGCGATCGCGCGCGCGATCGAATCGCTCGCGCCGGCGAGGTCGCCGCGCTCGTTCTGGATCTGCGCCGCGAGCTGGAGCTCGCGCGCGCCGGCGCCCTCGCCGCGTAGCAGCGCGAGCGACTCGTCCGTCTGGCCGCTCGCCTGCAGAGCGCGCGCATAGCGTTGCCGGACGACCGGGTCGTCCGACTCCGCGTGGTACGCGGCCTTCAGCATGCCGAGCGCGAGCGTCGGAGCGCCCTGGTCGAGGTGCAGCGCGCCGAGCTCCGAGAGCGCGGTCGGGTCGTCGGGCGTCTGCTTCAGCGCGGCCTCGAGCGAGAGGCGCGCGGCCTCCGTCTGTCCGAGCGCGCGCTGCGTGCGGCCCGTCGCGACCAGCAGCTCGTGCGTCCCGAGGCCGGATCCCGCGGCGCGCCGATAGGCGGCAAGCGCCTCGGCCGGGCGCCCGAGCCGCTCTTCCAGCACGCCGGTCTCCCAGTGCGCTTCGCCGGCGAGCTTCGGATCGAGCGCCAGCGCGCGCTCGACCTGCGTCTGCGCGCGCTGCACCTCGAGCTGACGCGCCGACCGGCGCCCCGCCTCGAGCCAGTCGCGCGCGCTCGCCGGGTCGTCGGGGTGGGACTCGACCAGCAGCAGCCACGGCTGCGGATCGGCGGGCGCGAGCTCCGCGGCGCGCTGGAGCGCGCGGCGCGCGCCGTCCTCGTCCTGCTGGAGGCGCAGCGCGCGCGCGAGCCCAAGCGTTGCGTCCAGGCTGGAAGGCTCCGCGGACAGCGCACGCTCGAAGTAGCTGCGCGCGGCGCCCGCGTCGTTCCGCGCGAGCGCGACGTCGCCGCCGGCGATCATCAGCGCGGGATCGGGATGATCGCCATGCAGCGCCTCCGCCGCCGGGCGGCCGACCAATCGCGCGGCCTCGATCACATCGCCCGACGCCGCGAGCACGCGCGCCCGCTGCACCATGTCGCCCGTGCCGGTGCGCGCGGCGTCGACGATCTCCTCGCGCAGGCCCATCGAGATCGGCGACAGGCGGCCCTGCACTTCGCGCCACGCGCGCGTCCAATCGCCCGACTCCCACGCGGCGAGTGCGCGGCTCGCGCTCGCGAGGTCGTCGAGCGGAGGCGGCGGTGTTGCTGCCGACGCCGCGACGCCGAGCTGCGCGCGAAGCGCGTCGAGCGCGGTCGCGAGGGCGACACCCGTCTCGGCCACCGTCTCCTCCGCGCGCGCTCCGCCGAGCAGCGCCCCCGACTCCGGCGCGAGCATCGGAAACTCGACCGTCACCCGGCCCGCCTCGACCTCGAACCGCGGCGCGATCACGCGCGCGATGTGCTGCTGCGCCGCGGCACCGAGCGCAACCTCGCGGGCGCCGGCCAGCGGGATCGGCACGAGACCGGCGGCGCCGAGCTGGTCGCGGATCCAGAGGTCCGCGCCGCGGGCGATCGGCTGGAGCGACGCCGGCGCCTCGGCCGAGAGCACGCCGAGCGAGTCCGAGCCCTCGTCCTGCGCCCGTGCGGGCAGCGACAGCGAGGCGAGCGCGAGCGCCAGGGCGAGGGTCCCGCGCGTGATCCGGGTGGTCCGCATCGCGGCGCCTATCGGCCATCCGGAGCCCCGCATTGAGGTGGATCCGACCGGCAGCTCCGGGCTCCACACCGGCGCGACAGCGGCGTTCCGGGGCGCTCCCGTACTCTCCCGCCACCCGATGCGGCGCGGCCCTCGACTCCTCGCTCCGGCGCTCCTCGCGCTGGCCACCGCGCTCGTGTACCTGCCCGCGTGGCGAAACGGGTTCGTCGCGTACGACGACGATCTCTACATCACGCAGGAGCCGGCGCTCCGCGGCGGCGTGAGCTTCGAGAGCGTGCGCTGGGCGCTGGTCTCGCACTCCGGCGGCAACTGGTTCCCGCTGACGCGCCTCTCGTGGCTGCTCGACGCGTCGCTCTTCGGTCTCGACCCGCGCGCCTTCCACGCGAGCAGCGTCGCGCTGCACGCGCTCGCCTCGGGCGTGCTCGCCCTGGCGCTGACGCGCCTCACACGCGCGCCGGGGCCGAGCCTCTTCGCAGCCGGCGTCTACGCGCTGCACCCGCTGCGAGTCGAGTCGGTGGCGTGGGCCGCGTCGCGCAAGGACGTGCTGGCGGGGCTCTGCGCCGCGCTCTCGCTGCTGGCCTACGAGCGGGCGGCGCGCGAAGGCGGCGCGCGCCGACACGCGCAGGTGGCGCTGTGGACGGGGCTCGGGCTGCTGGCGAAGCCGGTCCTCGTGACCTGGCCCTTCGCGCTGCTGCTGCTGGATGGCTGGCCGCTCGGACGCCTCGGCCGCGACGGGCGCCTCGACCGCGCGCGCCTGCGCGAGGCGCTTCGCGAGAAGGCGCCGCTCTTCGCCCTGTGCGCGGCGGCCGCCGTCGCGACCTTCGCGGCGCAGCGCGCGGGCGGCGCGGTGCGGAGCCTGGCAGAGCTCCCGCTGTGGGTGCGCGCTGCCAATGCGCTCGCCTCGCTCGTCGACACGCTCGCGCAGACCTTCTGGCCGACCGGTCTCTCGGTCTTCTATCCGCATCCGGGCGCCGACGTCTCCCTCGCGCGCGCCGCGCTCGGCGCATCGATCCTCGTCGGTGTCGCGGCGGCCGGCTTCGTTTGGCGGCGCTCGCAGCCGTGGATCCTCGTCGGCTGGCTCTGGTTCCTCGTGCTCTGGCTCCCGACCTGCGGGCTCGTGCAGGTCGGACAGGCCGCGCGCGCCGATCGCTACACCTTGCTGCCGCACGTGGGCCTCACGCTGGCCGTCGCCTTCACGGTCGCGTCGTTCACGGGGAGCCGGCGCTCGGCGCGCATCGCGGCGAGCGCCGCCGGCGCGGCGGCGCTCGCGGCGTGCGCGTGGCTCACGCAGGCGCAGATCCGCGTCTGGCAGAGCAGTGAGACGCTCTTCCTGCACGCGCTGCGCGTCACGCCGGACAATCACGTCGCGCACATCAACCTCGGCATGGTGCTCTTCCGCGAGGGGCGACTCGACGAGGCGTCGGCGCATCTCGGCGCGGCCATGCGGATCGCGCCCGGCTCGCCGCTGGCCGCGGGCTGGCTCGGTCAGGTGCGGCTCGCGCAGGGTCGCGAGCAGGAGGCGCTGCCGCTGCTGACACGCGCGCTGCGCGCCGACCCCGCGCGCGACGACTTCCGGCTCGCGCTCTCGTCCGCGCTGCGCGCGCGCGGGCATGCAGGCGAGGCGGCGTCGGTGCTGCGCTCGGCGCCGCCCGCCAGCCGTGCGCGACCCGAGATCCAGGTGGAGCTCGCGGCCGCGCTCGTCGATGCGGACGACCTCGACGGCGCGCGCGCCGCGCTGCGCGAGGCGCAGCAGTCGGCGCCGGGCGACGCGCGCATCGCGGCGCTGATGCAGGCGCTCGAACAGCGCAGCGCGAGGGATCCCTCCCACTAGCGCCGGCGTGTCACCAGGGAATGGCGCCGTCGTCGTTGAAGTAGCCGCCGGTCGGCCCGTCGGGCGGGAGGAGCGCGAGGCGGACCGGCGTCGCGGCGCCCTGCTCGACGGAGCGGATGCCCTGGTGGCGGTTCAGGTCCGTCGCCACGTAGCCGGGGTCGGCGGCGTTGACCTTGATCGGCGTCTCGCGGAGCTCCCACGCGAACTGCACGGTCACCGCGTTCACGGCCGTCTTCGAGCTGTTGTACGCGAGGAACTTCACGCCGACGTAGGGCCATTTCGCGTCACTGTTCTGCGTCAGCGACCCGAGGCCCGACGAGAGATTCACGATGCGGCCGGCGTCGGAGCGCCGCAGCAGCGGCAGGAACGCCTGTGTGACGCGAACGAGACCGAAGACGTTGGTCTCGTAGGTGCGTCGGATCACGTCGAGAGAGACGCGGCTCGGCGGGCCGTCGTCGATCGCGATGCCCGCGTTGTTGACCAGGATGTCGAGACGGCCCGCCTCGCGCTCGATCTGCTGGACCACGTCGGCCACGCTGCGCTCGTTGGTGACGTCGAGCCGCAGCGGCGCGACGTCGAGTCCCTCGGCGCGGAGCTTCTCCGCCGCCTCGCGGCCGCGCGCTTCGTCGCGAGCGCCGAGGTAGACCCGGATCCCGTTCCGCGCGAGCTGGCGGGCGATCTCGAGTCCGATCCCCTTGTTGGCCCCGGTGACGACGGCGACGCGCTGTTTCGACATGGCGACCTCCGGTCGGATCCCCCGCGCTTCGCGAGGCTCGCATCCCGCTCCGGCGAACGCCAGCGCTCGATGTGGGATACTGCGCGGTCGTCGCATGGACTGCACGAGCTGCGGGAGTTCGAACCGACCGGCCGCGCGCTTCTGCGGCGGCTGCGGCGCGTCGCTCGCGCCGCGCTGCGCGTCCTGCGGCAGCGAGTGCGAGGCGGGTGCGCGCTTCTGCGACGCCTGCGGCGCGCCGCTCGCCGCGCGCGCGCACGCCGCGGGCGAGGCGCGCAAAATCGTCACGATCGTGTTCGCGGACCTGATCGGCTCGACCGCGCTGCACGAGCGGCTCGATCCGGAGTCCGCGCGCGCCTTCATGCAGCGCTACTACGCGGCCATGCGCGGCGCGGTCGAGGCCGAGCGCGGCCAGGTGACGCAGCTCCTCGGCGACGGCGTGAAGGCGGTCTTCGGCGCGCCGCGAGTCGCCGAGGACGACGCGCTCCGCGCCGTGCGCGCGGCGGTCGGCATGCAGCGCGCCTTCCGCGAGCTGGCCGAAGCGCAGCGCGGCGCGGTCGGCGCGGTGGGCCTTCGCGTCGCGGTCAACTCGGGCGAGGTGATCGCGCAGGGAGAGAGCGAGATCATCGGCGATCCGGTCAACGTGGCCGCGCACCTGCAGGCGCAGGCGCACGATGGCGACGTGTTGGTCGGCGAGTCGACGCAGCGACTCGTCGCGCAGCAACTGTCGCTCGCGACCTTCGGCACCTTCGCCTTGAAGGGACGCGCCGAGCCCGTGACGGCGTGGCGCGTGGTCTCGCTCGAGCGCCCCGCCGGCGCGCCGGCCACTGCGTTCGTCGGGCGCGAGGACGAGCTGCGGCGAATGCGCGCGGTGTACGACGCGGCGGTGGCGGGCCCGGGCGCGCGCCTGGCCGTGCTCCTCGGCTCGCCGGGGCTCGGCAAGTCGCGCCTGCTGGCCGAGCTGACGCGTCGACTCGGCGAAGGCGCCACCGTGCTGGCCGGCCGCTGCGACGCGACCGGCGGCGCCACCTTCGCGCCGCTGGCCGACGCGCTGCGCGAGCATCTCGGCGCCGACGCGAGCGCCGAGCGCGCGAGCGCGCGCTCGGCCGTCGAGTCGCGCGTGCCGGGCGACACCGCCGAGCGCGCGCGCATCGGCGCGGGCGTGGCCGCGCTGCTCGCCGGCGCGCCGGGGGCGCCCGAGGAGACCTTCTTCGTCGTGCGCCGGCTGCTCGCGGCGTTCGCCGCCGAGCGCCCGGTGCTGCTGCTGCTCGACGACCTCCACTGGGCCGAGCCGCTGCTGCTCGACTTCGTGGAGCACCTCGTGCAGTGGAGTCCCGACGTGCCGCTCTGCGTGCTCGCGGCCGCGCGTCCCGAGCTGCGCGACCGCCGCTCGTCGCTCGCGGCGCCGGGCGGAGCGGTCGCCGACGTCGTCACGCTCTCGGGCCTCGACGCCGGCGCGGCGGCGCGGCTCGCCGCCAACGCGATCGGCGCCGACGAGCTGCCGGCCGCGATCGCCGGCCGCGTGCTCGCCGCCAGCGAGGGCAACCCGCTCTTCGTCGGCGAGCTCGCCCGCATGCTCGTGCAGGACGGCGCGCTCGTGCGCGAGGGCGACCGCTGGGTGACGCGCGCCTCGCCCGCCGAGCTCCAGATGCCGCCGACCATCCAGGCGCTGCTCGCCGCGCGCATCGAGCGGCTGCGGCCCGAGGAGCGCGTCGTGCTCGAGCATGCGGCCGTGATCGGCCGGCACTTCTCTCGCGCGTCGGTCGCCGAGCTGCTGCCGGCGGAGCTGCGCGGCGAGCTCGACCTTCGCCTCGAAGCGCTGCGGCGGAGCGAGCTGATCGAGCCCGACACCGGCTGGCTGCTCGGCGAGCCCGTGCTCCGCTTCCATCACGTGCTGATCCGCGACGCCGCCTACCGGCGGCTGCTGAAGGGCACGCGCGCGGAGCTGCACGCGCGCTTCGCCGACTGGCTGGCGGCGCGCGTCGGCGGCGCTGTCGAGCACGACGAGATGCTCGGCTGGCACCTCGAGCAGGCGCACGCGCTGCTCTCCGAGCTCGGTCCGATCGACGCACGCGGTCGCGCGCTCGGCGAGCGCGCGGCGCGACACCTCGCGGCGGCGGGACGCCGGGCGCTCGCGCGTGACGATCTCTCGCTCGCGGCGGGCCTGCTCGGGCGCGCGCTCGAACGCCTCCACGCGAGTGCGCCCGCGCGCGCCGAGGTCGTGCTCGATTGGGGCGAGGCGCTGCTCGCGATGGGCGACGTCGGTCGCGCCGAGCGGGCGATCCACGAGCTCGGCCGTCTCGCCGGCGATTCGCCCCGGCTGCGCGCGTGGCACGCGAGCTTCGCCGCGCACCTCGCGGCGCTCGCCGATCCACAGTCGCTGCGCGACACGGCCGACTCGGTCGCGGCCGCCGCGCAGGTGCTCGCGAAGGAGGGCGACGCCGCCGGCGAGGCGAAGGCGCACGCGGTTCACGCGCTGGTGTTGACGCGCCTCGGACGCATCGGTGCGGGCGAGAGCGCGCTCGACCAGGCGCTCGCTGCCGCGCGCCGCGGCCGCGATCGCCGCCGCTCGAACGCGGTCCTCGCCGGCGCGCCGCTGGCCGCCTTGTGGGGGCCGTCACCGGTCACGCGCGCCTCCGGCCGCTGCCTCGACGTCGTGCGGGTGTTGCGCATCACGCAGGGCGCGCCGGCCGTCGAGGCCGTCGCACTGCGCTGTCAGGCGGTGCTCGAGGCGCTGCGCGGACGCGCCGACGCCGCTCGCCGCATGATCGCGGCGTCGCGCCGGCTGGTCGAGGAGCTCGGCATCACGCAGCGCCTGCTCGAGGCCGATCTCTTCGCGGGGCAGATCGAGCTTCTCGAAGGCGACGCGGTCGCGGCGGAGCGCTGCCTGCGGCGCGCCTTCGACGGGCTCCGCGAGCACGGGCTCGACATCGACGCGGCGCAGGCCGCGGCGCTGCTCGGACGCGCACTGATGGCGCAGGGCCGCGACGCCGAAGCCGAGTCGCTCTCGCGCGAGAGCGAGGCGCTCGCGGGCGACGACCGCATCGCGGGCATCGCCTGGCGCTGCGTCCGCGCCGAGGCGCTCGCCCGGCGCGGCGAGCACGCCGCCGCCCTCGAGGTCGCGCGCGCGGCGGTCGAGATGGCGTCCGCGACGGACGCGCTGCTCGACCACGCGGACGCGCGCATCGCGCTCGCGTCGGCGCTGCGCGCGGCCGGCCGCGCCGCCGATGCGCACGCCGAGGAGTCGCGCGCGATCTCGCTCTGGCTGGCGAAGGGCGCGACCTTGCGGGTCGAGCGCTTCCGGGGAGTGGCATCCGAGGAGGTCGCGCCGACACCGCCGCGCGACGCGTCCCGGCCGCTGCAGCGCGTGCGCGAGAACGCCGCCAGCGCCGCCGCACGCCAGGTGCAGAGCGCGGTGGAGACGCGCGACATCGCTGCGCTCTTGGCGCTGTTCTGTGGCGTCACGGCGGTCGTCGAGCATGCGACGGGCGCGACGTTCGGCGGTGAAGCGCTGATGGTGACGCGTCTGCTGGAGGCGAAGGACGCGGCGCTTCGCCAGGAGTGCCTCGCGACGCTCGGCGACTCGCTCGCGTTGCTGCGCTCGTCGATGACGTTCTCGGGGCTTCGCGAGGGCGACGGCGACTTCGGCGCGGTGCAGCGCGATGAGCTCGTGCTGGTCGAAGTGGGCGCCGACGGGCGGCACCGGCGCATCGAGCTGTTCGCGTCCGACCGCCTCCGCGATGCGATCCTGCGCCTGTACGAGCGCCACGCGGAGCTCCTGCCCGAAGGACCCGCGCGCGAGCGCGCCGCGGCGACGGCTCGCTCGATGGACCGATGGCTGCGGCGGAGTCCGGACTTCGTCGATGCGCTGGCTCCGAGCGTCGAATTCGTCGATCACCGCCGGCTCGGGCTCGGATCCGCTCGCGGTGCCGAGGCGGTCGCCAGAGGTCCGCGAAACCACGACGCCGTGGGCAGCGCCATCGTCCTTCGCGTCGACTTCCCTCTGGCCGTGCTGCCCGATGCCCTCCTGCTGCAAGGCACGACGTCGGGGATCGACCGTGCCAGCGGCGGCGCCTACGAGAGACCCTTCGTGATGATCGGGGTCTTCGGGCAGGACGGTCGGATGACACACCTCGAGTGGTTCGATGTGGACGCCGGCGACGCTGCGCTCGCGCGCTTCGACGCGCTCACGTCCGCGGCGCTTCGACCTACGAGACCGAAGCGCCCGGTGCGCCAGAACGCCGCGAGCGCCGCGGCGCGACGAGTGCAGAACGCCGTGGAGACACGCGACACAGGCGCGCTTCACGCGTTGTTCGGCGGAGTCGTGGAAGTCGTCGAGCACGCGACCGGCGCCACGTTCGATGGTCGCGCCCTGATCGCCACGTGGACCCGACTGTTGCAGGCGCCGGATGCGGCGCTCCACCAGGAGTGCCTCGCGACGCTCGGTGAGTCGCTCGCGCTGCTGCGAGGATCGATGTCCTTCTCCGCCCTTCGCGAAGGCGACGGCGACTTCGGCGCGGTCGAGCGCGACGAGCTCGTGCTGATCGAGGCCGACGCCCGCGGAGAGCAGCGGCGCATCGAGATGTTCGGCCCCGATCGCCTCGGCGATGCCGTCGCGCGCCTGTATGCGCGTCATGCGGAGCTGACACCGGAAGGGCCCGCGCAAAGCCGAGCGCTCGCCACGACTCGCGTCGTCACGGCGATGCGTAGTGTGCAGCTCGGCGGGATCGACGCGAGCTTCCACCGAGACGCCGAGTACGTCGATCATCGTCCGCTCGGGTTTCCGCGCCTCCGCGGCGCCGACGCGATCCGCGGCTGGGTGCACACGCTCTTCGAGTCGGCCGACGAGATCGTCTTCCGGATCGACGAGATCGTCGATCTCCGCGGCGACGCGCTCCTGGCGCTCTACACGAACTCCGGTACGGAGCGAGCCGGGGGGGGTCGCTTTGAGAGGCGCTTCCTCTCGCTCGAGGTGTTCGGTGACGACGGACTGCTCCGACACTGGGAGCATTTCGACCCCGAGAACGAGCACGAGGCGCTCGCGCGTCTCGACGCGCTGACGGCGCCGCGCGGGGCGGCGCACCGGGTGCGCCCGAATGCGGCGACGGCGAACGCCGCGCGCATGGACGCGGCGGTCGCGGCGCGCGATCTCGACGCGTTCCTCGCAGAGCTCGCCGAGGGTGCCGACGCCGTGAACCACTCGACAGGCACGGCGTACCTCGAGCGGGACGCGCGGCGCGGCTACGAGCTGATGATGGCGGGTGAGGGGCTGGAGTTCAGGCACGAGCCGCTCGCGACGATCGGCGAGGCGCTCGCGCTCTTCCGCACGACGATCGCGATGCGCGCGAGCGCGGAAGGCGACGTCTCCTTCGGCGCGGTCGACATGGGCGGCCTCCTGATCGCCGAAGTCGACGCGCGCGGCTTGCGCTGTCACACCGAGTTCTTCGCCACCGACCGCCTCGGCGACGCGCTCGCGCGGCTCTACGAGCGCCATGCGGAGCGGCTGCCGGAAGGGTCCGAGCGTGCGCCCGCGACGGCGCGGGCGCGCTGCATCGGGGCGCTGGCTCGCCGGATCACGTCGCGGACGGCGCCGTCCGATCTGGAACGCCATCGCGAGGCGCTCGCGCTCGACGTGGAGTTCGTCGACCACCGCCGGCTCGGGCTCGGCACCGCGCGTGGAGTCGAGGTCGTCCTGCGCTGGCTGTCCAGCTTGCGTGAGACGGTCGAGGACTTCTCGACGGCGATCCACGACGTGATGGCCGTGTGCCCGACGGCGTTGCTGGTCGCGCGGACCACGCGAGGTCGGGACATCCGCAGCGGTGGCGAGTTCGAGGTGCAGATCCTGCAGCTGATCGCGCTCGGGCCGGACGGGCGCGTGTCGCGCATCGAGTGGTTCGAGCCCGAGCGCGAGGCCGACGCGCTCGCGCGCTTCGATGCGGTCGCCGCCGAGCCGACTCCGCGCTTCGAGAACGCCGCCTCGCGCGCGCAGGCCGGCTTCGAGCGCGCGTGGCGCGCGCGCGACTGGGACGCCATCGTCGAGCATTTCGCGCCCGGCTTCGAGATGCACGACCGGCGCGCGCTCGTCGGGCTGCCGCTCGCCGGAAAGGACTTCTTCACCAACCTGCGCTTCCTGGCGCAGAGCCCCTCCAGCCGCTTCGAGACCGAGCTGATCGCGACGCGCGGCGAGCGCCTCGTGCTCTACCGCGCGCTCTTCCGTGGCGACCTGCAGGGCGGCTCGTTCGAGGACGAGCATCTCTCGCTGGTCGAGCGCGACGAGCGCGGGCGCGCGCTCGTGCTGGTGAGCTTCGATGTCGCCGACCTCGACGCGGCGTACGCGGAGCTCGACCGGCGCTTCGCGGCGGGCGAGGGATCGGCATACCCGGAGATCCTCGCCGCGCTCGAGGCGCTGCGCCGCAACGGGCCCGACGCCTCACGCGAGGAGCTGTCGCGCCATCTCGCCGACGACTTCCGGATGGAGAGCCACCGTCGCTTCGCGCGCAGCGAGTCGCCCTGGACGCGCGAGCAGTACGTCGACGAGTTCCGCAGCCTGGCCGATCTCGGCGTTCGCACGTCGCTGCGGATCGACCACCTGCGCATCTCCCCCACCGCGCTCATCGCCGACGCGCTGTGGAGCGGCCGGCGGGACGACGGCGACTTCGAGCTGCCGCACGTGCTCGTCTACTCGCACGACGGCCGGCGCTTCCACTCGTGCGACCTCTACGACGGCGACCAGCTCGTCGTCGCGCAGGCCCGCTTCGCCGAGCTCTCCGCGCGCGCGCATGCGACGCCGCGCGAGAATCTCGCCACCCGCTCCGAGCAGCGCACCGTCGAGGCGACGATCGCGCGCGACTGGGAAGCCTTCGCCGCGCTCTTCCCGCCGCGCTTCCGGAGCATCGACCGCCGCAAGCTGATGCGGCTCGATCTCGGAGGCGACGAGTTCCTCGCCGGCATTCGCGCGAGCTTCGACATCATCTCGCGTCGGGAGAGCGAGATCCTCGCGACGCGCGGCGAGCGCCTCGCGTTGATGCGCGTGCGCCTGCTCGGTCGCGAGGGCGCGGGGGGCCCGAGCGAGGTGGAGCTCGTCCAGGTGCTCGAGGTGGACGAGCAGGGCGAGCGGATCGCCGCGGTCGGGTTCGATCCCGAGGACCTCGACGAGGCCTACGCCGAGCTCGAGCGGCGGCACGCAGCGCTGTCGGCGGCGACCCGCAGCGCGGCGCCTCTCGCGAACGCCGCCACGCGCACGGCGGACCGGTTGGGCGAAGTGCTCGAAGCGCTCGACTTCGCGCGAATTCGGAGCTTCTTCGCGCCCGGGTTCCGCCACCTCGACCGGGGCCGCAACGCGCAGGTCGAAGCCGGTCTCGACGCCTACCTCGACGCGCTCCGGCCGATGGTCGAAGGGCTCTCGTCCTCGCGCGTCCGGATCGAGCACCTCGCGACGCGAGGCGAGCGGCTGTCGCTCAGCCGCTCTCGCTGGCTCGTCGCCGGCGACCCGGTCGGGCCCAGCGAGATCGAGTGGCTGGACCTGATCGAGGTCGACGACGAGCAGCGGGTCGCGCTGCAGGTTTCGTTCGACCCGGGAGACATCGAGGCTGCCTATGCGGAGCTCGACGCGCGCTACGCGGTGGCCGAGCGCGGCGCGGGCGCAAGGCGCGCCTCGCTGACGCGCGCCTTCACGCAGGCCTTCCGCGACCGCGACTGGGACGCGCTCGCCGCGCTGCTCGCGCCGGATCTCGTCGTTACGGACCACCGCCGACTCGGCTGGGAGACCTTGCGCGGGCCGGAGGCCTACGTCGCTGCGCTGCGCTCGCTGGTCGAGCTGGCTCCCGATGTGCGCCTGCGCGTCGAGCACGCGGAGATGTCGGAGCCCGGCTACCTCTACTTCACCTCGTGGCAGGGCACGCGCGAGGGCGGCGCCTTCGAGGAGCCCTCCTGGATCGTGTGCGAGCTCGACGCGCGGGGCCGCATCCGCGCCTTCGACCAGTACGAGCTCGAGCAGCAGGCCGAGGCGCGCGCGCGGCTCGCGGAGATCGCCGCGAAGAGCGCGCGCGACGCGCTGCGGATCCCGTCGAACGCGGCGAGCCGCGCCGCGGTGCGCTGGAACGAGTGCATCCGCAGCGGCGACTTCGAAGCGCTGCGCGCGCTGCTCTCGCCGGATCTCGAGTGGGAGGATCATCGCCGCCTGACTCGCGCGCGCGGGGGCCGGGAGGACGCCATCGCGAGCGCGCGCCTCGTCCACGAGGCGGGCGGCGTGCCCGTGCGCACGCCGCTCGCGATCTACGGCGATCGGCTCGCACTCGACCACGTTCGCTTCACGCGCGCCGGCCGTGCGCCCTTCGAGGTGGAGATCCTGCAGGTGACGGAGGTCGACGAGCGAGGCCGCGTGATCGCGGGCCTCGGCTTCGATGCGGACGACCGCCGCAGCACCAGTCTCGAGCTGTTCGAGCGCTACGCGCGCGGCGAGGGGGCGCGCTTCACGCCGCCGGCGGCGGTCGAGTTCGTGCGCGCGATGAACGATCACGATCTCGAGCGGATGCGCGTCTCGCTGCCCGAGGACTTCGAGTTCGTGGACCACCGGCGCACGGGAGTCGGAGGGATCGGGAACCGGGACGAGTACGTCGCATCGATCGCAGCGCTGATCGAGCTCGCCCCGGACCTGATGACCGACACCTTGCATCACGTCGCCGTGGCGGCGCACGGCTCGCTCACCGTCGGGCGGATGTTCGGAACGCTCGCGGACGGAGGCGCCTTCGAGATGCTCTTCGTGCGGCTGACGCTCTATCGCGACGGCCGCATGGTGAGGGCGGAGCTGTTCGAGCCCGACGATCTCGACCGCGCGCGCGCGCGCTTCGAGGCGCTGCATCCGCGCAACCTGCTGGAGATTCCGCCGAACGCGGCGAGCCGCGCCTTCGATCGCTTCCATGGCTATGTCGATGCCGGTGACTTCGACGCGTTGCGCGAGCTCTGCGCGCCGACCGTTCTCAATGATGATCGCCGTCGGATGATCCTGGTGAGCGGCGACCGCGAGATGCTGGTCCGAACCTACCGGCTCGGTCGCGAGACGGGAGCGGGTTATCAGCGCGAGCGGATCGCCACGAGCGGCGACCGTCTCGTGCTCGAGCACGTCCGCATCTCGACTCCCGACTGGGAGGTCGAGACGCTCCAGATCGTCGAGATCGACGCCGACAGCCGCATCGTCGGGCTGATTGCCTTCGACGTCGACGATCGCCGCGCCGCCGCCGTCGAGATGCGGGAGCGCTTGTTGCGCGGAGAAGCGGCGCATTGGCCCGACAGCGCTGTCGAGGTGCTGCGCGGCTGGCACGACCACGACATCGCGCGCATCCGGGCGGCTTTACCGCCCGAGTTCGAGTTCCACGACTACCGGCGCACCGGCGTCGGGAGCCTCGTCGGCGCCGACGCCTATGTGCAGTCGGTCGCGGCGCTCTACGAGGAGTCACCCGACCTCTGCGTCGACACGCTGTACTACGTCGCGCTCGCGCCGCACGGCTCGCTCGCCCTTGCGCGAAGCTCCGGCAGCCTCGTCGACGGCGGAGCCGTCGAGTCGATCTTCCTGCGCCTGAGTCACTATCGCGACGGGCGGCTCGCGTCGGTCGAGCTGTTCGAGCCCGAGGCTCTCGACGCTGCCCGCGCGCGCTTCGAGGCGCTGCGGTTGGCGGACCCGCTGCGGATCCCGCCGAACGCGGCGACGCGCGCGGGCGATCGACTTCACGCCGCGCGCGAGGCGCAGGATTGGGTTGCCTTCACCGGGCTCTGCTCCGAGGCGCTCGAGTTCGACGATCGGCGCCGGTCCGCGCTGACGCGAGGCGGTCGCGACATGTTCGTCGCGAACAACCGCTGGATCGCGATGCAGGGCATTCGGCTCGTGCGCGGCACTCCGCTCGCCATCGCGGGAGAGCGGCTGGCGCTCGAGCACGCGCACTGGTCCGGATCGAATGCGGAGGTCAGCCAGTTCGATCTCGACTGCCTCGTGCTCACCGAGATCGGAGCCGACGGCAGGCTCGCCTCGGTCGTCGCGTTCGACACCGACGACCGCCGCGCCGCGAGCCGTGAGCTGTTCGAGCGCTACGTGCGGGGCGAGGGCGCGGCGCGGCTCTCGCGCGCGGTGGTCGACAGCTACCGCGCGCAGAACGCTCACGACATCGACGCGCTGCGCGCGCTGCTGCCCGCGGACTTCGTCTTTCACGACCACCGGCGCACGGGACTCGGCCGGATCGAGGGCGCGGAGGCATTCCTCGCATCGCTCGTGCCTCTGTTCGAACAGGCTCCGGACCTGACGTTCGAAGCGCTCCACACGATCTCGCACAACGAGCGGGGTGAGCTGTCGCTCGCCCGCATGTTCGGCACGTTCGCGCAGAGCGGCGGCGCGGTGGAATCGGTCTACCTGAGGCTCGGACACTGGAGCGGAGAGCGCCTGATCAGCATGGAGCTCTTCGAGCCGGCCGATCTCGACCGGGCGCGCGCGCGCTTCGAGGCGCTGCGTCCGCGCAACCTGCTGGAGATTCCGCCGAACGCGGCCATCCGGGCAAGAGACGTCTGCCTGCAGGCGATCGTGAGCCACGACTGGAAACGCGTCGAGGAGATCGTCGCGCCGGGCATGGGGATCGAGGATCGGCGGCGCGGAGTTCAGTTCATCGGAGATCGCGCGGAGTTCATCGCCGGCGCGCGCATGGGCGCGACGACACGGGCGTACCCGACTCGCACCGTGCTCGCGACGGCGGGCGATCGGCTCGCGCTCGAGCACATGCGTTGGTCCGGCTCCTCGGGCGACGTCGGCGCGTTCGAGATCGAGCATCTCTCGTTGATCGAGGTGGACGGCGAAGATCGGATCGCGGCCGTGGTCAACTTCGACCCGGACGACCGCCGCGCCGCCTTCGCCGAGCTGCGCGAGCGATTTTCCCGCGGCGAAGGTGCGCGTTGGATCCCGCCGCTGGTGTTCGAGTGCTCGCGGGCATTGAATGCGCGCGAGCTCGAGCGGGCGCGCGCCGTGATCCACCCCGAGTACGTGTACCAGGATCACCGGCGCGCGGGAGCCGGCCGGCTCGAGGGGGCGGACGCCTACCTCGAGTGGGTCCGCTCGCTTTTCGAGGTGTCGCCCGACGCGATCTTCGCGCCGCTCTACTACCTCGCGCTCGCCTCGCACGGCTCCCTCTCCATCGTCCAGACCTCGGGCACCGACTCCCTGGGCGGCGAGTTCGCGACTCCGTTCGTGCAGCTCATGCTCTTCCGGGACGGGCGCACGTTCCGCGTCGAGCTCTTCGAGCTCGACGCGCTCGAGCAGGCGAAGACGCGCTTCGAGGAAGCTGCGCGCTCCTGACCTCGACCCGCGCGCGTGTTGCGCGCGCGCTGCGTCTCGGAATTCTCCGACGCGCAGGCCGCGCGCAACTTTCGTCACCTTCAAAGATCGCGCGCCACTGCAATGATCATGCGTCGAAAGAAGCTCCTCGTCGTTGCCATCGTGCTGCTCGTCTCGCCCTTCGCTCAGACCGCGCTCGCGGAAGCCGCGGCAAAGCTGCGCGACCTCTGGATCCATCCGCGGAACGAGACGTACGACCCTGCGATCCACTACCGCGCGCCGAATGGCGAGCTCTTCTACAAGGCCGAGAACGACCTCGGCGTGGGCCTCGAATCGATCACCGTGCAGGCCGGCTCCGAGCCGCGCGTGTCCGCGGAGCTCGGCGCGGACATCTGGAAGTACGTCGCGCAGCACGGCGGCGAGATCGTGCCGGTCGTGCTCTACGACTCCGACGGCGACGGGAAGGTCGACCGGACCTTGCGCGGACGCATCGAGGGTCACACGGCCGTGTTCGACGGCGCGCGGGTCGGCGAGGTCGACTGGCAGGCGCGGCGCTGGCAGATGGGAATCCGCTACTCGGCGGGCGCCACCGGCAAGGCGTCGGACGACCGACGCTATCTGGCGTCGGTCGAGGGGAGCGAGGCGAAGGTCCACTTCCCGCGCGTCGAGAGCCTGCCGCCGGTCTCGGAAGGCCCCCCCGAGGAGGCTGTCGCCGGCCTGGTGATCTTCAAGCACATCGAGGGCCGGCCCTTCGATCTCACCGCGATGGCGCGCGAGCCCGGCCGCTACATGCAGGACTTCGTGGAGCTGACACCGGCCAAGGACGCCGATCCGTGGACCGCCGAGAAGAAGAACGACGGCGTGCTGCGCACGCACCTCGATCGGGAGGAGCTCTTCCTGGTGCGCACGAGGGGCAACGCCTCGCTCGCGGTCGTTTGGGGCGACATGCCGCTCGATCAGTACCTGCGCGAGCGGCTGGCCGTGACACCCGAGGCGGACGGGTGTCTCTCCACGATGGAGAGCCACCTCGAGGGCGCGAACGGGGCGCACGCGCCGGTCCCGAACCGCATCCTCTACTGCCCGCAGGCGCAGATGGCACTCTTCGACGCGCCGCCCGGCTATCAGATCGGGCTCTCGGCGATGCAGGGCGACAAGGCGATCGAGTACACCGAGGCGAGCACCACGATCCTCGACAACGTGCGCCTCTACGGCCGGCAGGTGTATCCGCGCAGCCCGAACGCGCGCTCTACCGGCACCGTGGCGGGCAACCTGAAGGCGAGCTTCGCCGACAGCGGCCAGGACCTCCTCGACATCGGTCGCCACCTCGTGACCGGCACCACGCGCACCAACATCCACACGGGTCAGGAGGAGAGGCGCACCTCGCTGCTGATGGCGGTGCCGATGCTCGTCGTCGGACTCGTGAAGCTCGACCCGCTCCAGGGCGGCCACGACTTCGTCGAGGGCATCTCGAGCGGCGTGCAGGTCGCGGCCGACGCGGTCAGCGCCGCCAACAACGCCGTGATCAACCCGCTGCTCCAGACGACGGTCGGCCTCGCGTCGCCCGCGGCCGCGGACAATGTGGGCCACTTCACGGGCGCGGTGACGCAGGCCTGGGCGAAGAACCTGCCCGGCTCGGAGCGGACGCTCGACGCACTGAACCCGATGTCGCTCTGGTATCACGACCGCGCGTTCAAGCCGACCGCCTACACGCGGACCGACACGCAGCTCAACATCGACCGATTGATCTCGATCGCCAACATCATCGGCGTGTACGGGATCGCGACAACCGCGGCGGGCGGTGGAGGTGGCGGTGGCGGCGGCGGTCCGGCGGGCGGCGGCGGTCCCGGCCCCGGCTCGACGCCGCCTCCGGTGATTCCGCCTCCGGTGCTGCCGCCGCCTCCGCCGGTGGTCCCGCCGATCCCGCCGATGGGCGGGGGTTGCTGACGCCCAACCTCGAGGCAGCCGCGACCAGATCGCGGGCAGCGAGCGCGGCGAGCGAGCGCCTGCGCGGCGCGTGAGTCGGCGCGCTTCGTGCACTGCCGCGCGCGGGGCGCGCAGCGCGCCCGCGCGCCGACGTGTCAGGAGCCTCGATGGCGATCCGGGTCGCACTCCACCATCGCACCCGTTACGCGTACGACCGCCCGGTCACGCTCTCGCCGCAGGTGATCCGTCTGCGACCGGCGCCGCACGCGCGCACGCCGATCCTCTCGTACGGCCTGCGCATCGAGCCGTCGCGCCACTTCCTCAACTGGCAGCAGGATCCGTTCGGGAACTTCCTGGCGCGCGCCGTCTTCCCCGAGCCGACCGACCGCTTCGAGGTGCAGGTCGAGCTGACGGCCGAGCTGCACGTCCAGAATCCCTTCGACTTCTTCCTGGAGCCCTCCGCCGAGCACTGGCCCTTCCGCTACGAGCCCGCGCTCGCGAAGGACCTCGCGCCCTACCGCGAAGCCGGCGCGGCCGGTCCGTTGCTGAACGAGTTCCTCTCGGCGCACCGGTCCGAGCGCGCGCGCACCATCGACTTCCTCGTCGACCTGAATCGCGGCGCGCAGCGCGCGATCGAGTACGTGATCCGCATGGAGCCGGGCGTGCAGGACCCGGAGGCGACGCTCGGTCTCGCGAAGGGCTCGTGTCGCGACTCGGCGTGGCTGCTGGTCCTCGCGCTGCGCCACCTCGGCTTCGCGGCGCGCTTCGCGAGCGGGTACCTGATCCAGCTCGTCGCGGACCAGAAGCCGCTCGAGGGTCCGGCCGGCGCGGCGCGCGACTTCACCGATCTGCACGCGTGGGCGGAGGTGTTCCTGCCGGGCGCGGGCTGGATCGGGCTCGATTCGACCTCGGGCCTGCTGGCCGGCGAGGGACACATCGCGCTCGCCTGCACGCCCGAGCCGACGACGGCCGCGCCGATCACGGGCGCGGTCGACGAGTGCCGCGTCGAGTTCTCGCACGAGATGTCCGTCGAGCGGATCCTCGAGACTCCGCGCGTGACGCTTCCCTACCGCGAGGAGCAGTGGGAGGAGATCCTCGCGCTCGGCGACGCGGTCGACCGTCGCCTCGACGCGGGCGACGTGCGCCTCACGCAGGGCGGCGAGCCGACCTTCGTCGGCATCGACGCGCCCGACGCGCCGGAGTGGAACACCACCGCGCAAGGCGACGAGAAGCGCGTGCGCGCCGAAGATCTGCTCCGCAGGCTCCACGCGCGGCTCGCGCCCTCGGGCCTGCTCTTCTTCGGACAGGGCAAGTGGTACCCGGGCGAGTCGCTGCCGCGCTGGGCCTACGGCTGTTACTGGCGCAAGGACGGCGAGCCCGTCTGGCAGGACGCGTGGCTCTTCGCCGACTCCTCCGAGCGCTACGGCTTCGGCGAGGCCGAGGCGCAGAGCTTCATCCTGGCGCTCGCGAAGCGACTCGGCGTGCACCCGCGCTTCGCGCAGGCGGCCTACGAGGACGCCTGGTACTACCTGTGGCGCGAGCGGCGCCTGCCGGTCAACGTCGATCCGCACGACTCGCGACTCGACGACGCCGAGGAGCGAGCCCGACTCACCCGCGTGTTCGCGCAGGGGCTCGGCTCGGTGGTCGGCTACGCGCTGCCGCTCCAGCCGGAGCTGCCCGACGCGCCGCGCGCGCGCTCGCGCTGGCGCAGCGGGCCGTGGTTCCTGCGGAGCGAGCGCATGGTCCTCGTGCCGGGCGATTCGCCGATGGGCTATCGCCTGCCGCTCGACGCGCTGCCGTGGGTCGCGGCGACCGACCTGCCCTTCGCCGCGGACCTCGACCCGATGGAGGAGCGTCCGTCGCTGCCGTCGCGGCGCACGCAGGCGCGTCTGCCGCGCGCGCCGCTGCGCGCGCGCGAGGCGAGCGGCGCGCTCGGACCCGCGGAGCGCGCGCCCGAGTTCGGGGAGTCGGCCGGCTGGCTGACGCGCACCGCGCTCTGCGTCGAGCCGCGCGACGGCATGCTCCACGTCTTCCTGCCGCCGCTCTCGCGCCTCGAGGACTTCCTCTCGCTGGTCGAGGCGATCGAGGAGACGGCCTTCGCGCTCGACACGCCTGTGCGTCTCGAGGGCTATCCGCCGCCGCAGGATCCTCGCCTCGAGAAGCTCGAGGTCACGCCCGACCCCGGCGTCGTCGAGGTAAACGTGCCGGCATCGCGGAGCTGGCGCGGCCTGGTCGAGCAGACGGGCGTCCTCTACGAGGAGGCGCGGCTCGCGCGGCTGCGCGCCGAGAAGTTCATGCTCGACGGCCGCCACACCGGCACGGGCGGCGGCAACCACATGACGCTCGGCGGTGGCACTGCGCCGGACTCGCCGTTCCTGCGGCGTCCCGATCTCCTCAGGAGCCTGATCGGCTACTGGCAGGACCATCCCTCGCTCTCGTACCTCTTCTCGGGCCTCTTCATCGGCCCGACCTCGCAGGCGCCGCGCGTCGACGAGGCTCGCAGCGATGCGCTCTACGAGCTCGGCCTCGCGTTCGCGCAGCTCGAGGGCGGTCCCGACGCGCGCGAAGGGTCCGCGCCCTGGCGCGTCGACCGCGTGCTGCGAAACCTGCTCGTCGACGCAACCGGCAACACGCACCGCACCGAGCACTGCATCGACAAGCTCTACTCGCCGGACGGCCCGCGCGGTCGGCTCGGCCTGGTCGAGCTGCGCGCCTTCGAGATGCCGCCCCACGCGCGCATGGCGAGCGTGCAGCAGCTGCTCGTGCGCGCCCTGATCGCGCGCTTCTGGGAGAAGCCGTACCGCCCGCGGCTCGTCCGCTGGGGCACGCAGCTCCATGACCGCTTCATGCTGCCGCACTTCGTCGCGCAGGATTTCGACGACGTGCTCTTCGAGCTCGCGGACGCGGGCATCGACTTCGACCCGGCCTGGTTCGCCCCGTTCCACGAGTTCCGTTTCCCGAGGCTCGGCGAGGTGACGCGCGCCGGCGTATGGATCGAGCTGCGGAGCGCGCTCGAGCCCTGGCACGTGCTCGGCGAGGAGCAGGGCGCCGCGGGCGCGGTGCGCTACGTGGACTCGTCGCTCGAGCGCGTGCAGGTGCTCGTGCGCGGCGCGATCGGCGATCGCCACGTGGTCACCTGCAACGGCCGAGCGCTGCCGCTCCACCCGACCGGCACGCAGGGCGAGCGCGTCGCGGGCGTGCGCTTCCGCGCCTGGCAGCCGGCCGCGTGTCTGCATCCCACGATCCCCGTCCACGCGCCGCTCGCCTTCGACGTGGTCGACACCTGGATGGAGCGCTCGCTCGGCGGCTTCACGTACTCGGTCGCGCACGCGGGCGGACGCGCCTACGAGCGCTTCCCGCTGAACGCCAACGAGGCCGAGGCGCGGCGCGCCGAGCGCTTCTCCGAGCTCGGGCAGACGCCGGGCCGCATCCGGGTCGCGGCGTGCGCGCCGGATCGCGACTTCCCCTTCACGCTCGATCTGCGAACCAGCTAGGGTGCTCGCATGACGGAGCGAGGCGCGGGGCAGGAGGCCCTCCAGCTCGACTACGAGGCGCTGACCGGCCTGCACGACGAGATGCAGGAGCCGGCGGGCAAGACGCGCGCGCACTGGGAGCCGGTCGTGCGCTCTCTCCAGGATCTCGGCGCCGGCGAGCTCGCGCGGCGCTGGGAGCTCGGGCGGCGGCTGATCCACGAGAACGGCGTGACCTACAACGTCTACGGCGATCCGCGCGGCATGGATCGGCCGTGGGAGCTCGATCCGATCCCGCTGGTGCTGGCGCAGGCCGAGTGGGAGCAGCTTCGCGCGGCGCTCGCGCAGCGCGCGCGGCTCCTCGACGCGATCCTCGGCGATCTCTACGGACCGCAGCGCCTGCTGCGCGACGGGCTCTTGCCGCCGGCGCTGGTCTTCGCGCATCCAACCTACCTGCGTCCGTGTCACGGGCTGAGGCTGCCGCAGGCCTCGTGGCTCCAGCTCTACGCCGCCGACCTCGCACGCGCGCCGACGGGACAGTGGTGGGTGCTGGCCGACCGCACGCAGGCGCCGTCGGGCGCGGGCTACGCGCTCGAGAACCGCATCGTCGTCTCGCGCACGCTCTCCGAGGCGTTCCGCGAGAGCCGGGTCGAGCGCCTGGCCGGATTCTTCCGGCGGCTGCGCGACACGCTCCACTCGCTCGCGCCGCGCCAGCGCGACGATCCGCACATCGCGCTGCTGACGCCCGGTCCCTACAACGAGACCTACTTCGAGCACGCGTACCTCGCGCGCTACCTCGGACTCACCCTGGTCGAGGGCGGCGATCTCACCGTGCGCGACCGCATGCTGTATCTCAAGACGCTCGGCGGACTCCAGCGCGTGGACGTGCTGCTGCGCCGCGTCGACGACCTCTTCTGCGATCCGCTCTCGCTGCGGAGCGACTCGTCGCTCGGCGTCGCGGGTCTCGTGCACGCGGCGCGCGCCGGCAACGTCGCGGTCGCGAACGCGCTGGGCTCGGGGCTCGTCGAGACGCCCGCGCTGCTCGCATTCTTGCCGAGTCTCTGCCGCGCGCTCCTCGGCGAGGAGCTGGCGCTGCCGTCCGTCGCGACCTGGTGGTGTGGTCAGAGCGAGGCGCTCGAGTACGTGGAGAGCCATGTCACCGAGCTCGTGATCAAGCCGGCGTTTCCGTCGCCGCGCATGGAGCCTGTCTTCGGCGCGCGGCTCTCGAAAGGCGAGCGCGAGGCGCTCTGCGCGCGACTGCGAGCGAGCCCGCACGCCTTCGTCGCGCAGGAGCAGGTCGCGCTCTCGACGACACCGGTCTGGGACGGCGAGAACGTGCAGCCGCGCCATCTGGTGCTGCGGGCCTTCGCGACGTCGGCCGGGCAGGGCGCCTGGGAGCTGATGCCCGGCGGTCTGACGCGCATCTCCACCGCGCGCGACTCGCTGGTCGTCTCGATGCAGCGCGGCGGCGGCAGCAAGGACACCTGGATCTCGTGCGAGCGGCCGCCGGCGCCGATCACCTTGCTGCGCGCGGCCGGCGCGCCGATCGAGCTGACGCGCGCGGGCGCCGAGCTGCCGTCGCGCGTGGCCGACAACCTCTTCTGGCTCGGCCGCTACGTCGAGCGCGCGGAGGGCACGGCGCGCATCGCGCGCGAGGTGCTCGTGCGCGTGAACGACGAGGGCGCGGAAGCGGCGGTCGCCCTGCCCGCGCTGCTCGAGGCGCTCTCGCGCCACGCGGGCGGCGCCGAGCCGCTCCGCCGCGACGAGCGCGCGCTGCTCACGTTCCTGTTCGAGGACGAGTCGCCGCGCTCGCTCCGCACGACCCTTCGCATGGTGCACCAGCTCGCGTCGTCGCTGCGGGACCAGCTCTCGCTCGACACCTGGCGCGTGCTGTCGGAGCTGCGATCGCAGGCGCCGGTCCACAGCGCCGGCGCCGCGCGCCAACAGCTGAACGGCACGATGATGCGGCTCGCGGCCTGGAGCGGTCTCTCGATGGAGAGCATGACCCGCTCGCTCGGCTGGCGCTTCGCCGACATGGGGCGCCGCGTCGAGCGCGGCGCATGGACGAGCATCTTGCTAGGCGCGTGTCTCGTGCAGGCGCACGACGACGAGGCGCCGCGCCTCGAGGCAATGCTCCAGGCGGCCGAGAGCGCGATCACGTATCGGCGTCGCTACCGCGGCGAGCTGCAGGCGGCGCCGGCCCTCGATCTGCTGCTCACCGACGAGACGAACCCGCGCGCGCTCGCCTTCCAGCTCGTCGCGCTCGAGGGTCACGTGGCGGAGCTGCCGTCCGCGCGGGGTCACGTCGAGCGCCCGCCAGAATCGCGCATCGCGCTCTCCGCGCTCGCGCGCGTGCGGCTCGCAGACGTCGCGGAGCTCTGTCGCGTGGAGGACGGCAAGCGGCTGCGCCTCGAGGAGCTGCTCGCGCGCACGCAGGGCGATCTGCGCGCGCTCTCGGACGTGCTGACGCGCGCGTATCTCTCGCACGCGGGCGAGTCGCGCCGGATCGAGCGCTTCTGATGCACTACCGCGTCACGCACACGACGACCTACGCCTACGAGGAGCTCGTCTCGATCTGCCACAACGAGATGCGTCTCGAGCCGCGCAGCGCGCCGCGCCAGCGCTGCCTCGCGACCGCGCTCGCGATCGAGCCGACGCCCGCCGTGCTCGGTTCCTCGCTCGACTACTTCGGCAACCGCGCGAGCTTCTTCACGTTGCAGGAGCCGCACCACCGCATGGTGGTGACGGCGCGGAGCGAGCTCGAGATCGCGAGCGTGCGGCCCGTGCGGCCGTCGGCGACGCCGGCGTGGGAGGAGCTGCGCGCAGAGATCCGCACGCAGACGACGCACGAGGCGCTCTCGGCGTACGAGATGAGCTTCGACTCGCCGCTCGTGCCCGTGCAGCCGGCCTTCGCTCGCTATGCGCTGCCGTCGTTCGCGGCGGGGCGACCGATCCTCGACGCGGTCCTCGACCTCACGCGCCGCATCCGCGCCGACTTCGAGTACCGGCCCGGCGCGACCTCGGTGACGACGCCGGTCGAGGAGGTGCTCGCGCGTCGCCACGGCGTGTGTCAGGACTTCGCGCACCTCGAGCTCGCGTGCCTGCGCGCGCTGGGTCTGCCGGCTCGTTATGTGAGCGGGTACCTGCACACGCGGCGCGCGCGGAGTGAGGCGAAGGAAGAAGAAGAAGGGGGCGAAGAGGCCGTGCTCGTCGGCGCCGACGCCAGCCACGCCTGGGTGTCGGTCTGGTGTGGCGACGCCGGCTGGATCGACGTCGACCCGACCAATGATCTGGTCACCAGCGATCAGCATCTCACGCTCGCCTGGGGCCGCGACTACGCGGACGTCGCGCCGATCAAGGGCGTGATCCTCGGCGGTGGCGAGCACACGGTCGAGGTCGCGGTGGACGTGGAGGTCGTGGCGGGCTGACCGACGGGTTTCAGCCGGTCTTCGTTCGAGCGCGGAGCCTTCGTACCAGCGCGTTCGTGCTCCCGTCGTGCGCGAGCTTCGGCTCCTCGCTGGAGCCGAGCTCCTTCAGCACGCGGGTCGCGAGCACCTTGCCGAGCTCGACGCCCCACTGGTCGAAGCTGTTGATGTTCCAGATCCGACCCTGCACGGCGACCTTGTGCTCGTAGAGCGCGCACAGAGCGCCGAGCGTGTACGGAGTGAGCTGCTCGGCGAGCAGGGTGTTGCTAGGCCGGTTGCCCGGGAAGGTGCGGTGCGGGACGAGCTCCGCGGCGACGCCCTCGGCGCGCACCTCGTCGGGTGTCTTGCCGAAAGCGAGCGCCTCGCTCTGCGCGATCAGGTTCGCGAGCAGCATCGTGTGTTGCTCGTGGTTCCGGGAGTGGCTCTTCGCGAAGCCGATGAAGTCGCACGGCACGAGGCGGTCGCCCTGGTGGATGAGCTGGTGGAACGCGTGCTGGCCGTTCGTGCCGGGTTGGCCCCACACGATCGGCGCGGTGCCGTGACGCACCGGTGTGCCGGCGAGCGTCACCGACTTCCCGTTGCTCTCCATGTCGAGCTGCTGGAGCCACGCCGGGAAGAGCGAGAGATCCTCGGCGTAGGGCAGCACGGCCAGCGTGTCCGCGCCGAGGAGATCGATGTTCCAGATGCCCGTGAGCGCGAGCAGCACGGGCAGGTTGCGTTCGAAGGGCGCGCTGCGGAAGTGCTCGTCCATCGCGTGCAGCCCGCCGAGGAAGAGCTGGAACTGCGGCGGGCCGATCGCGAGCATGATCGAGAGCCCGATCGCCGAATCGAGCGAGTAGCGCCCGCCGACCCAGTCCCACATCGGGAAGGCGTTCGCGGGGTCGATGCCAAACTCGGCGACGGCCGAGAGATTCGTCGAGACCGCAGCGAAGTGGCGCGCGACCGCGGCCTTGTCACCGAGCGCGCCGAGGGACCACGCGCGCGCGGCGCGCGCATTGGCCAGGGTCTCCTGCGTCGTGAAGGTCTTCGAGCAGACGATGAAGAGCGTCTCCGCGGGGTCGAGGCCGGCGACCGCGTTGGCGAAGTCGGCCGGATCGACGTTGGCGACGAAGCGCACGTCCAGCCCCGGGTCGGCGTAGGCCCGGAGCGCGCGCACGGCCATGCGCGGGCCGAGGTCCGAGCCTCCGATGCCGATGTTGATCACGTGGCGGATTCGCTTGCCGGTGTAGCCCTTCCAGGTGCCCGTCGAGATCTGGAGCGTGAAGGTGCGCATGCGCTCGAGCGCCGCGTGCACCTCCTGCACGACGTCCTGCCCGTCGACGAGGATCTTCTCCCCCTGCGGCGCGCGCAGCGCGACGTGCAGCACCGCGCGCCGCTCGGTCGGGTTGAGCGTCGCGCCGGCGAACATCGCGTCGATGAAGGCGCGCAGATCGGACGCGCGCGCGAGCTCGAGCAGCAGCGAGAGCGTCTCCTGCGTGATCCGCTGCTTCGAGTAGTCGAGGAAGAGCCCGGCTCCCTCGCACGAGAAGCGCTCGGCGCGGCCGGGGCCGGACGCGAAGAGCTCGCGCAGCGGCTTGCTGCGCACGGCGTCGCGGTGTCGCTCGAGCGACTGCCAGACCTCTTCTTGCTTCATCACGCGCTCCTCCTCGTCTCGTGTCGATTCGGGTCTGCATGAGGCTATCCTGCCTCGCGTCCCGTCGCGCTCGGGAGACCGACTTCCTGCGCGTCGATCCCGCCGAATACCTGGCTCTCGACCTCGAGGCGCACGCGCTGCTGCGCGGCGTGCCGCTGCGCGACGTCTCGGTGGTCGATCTGCCGGGCGGCGGCGAAGGTCGCAAGGTCGCCGACGCGAAGCGCCTGCTCTTCGCGAGCGAGCGGCGGGGGCTCGCGAGCCGCGCGCTCTTCGGCTTCCGCTTCTGGCTCGGCCGCGTGTTCGGCTGGGACCGGCCGGTTTCGGAGCGGCTGTACTCCGACGCGCGCGTGCCCGACGCGCTGCGCCGGCGCTCGCTCGTCCCGACCGGCACGCGCGACGGCCTCTTCCGCGTGCTCTACGAGCTGCCGCGCGAGGCGCTCGGCGAGGTGCGCAACGCGACGGTGCACGGTTTCGTGTGCTCCGCGCTCGTGCCGCGCGCCGGCGGCCATCGCTTCTACTTCGCGGTGTACGTCGCGCCCGTCTCGCGCTTCACGCCGCTCTACATGGCGGCGATCGAGCCGTTCCGGCGCTTCGTCATCTACCCCGCGATGCTCGCGCGCCTGCGCGCGGCGTGGCAGAGCGCGTACCCGCAGACCTGACAAGCGGCGCGAGGTGCACGCCCGTGTGCGAGCCCTTCACGGCTGCGACCTGCTCGGGTGTGCCCGACGCGATCACGTGTCCGCCGCCGGGACCCCCCTCGGGCCCGAGATCGATCACCCAGTCGGACGTCTTGATCACGTCGAGATTGTGCTCGATCACGATCACGGTGTTGCCGGCGTCGACGAGGCGCGCGAGCACGCCGAGGAGCTTCCGCACGTCGTCGAAGTGGAGGCCAGTGGTCGGCTCGTCGAGCAGATAGAGCGTGCGGCCGGTCGCGCGCTTCGAGAGCTCGCGCGCCAGCTTGATGCGCTGCGCCTCGCCACCGGAGAGCGTCGGCGACGGCTGGCCGAGGTGGAGGTAGTCGAGGCCCACGTCGATCAGCAGCGAGAGCGGCTCCGCGATCGTCGGGAAGGCGGAGAAGAGCTCGCTGGCCTCGCGCACGGTCAGCTCGAGCACGTCGGCGATCGACTTGCCCTTGAAGTGGACGCGCAAGGTCGCCTCGTTGAAGCGGCGCCCCTGACACTCCTCGCACTTCACGAACACGTCGGCCAGGAAGTGCATCTCGATCTGGCGGACGCCGTCGCCCTGACACGCCTCGCAGCGGCCGCCCTTCACGTTGAAGGAGAAGCGGCCCGGCTTGTAGCCGTGCACGCGCGCGTCGGGGAGCTGCGCGAAGAAGTTGCGGATCGCGTCGAAGACCTTGATGTAGGTGACCGGGTTGCTGCGCGGCGTGCGTCCGATCGGTCGCTGGTCGATGCGGATCACCTTGTCGAGCTGCTCGAGCCCCGAGAGGCCGCGGTGTCGGCCGACGCGGCGCGTGTCGTTCTGGAGCTTGCGCGCGAGCGCGGGGTAGAGGATGTCGTTGACCAGGGTCGACTTGCCCGCGCCCGACACGCCCGTCACCGCACACAGCACGCCGATCGGGAACTCGACGTCGACGTCGGAGAGGTTGTTCTCCTGCGCGCCGAGGAGCTTCACCGTGCCGGTCGCGACGCGCCGCTTCTCGGGCACCTCGATCTGCTCGCGGCCCGAGAGATAGGCGCCGGTCAGCGACTGCTCGCACCGCTCGAGGCTCTCCGGCGTGCCCGCGTGCACGATGCGGCCGCCCTGCACGCCGGCGCCGGGGCCGAAGTCGATCACGTGGTCGGCCGCGCGGATCGTCTCCTCGTCGTGCTCGACGACCACGACCGTGTTCCCGATGTCGCGCATGCGCAGCAAGGTGTCGAGCAGCTTGCGGTTGTCGCGCTGGTGGAGCCCGATCGACGGCTCGTCGAGGATGTAGATCACGCCGGTGAGCTCCGAGCCCACCTGGCTCGCGAGCCGGATGCGCTGCGACTCGCCGCCCGAGAGCGAAGGTCCCGCGCGGTCGAGCGAGAGGTAGCCGAGGCCGACGGCCGCGAGGAATTCCAGCCGCCCGCGGATCTCCTTCAGCACCTCGGCCGCGATCTGGCGCGCCGCGCCGCCGAGCTCGAGCGCGCCGAAGAAGGCGCGCGCGTCCTCGACGGTCAGCCGCGAGATCTCGACGAGCGTCTTCCCGCCGACCCGCACGGCCGCGCTCTCCTTGCGAAGGCGCGAGCCCCGACACGACGAGCAGGTCGCGTCGCCGATCCACTGCGCGTACCAGCGCTTCGCGCTCTCGGAGCTCGTCTGCTTGAAGCGGCGGTCGAGGCGCGGGATGACACCTTCCCATGTCATGTCGAACTGGCCCTTGCCGGTCTTGCCCTGCCAGCGGACCTTGTACGTCCGCTCGCCGGTGCCCCACAGCAGGAGATCGCGGTCGCGCTTCGAGAGCTTCCGCCACGGGACGTCCGGGTCGATGCCGAGCTGCGCGACGATCTGGCCGCGGAAGCCGTGCGCCCAGCCCGTCTTCTCCGAGACCTTCGGTCCCCACGGACGGATCGCGCCTGCGTCGATCGAGATCGAGTCGTCCGGCACCACGAGCGAGGGATCGATCTCGACGCGCGTGCCGAGACCGTTGCAGTCGACGCACATGCCCTGCGGGCTGTTGAAGGAGAAGCTCTGCGGGGTCAGCTCGGGGAAGCCGAGGCCGCAGTCGGGGCAGGCCATCCTCTCGGAGTAGATCTGATCCTTGGCGCCTTCGCGCGCCGCGATCAGCATGCCGTCGCCGAGCTTCAGCGCGGTCTCGACCGACTCGGTGAGGCGCGACGCGGCGTCGGGCTTCAGCGCCAGCCGATCGACCACGATCTCGACGGTGTGCTTCCTGCGCTTGTCGAGGGCCTGCACCTCCTCCGAGAGCACGACCTCGCCGTCGACGCGAAGCCTCACGTAGCCGGCGCGCCGCGCGTCGGCGAGGAGCTCGCGGTGCTCGCCCTTGCGGTTCACGAGCAGCGGCGCGAGCAGGGTCAGGCGCGCGCCCGAGCCGTCGGCGAGGAGCTCCTGCGCGATCTGCTGCGCGGTCTGACCGCGCACCGGACGCCCGCACTGATGGCAGTGCTGCGTGCCGACTCTCGCGTAGAGGACGCGCAGGTAGTCGGCGATCTCGGTGATCGTGCCGACGGTCGAACGCGGGTTGTTGCTCGTCGTCTTCTGCTCGATCGAGATCGTCGGCGAGAGGCCGCGGATCGTGTCGTAGTGCGGCTTCTCCATCTGCCCGAGGAACTGCCGCGCGTAGGCCGAGAGCGACTCGACGTAGCGGCGCTGTCCCTCGGCGTAGAGCGTGTCGAAGGCGAGCGACGATTTGCCCGAGCCCGAGACGCCCGTCAGCACGACGAGCTTCTTCTTCGGGATTTTCACGTCGACGGAGCGCAGGTTGTGCTCGCGCGCTCCGCGGATCAGGACGTGATCGAGTTCCATGGGGGAGCGGAGGATATCCAACCGCGCAAGCACGGCGGCCGCGCGCCGCGAAGCCTGCTGACGCGGACGCCACCGAGCGCCGAAGGCGCGCGGGGTCGCCGCAAGCGGCGGCGGAGGCCCGTTCTGCACTTCTCCGGCGCCGCCGCGCGCAGCGAGGCGCAGCCGAGCGGAGATCGATCAGGGGAGCGCGATGGCGTACGCCGTCTCGAAGCGCGGCGAGGCTGCTGCCATGCTGAGGCCAGACCCGGCGAGATGCGTGACGGCGAGCACGCGGCCGTGATCCCAGCCGGGCGTTCGCCGCACGAGGTGGCCGCGGCGCTCGAGCTCGTCGAGTACGCCGGGCTCGAAGCGATCCTCCGCCTTCACGACGCCGGGCTGCGCGTGGCGCGGGTAGAACGAGCTCGGCATGTGCTCGCTGTGCACGGTCGGCGCGTCGATCGCCTCCTGGAGATCCGCGACGCCGTGGTCGACGAGGTCGAGGAAGAAGGGAAGCGTCCACTGGTCCTGCTGGTCGCCGCCCGGCGTGCCGAAGCCGAGCGTGCGTCCATCGGGCAGCCGCGCGAGCGACGGCGAGAGCGTCGTGCGCGGGCGTTTGCCCGGCGCCAGCGCATTCGGGTGATCGGGATCGAGCACGGCCATCTGGAGCCGCGTGCCGACGGGGAAGCCGAGCTCGGGCACGCACGGTGAGCTCATGATCCAGCCGCCCGACGGCGTCGCGACGACGACATTGCCCTCGCGGTCGACGGCGACGAGCTGCGTGGTGTCGCGGCGTCCGTGCGCGGCGAGCGCGTGCGGCTCGGTGGGGCCTGCGAGCTGCGCGCTCCTGAGGGGTGCAGCCACGCCGGCCGACAGCACGCGCGGCCAGCCCTCGGGCAGCCGGCCGAGACCGGGGCGCAGCGCGAGCGACGCCTTCTCGCGCTCGATCAGCGCACGACGCTCGGCGGCGTAGTCCGCCGAGAGCAAGGTCGCGAGCGGCACGTCCGCGAAGAGCGGATCGCCGTAGCAGGCGTCGCGGTCGGCGTAGGCGAGCTTCGACGCCTCGATCTGGAGGTGCAGCGACTCGGCGCTGCGCCGGCTGGTCGCGCGCAGGTCGAAGCCCTCGAGCAGCCGGAGCTGCTGGAGGAACACGGGGCCCTGGCTCCAGGGTCCCGGCTTGAAGACGCGCGCGCCGCGGTAGTCGATCTCGCACGGATCCTCGAAGCGCCCGGCGTAGCGCGCGAGGTCGTCGGCCGTCAGCAGGCCCGCGTGGCGCGCGCCGCTCGCGTCCGCGATCGGTGTCGCGAGGAAGCGCTCGATCTGCTCCGCCGGCGCGCCGCGGTAGAAGTGGTCGCGCGCGGCGCGGATGCCGGACTCGCGCGAGCTGCCGGCCGCGCGCTCGGCGTCCATCAGCGCGGCGAAGAAGCGGCCGAGCGGAGGGTTGGTCTGGCGATCGCCGTCGGCGCGCAGCGGCAGATAGATCTGCGCGCTGCTCGGCCACTCGGACTCGAAGCGCGGTGCGACGATCCGCAGGATCAGCCGCATGAAGCCGTACATCGGGTAGCCGCGCTCTGCGAGGCCGCGCGCGGGCGAGAGCACGTCCGAGAGGCGGCGCGTGCCGAAGCGCTCGAGCAGGAGGCACCAGGCGTCGAGCGCCGCGGGGACGGGCGCCGGCAGGAAGCCGTCGGGCGGGATCGGATCGAGGCTTCGCGCGCGCATCGCCTCGATCGTCGCGCCGGCCGGCGCCGGACCCTGACCCGAGATCACCGTCGCGCGCTCGGCGCGCGCGTCCCACACGAGGATCGGCACCTCGCCGGCGGGTCCGTTCTGGTGCGGCTCCAGCACCTGGAGCGCGAAGCCCATCGCGCAGGCGGCGTCGGCCGCGTTGCCGCCGCGCGCGAGCTCGGCCGCTCCGATCTGCGCCGCGAGATAGTGGCCCGCCGCGACGGCGCCGCCGTAGCCGGCGACGCAAGGTCGCGTCGTGAAGCTCACGAAGCGGCCGGGCGCAGCGTCCCCTCGCCCGCGACCAGGATCCCGCCCGGGTGCGCCCGCTCGGGCTCCGACACGCGCAGGCGTCGGCGCACCTCGGTGAGCGTCAGCGGCAGGAGCTCCTCCCACGGCGCAGCGCAGAGCAGCGACGCGCGGCGGCCGCGCAGCCACGCGCGCAGCAGGTAACGCGGCCACCCGAGGTCGAGGCTCTTCGGCCCCTTCGCGACCGCGGCCAGCACGATCGCCAGGATCCCGCGGTTGCGCGTCTGCGCGTGCGTGAAGGCGAGCAAGGTCGCCTCGCCGGCGAGGTCGCGGCCGTAGCCGGTCAGCACGTGCCAGAGGTCGTGCATGTCGCGGAGCCGCGCGTAGAACCACTCGCGGTCGGGATCGAGCGGCAGCTCGCCGGTGCGCCGGTCCGCCTCCATCGAGGCGTCGACGAGCCCCTGCGCCTCGATCCCGCCCGCGCGCATGAAGCGCGCGTACTCGCGGCCGAGCGTGCCGGCGGGCAGCGCCTCGAGGCGCGTGCGATCGCAGAGCGCGCGCAGCAGCGACGGCTTCTCGGCCAGCAGGCGCGGCGCTTCGGGCGTGCGCAGGAAGCGCTGGAAGTTGCGCTCGCCGGCATCGCCCGCGAGCGCGTCGATCAGCTCGAAGACCTGATCGGTGCGCTCCGGGTCGGCGATCAGGCGGCCGAGCGCGGCGCGCGCCTTCCGCCACTGCACCGTGCGCTTCGGCGGCGGAGGCGCGATGCGGGGAAGGGTCGAAGTCGAGGCCGTCATCGGAATCCTCCGAGCGCGCGAAGGTGGGTATGATGCCACACCCCTTTTCGACGGAGGACGCATGCCGCTCGACCCCCAGGCGAAGGCTTTTCTGGCCCAGTTCCCTCCGATGCCGGACTTCGAGGCGATCCCGCTGCCGCTGCTGCGCCAGGGCTTCGAGCAATCCGCGCTCGCGCCCGGCGAGCCCGAGCGCGTCGCGCACGTCGAGAACCTGCGGCTGCCCGGCCCGGACGGCGAGATCCCGGTGCGCCTCTACCGCCCGGAGTCGAAGTCGGCGCTGCCCGGCCTCGTCTACTTCCATGGCGGCGGCTTCGTGCTCTGCAATCTCGAATCGCACGACGGAGTCTGCCGCAGCCTCGCGAACGCGGCCGGCTGCGCGGTCGTGTCGGTCGACTACCGGCTCGCGCCCGAGCACCCGTTCCCGGCCGCGCCCGAGGATTGCTATGCGGTCACGCGTTTCGTGGCCGAGCGCGGCCGCGAGCTCGGGATCGACACCGCGCGCATCGCGGTCGGCGGCGACAGCGCCGGCGGGAATCTCACGGCGGTCGTCTCGCAGATGGCGCGCGACCGCCGCGGCCCGCGGCTCCGCCTCCAGCTCCTCGTGTATCCGGTGACCGACGCGAGCTTCGACACGCCGTCGTACCGCGAGAACGCGGAGGGCTACTTCCTCACGACGAACATGATGAAGTGGTTCTGGAGCAAGTACCTCGCCGATCCGGCGGACGCGGCGAACCCCTACGCGTCGCCGCTGCGCGCGAAGGATCTGACGGGTCTGCCGCCCGGACTCTGCATCACGGCCGAGTTCGATCCGCTGCGCGACGAGGGCGAGGCCTACGCGGCGCGTCTGCGCGAGGCCGGCGTCGACGTCGCGACGACTCGCTACGACGGCATGTTCCACGGCTTCTTCGGCATGGGCGCGATGCTCGATCAGGCGAAGAAGGCCGTCGCGCAGGCGGCGGGCGCGTTGAAGAAGGCGCTGGCATAGAGGAGCAGGCGATGGCGCTGATCGTGTTCCGTTCCCGGCTGGCCCCCGATTGCCCCGAGAGCTACGGCGAGCGCGTCGCGCTCGTCGAGTTCGAGACCGAGACGCGGTCGCGCGCGTGGGCAGCGCACCCGGAGCACCGCAAGGCGCAGCAGGAAGGCCGCGATCTCTACTACTCCGAGTACAGCCTCCAGATCTGAGAGGTCGTGCGGGAGACGCGCTTCGAGAGGTAGGAAGCCGCGCGGATCTTGCCGCGCCGTCATCTCTCGTGATTCACGTCTTTTCACGCAGATTTCGCTGGCCGGCGCCCGCGCGTTGCGGGACGTTGGTACGCATGAAGACGAGAGCCGCTCGCATCAGCAAGGCAGGAGGGAGCTTCGAGCTCGTCGAGCGCGAGCTCGCGGATCCCGGTCGCGGTCAGGTGCGCGTGAAGGTCGAGGCCTGCGGCGTCTGCCACAGCGACACGTTCGTGAAGGACGGTGCCTGGCCGGGCCTCCAGTACCCGCGCGTGCCGGGCCACGAGATCGCAGGGCGCGTCGACGCGGTCGGTGCGGACGTCGTCGCGTGGAAGGCGGGTCAGCGCGTCGGGATCGGCTGGCACGGCGGTCACTGCTTTCACTGCAATCCGTGCCGTCGCGGCGACTTCGCGATGTGCGTCGAACGCAAGGTGACGGGGGTCGACTTCGACGGCGGCTATGCCGAGCACGTGATCGCGCCGGCCGCGGCGCTCGCCGCGATCCCCGACGAACTGCCCGCCGAAGAGGCCGGCCCGTTCATGTGCGCGGGAGTCACGGTCTACAACGCGCTGCGACACTCGGGCGCGCAGAGCGGCGACCTCGTCGCCGTGCACGGGATCGGCGGGCTCGGACATCTCGGCATCCAGTACGCGCGGCGGATGGGATTCCGGGTCGTGGCGCTGAACCGCGGGCGCGACAAGGAGGCGCTCGCGAAGCAGCTCGGCGCGCACCACTACGTCGACTCCGAGAGCGGTGACACCAACGCGGAGCTCCAGCGACTCGGCGGCGCGCGCGTGATCCTCGCGACCGCGCCGAACGCGAAGGTGATCTCGGCGCTCGTCGACGGGCTCGGCGTCGACGGCACCTTGCTCGTGCCGGCGGCGCCGTCCGAGCCGCTGACCCTCGGCGTCTTCCCGTTGATCCTGGGCCGGAGATCGGTCGCGGGCTGGTACTCCGGCACCGCGCGCGACTCGCAGGACACGCTCGAGTTCAGCGCGCTCTCGGGAGTGCACCCGATGATCGAGAAGTTTCCGCTCGCCCGCGTCGCCGAGGCCTACGAGCAGATGCGCAGCGGCCGCGCGCGCTTCCGCGCCGTGCTGACGATGGGAGCGAGCTGACGCGCTACCCGACCGGCAGCTCCACCCGGAAGCTCGCGCCGTGGCCCGGCGTCGACTCGACGCGGATCGCGCCGCCGTGGCTGCGCACGATCTGATAGGCGATGCCGAGGCCGAGGCCGGTGCCCTCGCCGACCGGCTTGGTCGTGAAGAACGGGTCGAAGATGCGGTCGATGATCTCGGGCGGGATGCCCGGGCCGTCGTCGGCGACGATCACGACGGCGCGCCCGCCCTCGACGCGGGTCGTGATGCGGATGTGTCCGACCGGCGAGATCGCCTGACTCGCGTTCAGCAGCAGGTTCACGAAGACCTGCCGGAGCTGTTGCGGCACTCCCGGCAGCTCGGGCACGTCGCCGAAATGGCGCTCGATCTCCGCGCGACCCCGCAGCTGCGGCGCGATCAGCCGCAGCGCGTCCTCGAGCAGGCGGTTCAGGTCCACCGGCTCGCGCCCGCCGTTCCCCGGGTGCGCGAAGCCCTTCACGTTGCGCACGATCTCGGCGGCGCGGTCCACGCCCTCGATCGAGTCCTCGAGCAGCTCGTCAACGTCGCCGAGCGTCTCGCGCAAGGTCTCCGCGCGGCCGGCGCGCTCGAGCTCGGCGCGGACCTCCTTCCAGCGCTCCTCGAGCTGAGAGAGGTTCGAGCGCACGAAGGCCATCGGGTTGTTGATCTCGTGGGCGATGCCGGCGGCGAGCTCGCCGACCGCCGCGAGTCGCGCGGAAGTCACCAGTCGGTGTCGGAGATCGGCGACCTCGCGCAGGTCTCGCACCACCACCACGCGGCCGAGGTCGTGGCCCTGCCGATCGCGCAGGGGCTCCGAGCTGACCGACACGGGGATGCGGCCGCCGCCCGCCGTGCGCAGCTCGCAGTCCACCTCTTCCACGTCGGCGCTGTCGAAGCTCCAGGTGAGGAGCTCGCTCACGGGCATGCCGTCCAGGTGATCGATCGGCCAGCCCGCGAGCCGCGCGAGCCCCTCGTTCGCGGCGCGGATACGGCCGTCGGTCCGCAGCATCGCGACACCGTCCGGGAGCAGTCGCAGGATCTCGTGCGAAAAGCCGCCCGGCGCCATCACCGAGTAGCCGAAGTGCCGGATGGACCACACCAGGATGCCGCCGAGCCCGGCGAGGCCGATGGTGCCGAGCTGCGGACACGCGACGCCCGCCGCCGGCAGGATGAAGTCGCTGATCGTCGCCAGCACGATCAGCGACACGCCTGCGGCGGCGATCCAGGGAAGCTGCTGCCGTTCTGCGTCGGACAGCCCGCGCGCCGCGCGCCGCAGGCAGACGCCGCCCGCCGCGATCGCGATCAGGTGGAGGACCGAGTTGGCCATCAGCAGCGGGCCCATCTCGTAGGTCCAGCCCCACGAGGCGCGCTCGATCCGCACGACCACGAGGTCGCTGAACCAGAGGAGCGGAAGCATCGCGACGCTGGCGGCGTAGAGCGCGTCGCGGAACCAGCGCAGCGCGCGCGCCTGCGGGCCCGATGTCTCCATCGCGATGTGGAGCATCAGCGGCCCGATGAAGATCCAGCCGGGTGCGGCGATGTTCGCGATCGCGCGCGCGACCGCGCGGTCGGACGTCACGGTAGAGAGCGCCTGACACAGGGACCAGTAGCCGCATCCGACCATCAGCGCGGCCGCGAGCTGGTGCACCCGGCGCGAGCGGTCCTGGAGGTAGAGCGCGCCGCCGCAGCCCGCGCAGACGAGCGCCGCGACGGTGAGCAGCAGCGTGTAGGGATGCACCGATAGGACCCCGAATGGCATGGATCGGCCGGTTCGCGGCCGCGCTTGACTCGGAGTCAGGGTGCCGGGTCAGCCGGCGAGGAGCTCGGCGGCCGCCTCGACCACGCGCGCGGGCGCGAGGCGCGTCATGCAGCGGTGATCGATCGGGCAGACCGGCAGCCCGCACGGACTGCATTCCACCGGCTCGCGCAGCACGCGCTGCCGCTCGAGCAGATGATCGGTGTGGCGCGGGTCGGTCGGGCCCATCACGGTCACGACGGGGCGGCCGAGCGCCACGGCCACATGACGCGGACCGGTGTCGTTGCACAGCACCAGCGACGCGCGCTCGACGAAGGCCTTGAGATCCTCGAGGTCGCCCGGCTCGTCGACCAGGAGACACGGCTCCTTCGCGCGCAAGGCGACCTCGCGCGCGATCGCGACCTCATCCGCGTTCGGCGCGGGCAGGATCAGCGGCACGAGGCCGAAGCGACGCGCGATCGCGTCGCAGGCCGACGCGAAGTGCTCGGGCGGCCAGAGCTTCGAGGCGCCGAACGCGGCGCCCGGCGCCACCAGGCAGAGCGCCGCGTCCGCCGCGCCGCGCGCCGAGAGCCAGGCCGCGACGTGCGCGCGCTCGGGGTCGTGCACGACGAGCTCGAGCTCGGGGCCGGCGTCCGGCACGCCGAGCCGGCGTGTGATGCGGGCGTAGCGCTCGATCATCGAAAGCGCGAGGCGCCGCCCGTTTTCCTGCGGCGGCGACAGCGGATCCGTCACGAGAAAGCGTCGCAGGCGGTCGCGCGCGTAGCCCGCGCGGCGCGGGATGCGCGCCAGCCAGGGCTCGAGCGCGGTGCGCGGAGAGTCCGGCAGCACCACCGCCCAGTCGAAGCCGCGGGCGCGCAGCACGCGCGCGCGGCGCCAGATGTCACGCGGCCGGCGTCCGCGCACGGGCAGGAAGCCGTCGAGGTGCGGGTTGCCGCGCAGCAGACCCTCGTGGTGCGGGAGGCCCTGCGCGACGAGCACGGCCCGCGGGTGGGCACGCCGCAGCGCGCGCAAGGTGGGTGTCGCCATCACGACGTCGCCCAGCGGGTTGGGCAGGCGGACCAGGATCCGCTGCGGGTCCGGCACGACTACAAGAAGAAGTCGCCGCGCTCGTCGCCCGGCTCGAGCGCGACCTCGGGGCCCGGCTCCTGCGCGAGCTTCTCGAGCCACCAGTTGACGCCGTGGTAGAGGCAGGTGACCTCGGCGCACTCGCGGCTCGCGTCGAAGCGGTCCATCAGCGACGAGAGCGCGCTGCCCGTCGTGCGCGCCTGCGCGTCGTTGGCGAAGGCGTCGGCGCCGGCGACGCGCGCCCTCTCGACCCCGCGGTGCGCCGGGCAGTTGTAGGTGCCCATCGGCGTCAGCACCTGGCGTAGCGCCTGCATGTGGCAGGTGCGCGGCTGGCGCGTGTACTCGCGCCAGCGTCCCTCCTCGAGCACCTGCAGGTTGGTGCTGACGCGCACGGCGAAGCGCGAGTCCGCGAGCGCGCGCGCCTTCTCTACCTCCGCGCGGATGCGCGCGATCACGGCTTCCTGCGCGCGCGCGGCGCCGGGGTCCATCACTTCGGCACCGTCGGGCGCGCGCTCGAGCACCGGCTTCAGCGCGATGTAGTCGAAGCCCGAGCGGCGCGCGCGCTCGGTCGCCATCGCGATCTCGTGGACGTTCTCGCAGAGCCCGATCCGGTCGCGCGACGCGCCCTCCCACACGATGATGAACGAGTAGCCGACCTCGAAGCGCGGGTTGCGCGCCTTGATGCGCGGCACCCACTCGCAGATCTCGTCGAGCGAGAGCGAGCGCTTCACCGGCCTGTGCATCGCGCGGAAGAGCTCGTTGCTGCCGGCGTCGAGCGAGAGCCGCACCCAGTCGCGCGGAGACAGCGCGTCGGCGACGCCGAGCAGCACGTCGCCACGGCTCCCGTTGCTGACGACGGCGACCTGGAGCTCGAGGTCCTTCAGGAAGCGCACGAACTCCGAGAAGCCGGGGTAGATCGTGGGCTCGCCGCCGCCGATCAGGATCACCGAGCGGAGCCCCCGCTCCACCATCGTGCAGATCGACGAGCGCAGCGTCTCCTCGTCGTGTCGGTGCTTGGTGTTGAGGATGTCCCAGTCGATGCAGTGATCGCAGCGGTAGTTGCAGGCGGTGGTGAGATCGAGGTTGATCGAGATCGGCGCGCGCGCCGGGGGCTCGGGGTCCGGCCGGCCTTGCGCGCGCGCGCGGGCGAGATCGCGGCGCCAGCGCAGGTAGTCGGCGACGTGCTCTCGCAGCGACGGCTGCCGCAGCTTGGCGCTGAAGTCGTGGATCGACTCGGTCAACCGATGGCCTCGCCGCTGTAGGTCGCTGCGATCGTCACGAGCACCTGCATGCGCTGGAGGATCGGGTCCGGATCCGTCTTCTTTCCGCTGCGGAGCGCGTCGACGAAGTCCGCGACGAGCCGCGTGAGGGGGTCCGCGAGCGGGACGCTGCGCTCGGCGTCGGCGAAGCATAGCTGGTAGCTCTCCGGCGACACGCGCCGGAGAGCGCGGTGTCCATCGATCGCGAGCGAGGTCCGGCGCGGCCTCGCGAGGCTGTGCGAGAGCTGCGACGTCACCTCGCAGCTCCCCGCGTCCGTCTCGTAGCGGAAGCGCACGCAGAGCTCGGAGGCGTCGGGGTCGCGCGTCGAGAGCTCGACGTCGCGCACGCGCGGCGCGCCCGGCAGCAGCGCCTGGACGATGCTGATCGGGTGGGGCAACGCTTCGCCGAGCATCTCGAGCCCGCGCACGGACGGCTCCTGCGCCATCTCGAAGCGGCGCGGCGGCGCGGCGAGCGAGCCCGGATGTAGCGCCTCGAAGGTCGGCAGCGTGTAGGGCCACTGGCAGTTCTCCGCGAGCAGCAGGCCGCGCTCGCAGAAGGCCGCGACGCGTCGCTCCGCGCGCGCGACCAGCTCGCGCGCCGGCGCGCCCCAGCAGAGCGGCTTCTCGCAGAGCGCGTGGAGCCCCGCATCGGCCGCCGCCTCGAGGTAGCGGTCGTGCGTCGCGGACGGGGAGAGGATCGCGATCGCGTCGAGCCGCTCGCGCGCGAGCATCAGACCGAGATCGGTGTAGCCGCGCGCCTCGACGCCGGACACCTCGCGCAGCGCGGCGCCGGCGGCGTCGCGCGTCGCCTCGCTGCGGGTCAGGAAGCACGGCACGACGGCGCCCGCGGCGACGAGCTCGCGCGCGACGAAGGGCCCGAGTCCTTCGCGCGCGCGGCGCGCGCCGACGAGGCCGACGCGCGGCGGCGTCATCGGCCCGCCTCCGCGAGCAGCTCGCGGTAGAGCGCCGCATACGACTCGCACATGCGGGGCGGCGAGAAGTGCGCGGCGACGCGCGCCGGGCCCGCCGCGCCGAGGCGCGCGCGCAGCGCCGGGTCGCGCACGAGACGCGCGAGCGCCGCGGCCAGCAGCTTCGGCTCGTCGGGCGGAACCAGCAGCCCCGTCGCCTCGTGCGCGACGGCATCGGCGAGTCCGCCGACGCGGCTCGCGACCACGGCTCTCGCGCAGGCCATCGCCTCGAGCGCCGCGACGCCGAGGCCCTCGCGGCGCGACGGCAGCACGAGCAGGTCGGAGGCCGAGAGCAGGTCCGCGCGGTCCTCGCGACGGCCGAGGAAGCGCACGCGCGCCGCGACGCCGCGCGCGGCGGCGCGCGACTCGAGCGCCGCGCGCTCCGCGCCGTCGCCGGCGAGCCACAGGACGAGCGGCAGCTCGCGCAGCGACGGCTCGGCCAGCGCATCGATCGCGACGTCGAGTCCCTTGCGCGGCACGAGCGCCGCGAGCGCCAGCGCGCACACGGCGCCCTCCGGCAGCGCCTCGTCCTTGCGCACCGCCTCGCGCGAGCGAGTCGGCGTCAGCGCGCGCGCATCGACCGCCGACGGGATCACGCGGATCCGCTCCGGCGCGACGCCGCCCGCCAGCAGCCGCTCCCGCACCGCGGGCGAGATCGCGACGGCGCGCCTCGTCACGCGCTCGTAGAGAAAACGCGTGCGCGCGCCGCGATGCACCGCGCGGTCCATGCGTCGCGTGGTGAGCGCGGGCAAGTCGAGCGACCACGCCGCGAGACCGCCGAGCCAGTTGGCGCGGCCGCTGTGCAGGTGGACGAGATCGGGGCCGAACGCGCGCAGCGCGGCGCGGATCCGCAGTGCCGCGAAGGCGGAGAGATCGCTCCGCATGCGCACCGCGCGCGTCTCGAAGCCGCGACGGCGCGACTCCGCCTCGACGCGGCTTCCCGGCGGGCAGATGAGCAGCGAACGGTCGCCGCGCGCGCGCAGCCCTTCGAGCAGCAGGAAGAGCTGCACCTCGCCGCCCGAGAAGCCCGTCTCTCCCGTGACGTGCGCGACGGCCAGCGGACGCGCTGCCTGCATGCGCGCGGCGGCCGCTACTGCGCCACCAGGCGCGCGAGATCCGACGGCGGCACCGCGTAGCGCGCCGCGCAGAAGCGACAGAGCACCTCGAGCGTCTCGCCTTCCTCGAGCGCGCGCGAGAGATCGTCGCGACCGAGCAGCGCGACCGCGCGCAGCACGCGCTCGCGCTGGCAGCCGCAGTGGAAGCGCGGCAAGGATGCGTGTCGCTCGCGACAGCCGAGCACGCCCTGCAGCAGGATCGCGATCGCGTCGGCGTCGAGGCCGTCGCGCACCAGCTCGCCCGGGCCGGGCAGCGAGCGCACGTTGGCCTCGGCCTGCGCGATCTCGTCTTCGCCGGCGCCGGGCAGCGCCTGCACCAGGTAGCCGCCAGCGGCGTCGATCTCGCCGTCCGCGTCGAGGAAGACGCCGAGCGCGACCGCGCTGCGGATCTGCTCGCTCTCGGCGAGGTAGTGGGCGAGATCCTGCGCGACCGTGCCCGCGACGATCGGCACGATGCCGGTGTAGGGCTGGCCGCCGTTCCGGCTCGAGCGCACCACGGCGAGCGTGCCGCGGCCGACCGCCGCGGCGACGTCGAGCGGAGCGGCCGGCGCAGGCGGCTCCGCGCCCGCGTGCGTGACGTAGCCGCGCGCACGGCCCTGCGGGTCGGCGATCGCGACGATCGCGCCGATGGGACCGTCGCCTCGCACCTCGATCTGCGCGGTCTCGCCCTTGCCGCCCGCGGCGAAGAGCACCGCGCCCATCAGCGCGCGGCCGAGCGCGACGCTCGCGACGGGCGAGGTCTCGTGCCGGCGCGCCGCCTCCGCCACCAGCCGCGTCGCGGCCAGCGCGCGCACCGACACGCCGCCGCGTTGCGAGAGCGTGCGGACCAGCAGGTCGGAGCCTGCGAACGGGGCGGTCGCGCTCACGGCGAGCTCCGCGGCACGAAGGCCACGATGCGCAGCGGCGCGCCCGATCCGCCGCCGATCTTCATCGGCAGCGCCGCGATGCGGAATCCGCGCGGCGGCAGCAGCTCGAGCGCCGCGACGTTCTCGAAGGCCGGCACGTTCGCGGCGAAGAGCGTCTGGTGCGTCTCGAAGCGGCGCGAGGGGCCGCGATCGATGCTGGCGGTGTCGATGCCGACCGCGACGACGCCCCGCTCCGCGATCAGCCAGCGCGCCGCATCGGCGCCGAGGCCGGGGAAGTGCAGCGAGGAGACCGCCTCCTGTCCGCGCGCGGTCGTGCCGAGGTAGGCCTCGCGGTCGGGCCAGTAGCGACTCGTTCCGGTGTAGAAGAGAACGATCCCTCCGCGCGGGATCTCGCCGTTCTGCTTCTCCCAGGCCTGGAGGTCGGCCACGCCGATCTCGTGGTCGCGATCGTCGAAGCAGGCGGCCTGCACGTCGATCACGACGCCCGGCGCGACCAGGTGCTCGAGCGGGATCTCGTCGACGTGCTCGCCGCCGGCGTGGAGGTGGATCGGGGCATCGAGGTGCGTGCCGCCGTGCTCCGCGGCGCGGAAGCGGTGTGCCTCGTAGTAGTACCCGCCCTCGGTCACGCCGCCGGGGGCGCCCTCGAGCACGAAGCTCTCCTCGGTCGGCCAGTAGATCGTGCTCGCGTCGAAGGGGTGTGTCAGGTCGACGAGCTCTTCGCGGGGCAGCGGTCGAGCGCAGGCCGCGACCGCGAGCAGCGCGACGGCGCAGGCCAGGGTGCGCATCGGGCGGCTCCTCCCGTGGCTAGAAGAGGCTCTTGATCAGCTCGGCGCCGCCGACGTAGGTGCCGATCACGCCGCCGATCGTCGTCAACAGGAAGACGAGGAAGATCCGCAGCAGGCGGTTGCTCCACCAGCGGCTCACCACGGCGGCGTCGTCGGCCACGTTCTCGAGCTCGCGCACGACCGGCGGCACCAGCCAGGCCTGCAGGAAGGCCAGCACATGGCCCGCGCCGAGCAGCGGGTGGATCGCCGTGAAGGGGGCGACGGGGAACGCGGAGAGCACCACGGCCGGGTGCGCGAACGAGAGCGCGGCCGCGATCGACACCGGGATGCCCGTCGCGAGCACGAAGAAGAGCACGTTCGCGCCGACCGCGTGCATGCCGTGGCGCACGCCGACCACCGCGAGCGCGCCGAGGATGAGAGTCGGAACGGCCCAGCCGATCGCCTTCACGGAGGCGGGAACGCGCGGAATCGTCGAGAGCGCCTCGAGGTCGGCGGGCCGTCCCTCCTCGAGCGCGCGGCGGATGCCGGCGACGTGGCCCGCGCCGACCACCGCCACCACGCGCCGTCCGCCGGACGTGCGGATCTTCTGCGCGAGGAAGGCGTCGCGCTCGTCGATCAGCGTGGTCTTGGCCCGCGGCAGCTCTTTGCCGAGCTCCTGCATCAGCTCGGACAGCACGTCCTGGTCGCGCAGCCGGCGCAGCGTCTCCTCGTCGAGCTCCGGCCGGTCGATCAGCGCGACCATCAGCGCGCCGAGCAGCTTCGATTTCTCCCAGAGCGAGAGCGAGGCCCAGACACGGCGCAAGGTCACGCGCACGTCGCGGTCGCAGAGGACGACGGGAATGTCCTGCGCCTCGGCGGCGCGCGCGGCCTCGACCAGCTCGCTGCCGGGCAGCACGCCGATCGCGCCGCCGAGCTTCTTCTGATAGGCGGCGAGCACCAGGTTGGCGAGCAGCGGAGCGAGCTGGCGCTTGCGCGTCACCTCGCGCAGGTCGAGCTCCTCCCAGCGGCGGCGCTGCGTCAGCGCCTCGTAGCGCTGCGCGTCGAGCTCGATGCAGACGCGATCGGGCCGCTCCTTCTCGATCAGCTCGCGCACGAGATCGGCGGACTCGCGCGACACGTGCGCCGTCCCGACCAGCAGGATCTCGCGGCCGTCCTGCGCGATCACCTGCACGTCGGCGGAGTCGCGCGGCTGCGGGGCCTGCTCCGTCACGGGGGACGACCCTAGCTTGCGGTCTCTCCCCGCGCCGCCAGCGCCGTCTTCGACTTCTTCTGCGGCCAGCGTCCGGCCAGCAACAGCGCCAGCACCGCGGCGTAGGTGAGCGGCTCGCGCGTGTCTTTCTTTACCAGCCACAGGAAGTGGACCACCGCCGCGATCGCCGCGACGTAGGCCAGCCGGTGGAGCGGCTTCCAGCGGCGTCCGAGCCGGCGCACCATCGCGCGGGTCGAGGTCGCCGCCAGCGGCGAGAGACACAGGAACGCGAAGAAGCCGGCCGTGATGTAGGGCCGCTTCGCGACGTCCTCCAGGATCGCCTGCCAGTCGAAGAACTGGTCGAGCACCACGTAGGTCAGCAGGTGCAGGCAGGCGTAGCCGAAGGCGAGCAGGCCGAAAGTGCGGCGCAGCGGCGCCAGCCAGCGAAGTCCGAGCCAGCGGCGCGACGGCGTGATCGCGAGCGCGACCAGCAGGAGGCGGAGCGCGGCGAGTCCCGTCGCGTGGGTGACCGCCTCGATCGGATTCGCGCCGAGGTCGCCCCGCAGCGCCCGGACGCCGAGCCACGCGAGCGGCGCGAGGCCTAGCGTGACGGCGGCGGTCTGGAGCGCCGCGCGCCTGCGCGCCCCCTCCATCTGCGCCAACCCCCTAGAAGTTCTTGCGCAGGTCCATGCCCTTGTAGAGCGAGGCGACCTGCTCTGCGTAGCCGTTGAAGGGCAAGGTCGGGCGCTTCAGGAACTCGCCGATGCGCCGCTCGCGCTTCTGACTCCAGCGGGGATGGTCCACGTCTGGGTTCACGTTGGAGTAGAAGCCGTACTCGTTCGGCGCCGTGCGGTTCCAGCTCGTCTGCGGCTGCGTGCGCGTCAGCCGGATGCGCACGATCGACTTCACGCTCTTGAAGCCGTACTTCCACGGCACCACGAGCCGCAGCGGGGCGCCGTTCTGGTTGGGCAACACCTCGCCGTACATGCCGACCGCCAGGATGGCGAGCGGATTCATCGCCTCGTCGATGCGAAGCCCCTCGACGTACGGCCACTCGAGCACGTCGCGCCTCTGTCCCGGCATCTGCTCCGGGTCGAGCAAGGTCGTCATCTCGACGAACTTCGCCTGCGAGGTCGGCTGGAAGCGCTTCAGCAGGTCGCCGAGCGGGAAGCCGACCCACGGGACGACGATCGACCACGCCTCGACACAGCGGTGTCGGTAGACGCGCTCCTCCAGCGCATGCGGCTCGAGCAGCGCGTCGAGGTCGACGACCGCCGGCTTCTCCACCTCGCCCTCGATCGCGACCTTCCAAGGGCGCGTCCGCAGCGAGCCCGCGAGCTTCCTCGGGTCCGACTTGTCGGTGCCGAACTCGTAGAAGTTGTTGTACGAGGTCACGTCCTCGAGGCTCGTCTTCTCCTCGTCGGTACCGAAGGGTCCGGGCTTCACGTTCGGGATCGTTCCGTGCGCGGGCACCTCCGCCGCGAGCGAGAGCCGCGGGAGCAGCGCCGTGCCCGCCGCGAGCGCGCCGGCGACGAGCAGCTCGCGGCGGCGCAGGTACACATCCCTCGGCGTGATCTCGCTCTCCGGAATCCGTTCGGGCCTCGTGCGCATGCCGCCTCCTCGCGCCGTCCTTGGATGCTCGCGCGCGCGCCGGGGTTTCGTCAGCGCTGCGCGCGCTCGGCCGCCCGCTTGAAGAGCCGCTCGATCGACTCGGGAGCCACGGGCGGAATGCGCGCGAGCGCGAGGTTCTCCTCGATGTGGGCGGGATCCCGCATGCCGACCACGGCCGAGGCGATGTCCCGGGTACTGCGCACGAACTGGAGACAGCGCTGCGCGTCGCTGCGGCAGCCCGGGAACGACTCCGCGACGAAGGCCGGTAGCCGGCCGAGCGCGCGACCCCGAGCGAGCGGCGCGCTCGCGAGGATCGCCGTGCCGGTGCCGCGCAAGGTCGCGAGCGCGGCCTGCGCGTGGCCCGACGGTCCGAGCTGCGAGTCGAGCCGCAGCGCTTCGGCCAACGCGAGGTTGTAGGGGAGCGAGATCGCCCGCAGGTGATGGTCGCCACCGCCCACCTCCAGCGCCCACTCGAAGACGTCGAGGAGTGCCAGGTGCCCGCGCTCGCTGTGCGGACGCAAGAGGCCGTCCCAGGTCGCGAGACCGAAGCCCGCGATCGCGCCGTCCGCGACCGCGCGCTCGAGTGCCTCGAAGGCGCCGCACATCCGCCGGCGGAACTCCTGCGCGCTGCACTCGCCGAGGTGGAGCTCCGGCTCCTCGATCAGGTAGAGGTCGATCGTCCCGACGCGCAGATTGCGCCGGCTGCGCTCGATCTGATCGCGCAGGAACGGACCGTCGAGGCTGTGCACGCCGCGCGCGACGCGCTCGGGGTCGACGAGCCCCGTGTCGACGTAGGTCGTCACCAGATGGCGTCGCGCGGCGCGGTCGTCCGGCACGAGCTCGGGATCGAGCGTGAGATAGCCGCCCTTGGTCGCGATCACGACTTCGTCGCGGCGCACGAGGCCCTCGCGGAAGGCGCGAGCGAGCGCCGCGCCGACGCAGCGCTCGCTCGCGAACATGCGGTCCGAGAGCGCGGTGACGAAGAGATTCACGCCGCCCTGCAGCAGCTCGGGGACTGCCGAACGGTAGAGCACGTCGTCGACGCCGCCGTACTCACCGTTGCGTGTGCCGAGCGCGAGCGACGAGAGCCACAAGCGGTCGGGCCGCCGGAAGTGCGCGCGCGGCTCGCCGAAGCGCGCCGCGAAGCGCTCGGTGCCCTCGGCGGTGGCGCGGCCGGGCGTCGGCGAGGGATCGCGCATCGCGCGGGAACCTAGCAGCGGAGAAGGAGATTCCGGCTCCGTCCCCGGCCTGCCGATACGCCAGGGCGCAACCCGCGTACGCGGCGCGGGTTCCAGGGAGTGCCGGCGCCCTCGCGGCGCCGCCAGCCATCGAGGAGATCCAAATGCGTCTCTCACGTTTCGCGAACTTCGCGCTCGCGTTGCTGCTCTTCTGCCTGCTCGCCGCCAGCGTGGGCGCCGGACCGCTCCGCGCGCGCGAAGACGCGCCGAAGAGCGGCGAGTCGGACAGCACCGTCACGCGCACCGGTCCGAAGGGCACGCCGCGCACGTCGACCAACAAGACCACGTGGCAGCGCGGCGGCGGCCACTGGACGCGCAACACCGTGCATACGGGTCCCAATGGGAAGCAGAGCACCACGCACGTGGACGCCTCCAAGACCCCGGACGGCCGCGTGCGCGACGTGACCCGCACGGGTCCGAACGGCAAGACGTCGACCACCCAAGACGTGCTCCACAAGACGGACGGCGGCTACACGCGCGACACCACGCACACCGGTCCGAACGGCGGCGTGACCACGCGCGACGTCACGGAGTCCTACGACAAGGACTCGAAGAGCTGGACCAAGGACGTCACCACCACCGGCCCGAACGGCAAGACCAGCACGACCGAGGTGGAGGGCCAGAAGACGGCGAACGGCTACACGCGCGAGGCGACGCACACCGGTCCGAACGGCGGCGTCACCACGAGCGAGGGCCAGGGCACCTGGGATCCGGTGACGAAGACCTGGACGCGCGACCGCGTCGTGACCCATCCGAACGGCTCGACCTCGAGCACGGACGTCACGAAGACGGTGACGCCCGTCACGCCGGCGCCGCCGGCGGCACAGTAGGTCCGCTCCCTCGTCGGCGGTCGCCGCACTCCGGGGTTCAGCCCGCGCGCCGCACCGCCGATGAGGGGAGCGATGCCCGAGGTCCACGGCGATCACCTCGACGTCAGCGCGGAGGAGCAGCGCTACCTGCGCCGCACCTTCCACCGCTTTGCGTTGCCGTGGCTGCTCGTCGCCTCCGCGCTCGGCGCGCTCGCCGGCTCGCTGCCGCGCTGGATCGAGGCGCAGCCGGCGGTGGCGAGCGGCTCCGGCGAGGATCCGCAGGCGCGCGAGCAGGTCGGCTCCATGCGAGGCGACCTCGCCTCGCTCTCGCAGCGGCTGGTCGCGGCCGAGGACTCGCTCACGAAGACGCGCGATCGCCTCGCGATGCTGGAAGGCCGCGGCGGACGCGGCGAGTCCGGCGGCGCCGATGGCTCCGTGGACCAGCGCCTCGACGCGATCGTCGGCCGCGTCGCGGCGCTCGAGTCGCGCGTGGGTGAGAGCGCCGGCCACGCGTCGGCAGATCCGGTCCGGCTCGACGCGCGCCTGACCGCGCTCGACGAGCGCCTCGCGCGTCTCGAGAACGACGCGCACGCGGGCGGCGCACCGGCCTCGCGCGCCGTCGAGCCCGCCGCCGGAGACGTCGAGTAGCGACGCGCGCGCACGCGCCGCGGGCTTGAAAGTGCGCGGCCGGCCTCTAGCCTCCTCCCGTTCGGGAGGTCACCCCCATGAAGCGCATCGCGCTCTTTCTGCTCACGAATCTCGCGGTCCTGCTCACGATCTCGATCGTGTTCCAGCTGCTGGGGTTCGAGGGCATCTTCGCGAAGAATCACGTCGATCTCGACCTGCGCGCGCTGCTCGTCTACTCGGCGGTAATCGGCTTCTCGGGCAGCCTGATCTCGCTCGCGATGTCGAAGTTCCTCGCGATCCGCTCGACGGGCGCGCACGTGATCGAGCAGCCGCAGAGCGACGCCGAGCGCTGGCTGGTCCAGACCGTGCAGCGACATGCGCAGACCGCGGGGATCGGCATGCCGACCGTCGCGATCTTTCCGTCCGACGCGCCGAACGCCTTCGCGACCGGCGCGCGGCGCGATCACGCGCTCGTGGCGGTCAGCACGGGCCTGCTCCAGCGCATGAAGCCGTCGGAGGTCGAGGCGGTGCTCGGCCACGAGATCAGCCACGTCGCGAACGGCGACATGGTGACGCTCGCGCTGATCCAGGGCGTCCTGAACACGTTCGTGGTCTTCCTGTCGCGCGTGATCGGCTTCGCGGTCGACAACATGCTGCGTCGCGACGGCGAGCGCGATCGCGGGCCGGGCCCCGGCTTCTGGATCGCGAGCCTGGTCTCGCAGATCCTGCTCGGCATCCTCGCGAGCCTGATCGTCTGCTGGTTCTCGCGGCGGCGCGAGTTCCGCGCGGACGCGGGCGGCGCGCGCCTCGCGGGCGCGCCCAACATGATCGGCGCGCTCGAGCGCCTGAAGCTGGGGGATCCGCAGCCGCTCCCCGGCGCGATGAAGGCCTTCGGGATCGCGGGCGACGGCGCGATCATGCGTCTGTTCGCCACGCACCCGCCGCTCGACGACCGCATCGCGGCGCTGCGAGCAAGTGGCGCGTAGCGCCGCGCGCAGCGAGGCGAAGCCGAGCGAAGTTCAGAGGTCGGACCCGGCTCGCGCGAACTCGGTGCCAATTGGCGCCGCGCGCTTACAGCGCCTCGTAGCCCTCGTTCACCCAGGCCTCGAGGTCCTCGGGCAGGTCCGCCCCGGCCGTGGCGAGGTCGCGCGCCCGCGGCGCCGCGACGTTGGCCTCGAACATCTCCGCGAAGTGGGCGCGGATGCGATCGCTGTAGAGGCCGATCGCGCGCAAGGTCGGGATCACGAAGCCCGACACCGGCCCGAGACGCCCGCCGCTCTTCGCCATCGCCGCGGCCACCACGTCGCGTTCGGCGGCGAGCTTCTGCATCGCCTCGATCGGATCGACTCCCGCCGATCGCCAGATGCCGAGCACCTGATCGCGCAGCGACTGCCCCGCGCGCGAGTCGATCAGGAGCCGCGCCGACTCGAAGGCGAAGTCCTCGAGCGCGGCGCGCTCGGCGTCGGAGCACTGCGGCACCACCGCCGACAGGTACTTGATGCCGTAGCCCGTGTGGCGTGCCTCGTCGCGCGCGACGTAGGTGAGCAGCTGTTGCAGCAACGGCTCGCGCGTCGTGTTGCGCATGTCGCGGAACGCGTAGAGCGCGAGCCCCTCGGCCACGACCTGCATGCCGACCGCCTTGAAGCGCCAGTCCTCTGCCGCGAGCACGTTGTCGAGCAGACGCTTCAGGCCCGGCGAGATCGGCGTCACCTCGTCGAGCAGGCGCACATAAGCGGCGAAGGCCTCGACGTGGCGCGCTTCGTCGAGGGTCTGTGTCGCCGCATAGAACTTCCCGTCCATGTGCGGCACCGCGGACACGAGCTGGCCCGCCACCATCAGCGCGCCCTGCTCGCCGTGCAGGAAGTTCGACAGCAGGAACGAGGCCGAGCGACGCGCGACCTCCCAGCGCGTGTCGGCCGGCAGTGACTTCCAGAACTGCGTGCGCGCGACCGGCAGCCCGCCGAGCGAGAACGTCTCCGAGAAGGCGTCGCGATCGACGCCGCGCTCCCAGTCGAGATCCCGCACGGCGATCCACTGGCGCTCGAGCGCGTTCGCGTAGAGGGTGCGGAGCGCGTCGAGCTCGGGCTCGTAGTTCCAGTTGTAGATCGCGCATAGCGCGGCGCCGACCTCGTCGGTGCCGGCGGGATGGGTCTCGGGCAGGTCCTCGCGAACCGCGCTCATCGATCGTCTCCCCGGGCGCGTCCGTTCTTCGACTCCTGTCCAGCTTCGCGGATCCGCGCGACGCCCGCGAGCACCAGCCGGACGAGCTCGCTCTGCCGGCTGGTGCCCGTCTTGAAGAAGATCTGCTTGAGCTGACTGCGCGCCGTGTTCATCGTGACGCCGCGATGCGATGCGGCCTCCTCGAGAGACCAGCCGTCGCACAGCAGCTCGACCAGCTCGACTTCGGCCTGCGTCAGCGCGTAGAGCTTCCGCAGCGGCTCGCTGCGCTGGAGCATCTGCCCCTCGACGTCCGTGATGTAGAGGACGGCGAGCGCGTCGTGCAGGGTATGGCCCGGACCCGCCGAGAGCAGCGACGACATCATCAACGGGAAGGCGCGCCGGCCGGACGGGCGCGTCAACGCCATCACGTTGCCGTCGGTCGTACGGCCCGCGGTGTGGGCGTCGAGCACCTGACGGATCATCTGCTGGAGCACGGAGTTGTCGGCGGCGCGTACCGCCCGCGGCACGCCTTCGTGGATCATCAGGCCGTCTTCCAGCTCGAGGATGCGATCGGCGCTGCGGTTGCGCAGCACGACGTGGCCGCGTGCGTCGAGCAGCATTACGCCGGTCGGCAGGCGGTCGAGCGCCTCGGCGAGCGCCGAGGTCTGGTGTGCGCGCTGGCGCAGCTCGTACGCGCGCGCGAGATGCGGTACCAGCAGGTCTCCGAGCGCGCAATCGCGCGACCGCCACGGACGCTCGCCTTCGCGCTTGAAGAGCGCAATCACCGCAGAGGGCCGTCCCTCCTCCATCGCGACGGTGTGGCCCATCGGACCACACGCTGCGAGTCCCAGGGGCTTCATGAAGTCGTGGTAGTAATCGGTGTCGGCGACCGCGGAGTCGGGCAACACCTCGCTCGCGAGACCGAAGCGTCCGACGAAGTTCCGGACGTAGGCGACGGCCCAGGGCAACCCGCGCTTGTGGTGCTCGACGAAGACGTCGAGATACGCGGGGTCGGGGTGCTGCAGGCCGTGCTGCGTGAACGCCCCCTGCACCGGGAAGCCGGGTAGCTGGGAGGCGAATCCGACCGCCGCTCCGTACACCTCGGCGAGCTCGTCGACGAACGGCTGCCAGGGCGAGGTCTCGCCCGCCGCTTCGTAGATGCGCGAGACGAGCGAGAGCGCCTGGCGTTCGATGCTCAACGAGGGCCCCCGTGGCGAGGAAAGCCCCAGTATACGCCATCGAACCCCGTGGGGGAGCGAATTCACGCTCGCGTCACGAAGTGCGCCCCACAAATGGGTGGGACCCACCCCCAATCGGGGATGGGCCCCACCGTGTGCGCAAGTCGTGTTGCTGAATCCTCTACCGAGGAGGTCGTCAGGATCCGTTGTGGGCTGTGTGCCCCTGTTGGTCCCTCGTCCGCGAGAGGCACCGTCTCCTGACGTCCCGTCACATCTTCTATCACGGGGCGCGCAGCCGCGTCTTCCCCCATTCAGGGGGAACGCCTCATTTCCGTCACCGGGTGCCGAGCCGGCGGAAGATGTCTTCGGGGGTCTCGGCGCGAGTCGTCGCGACCTCGGAGAAGCCCTTCACGGCGGTCACCAGCCCCCGGCAGACCTCGTCGGCGCGCTCGATGCCCCGGGACCCGAGTTCCTTCGGCATGGCTCGCACCAGCAACACGGCCATCTGCTCGACCGTCACGCTGCGGGGGTCGAGGCCTGCTTCCTTCAGCGCGATGCGCACGGTCCCGCGCGCCTCGAGCTTGTCGAGAGACGTGGCCTCTTCGAGGCGGGCCGCGACGAACTCGAAGAGTGACTCCGCCATGTGACACCTCGCGACCGGCCTCGCGGATCTGTTGCGTCACCCTTCGGTGGAGCGTCGCGCCGACTCGAGCGAAATCTCCCGGCCTACGTGGGGTCGGTGTCGCTCTGGACCAGGTCTTCCAGCGGCGGACAGGTGCAGACGAGATTCCGGTCGCCGTAGGCGTTGTCGATGCGCCCGACCGGCGGCCAGTACTTGTGCTGGTGCAGCCACGGCGCCGGCCAGGCCGCCTGCTGGCGGGTGTAGGGATGGCGCCACTCGTCCGAGGCGACGGCCTCCACGGTGTGGGGCGCGTTGCGGAGCGGGTTGTCCTCGGGGTCGAGCTCGCCGCGCTCGATCGCGCGGACCTCGGCGCGGATCGAGATCAGCGCGTCGCACAGGCGATCGAGCTCGGCCTTCGACTCGCTCTCGGTCGGCTCGATCATCAAGGTCCCGGCCACGGGGAAGCTCATGGTCGGCGCGTGGAAGCCGTAGTCCATCAGCCGCTTGGCGACGTCCTCGACCCGCACGCCGGCGCTGCGCTCGAAGCCGCGGCAGTCGATGATGAACTCGTGCGCGACGCGTCCGCGCGCACCGCGATAGACCACCTCGTAGTGCTCGGCGAGGCGAGCCGCCATGTAGTTGGCGTTGAGGATCGCGACCTGGGTCGCGCGAGTGAGCCCGCGCGCGCCCATCAGCGCGATATAGACCCACGGAATCGGCAGGATGCCCGCGCTGCCGTACGGCGCGGCCGAAACCGCGCCCTCGCCGGTCGCGGGATCGCCCGGCAGGAACGGGTCGAGGTGCTTCGCCGCGGCGATCGGCCCCATCCCCGGGCCGCCGCCGCCGTGGGGGATGCAGAAGGTCTTGTGCAAGTTCAGGTGACACACATCGGCGCCGATGCGGGCCGGCGACGTGAGCCCGACCTGCGCGTTCATGTTCGCGCCGTCGAGGTACACCTGCGCGCCGTGCTCGTGCGCGAGCGCGCACGCGGCGCGGACGTCCTCCTCGAAGACACCGTGCGTCGACGGGTAGGTGATCATCAGCGCGGCGAGCTGCGGCGCGTGCTCGGCGCAGCGCGCGCGCAGATCCTCGAGCTCGACGTTGCCGCGCTCGTCGCAGGCGACCGCGACGACGCGGAAGCCGGCGATCACGGCGCTCGCGGCGTTGGTGCCGTGCGCCGACACCGGGATCAGGCAGACGTCGCGGTGGCCCTCGCCGCGCGAGGCGTGATAGCGACGGATCGCGAGTAGCCCCGCGTACTCGCCCTGCGAGCCCGCGTTCGGCTGGAGCGAGACGGCAGGCAGCCCGGTGATCTCCGCGAGCCAGCTCTCGAGATCGGCGAAGAGCGCCGCGTAGCCGCGCGCCTGGTCGGCCGGCGCGAAGGGATGGAGTCCCGAGAACTCGGGCCACGTGATCGGCAGCATCTCGCTCGTGGCGTTCAGCTTCATCGTGCACGAGCCGAGCGGGATCATCGACGTGGTGAGCGAGAGATCCTTCGCCTGCAGGCGGTGCAGGTAGCGGAGCATCTCGTGCTCGCTGCGATGCGCGTGGAAGACGGGGTGCGTGAGGATCGAGCTGCGGCGCTCGATGCTCGCGGGCAGCGGCGCGTCGGCGGCGGCGGCGAGCGAATCGAAGGCCGGCGGCGCGTCCTCGGCCGCAAAGGCGGCGAGGAGCTGCTCGACGTCCTCGCGCGTCGTCGTCTCATCGAGCGCGACGCCCACAGACTCGTCGCCGAAGTCGCGCAGGTTGATGCCGCGCGCGCGCGCGTCGGCGAGCACCTGCTTGGCCGACTTCCCGGAAGGCGTCACGCGCACCGTGTCGAAGCGCGGTCCCTCCGCGAGCTCGTGTCCCATGCGGCGCAGGCCCTCGGCCAGCACGCAGGTCATGCCGCGCACGCGGCGCGCGATGCGGCGAAGCCCGTCGGGCCCGTGGTAGACCGCGTAGAGTCCCGCCATGATCGCGAGCAGCACCTGCGCGGTGCAGATGGTGCTCGTCGCCTTGTCGCGGCGGATGTGCTGCTCGCGCGTCTGGATCGCCAGCCGGTAGGCCGCGCGCCCGTGCGCGTCGCGCGACACGCCGACGAGTCGCCCGGGGAGCCGCCGCGCCAGCTCGTCGCGCGTGGCGAGATAGGCCGCGTGCGGACCTCCGTAGCCGAGCGGCACGCCGAAGCGCTGCATCGAGCCGACCGCGATGTCGGCGCCGAGCTCGCCCGGCGGGGTCAGCAGCACGAGGGCGAGCGGGTCCGCCGCCACGACGACCAGCGCGCCGGCCGCGTGCGCGCGCGCGATCGTGGGGCGCGGGTCGGCGATGCGGCCGTCGCTGGCCGGGTACTGGAGCAGCAGCCCGCAGCAGTCGGGGCCCGGCCGCAGCGAGTCGGTCGGGCCGACGCGCAGCTCGATGCCCATCGACTGCGCGCGCGTCCGCACGACGCCGAGGGTCTGCGGGTGGCAGTCGTTGGCCGCGAGGAAGACGGCGCGCTTGCCACGCGCCGACGCGAAGCACATCGCCATCGCCTCGGCCGCCGCGGTGGCCTCGTCGAGCAGCGACGCATTCGCGAGCGGGAGTCCCGTGAGGTCGGCGACGAGCGTCTGGAAGGCTAGCAGCACCTCGAGACGCCCCTGCGAGATCTCGGCCTGATACGGCGTGTACTGCGTGTACCAGCCGGGGTTCTCGAGCACGTTCCTTTGGATCACCGGCGGCACGATCGTGTCCGCGTAGCCCATCCCGATGCAGGAGCGCAGCACGCGGTTTCGCGACGCGATCTCGCGCAGGCGCGCGAGCACCTCGCGCTCGCCGAGCTCTCGCTCGCCGAGGCCCGCGAGCGAGAGAGGACGATCCAGCCGGATCGCGCGCGGCACGGTCTGCTCGACGAGCTCGTCGAGCGAGGCGCAGCCGATGCGCGCCAGCATCTCGGCGATCTCGTCCTCGGACGGACCGATGTGGCGGTGGCGGAAGGTGTCGGAGGGCGCGAGCGCGTCGCGGGAGCTCGGGCGGGCGGCCTGCATGAAGGCCCGTAGGGTAGTGTGGTCGGAGCGCGCGGCCACGAGGAACGGCATGGAGTCGCTGTGGATTCGCCGGCGAGCGCGGCTCGCCTTCGCCCTCGCGCTCGCGTGCGCGCTCCAGCTCGGCGCGAGCAGCGAAGGGCCTGTGATCCTGTGTCTCGGCGACTCGCTGACCGAGGGCTACGGCGTCTCGCCCGAGCAGTCCTATCCGAGTCTGCTGGAGGAGCGCCTCCACCAATCGGGCCATCCGGGGGCCCGCGTGATCAACGCGGGCATCAGCGGCTCGACCTCGGCGTCGGCCGTCTCGCGCCTCCAGTGGCAGCTCCGCGCGAAGCCAGACGTCGTGCTGCTCGAGCTCGGCGCGAACGACGGCCTGCGCGGGCTCGACCTCGCCACGACGCGTCGGAATCTCGAGCGGGCGATCGAGCTCGCGAAGAGCGCAGGCGTGCGCGTGCTGCTGGCCGGCATGAAGCTCCCGCCGAACTATGGACCCGACTACACGCGGCAGTTCGAGGCGCTCTTCCCGGATCTGGCGAAGACACAGGGCGTGGCGCTCCTCCCGTTCCTGCTCGAGGGCGTCGCGGCGAGACCCGAGCTGAACCTCGCGGACGGGATTCATCCGAATGCGCAGGGCTACCAGCGCGTGGTCGAGAACGTGCTGACGGCGCTGCTCCCGCTGCTCGCGAGATAGGGTTCCGGGTGCTGCGCGCGCAGGGCGTCCACAAGCACTTCGCCACGCCGGCCGGGACGCTCGAGGTGCTGCGCGGCGTCGACCTCGAGGTCGCGCCGGGCGAGACGCTCGCGGTGCTCGGCGAATCCGGCAGCGGCAAGTCGACCTTGCTCGCGCTGCTCGCCGGCCTCGACGTGCCGACGCACGGCCGCATCGAGATCGACGGCCGCGACACCGCATTGCTCTCCGAGCGCGAGCTCGCCGATCTCCGCGCGCGCCGCATCGGCATCGTGTTCCAGAGCTTCCACCTGATGGGAGGCCTCAGCGCCGAGGAGAACGTGAGCCTGCCGCTCGAGCTGCGCGGCGACCGCGACGCGAGGGAGCGCGCGCGGGCGGCGCTCGCGCAGGTGGGCCTCTCCGCGCGCGCCGACCACCTGCCTGCGCGCCTCTCGGGCGGCGAGTGCCAGCGCGTGGCGCTCGCGCGCGCGCTCGTCGTCGAACCCGGCATCCTGCTGGCCGACGAGCCGAGCGGCAGCCTCGACGAGCAGACCGGCGAGGCGGCGCTCGACCTGCTCTTCGATCTCGTCTCGCGGCGCGGGACGGCGCTGGTGGTCGTCACGCACAGCGAGAAGCTCGCGGCGCGCTGCCGCCGTCGCGTCACCCTGCGCGCGGGTCGGCTCGCCGCATGACCTCGCTCCGCATGGCACTCCGCGAGCTCCGCAACGACCCGCGCTTCGCCGCGGCCTTCGTCGCCTGCCTGGCGCTCGGCCTCGCGGGCTTCGTCGCACTCGACGCCTTCGAGTCCGCGGTCTCCGCCGAGCTGCGCGCGCGCTCGCAGGCCTGGCTCGGCGGCGACCTCGTGGTCGAGTCGCGGAGGCCGCTCTCGGCCGATGAGATCGCGGGCTACGACGCGCAGGCCGGTCCGGGCGCGGAGATCGCCTCGCGCGTGGAGCTCTTCTCGATGGCGGCGGCGGGTGGCCGCGCGAGGCTCGTCGAGCTGTGCGCGATCGACGACGCGTACCCCCTCTACGGTGAGATCGAGCTCGAAGGGCTCGGCGCGGCGGGCCCGCGCGAGCGGCGTGCGCTGCGGGAGTCGCACGGGGTCTGGGCCGATCCCGCGCTGCTGCGCGCGCTCGGAGTCGGACCGGGCGCCGAGATCGCGCTCGGCAGCGCGCGCTTCACGGTGCAGGGCGCGATCACGCGCGACAGCGGCCGCGCCGCGAGCGGCCTCTCGCTCGCGCCGCGCGTCTACGTGGCGCAGGCGTCGCTCCCCGCGACGGGGCTCGTCGCGACGGGCAGCCGCGTCGAGTACCGGCGCCTCTACCGACTCGCCGACGCTGACGCGGACGCGGTGGCGCACGCGATGCGCGTTGCTCGGAGCGATTTGCAGATCGAGGTGCGCGCGCACGGCGAGGCGGCTGGCGAGCTCTCGCGCGCGTGGGCGCGGGTGACCGATGCGCTCTCGCTGGTCTCGCTCGCGGCGGTGTTCCTAGCCTGTGTCGGCGCCGCGCACCTCTTCCGCGCGCACCTGCTGCGCCGCCAGGGCGACGTCGCGATCCTGCTCGCGCTCGGCGCGACGCGGCGGCGCGCGGAGCAGATCTTCCTGCAGGAGCTCGCGCTGCTCGGGGTCGCGGCCGGGCTGCTGGCGAGCGGTCTCGGCGCGCTGCTGCTGCCGCTCTGCGCGTGGCTCGCGCAGGACGTCCTGCCGGCGGGCTTCGCTCCGCGCGTCGGCGCGAGCGCCATCGCGGTGGCGACGGGTCTCGCCACCGCGGCCGGCATCGCGTCCTGTCTGCCGCTGCTCGCGCGAGTTCGGGCGCTGCGGCCCGCGCAGCTCTTCGCCGAGGCGCCGTCACCAGCGCTCGCGGGCGCGCGTCCGCTCGCAGCGCTGGCGTGGGCTCCCGCCGCGCTGCTCTTCGTCGTCGTCTGCCTGTGGCGCGCGCCGGGCGTCGCAGCCGGCGCGTGGTTCGCGGGACTCTTCGCCGGCTCGCTGGTCCTCCTCGCGGCGATCGGGGCCGGCGCGCTGCGCGCGGCGGCGTGGCCGTCGCCGCGCTGGCTCGAGCTCCGCCTCGCGCTGCGAGAGCTCTCGCGCGGCGGCGCCGGCGCGCTCTCCTGCTTCGCGGCGCTCGCGCTCTGCGTGCTCCTTCAGGGCCTCGCCCCGCAGCTTCGCGCCTCGCTCGCCCGCGATCTCGAGGCGCCCGACGAGAGCGGGCTCCCGAGCCTCTTCCTCTTCGACATCCAGCCCGAGCAGCGCGAGGCGCTGGCCGCGCACGTGGCTGCGCGCGGCGCCCGACTCACCCGCGTGTCGCCGCTCGTGCGCGCGCGCCTGACCACGCTGCGCGGCGAGCCGGTGCGCGATCGCGACGCAGGCGAGGCCCCCGCGGCGCGCGCGCGCTTCGCCCGCGACGGCGACGACGCCCGCCGGCTCCGCACGCGCGGCTACAACCTGAGCTACCGCGACGAGCTCGCGCCGGGAGAGCGGCTGCTGGCCGGGCGGCCGTTCTCGCCGGGCGGCGCGCGCGGAGACGGCCCCGCCGAGATCTCGCTCGAGCAGGGCTTCGCGGAGCGACTCGGCGTCGGCCTCGGCGACGCACTCGCCTTCGACGTGCAGGGCGTACCGGTCGAGGGCCGCGTCGTGTCGCTGCGCGAGGTCCGCTGGCAGAGCTTCGAGCCGAACTTCTTCGTGCTCTTCCAGAGCGGCGTGCTCGAGCAGGCGCCGCAGACCTTTCTCGCCTCGGTGCCGGCGCTCCCCGAGTCGCAACGCGAGGCGCTCCAGGCCTCGCTGGCCGACGCCTTTCCGAACGTGTCGAGCGTCGACGTGACGCGCATGGTCGAGCGCCTGTTGACCCTGGCCGCGCGCTTGGAGTGGGCGCTGCGCGGCACGTCCGGTCTCTCGCTCGCGGTGGGGCTCGCGGTCGTGTTCGCGATCGCGCGCGATCGGGCGCGCGCGCGGCGGGTCGAGACGAATCTGCTGAAGGTCCTCGGCGCGGACTTCCGCCGCTTGCGCCGCGCGCACGACCTCGAGTACGGCCTGCTGGGACTTTGCGCCGCGCTCGCGGGGACGGCGGTGTGCGCGGTGGCCAGCGCGGCGCTCGCGCGCGGCGTGCTCGGCGTGGCGTGGACGCCCGACCCCGCACCGCTCGTGGCCGGCGCGCTCGGCGCCCCGCTCGCCTGCATCGCCGCAGCGCGGCTCGCGTCCGGCGCGGTGCTGCGCGAGCGCCCGCTCGCGTTGCTCCAGCTCCCCGCGCGTTGATCAGGATTCTGATTCTTCCGGCACGAACTCCCGCACCGTATCGAGGAGCTCGTCGAGCTCGTCGACCAGCCGCGCCGGCAGGCCGTCGCACAGCCAGGTCCGCACGCTCTCGTAGTACCAGCGAATCTGCTCGGGCTTCGCGTTGAAGCGCGCGAGCGTCTCCCTTCCTCCGGCGCGCAGATCGGAGACGAGCGAGCGCAGGTTGTGGAGCTTGTCGCAGACCGCGACGAGACGCGTGCGCGCGTCGGCCTCGCGCAGGCGCGCGAGGTACGACTGCTTGCGCAGCGACCAGCTCGACTTCGCGTCGGGGCGGTCGCCCGGTAGCAGATCGGTGCAGCGCTCGACGACCCCCGCGACCTCGTCTCCGAAGCGCTCGCGCAGCATCGCGAGATCGACGTCCGCGCAGTCCTCGAGCGCATCGTGCAGCAGCCCGGCCGCCGCGAGCGCCGCGTCACCGCCGTGCTCGAGCACGAGGCCGGACACCTGCAGCAGGTGGCTCACGTACGGCGCGTCGCTCGCCTTGCGCCGTTGGTCCGCGTGGGCGTCGAGCGCGAAGCGGAACGCGTCGGCGAGTCGTTCGCGCTCTCGCGCGTGCATCGGGCCAGCATAGCCACCGGGGCTCGGAGGTAGCAGGGATGTGTTAGTGTGGTCGCCTCGGGGAGGGATTCTTGAGCCATCCGCTGATCGCGCTGGCCGCCGACAAGGACGTCCGACAGGCGGCCGCCTTCCGCGCGCGGGCCGAGGGCTCGACGGGAGCGCAGCTCGCCGAGGCCTACGCCGAGGAGAAGCGCAGCGCGCCGCACCTGCACGATGCGGGCAAGCGCTACCTGGCGCCGCACGGCGGGAAGCCGCCGACGGAGCGCCGCAACCACAAGGACGAGGAGCACGCGGCCGCGGCGCTGGTGCGCTACGGCCTCGCGCGAGGCGACGGCCTCCCGCTGCCCGACGGCTCGCTGCGGCTGCTGCCGCTCGACTACGCGGTGCGCGTCAAGACCGGCCCCGCCGACGCCCCGGAGACGCGCGGCATCGGGCGCATCGATCTGCTCGCGATCACCTCCGAGGATCGGCTGGCGGTCGCGAAGCTGCGGGTGCTCGGACCGAACGAGACGCGCTGCGGCGTCGGTGACACGCCTCTGCGCGCGCTGTTCGAGGCGCTCGCGATGACGGCGATCGCGGACGCCAATCTGCCCGCGCTCCGCAGCGAGATCGCTGAGAGGTTCGGCCGAAGCGTCGCCGAGTCGCCGCCGCTCTGCGTGGTGGCGGCGTCGCCCGTCTACTGGCGCCTGTGCCGCCGTCGCGAAGCGCAGCGCGGCGCCGGCTGGATCCGCGAGCTCGAGCGGCTCTCGGGCGAGTTCGAGCAGGCCTCCGGCGTCGGGATCCGCTTCCTGGCGCTCGAACTGCCCGGCGATCCCGGCTGGGTCTATCGCGAGGACGGCCCCGCCATCGACGGCGTGCCGCACTTCGCGCTCGCCTGGGAGCCCGGTGCCGGGCGCGTGCGGCCGAAGGCGAAGCCGCGCGCCAAGCCGTCCGCGCCCGAGGTCGTGATCGTGGCGGCCGATCCGTCGCGCCCGGCGCGACGCTATTCGGTGACGGAGAGCTACCGCGCGGGCGACCGGATCGAGCATCCGACGCTCGGGGTCGGCGTGGTGCAGGGGCCCGCCGGACGCGGGAAGGTGCGCGTGCGCTTCGACGGCCGTGAGTCGGTGCTCGTGCACGAGCGCGGCGGCGCGCCCTCGGTGACCCCGGTCCGTACTTAGGGGTTCTTGGTCGGCTCGGCGCTCTCCCTCGCGCGCAGCTCGGTCGTCGCCGGCCCGCTCGCGGTGGCGGGCCAGCGACCGAGGTTGCGGCCGATGCGGATCGGCGCGCCCGGGCGCCGCGGGTCGTAGATCACGAAGTCGGTGAACCCGTCGCCGCCGAGATCGCCGAAGCGAATGCGCCCGCGCGTGTCGAGAGGCTGCGCTGCGCTGCGCGTGCGGTAACCCTCGCGCGGATCGCCGAGGCGCACCTCGAGCCGGGCGCCGTCGCCGGGCTCGACCAGATCGCGGAAGCCGTCGCGGTTGTAGTCGGCGTCGACGGTCGGCACGAAGCCCTTCATGCGCATGGTGTCGAAGTCGAAGCGCACGCTCTCGGTCCAGCGTTGCCACGGATTCGGCTCGAAGGGCGTGCCGCTCCCCGGTCGGTAGATCTTCACCTCCGCGTCGAGACTGCGCGTGAGCAGGAGCTGCACGATCTCGAGCACGCCCGTCGGCACGCGGATCACGACGAGCTCGTCGCGGCCGTCGCCGTCGAGGTCGACGAGCTCGTGCGTGGCGAAGCCGCCCTTGCTCGCGAAGCCCTGATCCTCGGCGTCCAGGTTCCAGGTGCCGCCGCGGTTCAGGTGGATGCCGATGTGCGTGTCGCCGCCGAAGAAGCTGCCGGATGCGGTCGATACGAGGAGGTCGAGCCGGCCGTCGCCGTCGAAGTCGTACGGCTCGACCCGCACCGCGCCCGACGTGCGGATGTGGTCGGCGAGCGACAGGCGCCGCAGCGGGAGCTTCAGGTCCGCCTGTGTGGGGAAGCTGCCGTCCGCGCGCTGGCGGAAGACGCGCAGCTCGTGGCGCCCGGAGGCGACGAGGTCGGCGCGGCCGTCGCCGTCGACGTCGCCGACCGCGATGCGCGGAGCGTCGTAGTACATCTCCATGTCGCTCTCGGAGATGACGGGCCCGGGCTGCGGCGGCACGAAGAAGTTGGCGCGTCCACCGACCTCGAGCTTCCCGACGAGCGCGCCATTCTGCTCGAGCACGGTCGCGATGCCGAAGCCCGGCACGATCAGCCGCGGCCGCGGGCCGAGTCCCTCGTGCACCAGGCGCAGCCGGTCGAGCCCGCGCTCGTCGCCGACCGCCGCGAGTGTCGGCTCGCCGGGCACCGGCAGGTCGCGAAACACGGGCGTGCCGCCGGCGAGCGAGAAGACGGTGACGCGATCGCGGCGCAGGAACAGCATCTCGACGCCGGGCCGGCCGTCGAGCTCTGCGAAGTCGTAGGCGGCGGAGCCGGGCGGCAGCGCCGATCGCCACGAGAAGGTCGGGCTCGGCATGCCATCGGGGCCCGCGAGGTGGATGCGCAGCTCGCGTTGCTCTTCGGGCGGAACGCCGCGCGAAGAAGTCCAGACGAGGTCGGCGCGGCCGTCGCCGTCGACGTCGACGAGATCGGCCTGGATCGCGCGATCGGGGCTCGCGATCTCCTGGATTCGGAAGATCGGCTCGTCGGCCGCGGCCGACGCGGAGGCCAGCAACGGAGCGCCGAGAAGGGCTCGCAGGAGGAGCGGTCGCAGCCGGCGCACTGGCAGAGGAAACCCGCTGAATGCGGGGTGTCAAGCGAGCGCGCTGGTCGCGAGGTGCTTCTCCGCCTCCGCGTCCGCGAGCGCGACGAAGTCGTCGGCGAGGTTGCGGCCGCGGAGCAGCCACGGGTCCGCGCCGAAGCCCATCGTCTCGTCGCGCATCGACGCGAGCTGCGGGTAGAGGAGGCGGCGCGGGCCGTACGAGACCTTCGCGGGCGGAGGCTCGCCGCTGCGCACGGCGAAGCGGAAGAACGCGAAGACGGCGTCCTTGCGCGGACCGCCGGCCCCGAGCGCGGCGAGCAGATCGAGCGCGGCCATCATGCGGCGCGTCTCGGCAGCAAACGACTCGAGCCACGGCGCGATCTCTTCGAGCAGGCGCCGGTCGCGAAGCCCCGCGCGCAGCGCCTCGCCGACCGCCTCGCGCGCCGCGAGCGCGGCGCGAAGCCGCTCCTGCGGCGCGCGCGCGTCGGCGCCCGACTCGAGGGCGTGTCGGAGCCGCGCGAGTTCCGGCTCGAGCTCGGCGTCGCGGTCGTCCGGCGTGAGCGGGGAGAAGCGGTGCGCGCGCGCGAAGAGCGTGAAGGCCTCCGGCGCGCCGGCCCCGACCTCCGCCGCGGCGGATCCCCAGGCCCGCTCGGCGTCGGTGCCGGCGGGATCGGCCAGGTAGCGCGCCGCGCAGCGGAGCGTCAGCGCCGACGCGCGCGCGTGCTGCATCGGGTTCAGCAGCACGCCGCTCACGCACTCGGCGAGCCGCGGCGCTCGCCCGACGTAGGGCCCCAGGTGGAGCATCGGCCGCATGGGCCCGTCCGACACCGGTACGTTGTCCCACACGAGCAGACGCCGGCGCAGGGTCGCGGCGCGCGCGCGCGCTTCCGCGAGCTCGATCGTCGGCGAGCAGGTGGTGCGACCGGTCCAGCCGACCTCGATGCGCGGGTCGAGCGACGCGCCGAGCTCTTCCAGGTAGGCGGTCGCCGCGACGCCGAGGTAGTCGGTCGGCACCAGCCAGAGCGTCGCGCCGTCGCCGAGCGACGCGGCGAGCTCGTGCGCGAGCGCGACGTGCGCGGCGGCGAGGCTCGCGAAGTCGGCGCGGTCCTCCGCGTGCGCGAGCGCGCTCGGCACGTCGTCGAGGCAGAGTCCGAAGAAGCGCACGCCCTGCGCCTGGAAGCTCCGCAGCTTCGCGACGAGCGCCGCGCGGTCGCCGCGCGAGCCGTAGCGGATCGAGAGGCCGGGCGAGATCGCGAAGCCGACCTCGACGCCCGCGCGCTCGCCGCACCCGACGAGCTCCGCGAAGCGCTTCGCGAACTCCTCGGGATAGGGCTCGCGCCAGCGCGAGCGGTGCAGCGGATCGTCCTTCGGCGCGTAGACGTAGCGGTTCATTCCCCACGCGCCGAGCTGCTCGACCAGCCAGAGGCGGTCCTCGTGCGCGAAGGGCGTCCCGTAGAAGCCCTCGATCACGCCGCGGTGCGTGAAGGCGTCGGCCATGACGTGCGCATCGTAGTCATGCTGCGGTCACGTCGCCGAGACGTGCCGCCTCAGGTGTAGACTGCAAAGCCTGATCGGAGGACCCATGCATCCCTTCCGCTTCGGCGTCCAGCTCACGAGCCTTCCTGCCAGCGACTGGGTGGAGCGCCTGCGACGCATCGAAGCACTGGGCTACGCGTCGGTCTTCTGGCCCGATCACTTCACCCCGCAGTGGGAGCCGGTCGCGGCGCTCGCGGCCGCCGCCGCCGTGACGAAGCGGCTCGCGGTCGGCTCGCTCGTCTACGACGTCGACTACCGCCATCCGGTCGTGCTCGCGAAGGCGGCCGCCACGATCCAGGTCCTCTCGGGCGGGCGCCACGAGTTCGGCATCGGCGCCGGCTGGATGGAGACCGACTACCGCGAGGCGGGGATGCCGTACGACCCTCCGGGCGTGCGGATCGAGCGCCTCGAGGAGGCGCTCGCGGTGATCGGCTCGATGTGGCGGAACGAGCGCACGAGCTTCGACGGCAGGCACTACCGCATCCGCGGCATGGCGCGCGCGGCCGAGATGCCGCCCGGCATGGCGCCGCCGCGCATCCTGATCGGCGGCGGCGGGCGCCGCGTGCTCTCGCTCGCGGGCCGACACGCGGACATCGTCGGCATCAACCCGACCATCGTGGCTGGTCGCGTGCTGCCCGATACGCCGGCCGACCTCGCGCCCGAGCGCGTGCGCGAGAAGGTCGGCTGGGTGCGCGAGGCGGCGCAGAAGGCCGGACGCGACCCCGCCGCGATCGAGTTCTCGTCGCTCTCGTTCGTCGTCGCCGTGAGCGACGACCCGCGCTCGCTGCGCGAGGCGCTCGCGAAGGGCAGCGGCATGACGGTCGAGCAGGTGGCCGATGCGCCGCTCTTCCTGACCGGCAGCGCGTCCGAGATCCGCGAGCGGCTGCACAAGCGCCGCGAGCAGACCGGCATCTCCTACATCGTGATCCAGGGCCGCGACGAGGCGGCGCTCGAGCGCTTCGCCGAGGCCGTAGTCGCGCCGCTGGCGGGACGTTAGTCGTGGCGCTCCGCGCGCCTCGCGGCGCCGCGCGAGGCGTGCTGTGCGCGCTCGTCGCGGCAGCGTCGGCCGCGCGCGCGCAGCCGCAGCCCGACTTCGACGCGGTGAAGATCGAGACCGTGCCGGTCGCGCCCGGAATCGCGATGCTGGTCGGGCAGGGCGGCAACATCGGCGTGTCGACCGGCGCCGACGGCGTTCTCGTGATCGACGACGAGTTTGCGCCGCTCCACCCGAAGATCGCGGCGGCCGTCGCGGCGCTCGACCCGCGCCCGGTCCGCTTCGTGCTGAACACGCACTGGCACCCCGACCACACCGGCGGCAACGAGCTCTTCGGCCAGGGCGGCGCGCTGCTGGTCGCGCAGGAGGAGGTGCGCAAGCGCCTGGCCACCGGCCAGTACATGAAGGCCTTCCAGCGCCAGGTGCCGCCCGCACCCGCCGCCGCGCTGCCGATCGTCACCTATGCCGACGACCTCACCTTCCACTGGAACGGCGACGAGATCTACCTGCTGCACGTCCCGCATGCGCACACCGACGGCGACACCATCGTGCACTTCCGCAAGGCCAACGCGCTCCACATGGGCGACGTTTTCGTGACCAGCGGCTATCCGTTCCTCGACCTCGAGAGCGGCGGCTCGCTCTCGGGCACGATCGGCGGCTGCGACGCGGCGCTCGCGCTCGTCGACGCGAAGACGCGCATCATCCCGGGCCACGGACCGCTCGGCGGTCGCGACGAGCTGATGCGCTACCGCGACATGCTGGTGGCGGCGCGCGAGCGCATCGCGAAGGCGATCGCGGAGAAGCAGGACGTCGAGGAAGTGGTGGCGTCGCGGCCGCTGGCGGAGTTCGACGCGGCCTACGGCAACGGCTTCATCAAGCCCGAGATGTTCGTGCGCACCGCCTACGCGAGCCTCGCGGCCGAGACCGCGGATCGGTAGGGTCCGCGGATGCCGATCCGCGCCGTCGTCTTCGATCTCTTCGACACGCTGGTCGACCTGCGCTTCGAGGACGTGAAGGTGCAGGAGCACCGCGGCAAGCGCCTGCCGCTCTCGGTGCTGGCGCTCCACGAGGAGGTCTCGCGTCACGCCGACGTGACGCTCGACGCGCTCGTCGACGCCTTCCTCGCGGGCGCGCAGGCCTTCCAGGAGAGCCACTTCGCGAAGGACCGCGAAGTGCCGACGGAGGTGCGCTTCCTGGACCTGCTCGAGCGCCTTCGCATCGAGTCGCCGGGCCTCGCGCGCACCTTGACCGACATCCACATGGGCGCGCTCGCGGCGACGGTGCGTCCGCTGCCGCACCACGAAGACGTGCTCGGCGAGCTCCGCGGCCGCGTCCGAATCGGCCTCTGCTCGAACTTCAGCCACTCCGAGACGGCGCGGCGCGTGCTCGAGCAGGCGGGCCTGTGGCCGGCCTTCGACGCTGTGCTCGTCTCGGATGCCTTCGGCCTGCGCAAGCCGCGGCGCGAGATCTTCGACGCGGTGGTGTCGCAGCTCGGCGTCGCGCCGAGCGACGCGCTCCACGTGGGAGACAGCCTGCGCGCCGACGTCGCCGGCGCGCGCGCCGCGGGGCTCCGCACCGCGTGGATCACGCGCCGCGTGTCGGATCCGGAGCAGACGCTGCGCGAGCACGAGGGCGCGCTGCCCGACCACACGCTCGCCGATCTCGCGGAGCTGCCGGCGCTCCTCGTCAGGCTCGAGGCCGCGTAGCGCCGACCACTCCTTGGCCGGGCCTTCGCGCTCGCTGATCGCTCGCGCTCGGGCAGCCGGCCTTCGCTCGGCTGCGCCTCGCTGCGCGTCGGCCGACTGTCGTCGGCCTCCTTGCTAGGCTGGCTCAATCGAATGCCGGAAACGTTGCGCTTCGATGATCTCTCGCCCTACCTGCTGCTCCGCAACGGAAACTACCTCTACAAGGTTCCGTTTCGCGGCGGCGACGCCGTGCTGAAGGTCTACGCCGGCAGCCGCGGCCGGCTCGAGACCTGGCGCAAGAGCTTCGAGAACGTGGTCTTCGCCGGGCAGACCTCCTATCAGCCGCGCACGCGAAGGCGGATCGAGCTCGAGTGCCTCGCGCTCTGGCGCCGCCACGGCTTCCGCGTCTACGAGACCTTCGAGGACGTCGCGGTCGAGGCGCCGGGCTGTCCGTCCGGCTGCTACACGCTCTTCGAATACCGCGCCGGTCCGAAGCTCGTCGAGGTGCTGCGCGACGCGAAGCGCGAGCCCGAGGCGCGCCTCGCCGTCTACCGCCGCTTCCTCGCCGAGTGGGCGCGGCGTCACGAGCTCGCCGAAGCGCTCGGCGAGCCGCGCCTCGTGCACGAGAACGGCGACGGCAAGCACGTGATCGTGCAGGGCGACGGCTTCCTCTGGTTCGACTTCGAGATCGTCGGGCGCAGCCGCGCGCGCGTCGGCGATCAGGTCTCGCACGAGATCGTGCAGTACCTCTGGTTCCTCGCGAAGAGCGTGCGCGAGCTGCGCGAGCGCCTCTTCGAGGAGACGGTCGCCGGCTATCCGAAGACCGACCGGCTGCGCGCGGCCTGCGCCTACTTCCTGGACGGCCCGCGCCGCGCGCTCGACCGAACGTTGCGCGCGCGCGCGCGGCGTCCGGGCTCGAAGTACGCCGTGGCGCGGAGGCTGCGCGCGCTGCTCGACGGCGCATGAGCGAGCCGACGCCCTTCGCCCCGCTGCGGCTGCTCCAGGACGTGAACCGCGACGGCGGCGGCAACCGCCTGCTGCTCTACGAGATCGAGGGGCGACCCGCGCTGCTGAAGCACTATCGGCGGCGCGCGTCGGCGCCGCGCGAGTGGGTCAAGGCGCTCGGCTACTGGCTCTTCGAGCGGAAGCGGGGCGTCACCGCGCGGAGTCGCTGCGCGATCGAGCGCGAGCTGCTGGCGCTCTGGCGCCGGGAGGGCTTCGACGTGCCCGCGCGGCTCGATCTGCCGCTCCCGCCGGGCTTCGATCCGCGCAGCGCGACCTGGCTCGAGTATTGCCCCGGCCCGACCCTGCGCGCCTTCGCCGGCGACCGCGCGCAGCCCCTCGACATGCGCGAGCGCGAGCTCGCGCGCTTCGCGGCGACGCTCGCCGCGCGCCAGCGCCTCGCGCTCGAGACGGGCGAGCTCGGCCTCGTGATGAAGCACGCGAGCCTCCAGCACGTGCTGCTCCACGCGGGTCGCCAGGTGCACGTCGACTTCGAGGGCGCGCACGCGCGCGACAGCGACCTCACCGAGGCGCTGGCCGACGAGCTGTCGGGGCTCGTGCGCTCGCTGCTGCGCGGCGTGCGGCGCGCCGATCGCGAGCGACTCGGGGCGGCCTTCCTGGCCGGACACGGCGATCCGGTGCTGCTGCGCGAGATTGCGTCGCGCGGCGCCGGTACGGGGATCCGCCGGCGCGCGCGCCGCATGGCCGACCGCTGGCGCAGGCGGCGGCTCTCGAAGCACGACGCGCTCGCGTGGGTCGTCGCGCGGCTCGGCTGAGAAATGCTAGGGGAATCCGGCGCCGCCGACGTCCACCCGCGCGACCTCGATCGCGCCGCGGCGCGCGGCGCGGCAAGCCGCGGGCTCGAAGGATTCCGAGGTGGCACAGAAAAGCGTCGCGCGGCCCGGACCGCCGAGCATGCACGCGATCGCGCGGCGCGAGACCTGCACGCGGTGCGTCACGCGTCCTCCGCGCTCGACGCGCAGCATCTCCTGGCCGAGCGGCGAGGCGACCCACACGCAGCCCTCCGCGTCGAGGCAGATGCCGTCCGGCACCGCGCGCTCGAGCTGTGCCCACACGCGCCGGTTTCCGAGCGAGCCGTCTGCCCCGATGTCGAAGGCGGTCAGCCGCGCGGCCGCGGACTCGCCGACGATCAAGGTGCGTCCGTCCGGCGTGATCACCGTGCCGTTCGGGAAGCGCATCTCCTTCGCGACGACGCGCGCGCGTCCGTCCGCCTCGACGAGCACGATCTCGGCGTCCTTCTGCGGCGCCTGCGCGTGGAGGTCGAAGCCGAAGTTGCCGACGTACGAGCGCCCGCGCGCGTCGGTGACCATGTCGTTGCAGTGGTAGCTCGCGAGCCGCGAGAGATCGGCGTGCAGCACGAGTCCCTGCGGCTCGAGCCGCAGCACGCGGCGGTCCTCCATCGAGACGACGAGCAGGCGGCCGTCCGGCAGCCAGCCGAGGCCGGAGGGCGCGCGCGGCACCTCCACCACCACTTCGCTCCGCCCGCGCAGGTCGACCGTCCGCACGCGCAGGTCGTGCATGTCGGAGAAGAAGAGGCGGTCGTCATGCCAGCGCGGGCCTTCGGGGAAGGCGAGGCCGTCGAGCAGGACTTCGGCTTTGGTGTCCATCGGTTCAGCCTACAGGAATCATGACCGGTGGTGGCGCCCTTGCGGGGCGCTCGCGAATCTTCCAGGCGAGGAGGAGTCGTGTGCAGGCCGTGCAGGCCGTCGTCCCGACGTTGCGCATCGCCGACCGCGAGCGGAGCCGGCGCTTCTACGTCGACGGCATGGGCTTCCGCGTCGACTGGGAGTGGAAGAACGAGCCCGGCGCCTTCCTCCAGCTCTCGCGGCCCGGCATGCGCCTCTACCTCTCGGAGCGCGAGGGCGACTGTCCCCCCGGCGCGCTCGTCCATCTCTACGTGCACGACGTCGACGCCTGGCAGCGCGAGCTGCTGACACGCGGCATCCTCGCCGAGCACGCGCCGGTCGACCGGCCGTGGGGCAACCGCGAGATGCTCGTGCGCGACCCGGACGGAAACAAGCTCTGCATCTGCACACCGCTCCCTTCCGGCGAGGCGAAGGAGGTCTGAACGTGCGGGGCTTCCTGATCCGGACCGCGATCTCTGCGCTCGGCCTGTGGATCGCCTCGAAGCTGGTCTCGGGCCTGCACTTCGACAGCGGAGGCACCTTGCTGGTGGCCGCGCTGCTGCTCGGCGTCGTCAACGCGGTCGTGCGGCCGCTGCTCGTGATCCTGACGTTTCCACTCACCTTGCTGACGCTGGGCGCCTTCCTGCTGGTGGTGAACGCGGCGATGCTCGGCCTCGTCGCCGCGATGCTCGACGGGATGCGCATCGACGGGTTCTGGTCGGCCGTCTTCGCCGGCATCATCGTGGGCCTCACGAGCTGGGTGGCGTCGGGCTGGATCGGCCCGCACGGAAGGGTCGAGGTGTTCGCCGTGCGTCGCGAGATGGAACTCCACTAACGCTCTGCGAGGAGGAATCGTGAGTCTCCGTACCCGCTGTCTGTCTGCCGCGCTCGCGCTGTCGCTCGTGGGACTTCCCACCGCGTCGATCGCGCACGAGGGTCACGAGCATCCGGACCAGAGCCAGACCGCCGGGACGCCCGCCGGCGACCCGAACGCGAACTCGCAGTCGCAGCCCGACGACGCCGCCATCGCCGCGAAGCGGAAGAAGATGGCCGACGAAGATGCCGCGAAGGCGAAGGCCGCGAAGCCGACGCCGGTCCCTCCGCGGGACGACTCCGGTCAACATTGAGCCGGGCCTTCGCGCTCGCTGATCGCTCGCGCTCGGGCTACCGGCCTTCGCTCGGCTTCGCCTCGCTGCGCGTCGGCCGACTGTTGTCGGCCTCCTTGCCTAGCGGTCCGCCGAGAAGCGCCCCAGGCGCTGGAAGCGGTCGACGTGGTGATCCGCGTCGCCGAAGAGTCCCTGGAGCACGCGGAGCCGCTTGAAGTAGAGGCCCTCGTCCTGCTCGTCGGTGACGCCGATCCCGCCGAGCAGCTGGATCGCATTCTCCTGCACGAACCAGCCGCCGTGCGAGAGCTGGAGCTTCGCGGCGGAGATCTCGGCCAGACGCTCTTCGGCGTCGTCGCTGTCGGCCTGGATCGCGGCCAGGATCATCGTGCTCCGGCAGAGCTCGAGCTCCGCGAACATGTCCGCCGCGCGGTGCTGGAGCGCCTGGAAGCTCCCGATCGGCACGCCGAACTGCTGCCGCTGCTTCAGATACGAGACGGTGCGATCGAAGAGCTCCTGGATCGCGCCCTGACCTTCGGCGCAGGCGGCGGCCGCGCCGCGGTCGATCGCCCACTCGAGGTGCGCGATCGCTTCGCCCTCGGCGCCGAGGCGCGCGTCCTCCGCGACCTCGACCCCGTCGAGCTCGAGCAGCGCGCTGCGCTGGCCGTCCATGCCGCCGATCGGCGTGCGCGAGAGAGCGCGCGCGCCGGCGTCGACGACGAAGAGCGAGAGACCGGCGCGGTCGCGCTGCGAGCCCGACGTGCGCGCGACCACGACGATCTGGTCGGCCGCGTGGCCGTTCAGCACCCACACCTTCTGACCGCTCAGCGTGTAGCCGCCCGGCACGCGCGCGGCCGAGGTCTGGACGTCGTGCAGGCAGTAGCGGCTCTGCCGCTCGGCGTAGGCGAGCGCGAGGCTGGTGCGGCCCTCGATCATCGGACCGAGGAAGCGCTCGACCTGAGCGGCGGTGCCGAGTCGCGAGACGAGTCCGCCGGCCAGCACCACCGACGCGAGGATCGGCTCCGGCACGAGCCCGCGCCCGAGCTGCTCGAGGATCAGCGCGAGGTCCACGAAGCGCCCGCCGACGCCGCCCTGCTCCTCGGGAAACGCCACGCCGAGCCAGCCGTACTCGCCCATGCGCTCCCACATCGCCGGCTCCCAGCCGCGCGCGGACTCGCGCAGCTTGCGGAAGCGCTCCGTGCCCGAGTCGTTCTGCACGAAGCGCGCGACGGAGTCGACGAGGATCTGCTGCTCTTCCGTGAGGTCGAAGTTCATGGCGTCTCTCTGGCGAAATCACGCGCCCGGCAGGCGCAGGATCTGCTTGGCGATGATGTTCTTCTGGATCTCGTTCGAGCCGCCGTAGATCGTGGCGGCGCGCAGGTAGTTGAACTGGCTCGCCACCCAGCGCTCGTGCTCGGGCAGCGCGGACTCCGGCGCGTCGAACCAGCCGATCGCGTCGTGGCCCATCGCGTCCATCGCGAGCTCGGTGGCCTCCTGGTAGAGCTCCGTGCCGACGATCTTCAGGATCGAGCTCTCGGCGCCGGGCGCGCGGCCGACCTGCGCGGCGGCGAGGGTCCGCAAGTTCGCCATCGCGACCGCGCGGTAGCGCATCTCGAGCTTCGCGATGCGGCGTCGGAAGGCGGGGTCGTCGAATAACGTCCCCGTCCCGACCGGCGTCTCGCGCGCGATGCGCTTCACGCGCTGCACCCACTTGCCGCTCTCCGCGATGCCACCGATCAGGGTGCGCTCGTGGCCGAGCAGCGCCTTCGCCATGGCCCAGCCGCCGTTCTCGGGGCCGACGCGATTGCGCTGCGGCACGCGCGCGTCCTTGAACCAGGTCTCGGAGAAGGCGTCGGTGCCGCCGGTCGTGAGGAAGGGCTTCACCGTGATGCCCGGCGTGTTCTTGATGTCGGCTAGCAGGAACGAGATGCCCTCCTGCTTCTTGCCGTCCGTGCCGGTGCGCGCGAGCACGAAGATCCAGTCGGCGTACTGCGCGTAGGTGGTCCAGGTCTTCTGGCCGTTCAGCACGTAGTCGTCGCCGTCCTTCACGGCGCGCAGCTGCAGGCTCGCGAGGTCCGAGCCCGCGTTCGGCTCCGAGTAGCCCTGACACCAGACCTCGTCACCCGAGAGGATCTTCGGCAGGAAGCGCGCCTTCTGCTCGGCGTTGCCGAACTGGATCAGCAGCGGACCCACCATCGAGAGGCCGAAGGGCGAGAGCTCGGGCGCGTTCGCGCGCACGATCTCCTCCTGGAAGATGAAGCGGCGCGCGACGTCCCAGCCGGTGCCGCCGACCTCCTTCGGCCAGTGCGGCGCGATCCAGCCCTTCTCGTAGAGGATGCGATGCCACTGCATCGTCTCGTCCTGGTGGAAGCTCGCGCCGGCCTCGGCCTTGCGGCGCATGTCGGCGGGCATCGCGCGCGGGATCCACTTGCGGACCTCCTCGCGGAAGCTCTGCTGCTCCGGCGTGAACGCGAGATCCATGGCGTCTCCTTGCTGGCGCGCGCGCGGCGGTACCTGAAGTGGTGGACGCGGGGCGGTTGTCGCGCCGACTCGAGGTCGCATAAGGTAACCGCGCCGCCGGACGCCGCGACGCGCGCGAAGTGACTTAGGGTCACGCGAGCCGCGCGCCGCCGCGCTGCCGCCGGGAGTTCGATGCCTGCCGCCGAGCTGCTGGTCTTCGCCGCCCTGCTCCTTGCCGCGTGCCTGCCGCTCGCGCGCTGGCTCTGGACGCGCGGACCCCGCGCGGCGCGGCGCTCCGCGCTGGCCGGCGGCGCCGTCGCGGTCGCCGCGTGCGCGGGACTCGCGGCCGCCTATCAACGGAGCGAGCTGCGAGCGGCCGAGCCGCCCGAGTCGCGCCCGATCGAGGTGCGCGGCGACGGCTACGTCTCGTCGAAGGCGTGCCAGGCCTGCCACCCCGATCAGCACGCGTCGTGGCGCAACTCGTACCACAGCCGCATGACCCAGCTCGCGACACCGGAGAGCGTCCGCGCGCCGTTCGACGGCCGCGTGGTCGAGGTCGGCCACAGCTACAAGCTCTTCCGCCGCGGCGACGAGCTGATCGCGCAGAGCGACGACCCGGGCTGGCGCGAGGCCGACGTGCCGGAGCCGCGCGACGAGCGCCGCATCGTGATGGTGACGGGCTCGCACCACCAGCAGATCTACTGGTACGAGTTCGGACGCGGTCGCCAGCTCGGTCGGCTGCCCTTCTTCTACCGCATCGCGGAGCAGCGCTTCGCGCCGTTCCACTCCGTCTTCCTGGCGCAGGAGATCCCGGTGGAGTTCGGCGCGCAGGCGATCTGGAACTCCACGTGCCTGCGCTGCCACACGACTGACCCGCGCCCCGGCTTCGGCGACTTCACGAAGATGGACACGAAGGTCGCCGAGTTCGGGATCGCCTGCGAGTCGTGCCACGGTCCGGGCGCGGAGCACGTGGCAAAGAATCGCAATCCCTTGCGCCGCTACTGGCTCCATCTGACGGGTCAGCGCGACGACACGATCGTGAACCCCCGGCGGCTCTCGGCCGCGCGCGCCAACGACGTCTGTGGCCTTTGCCACAGCGTGCACGTCTTCAAGGACATGCAGACCGCGCTCGACTTCTCGGAGCACGGCCCGTCCTTCCGGCCGGGCGGCGAGATCGAGAAGTTCTGGAACATCGTGCACGCGGGCGACGAGCCGTCGCCGATCCTCCAGCGCAACCTCGCGAAGGAGCCGCATTGGATGGAGGACCGCTTCTGGCCGGACGGGATGGTCAACGTGGTGGGGCGCGAGTACAACGCGGTGAAGGCGTCGCCCTGCTACCGCGGCGGCGAGTTCTCGTGCCTCTCCTGCCACGCGCTGCACCAGCGCGCGAACGATCCGCGACCTCCGCAAGAGTGGGCCGACGATCAGCTCGCGGCCGGCATGCGCGGCGACGAGGCTTGCCTCCACTGCCACGCCGCGCTCGGCGACGACGTCTCGCAGCACACGCACCACGCGGCGGACTCGTCCGGCAGCCGCTGCCAGGAGTGCCACATGCCGATGACGGCCTGGGGTCTCCTGAAGGCGTCGCGCAGCCATCAGATCAGCTCGCCGAGCGTCGCCTCCGAGCTCTCGACCGGACGCATGAACGCCTGCAATCTGTGTCACATGGACCGGACCCTGGCGTGGACCGCGGAACACCTCTCCGACTGGTACGGCACGAAGAGCCCCGCGATCGCGGATCCCGCGCAGCGCGAGGTCGCGGACGGACTCCTTCAGGCGCTTCGCGGCGACGCCGCCGAGCGCGCGATCGCGGCGTGGAACATGGGTCGCGAGGAGGTGCGCGGCACGTCGGGCACGGACTGGATGCTGCCCGTGCTCTCGCAGCTGCTCCTCGATCCGTACGACGCGGTCCGCCACGGGGCGGCGGACTCGCTGCGCGCGATCCCTGGATACGCCGCGCACGACCTCGACTACCTCGCGGCGGAGCCGTCGCGCCGCGCCGCGCGGGACGCCGTCCTCGCGCAGTGGCAGGCGGAGCCGCGGCCCGCGCCCGCTCGCGCGGAGCTCCTCCAGGACGCGCAGGGCGCGCTCGACCGCGACCGCTTCGAGAAGCTGCTTCGCGCGCGCGACGACCGCCGCGTGTTCCGGGGCGAATAGCGTGCCGTCCGATCTCGTGCGCAGGCATCTGCGGCTCGGCTGGTGGACCTTGCTCGTCTTCCTCACGCTCGGGCTCGTGCTCGAGGCGCTCCAGGGCTTCAAGATCGGCTTCTACATGGATCTCGCGAACGCGACACGCCGACATGTCTGGACGCTCGCGCATACGCACGGAACCTTGCTCGGCCTCGTGAACCTCGCCTTCGCGATGAGCCTGAAGCTCTTCGGGGACGGCCGCGAGAGCTGGGCCGGGCTCGCGTCCGCGGCGCTGGTCGGCGCGACGATCCTGCTGCCGGGCGGCTTCCTGCTCGGCGGCGTGGTCGTGTACGCGGGCGATCCGGGCCTCGGCGTGCTGCTCGTGCCGGTTGGCGGCGCGCTCCTCGTGGTCGCGGTGTTCCTCACGGCGCGCGGCTTCTCCTCGCGCGCGCGCCGCGACGGCGCGAGCTGACGATGGCGCGCGCGGTCGCGGTCGGGACGCTCGCGAGCGAGAAGATGCTGACGGGTCCGCTCGCGAGCCGGCGCGAGCTGCTCGCGCGCGTCGCGGACGGCGGTCTCGACCACGTCTTCGTCGCCGACCACGTGAGTTTCCACACCGGCTTCGGCATCGACGGCATCGTGCAGGCGGCCAGCGTGCTCGCGGTGGACGAGCGGCTCACCGTGCAGATCGGCGTGTACCTGCTGGCGCTGCGCCACCCGGTGCTCGTCGCGCGCCAGCTCGCGACGCTCTGTGAGTCGGCGCCGGGACGCCTCGTGCTCGGCGTCGGCGTCGGCGGCGAGGACCGGCACGAGATCGAGATCTGCGGCGTCGATCCGTCGACGCGCGGGCGACGCACGGACGAGTCGCTCGTCGCGCTGCGCGGGCTGCTCACCGGCGAGCCCTTCACGCACCGCTGCGAGTTCTTCGAGTTCGAGGACGCGCGCATCCGGCCGGCGCCGGATCCGCCGGTGCCGATCGTCGTCGGCGGCCGCTCGGACGCGGCGATCCGCCGCGCCGCGCGCCACGGCGACGGCTGGCTCGGCGTCTGGTGCAGCCCCGCGCGCTACGCGCAGGTGCTCGCGCAGATCCGCGCCGAGGCGGAGGCGGCCGGCCGGCGCGACGTCCGCTGGCAACACGGCTTGCAGATCTGGGTCGGCGTGGACGACGATCGCGCGAAGGCGCGCGAGCGCCTCGCCGCGCGCATGCAGTCGATGTACCGCATCCCCTTCGAGCGCTTCGAGAAGTACAGCCCGTCCGGCGGCGCGGCCGAGATCGCGGAGTTCATGGCGCCGTACATCGATGCCGGCTGCACGAGCTTCAACGTGATGGCGGTGGGGCCGTCGTCGGAGTACGCGGTCGACGCGGTGGCCGCGCTGAAGGAGCGGCTCGCGTGAGCGAGGGGCCCGCGCCTGCCGACTACCAGGCGCTCCGCATCGCGCGCCACGGCGACGTGCTCGAGATCGCGATCGAGCACCCGACCAGCTCGCGCAACACGGTCGACGCGCTGCTCCACGGTGAGCTCGCCCGCCTCTTCCGCGAGCTGAAGCGCGAGGACGAGGCGCGCGCGGTGCTGCTGACCGGCCGCGGCCGCATGTTCAGCGCGGGCGGCGACTTCGCCTGGTTCCCCACGCTCGACGACCTCGCGAAGCTCGAGCACCTGCGCCGCGACGCGAAGCAGATGATCTGGGATCTCCTCGACGTCGAGCTGCCGATCGTCGCGGCGCTGCCCGGTCCGGCCGTCGGTCTCGGCGCCTCGATCGCACTCCTGTGCGACGTGATCTTCATGGCGCCCGAAGCGACGCTCGTCGATCCGCACGTGCGCGTCGGCATCGTGGCCGGCGACGGCGGCGCGGTGATCTGGCCGCTAGTGCTCGGTCCCGCGCGCGCGAAGCAGTACCTGCTGACGGGCGATCCGGTGTCGGCGGAGGACGCGCTGCGCATGGGGCTCGTGAACCGCGTCGTGCCGGCGGAGAAGCTGCGCGACGAGGCGCTCGCCTTCGCGGCGCGGCTCGCGGCCGGGGCGCCGCTCGCGGTCCGCTACACGAAGCAGGCGGTCAACAAGCTGCTGAAGGACGCGCTCAACGTGGCCTTCGACGCGTCGACCGCGCTCGAGATCGTGACCTTCCGGAGCGACGACCACCGCGAGGCTCTCGCGGCGATCCGCGAGAAGCGCGAGCCGAAGTTCCGGGGTCGTTAAGCGGAGGCGAAGAGATGGCGGACGAGATCGGTGTCTACGAGGCGATGCGGACCCTGCGGGCGGTGCGGAGACTCAAGCCCGACCCGATTCCGGACGCGGTGCTGAAGCGCGTGCTCGAGGCCGCGACCTTCGCGCCGACTGGCGGCAACGCGCAGCCGTGGCGGGTGGTGGTCGTGCGCGACGTCGCGAAGAAGCGCCGCCTCGGCACGCTCTACGCAAAGCGCTGGTTCGCCTACGCCGAGGGACACAAGAAGCTGATCGCGGACGCGCCGCCCGCGGTCGTGGAGAAGACGACGCGCATGCTGCAATCGGGCGACTACCTCGCGAATCACTTCGCCGACACGCCCGCCGTGCTCGTCTTCTGCTTCAACCCGAAGATCATGGCGCTGACCGACGCGAAGCAGAGCCGCCCGCACGTGGTCGGCGGCGCGTCGATCTACCCGGCCGTGCAGAACCTGCTGCTCGCCTGTCGCGCCGAGGGGCTCGGCTGCGTGCTGACGACCTTGCTCTGCGAGGTCGAGCCGGAGGTGCGGACCTTGCTCGCGATCCCCGATCCCTGGTACACGGCCGCGGCGATCCCGATCGGATATCCGGTGCTGCGCGGTCACGGCAAGGTCTCGCGGCGCCCCGTCGACAAGATGGCCTTCGCCGACACATGGGGCACGGCTCTCTCCTGATGTCGTACTTCGCCGACGAGCCCGAGCACATCGCGCTCTTGCGCGAGACGATGCGGCGCTTCACCGCCGCCGAGATGCCGCCCGAGCTCGTGCGCCAGTGGGATCGCGAGCACCGCTTCCCGATGGAGCTCTTCCACAAGCTCGCGTCGCTCGGCGTGTGCGGCCTCACGATCGACGAGGAGTACGGCGGTCAGGGACGCGACCTCGTCGCTGCGGTCGCGGTGATCGAGGAGTTGTGTCGGAAGGGCGCGTTCGCAGCCGGGCCGTTCATCCACTGCGCCTTCTACGGCGGTATGAACATCTCCGAGAACGGCTCGGAGGCGCAGAAGCGTGAGCTCTTGCCGCGGCTCGCGAAGGGCGAGCTGCTCTTCGCCTACGGGCTCTCCGAGCCGGACGTCGGCGGCGACCTCGCGAGCGTCCGCACGACCGCACGCCTGTCCGCCGACGGCACGCGCGTCGTGCTGCGCGGCAGCAAGCGCTGGTGCACCGGCGCCGAGTTCGCCGACTACATCTACTGCCTCGTGCGGAGCGGCGACGAGAGCGAGCGCTACAAGAACCTCTCGTTCGTGCTCGTGCCGCCGCGCTCGAGGGGCGTGACGATCCGCCCGATCGAGCACATGAACCTCCGCTACACGCTCTCGTCGGAGGTGTTCTTCGAGGACGTCGAGGTGCCGGCGGAGCTCGTTGTCGGCGGGCCGTCTGGCTGGAACCGCGGCTGGAAGATGCTGGCCGGCCGCGCGCTCGACGTGGAGAAGCTCGAGATCACCGCGGTGACCTTCGGCATCGCGCAGGCGGCCGTCGACGAGGCGTGGCGCTACGCGCAGGACCGCGTCCAGTTCGGCAAGCCGATCAGCGGTCACCAGGCTGTGCGACACGCGCTGGTGGAGGCGAAGACGAAGCTCGAGGCGTGTCGCCACATGCTCTACCACGCGACCTGGCTCGCGCAGATGGATCGCCCGTGCAGCGTCGAGACCTCGATGGCGAAGCTCTTCGTCGCCGACACTGCGGTCGAGATCGTGCTCGCCTGCCAGCGCATCCTCGGCGCCTACGGACTCTCCGAGGGCTACGACATGGAGCGCCACGTCCGCGACATCCTCGGCATGCCGATCGTCGGCGGGTCGTCGAACATGCAGAAGAACAACATCGCCAATCGGCTTGGGCTCGCAGGGTGAGGATCGTTAAGGCTGTCCCCGATGAGCGGAGGGTGGCGAGCTATTGAGGCTCGCTTGCGAACTTGCTCCTAACGATGGAGCGCGTTGCCGCGGAACCTCGGTTGAGCTCATGCATCGCGATTGCGGCAGCCGTAGCAACGTTGAGTGAGCCGACGGGACCCTGCTTGTGACAGGGGCGATCACACGTACGACTTGATTTGCGTGATGTTCTCGTTCGTAATGCCGCCGAAAGATCGAATGCGGGCGAGGATTCGAGATGGACGCGCTGATCCGACCGAGTGTGCTCATCGGGCTGATCGTGGTGGGGTTCCTGCTAGGTGGTTTCATCGATGCGCGGGTTCCACGTCTTCATCCAGCAGAGCATCGACGACCTGGCGGTGTTGTTCGCCTTGGTGGCATCTCGCGCGAGTCCCTGGCCCACCAGGGGAGATGGCTTCGGTTCATCTGGTACGAGCATTTCCGAGCGCACGACACGTTGCTTTCGATCCGTTGTGTTTCGGCTGGCGTACTGCAGATCGCCTTCTTCTCGATGCTGCTTATCACCGGCTAGCCAGTTCGTTGTCTCCGTCCTCTCGTCTGTCCCGATCGGTTACGATGGCCGCGTGAGCGGAACCGAGCAGACGGACCCCGAAGCGATCGCGCGCTCCTTCTCCGACGAAGTGCGCGCGCGCGCGGACGAGATCGAGGCGGCGCGGCGGTTGCCGGCGGATCTGTCGCGGAAGCTCGCTGCGTCGGGGCTCTATCGATTGTGGGTGCCGAAGCGCTACGGCGGGCTCGAGGCGCCGCTCGTGCCGGTGCTGCGCGCGCTCGAGATCCTGGCCGAGGCGGACGCGTCGGTCGCGTGGTGCGGCTTCATCGCGACGACCTCCTCGACGGCGCTCGGCGGACTGCCGGAGCCGACGGCGCGCGAGGTGTTCTCGACGCCGGAGACCTTGCTCTGCGGCGTCTTCGCGCCGCACGGACGCGCGGAAGCGTGCGAAGGTGGATTCCGCGCGAGCGGGCAGTGGTCGTTTGGATCGGGCACGCAGAACGCCGACTGGGTGCTGGCGGGCTGCCAGCTCGTGAAGGACGGCGCGCCGATTCGCGACGATGCCGGCGCGCCGCGCCAGCACATGGTGATCGTGCCTGCGCGCGAGGTCGAGCTCCTCGACACGTGGAACGTGTCGGGACTCTGCGGAACCGGCAGCACGGACTTCCGACTCACCAACGTGTTCGTGCCCGAAGAGCGCGTAGTCGGATGGAAGGTGCGGCGCCCGCTCGAAGGCCCCATCTACTCCTTCCCGAACTTCACCTTGCTCGCGATGGGGATCGGCGCGGTCGCGCTCGGCGTCGCGCGCGCGGCGATCGACGCGCTCGCGTCGCTCGCGCGCACGAAGCAGCCGACGCATAGCAGCAAGACCCTGGCCGAGCGACCCGACGTGCAGAGCGCGGTCGCGAAGGCGGAGGCGGATCTCCGCTCCGCGCGCGCCTTCTACTACGAGGCCGCGCATGCGGGCTGGGACGCCGCGCAGGGCGGCGCGCGGGTAGGGCTCGCGCAGCGCCGCGACATCCGCGTCTCGACGACGCACGCCGTCGCCGCCGCGGTGCGCGTCGCGCAGTCGATGTACGAGTGCGCGGGCGGCACGTCGCTCTACCGCACCTCTCCGCTCCAGCGGTATCTGCGCGACGCCCACGCGATCACTCAGCACGTGATGGTCGGGCGCGCGACCTGGGAGACGGCTGGCCGCGCGTTCCTCGGGATCGAGAGCGGCACGCAGCTCCTCTGATCGGAGCTCGAACCGCACCGAAGCTTCGGTGCGGTTCGAGTAGAATGCGCGCTTGCCGCCCGAGAGCTCCGCCCCGCGCCGGCTTCACGGGCCGCTGCTTCGTCGGCCCGTCTTCGACCACGCGTCTCTTCTCGAGCACGCACTTCGCGGCCTCGACCTTGCGGCTCTCCAGCAAGCCCGGAGCGGTCGCGTCGCTGCCCTTCGTGAGCTTCGGCCTGCCGCTTCCCTTCCTCGCCATCCTCGCGGTCTGGGTGATCGGCTCGGACCGGCTCGGCCGGCCGTTCGAGCTGCGTGGCTATGCGGCCAAACGCCGTCACGTCGACGCTGCGTCGGCGGGCGCGCAGTCCGCGAGCGGCTCGCCGCGTTAGTTCAGTCCGAGGCGTCGCGCAAAGCCTTCGCGCTGCGGAGCGCCTGCACGCGCGCGAGATTGGCCCTGGCATCCGCCTGACCGGGGTCGAGCTCGAGCGCGCGACGCAGCGCCGCATCGGCCGCATCGAGGTCGCCCTGGAGAAGCCGCAGCGCGCCGAGCCCGTTCCAGACCGACGCCTCGTAGGGCGCGCTCTCGACCGCCGCCTCGAGGTGCTCGAGTCCGCGCGCGACGTCGCCGGACTCGCCGAGCACCATGCCGAGGTTGAAGTGCGCGCGGAAGTGGTCGGGCGCGTAGTGGAGCGCCTGCTCGAAGCTCGAGAGCGCGCCGGCGCGGTCGCCGCGCGCGAGGCGCAAGCTGCCGAGGTTGTTGAGCGCCTCGGCGTCGGTCGGGTCGATCGCAAGTGCGCGCAGGGTCGCGGCCTCGGCATCCTGCGGACGGCCCGCGCGCAGGAGCGCCATGCCGAGGTTGGTCTGCGCCGCCAGCACGTGCGGGCTCTTCTGCGCGACGTCCGTCCAGAAAGCGAGCTCGTCGCTCCAGAGCGCGTTGCGCCGCGCGGTCGCGACGCCGAGAGCTGTCACCGCCGCGAGTCCGAGCGCGAGCGCGGGCGCGGTCCGCATGCGCAGCGCGGCGAAGAGGAGCCACGCGGCGCCGAGACACAGGCCGACCAGCGGCAGAGCCATGCGGTGCTCGAAGGCCAGCGCCAGCGGCAGGATCGCCGACTCGATCAGGAGCTGGAGCGCGCACCACACGAGCGCGAAGGAGACGAGCGGCGCGCGCCGCGCGGCCAGGACGGCGACCGCCGCGAGCGCGAGCAGCAGGAGCAGAGAGAGCGCGGTCGTCGGCGGATCGAGGAGCGAATGCGAGAGCGGGAAGTCGTGCAGCAGGTTGAGACGCGAGGGCAGGGGCCAGACGAAGAGCGAGAGGTAGAAGACGACGACACGGAGCTCGGTCAGCAGCCGCTCGCTCGGCGTGAAGGGCTTGCCCGCGTAGCCCCAGGCGAGGTCGTGCGTCAGCAGCGCGTAGGCCGCGACGCCGCAGACGAGAAGGGGCAGCCCGACCAGCAAGAAGCTGCGGCGTGCGAAGTGCGGGTCGAGGTCGCGCCAGAAGAACCACTCGCAGAGCCACGCGGCGACCGGGCCGGTGATCGCGATCTCCTTCGCGCCGACGGCCAGCAGCCAGAGCGAGACCGCGAGCGCGCCCCAGCGGAGGCGCGCACCGCGCGACCCGCCCTCGCGGGCGCGAAGCCACGCGAGCAGCGCGGCCAGGGTGAAGAGCACGGCGAGGCCCGTCATGCGCTGCACGATGTAGGTCGTCGACTGGATCTGGAGCGGGTGCGCGACGAAGAGCAGCGCGGCGATCCACGCGATGCCGCGCGCCGCCGGCTCGGGCACCGGCGGGCGCAGCCGAGCCAGCAGCACGCGGGCGAAGCGCGCGAGCAGCAGTGCCGACGCGACGAGGATCGCGACGTTGACCACGCGGAAGCCGCGCGGGTCGAGCCCGTGCGCCCAGTGGTCGAGCGCGAAGGTGAGGTTCGCGACCGGCCGCGCGGTCGGGCCCGCGAAGAGCGTCTGGCGCAACCAATCGAGGCGCAGCGAGTCCCAGTGCACGAACGGGTTCTCGACGATGTTCGAGTAGTCGTCGAGCACGAAGGGCGCGTCGAGCGCGCTCGCGTAGACGGCGAAGCCGACCACCACGACCGCGCACGCCGCCAGGAATCCTCGCGGGCTCCACTCGGGTGCCGGTCCGGCTACGGACAGGGAGCCCCCGGCGGCACCTGACCCGCGAGCGCGCAGCGCGCGACCTCGAAGCGCGTGAGCAGGAAGTCGTAGACGGCGCGCATGCGCGCGCTGCGGCGAAGCCCCGGGTGCGTGACCAGCCAGATGTCGAGCAGCAGGTTCCGCTCCGGCATCACGTGCTCGAGCTCGGGGCGGCGGCCCGCGATGAAGGCCGCCTGCGCGCCGATCCCGTAGCCGGCGCGCATCGCCGCGAGCTGCGCCTGGATGCTGTTCGCGCGGTAGACGATGCGCGCCGCGCCGAGGCTCTGCTCCAGCCACGAGCCGAGCTGCGCGTGGCGCATCGCCTCGTCGAACACCACCGCGCGGTGTCCCTGCAGGTCGTCGTCGTCCTCGGGGCGACCGCGCTCGTCGAGGTAACGCTTCGCGGCGTAGAGTCCGTACGCGAGGTCACCGACCTTGCGCGCGACGAGGTCGACCTGGCGCGGGCGTCCGAGCCGCACCGCGATGTCGGCCTCGCGCTCGAGCAGGTTCACGTTGGTGTTGCGGATCAGGAACTGGATCTCGATCTCCGGGTGATCGCGCTGGAAGTCCGCGAGTTCCGGCGTGAGCCAGTCGATCGCAAGGCCTTCGGTCGCGGTGATCCTCACGGCGCCCGCGAGCGCGCGGTCGCGCCCCGTGACCGCGACCTCCGCCGCGCGCGCCTCCTGCTCCATGCGACGCGCGGGCTCGAGGATCGCCTCGCCCGCCTCGGTCAGCTCGAGCCCGCGCGGCGTCCGCAGGAAGAGCTCCGCGCCGAGGCGCTCCTCGAGCGCGGCCATGCGCCGCGTGAGCGTGGGCTGGCTCACGCCGAGTCGGCGTGCCGCCGCCGAAAGGCTGCCGCCTTCCGCGACGGCCAGGAAATCCCGCAAGGCGGTCCATTCGAGCGGAGCCGGATCGATCGGGAGGTCGACTCGAGACGGGCTGCGACTCATGGCAATGCGCGGATGAATAGCAGACAAGAAACTTCGGGCACTCGATATTCGCAGTGGATCGCCGATCGTGTGATCCATCGCGGGTTGGGGAACCCGCAAAGCGGGGTCGCCGGGAGGGTCGTGAGGACGGATCGATGCGAGATCGGATTTCGCGAGTGCTGAAGAGTGGTTGGATCGGCGGGCTGCTCGTGGCGTTCCTGGCGGGCTGCGCGACCTCGCCGACCGCGCTGCCGATCCCGAAGCCGCAGTCGGTGCTGCTCGCCCCGACCACGGTCGACACGATGCTGCCGAGCGAGCTGCGCTCCGGCGCGCCGATCGTCCACCAGATGATCGGGCAGCTCCTGTGGGAGCAGGACATGCGGGTGAATGCTCCGCCGCTGCCGCAGTTCGACGAACTCTGGCGCGAGGCCGGCGACGCGATGGGCGCGCAGCCGGCTCTCGTCACCGGCGGCGCCGTGAGCGACGTCGCGGTGCGCGCGCTCCTCGACGGATTGCGTGCCCACGGCGAGAACTTCGACGCGCTGCTCGTCCCCTACCTGACGATCCGCCCGGGCACCGTGACGGGCGAGTCGGTGATGTGGGACGGCGTCGCGCGGCGGCTGCCGCTCTCGTACAAGAACCGCGACGTGGCGTACCTGGTGGCGCGGCGCGGCGTCTATGCGTCGTGCACATCGCTCGGCGTGGTCGCGTACGGCCCGCACGGCGAGCGCCTGTTCGAGCGCATCGGCGGGCTCGAGGTCGCGAAACGGATGTGGGTCAGCGACGACGGCCATCGCCGCGGCTGGAACGACCGCGAGGATCTCTTCCAGGACCAGGCGGCGCTGCGCAGCGGCGTGAAGGAGGCGCTGTACCCGTTGCTGCGGAACTAGCGCCTCGCTGCGAAGCCGGCGCGGCGGTTCGCCGCGGCCGGTGCCGATAGAATGGCCGCATGATCCACGCGCGACCCGCGCGGCTCGCGCTGCCGGTCCTCCTCTCGCTCACTTTCGCGGTGCTCTGCGCCACGAGCCTGCTGCGGAGCTCCGGCACCTGGGACGAGCTGCACTATCTCGGAGCAGTCGGCAGCGAGGCGCCGGTCGTCGACGCGGTTCTCCAGCCGCCGCTCTCGGGCTGGATCCACGGCCTTCCGCTCCAAGGGCTCGAGATTCCGGACGCGCTCCGCCACGAGCCGAACGGTCCGCTGCGGGGACAGCGGATCGTCGCGCTGCGCGCCGACGACTGGATGCTCGACTCCGCGCGTCTCGCGCTGCTGCCGCTCGGCGTCGCGCTCGGCTGGATCGCCTTCGCGTGGGGACGCCATCTCTACGGGTACGGCGGCGGCCTGCTCGCGATGGCGCTCGTCTGCTTCGAGCCCAACGTCGTCGCGCACGCGGGACTCATCACGCCGGACGTGACCCTCGCCGCGACTGCCGGCTTCGCGCTCTACCAGATCGCGCGCCTGGCCGAGACCCCGACCTCGCAGCGCCGAGTCGCCGCGGGTCTCGCGCTCGGGCTGATGCTGCTCTCGAAGCACGCCGCGCTGCTGCTCGTCCCCATCTTCCTGGTGACCGATCTGGCCGCGCGACTCGCGGCGCGCGCGGAGCCACGGCCGGCGCTGCTCGCGCGCGCCGCGCTCGACTGGACCGCGATCGTCGCGCTGGCGCTCGCGCTTCTCTGGGCGGGCTACGGGTTCGAGGTCGGGCGCGTGCTCGTCGGCGGCTACGAGATCGCGGTGCCAGCGCCGCGCTACGTGCAGGGCGCGATCTACCAGTGGCAGCAGTCGCGGCTGCCGCACGACTTCTTCCTGCTGGGTCAGATCTCGCAGCAGGGCTGGTGGTACTTCTACCTCGTCGTCGCGCTCTTCAAGGTGCCGCTCGGCACCTTGCTGCTGCTCGCCCTCGCGCTCGGCGCGGGGCGCTGGCTCGGCATCCGCGGTCGCGCCGCCGAGCTCTACCTCGTGCTGCCGGCGCTGCTGCTGCTCCTCTATCTCTCGTTCTGGAACACGATCCAGAACGGTTTCCGCTACCTGCTGCCGGTGTGGGTGCCGCTGCTCGTGCTCACGGGTCGGCTCGCGCTGCCGGCGGCGCGCTCGCGCGCGTTCGCCGTCTTGTTAGGTGTGACGCTCGCGTGGTCCGCCATCGCCACCGTGCGCGCCTGGCCGGACTATCTGGCCTACGTGAACGAGCTCGGCGGCGGCAGCCGCAACGGCTATCGGCTGCTGTCCGACTCGAACCTCGACTGGGGCCAGGGTCTCGAGGCGCTCTCCGTCTGGATGCGCGAGCACCACGTGCCGCGCGTGCAGCTCGCCTACTTCGGCACGGCCGACCCCGCGCACTGGGGCATCGACTACCTCGCGCTGCCGTCGCCGACCAGCGCGCTGCCGCAGACGCCTCCGCTCGCGCCGGGCGAGACACCGCCGCGCGTCGTCGCGCTCAGCGCCTATCAATATCAGGGCGTCGCCTTCCACGGTGACAATCCCTACGCTCGCTTCCACGAGCTCGAGCCCAACGACGTCGTCGCCGGCTCGATCCTGATCTTCGATCTGGATCATCCCCGCAAGCGAAGCGCGCAGCGAGGCGAAGCCGAGCGAAGTCAGAGGAGCGATCCGGTTCGCCGGCGACGAAATGAATCGTGGCCGCGCACGGTTCACTCCCCGTCCCAGTAGTCCACCGCCGTCGCGGCGCGTCCGTAGAAGGTGAAGCGCGGGGCGAGCTTGTCGCCGGCGAAGACGCCGAACTTCTGCGAGTCGGGATACTCGAAGACGTCGGGTCCCTGCATCGTGCTGACCGCCAGGTAGTGGAGCTCCTCGCGGCCGTCGTTCACGATCTGGTGCGCCGTCTCGGGACCGCCTTCGGGCGCGCAGACGACGTCGCCGGCGCGCAGCGGGATGCGCTTCTCTCCGAGGCGCAGCATCCCCGTGCCGGCGAGGACGAAGAACATCTCTTCGTTGTTGTGGTGCGCGTGGTAGGGCCATGCGCACTTCCCCGGCGGCACGACGGTGAGGCGGTAGCCGAGCTTGCGCGCTCCGATGCGGCGCCCGATGTGACCGAGCCGCGCCTCGAAGCGGTCGCCGTGACCGTGCGGTGTCAGCTCGACTTCGTCGAGATTCAGGACGTGCTCTCTCATGGGAGGCTCCTCGCGGAATCGGGTTCGGTGGAGCGCGCGTGCGCGAGCGTCGGCCCGAGCAGCGCCGCGGCGAGGCAGGCGGGCGCTAGGCCGAAGAGCGTGCGCGGCAGCGAGGTCACGAGGTGCCAGGCAAGCTCGTGAGGCGTCGCGAGGTACACGAGAGAGAGTCCGCCGAGATAGACGGCCGGCGCGGCGAGCAGCGCGGCGGCGCGCGCGGCCCGCGTGCGCAAGCCGCCGCCCGCGAGCGCGAGCGTCGCGACGGCGCAGGCGCCGAGCGCGATCGCGCGCTGCGGCTCGCCGAAGAACGAACGGAGCGCCGCGAAGAGCTCGCCGGCGCGCGCGCCGAGCAGATCGAAGCGGAGCTCCGCCGGCAAGGTGTCCGCGACACCGAGCCGCGCGCAGGTCGCCCGCCACGCGGCGAACACGACGACGCCGGGCAGCGCGCAGCGCGCGCCGGTTGCGAGTGCGGAGGCAAGGCTCGAGCCGGCCGCGCGCGCGAGCGCGATCGCGCCCGTCGTCGCGGCCAGCAGCCAGAGCGCTCCCTCGTTCTTCGTCGCGACCGCGCAGGCCAGCGCGAGCGCGCCCGCTGCGACGAGCGCGGTGTCCTGGCGGATCGCACCGGCCGCCGACCAGGCGAAGCCCGCGAGCGCCACGAGGACGAGCAGCGGGTCGGCGTAGGCACCGAAGTGCGTGACGACGAGCCCGGGCACGGCGAAGGGCGCGACCGCGAGCGCAGCGGCGATCGGCGCAGGGAGCGCGCGGCGGAGTCCCAGCGCCAGCGCCGGTGCGAAGCAGGCCGCGACGATGCCGAGCGCCAGCGCCAGCTCGCGCAGCTCGAGCCCGCCGACGCGCGCGAACCAGGCGAGCAGCGCCGGCAGCAGCAGCGGGTAGTCCCAGTGTCCCTGCACGAGCTGGCGCTCGCGAAAGAGCGCGGCGGGCAGCTCGGCGCTGCGCGCGAGCACCTTCGCGCGCACGAGCCAGATCGAGAGGCCGTCCCAGCCGTAGCCGGGCCAGCCTTCCGCGTCGAGCGCGCGTCCGGCGAGGACCAGCCCCAGCGACACGGCCGCGAGGAGGGCGAACGCGAGCGCTCCGCCTCTCGTGTCGGCAGTCTCCACGCGCCCGGGCGCTCCGCGCAGCAACGCCTGCGCGCAGGGCGCGAGCGCGAGCGCGGCGATCGCCGCGCGAAGCGGCCAGTGTGAGATCGATCCTCCGAGCCAGGGCGAGAGCGCGAGCGGAAGCGTCAGCGCGAGCGCGCCCGCGAAGGGCACCAGCGCGACACCGAGCTCGCGCCGCCCGCGGCGCCAGAAGACCGCCGCGCACGGGAGCCCGAGCGCGAGCCACGCGGCGCATGCGAGCGCGACGCTCATGGGGTCTCGGCCGTCGAACGCCGCAGCAGCACGAACTCGCGGCCCTGAACCACGAGCGTGTCGCCCGGGCCGCCGCAAGGGGCCGGGCAGATCCGCCAGTCGGCGCCCGCCGCGATCGGGTGCTCCGGCAGCAGCGCCAGCCAGAAGCGCTGACGCCGCTCCTCGTACGCCCCTCGGCCCTCGACGGAGATGGGTGTACCCGGCGCGAGCTCGCGCTCGACGTGGCGCAGGATCGCGATCTCGTCGCCGAGGACCGGCGGCGCGGCGTAGAAGTCGGCGTCGCTGCGGAGCGCGCCGCGCGTCGCCGCGGTGTCGCGCACCAGCGCGCGCAGGTCGCCCGTGGACCGCCACGCCAGCGCGGCGATCGCGGCGAGCAGCAGCCAGGCTGCGATCTCGTGAGACCCGCGGCGCTCGAGCGGCTGCATGCGCGCGCGATGCTACCGCGCGGAATCGTTGCGCCGTGCCGCCGGATCCGGAACGACGAGCGCGGGATCGCGCACCTTCGCGCGCGAGTCGTCGCGCAGGTAGAAGGTCAGCACGCCCTCGGCGCGCGCGGGCACGTAGCGTGCGAGGAAGCCCGGGTGGCTCTCGAGCCCGCGGTCCGCGCCGAGGATCACGTCCGGGCGCCGCTCGTAGACGACGTAGTCCCAGTCCCACTTCGAGTGGCCGGGCGCGAAGCCCTGCACCTCCATGTGCGCGATGTGGCGATCGGAGCGCCCGAGCACGTCGATCGCGGGCCGATCCGCGAAGTAGGCGGTGACCCCCGCCCAGTGGAGCGCGACCGTGGTGTCGGCGTCGGTGTGGTCGCGCAGGTAGATGCCGTAGCGGTAGAGGCGCTCGTTGTAGTCGCGCAGCAAGGTCGGCGCTGACGCCGAGAGCCACTCGACCTGCGGACCCTCCGGCGCGAGCTTCGCGCCGCCGAGGAGCAGCGCGAGGGCGAACGCGGAGGCCGCAACGACCGGCGGCACGCGCGCGGAGAGCGAGACGGTCGCGCGCCAGGCGACGCCCGCATAGAGGAGCGATATGAGCGGAAGCAGCGGCACGAGGTAGCGGCTCGTCTCCTCGGGCAGCCAGTCTCCGCCGACCTGCACGTGGTACGCAACCCGCGCGCCGATCACGCACGCGAGGAGCCACAGCCACCGCTCGCGACGCAACCAGGCGATGGAGCCGAGCGCGCAGACGGCTACCGCCGGCCAGATCGACGCGAGCAGCTCGCGGAGCTGGAGCAGGCCATTTGCCCAGACCAGCATGCGCGGCGATCCCGTCGCCTTCAGGTACCAGGTGTTCGGCAGCGGATCGCCGTAGTAGCCGAGCCCGAGCGCCAGCAGGGCGGCCCACGCGACGCAGAGCCCGACGAGCGCCTGTCCGGCGCAGCGAGCGCGGTTCGGCGCGAGCCAGAGCGCTGCCACGAGCACGGCGAGGAGATCCACTGTCGTGTCGGGCCGGATCCAGATGCCGAGGGCGAGCAGGGTGAAGGCGCCCGGCGGCCAATTTTCGCCGCGGCGGTCTCGCGACGCGATCGCGGCGAGCGCGGCCAGCACCACTAGCGTCTGGGGCGCCGCGTCCGATCCTTGCAGCCCCCAGACCGCGAGCGGGCCGCCGGCCGCGCACAGCGCCGTCGCGGCGATCGGGACGGGTGTGTCGGCGCCGAACCAGAGTCCGGCCAGCCGGTACACCAGGGCGAGGATCGCGAGGAGCAGCACGAGCATCGCCAGCTGATAGACGGCCGCGATCTTCGTCGGGGGCAGCGGCATCCGGTGCAGCAGCGCCATCGCGAGCGTCGGCGCCGGATCCGTGAACCCCTGCACGCGCTCGGAGTCGCCGTTCCAGGTGAGCCCGCGGCCGTCCGCGAAGTTGCGCGCGTAGCGCATCGAGATCATCGCGTCGTCCCACAGGCTGTAGACGCGGACGCCGTCCACCACGAAGCTGGTGCGCTGGATGTAGACGAGACCCCACGCGCAGTAGGCGGCGAGCAGCAGCCAGAGCAGTGCGCGCGAGAGCCGCATTCGCGGGTCGATGCTACCGCGCCTCGTGACGAAGCTCGCCGTCTGCGCGTTAGGCTACGCGGCGCATGGCACGGGGCCGCAGCGCTCGCTCGCCGTGGGTCGCGGTCGGACTCCTCGCCGCCGTGCTCGCCATCTACGCCCAGACCTTCCGCTTCGGCACCGCGCAGTCGGACGACCTGCTCTACGTGAGCGACAACGGGGTCGTGCAGGCGGGGCTGTCGCTCCGCGGCGTCGCCTGGGCCTTCACCAGCCACTACGCGGCGAACTGGCACCCGCTGACCTGGCTCTCCTTGATGCTCGACGTCACGTTGTTCGGGCCGTCTCCGGGCGGGCACCACGCGACGAACGTGCTGCTCCACGCGCTCTCGGCCTGCCTCCTCTTTGGCGCGCTCCGCGGCGCGACCGGCCGGATCGGCGCATCCGCCTTCGCGGCGGCGCTCTTCGCGGTCCACCCGATCCACGTCGAGTCCGTCGCATGGATCGCCGAGCGAAAGGACGTGCTGGCCGCCGTGTTCGGCTTCGGCGCGCTGTGGGCCTTCGTCGACTACGCGCGACGCGGCGGCGCGGCGAGCTATCTCGGCGTGCTAGCGCTCTTCTTGGCGGGCCTCCTGTCGAAGCCGACGCTCGTCACCTGGCCCTTCGTGCTGCTGCTCTTCGACGTCTGGCCGCTGGCGCGCTGGCGTCCCGGTGATCGCGACGAGCCGGTGCCGGGAGTCGCGGCGGAGATCGCGCCGTCGCCCCCGCGCAGCGCGCGCTTCCTGGCCCTCGAGAAGCTCCCGTTCGTCGCGCCCTCCGCGATCGCCTGCCTCGTGACTCTCCGCGTGCAGCAGGCGCCGCTACGCGTCGGGGAGCGGATCGACATCGGGGACCGCGCCGCGAGCGCGGTCGTCGGCTACGCCCGCTATCTCGGCAAGCTCGTCTGGCCCGACCGCTTCGCGTTCTTCTATCCGCATCCGGCGCTCCCGGGCGGCACGCCGCTCGCGCCGACGGTCTTGGCGCTGGCCCTCCTCGGTCTGCTCGCAGCGACGGCGCTGGCGTGGCGAGCGCGGCGGCACTGGCCCTGGCTGCTCATCGGCTGGCTCTGGTTCCTCGGCGTGCTCGTCCCGATGAGCGGACTCGTGCAGGTGGGTCGCCAGGCGATCGCCGATCGCTATGCGCTGCTCGCGTTCCCCGGCCTCTACCTGGCGATCGCCTGGAGCACCGACGCGATGACCGCGTCCTGGCGCGCGCGCGCCGCCTGGCGCCGCGACGCCGTCGCCGCACTGGCGATCGCATGGCTCGGCGCGCTCGGCGTGCGAGCCTGGCAGCAGGCGCGCACCTGGAGCGATCCGCGCGCGCTCTTCGCGCAGGCCATCGCCGTCGCGCCCGATGCGCCCTTCGGGCTCTCGGGACTCGCGGCGCTGCTCGTCGGCGACGGACACCTGGACGAGGCCGAGGCGCTGCTCGCGCGCGCGCTGTCGACTGCGCCGGACGACATCGGCGCGCAGGCCAACATGGCCGTCGTGCAGCTCGCACGCGGACGTGTCGACGAGGCCGTGCGGCTCGCGGCGCGCGTGGCGGAGATCGATCCGAGCGCGCCGCACGAGGTCCAGCTCGCCAAGTTCCTCCAGGCCGCCCGGCGAGGCGACGAGGCCGAGACGCACTACCGCAACGCGATGCGGATCGATCCCGAGAGTCCCGAGCCGCGGCGTCTGCTCGCGCGCCTGCTCGAGGCGCGCGGCCTGCGCGACGAGGCCGACTCGCTGCGCGCCGAGGCGATCGCGCTCCACGAGCGTGCGCTGGCCCGCGGCTTCGCGAGACCGCGCGCCGAGCTCCGCATCGGCGAGATCGAGCTCGAGCGCGGCCACGCCGACGCAGCGCGACGTCGCTTCGAGTCGGTCCTCGCCTCGTCGCCCGGCGACGAGGCCGCGCGCGCGGGGCTCGAGCGGGCGCGGCGGATGCTCGCGGCGTCGGAATGATCGAGGGGGCTGCCCCTTTTCGGAGCAGCCCCCTCTCTTCAGGATCTCGAGCCGCGCCTCACGGCACGGCTCACAGGTGTCGAAGGCTCAGTCCTTCTTGCGACCGAGCGCTCGGGAGCCGAGGTACACGAGGCCCGCGCCGAGCCCGCCGAGAGCGGCGAGCGGGAGCGCCGGGATCGCGACCAGGCGGCCGCCGATCTGCGTATTCGCAGTGACGGCACCGCTGCCGAGGCTCACGATCTCGAACCCCTTCGAGGTGAACTTGTCACCCGTGAACACCCACGGATCCAGGTTGAACTGCTGGGGAGGCTCGATCGGAGCCGGGGGCCCGAGGCCCTCGAAGCCGACGAAGGGCTTGCAGGCCGACGCGGTACCGCAGCCCGGGGAGGGGCAGCCGGTCTGGCAGAACAGGCGACCCGTCTGGGACCAGCCAACGATGGTGCCCCAGTTGATGGTCCCGCTGGTGCTGCCGGTACCCGTCTGATTCGGGGTGACGGTGATCGTGTTCTCGGCGTGCAGCGCCGCCGTCGCGCCGGGGATTCCGGTGACGGTCGCAGCGCCGACGAAGTCGTCCCACTCAGCAATCAGGAGCATGCTGGTGAGGGTCGGCGTGCCGTTGCCCGTGTCGTTGATCGTGATGTGACCGCCCGAGGTCAGGTTGCAGGGCGGCTGGGGCGAGCCGTGCGTGAGGAACGTCGGGGGGCACGATCCCGCGGCCGGGTACGCGATGCCCGGGTCGCACGCACCGCCGTGCGGCCGGCCCTCGGAGCCGCCGCACGCGTCGTCTCCTATCGCCAAGGCACAAGTGCTGCTGGGGCAGTCGGTGTTCGTGTTGCAGTCGAGGTTGGCCCGGCTGCCGCCCACGCAGAGCTTCGGCGCCGGCACGTGGCTGAACGAGCAGTTGACGCCCGGGCTGCACGCGCACTGGTCGCCGGCGAGCGGCTGATTGTCGCCGTGGTTCGGGGTGGAGGCGCCGGGGTCGCAGTCGCCGCGGTAGACGCGGCGATCGGACGGAAACAGGGTGCTGTTGTCAGCATCCGCCGTGTAGGTCTTGATCACAGCCATGCCCTGCACCGCGAAGAGCAGCGTCGCAGCGCCGGCCAGGCAGGTTCGAAGCTTCATGGACTCTCTCCATCTTCAACATCCGGTGATCGGAGGCGCCGCGCCCGACCTGGGCGCCGCGCCCGTGGACGCCTCAGCAATCGCCGTGCCGCGCGAGCGAACGAGTGATTCAGATGGAATCACGCGGGCTTGAGCCGTTCCTCCGACCTGCGCGCAGCTGGTGGATTTCGCACCATGGAGCAGGCTGCTCCGGCAAGCAGCCACAGGCGAAACGGTCTAGAACCAGTTCGGGAGCAAGTCGGAGATGTAGTTGATCCCGAACTTGATGCCGTAGGTACGCGGCGGCTGGTACTGCCCGAAGGCCTGGCCACCCGACAACGCAGATCCGACCACCACGTTGTTGAGCACGTCCTTGTCCGAGAGGTTCACGCCGAACACTTCGGCCGTGAAACGCTCGTCCTCGCTGCGCCACATGATCTTGGCATCGTACTTGATGAAGGGGTCCTGCTTGTCGTCCGTCAGGTATAAGAGGTTCGGGTTCTTCGGCAATCCGTGGTAGGCATTGAACACGCGATAGTAGGTGAGACCCTGGAACTGCGTCGCGAAGCGCGGCGTGAAGTAGCCCCAACGGCCGAAGTCGAACTCGTACTGGATACCGAACGAGCCCGCCCACTCCGGCGCGTTCGTAAGGTGCTGGCCGGACACATCCACGGGAGTCTGCGTCGAGGGCGCGGTTGCGGGCGGACTCTGGACGTTGCAGCCGTTCGGGTTCGTGCAGCCTTTGATCGTAGGGTCGATCACCTGCATGTTGTTGATGCGCGAATCGAGATAGTTGAAGAAGCCGTTCACCTGGAGGCCTTCGAACGGAGTCGCGACATACTCGAACTCGACCCCGCGGATCGTGGCGGAGCCGTTCGAGTCGCAGAGATAGGCCGGGCCGTCGAACTGGCACACCTGGAATGGATCGTACTCGGTCCAGAATCCGGTCGTGTTGATGCGCAGGCGACCGTCGAAGAGCTGGTTCTTCGAGGTCAGCTGGTAGTTCCAGGTGTATTCGGACTGGTAGGGCTTGTCCAGCGACCGGAGGTCGGGCGACACCACAGTCGGGAAGCCGCCGGACTTGAAGCCCCTCGTGACGTTGAGGCTGAGCGTGCTCGTATCCGTCACCTGCCAGTCGAGCTGCCCCATGGGAGTCAGGCCGTCGAAGTTCTGCCACTTCTTCTGAGGCGCCTCCGCTGGCTGGATGATGGGAGCCTCGCCGACGAGGGCCATGGTCTGGTATCCGCAACCTCTCGGAACGGTTCTCGGATCGAACGCGTTGGCGGCGCTGATGTTCCAGAACTGCTCGTCGTTGCTCTTCTCGTCGAACGAGTAGCGGATCCCGCCGGAGGCGCGCAGGTTCTCGGTCAGGCGGAAACCCGCCTGTCCGTAGCCGGCGATGCTCCTCGTTCCGATCTGGCCCTTGTACTTGAAGTCGCTGATGCCCGGCGAGGCCGCGGGTCCGTTGATGTCGAAGCAGACCTGCGTGGCGATCGACTCGTCGAGCCAATACACGCCGCTGCGGAAGTCCCAGCGCCCGACGTCCGGACGCTCGATGTATGCCTCCATCGAGTACTGGTGCGCGTTGCGCGACAGGTCGAGGATCTCCGCGGGCACGTTGGTGCCGTCGAAGTCGTACACCCAGTCTTCCCCGGTCTGCTGCCACGAGCTGATCAGTCCCAGGCGCAGGTCGGAGAAGGGCGTGTCCTGGAAGAGCGGCAGGTCCCAGGTCCCGAGACCCGTGAGCCCGTTTTGATGGTTGTTCCGATCCGACACGAAGTCGAGGAAGGTGTCGCGCGGATCCTTGGGCGTGCACACGTCCTGCGGCACGAACGGCTCGGTTTGAGGGGGACAGTCCTTGGGGAAGAACTTCGACTGCGTGAAGGGCTCGCTGTGGAGCGGGGGGCTCGTCGGGGTCGGATACGGCCGCTGCCAGAGGTTCGAGTAGAGGTCGATGGTCGACTGGAGCGAGTCCGGAGCCGGTCCGATCAGCTTGAGGTCCGGGCCGCGACCTGCCTGCTCGCCGTGCGTCGCGATGCCTCGCAGCTCCAGCGAGTCGTCGAAGAGCAGCGATCGGAGCTGGAGGCGCCCCGAGTAGTCCTTGGCGTCGCCGGTGTCCTTGTTGGAGACGGCGTACATGTCGTTGTCCTGGTAGCCGCGCCGGCGCGCGAAGATCGCGCTCACGCGGCTCATCAATGCGTCGCCCCAGATCGGGACGTTGAGGACGGCGCGGGTCTCGATGTCGTCGTAGTTGCCGTAGGTCACGTCGCCCTTCGCCTCGAGCTGGTCGGTCGGCTTGGCCGACCAGACTGCGATCCTTCCGCCGTCCAGGTTGCGCCCGCCGTTGGTTCCCTGTGGGCCGCGTAACACATCCACTCGCTCGACGTCGAAGAAGGCGGCGTTCGCGGCGGCCGGCCGCGCCAGGTGGACGCCGTCCACCTGGAAGCCGACGCCCGTTTCTCCGATCGAGGTCAGGTTCTGGAGTCCGACACCGCGAAGCGTGATGGCCGCCTGCGTGCCGACCTGGCCCACGTGCAGCGACGGGGTGTTCAGCGCGAGCGTGTCGACGTCGGAGATGCCGAGCGTGTCGAGCTGCGCCTGGTCGAACGTCGTGATCGCCTCGGCCTCCTGCTGCGTGCTCGTCTCGAGCGCCTCGCCGATCACGGTGATCTCTTCGACGCCCTCGGGCGGCGCGGCCGCGGCGCCGGTCTTCGGCTCGAGTCCCTCGTCTCCTTCTTCGGGAGCGGTGCCCTGGTCGGACGGCGTAGCGGGCTGCTCGGGCGCGGCGGGCTTCTTCTCGTCCGTCGCGGGGGCGGCATCGCCCGACGGCGAAGTCTGTGCATCGGCGGCGACGCCAGAAAGCGTCAGGCCGACCGATAACAACAGACACACGAACGCGGCACGCAGCACCACACTCGCGCGATGGACGGACCCGGCCTCCGCCATGCTCGATCGCTGACCCCTACTTCCCCACCCGAACGCATTATGCCACCAGATTGACGCGAAGTGGGATCTAGTCTAAAAGCGCGGGCTGCGTTTTCTCGCGCGAGCCCGACGGGCCCGCTCGGATCGGAGTGCCGCATGATCGGGGCGTCCACGCGACGGCGAGTGCTGCCCGCGGTCGCGGCACTGGGGATCCTGCTGCGCTGCGCCGCGTCGATCGCCCAGGAAACGGAAGAGCGCGTCGTCCCGAACTGGGTGCCCTCCGTCGGATTCGGCTTCGGCATCCAGTCTCGCGAGATCAACGGCAACATCGACGCGATCCTCTTCACCAACCAGACGGGTCAGCCGCCTTCGGTGACCATTCCCTGTCAGACGCAGACTCTCTCGATGCCGCCTCCTCTGCCTCCGTTCGTCGGCTTCTGCAATCTGGGCGGCGCGGCCAATCGCGCTTCGGATGGAGCGGCCTTCGACCTCAGCGGTCAGATCCTGGGCCCGCCATGGAAGTCCGCGCCCTGGAAGCTGCGGCCGCGCCCCTTCGTGCACGGTGGTTTCGCCTTCGAGTACGACAGCCGGACCATCGTGGAAGTCGGCATCAACCCGAGCTCCTTCCAGAACGCCGCGCTCGAGCCGTTGGCGCACACGCGGCTGCGCGCGAATCCGAACTGGATCGGGTTTGCGGGAGGCGGCGTGGCTCTCCAGCTCCCGATCGAGTTCACGCCGGTCTTCCTGAAGCTCGGCGCCGTCTTCACGGAGGAGCAGCTCGACGCGGTCGGCACGATCGACCGCGGAGGCAACGATGTGAACAACAAGCTCTTCACCGTCTCCAACGATCGCACCGAAGCGCTCAAGATCCCCGGAGTCGGTCCCTCCGTGGGAGTCGAGGCGGAGGTCTGGCGCTTCGGCCCGATCGCGCTGCAGTTCGTGGCCGACCTGCTCGTCTCGTTCCCGCTCTCGGATGACAAGACGTCGTTCGATCTCGACCAGCCGGTCTTTCCGGGAGATCCGCCGAGCTGCGTGACGAATCCGACCGCCGTGCCCTGCGTTAATCCCGGGCATTTCGACTTCAAGGCCGACAACCCGAGCTTCTTCGGTGTCGCGAGCCTCCGCTTCGGCTGGGTCGGCTACTGACGCGACGCGACGTCGCGCGCCCCGCGCATGCGCAGCCCGACTCCGCAGCAGACTCCGATCCCGTGACCTTCGCGGCGCCGTCGCTCGTGCTGATGCTCTTCGCGCTCGTCGGCTTCCTGGCGCTCGATCGCTGGCGCCGGCGCGGTGCGCTCGCGCCGCGGCGCGCCGCCGCCGCGCTCGCTGTACTGACCGGTGTCGCGTTGTTCGGGCACCTCGGCGCGTTGCGCGGCGACGAAGGCGGCGGTCTCACGCTCGTCGCGCCGCCGCCTCACTACCACGAGCTCTTCCACTACTACCTCGGCACGAAGTACTTCGCGGAGCTCGGCTACGACGGCCTCTACGACGCCGCGGTGCTCGCAGACCTCGAGGACGATCCGGAGCATTTCGACGCCGAGCGCGCGATGCGCGATCTCTCGACCAACGCGATCGTGCCGCGCGCGCAGGCGGTCGCGCGCGCCGCGGAGATCCGCGCGCCGTTCACGCCGCAGCGCTGGGAGTCGTTCCGCCGCGACGTCGCCGTCTTCCGCCGGGTGACGCTCGACGACTGGCGCGCGCGCGGGCCCGTCATCGACCACGGCTACAACGGCACGCCGCTGGTGACCGCCATCCTCGGCGGGCTCGCCGCGCAGCCCTGGCTCGACACGCACGACTATCTCGGCCTCGTGAGCCTGCTCGATCCCTATCTGCTCGCGCTCTTCGCGGCCGCGCTCGCGGGGCTCGGCGGCCCGTGGATCGCCCTCTCGTTCCTCCTCTTCGCCTTCGCGGACCCGCTGAACGAGTACGGCTTCACGGGCGGCGGCTATCTGCGCACCGACTACCTGCTCGCGCTCGCCGCCGCGTTCGCGGCGCTGCGACAGGGCTGGCGCGCGCCGGCCGGCGCGCTGCTCGCGGTCGCGGCGGGGCTGCGCCTGTTCCCGATCGCGGTCTATGGATGCCTGCTCTGGCGCGACCTCGCGGGTCCGGGCTGGCGCGACCGGCTGCGCGCGAATGCGCGCCTGCACGCCGGCTTCGCGGTCGGCGCGCTCGCCGTCGCGCTCGTCGGCTCGTGGATCCCGACTCCCGATGGCCGCAACGCCTGGCTCGATTTCGCGGAGAAGATGCGGGTCCACACCTCGGCGCCGTCCGCGAATCTGGTGTCGCTCTCCGCGATCGTCGCCTACGCGCCGTCCAAGGACCGGCTGACCTTCGGACACGCGTCCGAGGCGCTCGAGCCATCGTCGGCTGGCGTGCCGGCCTTCGATTGGATCGCCGAGACCCGCCGCGTCCTCGCCGAACGCCGGTGGTATCATGCGACCACTGCGCTCGCCCTCGTCCTCGTCGCGCTTTCGACCGCGAGGCGGGCGGTCGGCGCCGAGGCCCTCTTCCCCGCCCTGGTCATCGTGTTCGCGCTCCTGCCGGTCAGCCACTACTACTGGGCCCTGCTCGCGCTCGTCCCGCTCGCGGCTCCCGCCGGCTCGCGCATCCCCGCGTGGTTCGCGGTGACCTGCTGCGGTTTCGCGCTGGCGGTCTGGCCGGGTCTCCTCGACACGCACATCGACCTGCGCTTCGCCTTGCTCTCGCTCGCGCTCGGGATCTTCCTGCTGTGCGCGTGTCTCGCGCTGCTAGCGCGCGGACGGCGGCGAGCGCGCGCCGTGCTCGCGAGCGTCGCCTGCCTCGCGCTGCTCGGCTGCCACGAGAAGCCGCCGCCGGTGAGCACGCAGGAGGCCGAGCTGCCGATCGACGGCGACCGCTACGAGAGCCGGCTCTTCGGCTTCTCGATCGACAAGCCTTCCGACTGGGTGTTCCTGCATGGATCGAGCCTGCTGCGCGACGGCCACGACTACACGACGGACCGCTGGAAGATCTGGGAGAACCTGCGCGACCCGAGCGGGAACCCGCTCGTCTCGATGGCGCCGCGGGCCGACGCCACGCCGGCTACGGACCCGGTGCTGCGCGTGTACGCAATCCCGATCGAGCGCGAGGAGAGCCCCCGCGGCATCGGCTTCCTGACCTCGCTGAACCCCGTCGGTGTGGTCGAGACCTTCGCCTACCGGAGCGGCCGCACGCCGGAGTCGGAGTTCGCGATCGTCGAGAAGGCGGCGCCGCTCCATCTCGCGGGCCTCTCCGGCGGCGCCACGCTCGTCCGCTACCGGCTGCCCGGGTCGGGCGACGGCGCCGGGCCGCCGGTGCAGGAGCGGCTCTGGCACGTGCGACGCGGTGAAGTGTTCTGGTACTTCAGCCAGCTCGGCCCCGAGCCGCTCTCGCCAGAGACCCTGGCGCACTTCGACGAGATCCTCCGCAGCGTCCGCTTCGAGCCGTAGGAGTGCCCGCGCTCTTCGTGAGCGGCAGTACCTCCGGCTCTCGCGCGCCCGCGCTCGCCGCGCTCCTGCTCGCGTTCGTCGCCCTGCTCGCCTACTCGAATGCGCTCGGGAATCCCTTCGTCTTCGACGACGGCGTCGCGATCGAGCGCAACCTGCGGATTCGCAGCCTGCGGCCCGAGATCGCGCTCTCGCCGCCGCGCGACACGCCGGTGGCGGGGCGGCCCGTGGTGAACGCGAGCTTCGCCTTGAACTACGCGGCGGGGGGCCTCGACCCGCGCGGCTACCGCGCCGTCAACCTCGCGCTGCACGTCGCCTGCGCGTGGCTCGTCTTCCGGCTGCTGCGCGACGCGTTGTGCGCGCGCGGTGAGGCGTCACCGTACGGCGTCGCGCTCGCGGCGGCGGCGGTCTTCGCCGCGCACCCGCTGGCTTCGGAGTGCATCGACTACGTGACGCAGCGAAGCGAACTGCTCGTCTCGCTCTTCCTGCTCGGCGTGCTCTCCGGCGTGGCGCTCGCTGCGCGCGGACGGACGGCGCGAGCGCGGCGGGGCGGGGCGACCCTCGCGCTCGGGGCGTGCGCGCTCGGCATGGCGACCAAGGAGTCGATGGCGGTCGCGCCCGCCGTGGCGCTCCTCTACGACGCCGCCTTCTACGCGGGCTCGCTCCGCCGGGCCTGGCAGAGCCGCCGCGCGCTCTACGCGGGACTCGCCGGATGCTGGCTGATCCTCGCCGCGCTGCACGCGTCGGCGCCGCGCCGGCTCTCGGTCGGTTTCGACACCGGCGTGACGCCCTCCACCTACCTCGCGCACCAGATGCAGATGCTCGCGACCTACCTCGCGCGCTCCGTCTGGCCGCACCCGTTGGTCCTCGACTACGGCTGGCCGCTTCCGATCGCGTGGCGCGACGTGTGGCCCGAGACCGCGCTCGTCGCGCTCTGGATCGCGCTCGCCCTCTTCGCGTGGTGGCGGCGGCCGGCGGTCGGGTTCGCCCTGCTGGCGGGCCTGCTGGTGCTGGCGCCGTCCTCCTCCTTCGTGCCGATCGCGACGGAGGTCGGCGCGGAGCGCCGCTTCTACCTGCCGCTGGCCGGGCTCTGCGCGCTGTCCGCGGTCGGTGTCGGGGCGCTGTGTGCGCGCGCGCGCAGCCCGCGAGTCGCGCGGCGCGCCGCGCTGGCCGCGACCGCCGTCCTCGTCGCGCTGCTCGCGGCGGCGACGCGGGCTCGCAACCGCGACTACGAGAGCGCCGAGCGCATCTGGCGGAGCGTGCTTGCGGCGCGACCCGCGCAGCCGCGCGCGCTGCTCTCGCTCTCGCAGGCGCTGCGCGAACAAGGGCGCGCCGGGGAGGCGGAATCGCTCGCGGAGGACGCGCTGCGCGCCTGGCCGAGCTACGCGCTCGCCGAGGCGCAGCTCGCGGCGCTCGCCGAAGCGCGGGGCGACCTCGAGGCGGCGATCGCGCACCAGGCGCGCTCACTCGCGCTCGAGCCGCACGACGGCGAGCTGCGCACGAACTACGGGCTCCTGCTCGCGCGCAGCGGCCGGCTCGCAGAGGCCGTGGCCGAGTGGCAGGCGGCGCTCTCCGAGGACCCGGGGCTCGCCTACGCGGCCAACAACCTGGCGTGGCTGCGCGCCACGCAGCCGGATCCGCGCTGGCGCGACGGCAGCTCGGCCGTCGCGCTCGCGCTGCGCGCGGAGAGCGCGACCGCGGGGCTCGACGCCGGCGTCCTCGACACCCTGGCCGCCGCCTTCGCCGAGGCCGGCCGTTTCGACCTCGCGGAGGCAGCGGCAGCTCGTGCGCAGGCGCGCGCCGAGGCGGACGGCGACGCGAGGCTCGCGCGCGAGATCGCGGCGCGGCGAGCCGGCTACGCCGAGGGCCGCGCCTTCCGAACCGAGCTGGGAGCACCGGGCCGCGGGGCCGGAGCGGACGGCCTTTCGAGCGGCACCACGCGGGGTTAGCGAACGAGCGCGGGTGGTATGATGCGCCGCCGGCCACCCGCCGGTGCCGCGGCGCTGCGCGGCCGAGGGTGACATGCAGCAGAGCTCCGTCACTTCCGCGGGTCGCATCGGGGAGCCCCGCGCGGCGTCCGACGTCGCACGCCTGCAGCCGCCCGAGCGCCTCGCGCGCACGGAGACTCACGCGGCGCGCCCGAACTTCGACCGCGTCCTCTTCCTGCGCCACATCGCGATCTTCTTCGGTGCCGTAATGGCGTACTACCAGCACGCGCGTCACGGCATCGGCTGGGCCGCCTTCGGGATCGTGACGTCGAGCGCTGCGCTGAACTTCGGCAGCTCCTTCCTGCACCGCCGCGCGCAGTGGTCGGCGGTGGCGGAGGTCGCGTCGTCCATCATCGGTGTCGGCTGCTGGACCGCGCTCGCCGCCGTGACTGGCGGCGTGGCGTCGCCCTTCATCGCCGGGCTCTGGCTCGAGATCGTGCTCGCCGCGATGCTCTTCGCGCCGGCGGGCATCGTCTCCGTGACGCTCTGGTCGGTCGCGGCGCTCTGGGGCCTGCAGGCGCTGCACGGCCTCGAGAACGCCTTCAACACGCTGCTCCTCCAGACCGCCTTCCTCGCCGGCATGGGCGGGCTCGCCTTCGCCGTCGCGCGCAGCGCGCTCCGCACCGAGGCCGACCTGGTGCGCGAGCGCGACGACCTCGACCTGCGCCTGCACGCGCTCGCCGACGAGCTCGAGCTGCAGCGCGAGGTCGGCCGTCTCGGCGGCGGCGTCGCGCGACTCGCGCACGGGCTGAAGAACGCGGTCCACAGCCTGCGCGGATTCGCGGCGCTGATCGAGCCCACGCTCGGCGACCGCGCGGACGCGCGCGCGGCGCTCGCGGGGTTGCGCGTCGCGATCGACGACCTCGAGGCGCTCGCGCGCATGACGCTCGACGCGGGGCGCGCGCCGCGGCCGGCAGAGCCCGCGCGCGCGGCGGTCGGCGTCGTGCTCGAGCGGGCGCTCGGCGAGATGCGCGTGGCCCACGCCGAGGTCGCCTGGAGCGTCGAAGGCGACTCCGACGCTCCGGTCGCGCTCTCGGACGCGGCGCTCCAGGAGGTGCTCGTCATCCTGATGCGCAACGCGGTCGAGGCGATGGGCGGCTGCGGTCGCGCCGCCGTGTCGATCGCGCGCCGCGGCACGAGCGTGTGTCTGTGCGTGCGCGACGAGGGCGCCGGCATCGCCGCCGCGGACCTCGAGCGGATCTTCGATCCGGGCTACACCACCAAGCCGGGCGGCAGCGGCTACGGCCTCTACCTGGCGCGGCGCCTGGTGCAGGAGGCGGGCGGTCGCATCGCGGCGCGCGCGCTGCAGGGGGGCGGCGCCGAGGTCGAGATCTTGCTGCCCGTGGCGGAGCGGAGCGCCCGCGGCTGATGTCCGGCTCGGTCCTCGTCGTCGACGACCAGGCCTCCGCGGCGCAGTTCCTGCGCCTCCTGCTCGAGCAGCAGGGACACAAGGTCGAGACGGCGTCGAACGGGCTCGAGGCGCTGCCGCTGCTCGAGGACCACCACTTCGACCTGGTGCTCTCCGACCTCGACATGCCCGAGATGGATGGACTCGAGCTGATGCACCGCATCCGCCAGCGCTGGCCCGACCTGCCGGTGGTGGCGGTGACCGCGCTCTCCGACGTCTCGAAGGTGGTGGAGGTCGTGCAGCTCGGCGCGATCGACTACCTGCTGAAGCCCGCGCAGCCCGCGGCCGTGCTCTCGACCGTGCGCAAGGCGCTGGCGCTGCGCCCGAAGCGCGACGTGCCGCGCACCATCCCCGAGCTCGTCGGGAAGAGCCGCGCCATCCTCGAGGTGCGCCATCTGGTCACCTTGGCGGCGGGCAGCAGCGTCCCAGTGCTGATCACCGGCGAGACGGGCACGGGCAAGGAGCTGGTCGCGCGCGCGATCCATCGCTACTCGCGGCTCGCCGACGGTCCGTTCGTCTCGCACAACTGCGCGGTGATGCCGCGCGACCTCTTCGAGAGCGCGTTCTTCGGCCATCGGCGCGGCTCCTTCACCGGCGCCGACCGCGACCACGCGGGGCTGCTGGTCGAGGCGCACGGCGGCGTGCTCTTCCTCGACGAGGTGCAAGCGCTGCTCTACGAGCACCAGGCGAAGCTGCTGCGCGTGCTCGACGACGGTGACGTCACACCGGTCGGTGGCACGAAGCCGCGCCAGGTGGACGTGCGCTTCCTGGCCGCGACCAACCGCGACCCGCGCCGCATGATCGCGGACGGGAGCCTGCGCGAGGACCTCTACTACCGGCTGCGCGGATTCGAGATCGCGCTGCCGTCGCTGCGCGACCGCCGCGCCGACATCCCGATCCTCGCCGCGCACTTCCTCGGTGAGCGCGCCGAGGGCTTCGCGCCGGAAGCGCTCGAGGCGCTCGAGCGCGCACCCTGGCCGGGCAACGTGCGGCAGCTCCGCAACGCGGTGCTGGCCGCGGGCGCCGCGTCGGGCGGCGCGCGAATCGGTCTGCGCCACCTTGCGCTCGACCGCGCGAGCGCGCCCGCGCCGGGCGCGTCGGCCGCCGCGGGGAACGGTCCGGAGGCGCTGCGCGGCACGCTGCGCGACGTCGAGCGGCGCGCGATCGTGCAGGCCCTCGAAGACGCGTCCGGCAACCGCAGCGCCGCGGCGCGCGCGCTCGGCATCGACCGCTCCACCTTGCGCCGCAAGCTCCGGGAGTACGGCATCGAGGACGAGGACTGAGTGACCGTCTCGAGGCCGGGGCCGGCGTCCGCCGGGACCCTTCGCTCGCTCGCGCCGCACGCGCTCGCGTTCGCTCTGCTCGCGGGCATGGCGGCGCTCGCCGACACGAGCGCCGCGCGCGACGGACCCGCGTTCGACGAGCCGCTCCATCTCGCGGCCGGGCTCGCGCACCTATCGACGGGCGACTTCCGCCTCGATCAGGGCACGGGCGTCGCGCCGCAGATGTGGGCAGCGCTGCCGCTCTGGCGGGGCGGCGGCGCGCTCGACGCCGACGCCTCGTCGTGGTCGGAGGCCGACGTCTGGCAGCTCGGGCGCTCGCTGCTCTACGCGGGCGGCCGCGACCCGGACGCGGTGCTGCGCCCCGCGCGCCGCATGGTGCTCGCGCTGACCGTCGCGCTCGGCGCGGTGGTGTATCTCTGGTCGTGGCGCCTCCACGGCGCGGGCGGCGCGCTGATCTCGCTGTCGCTCTACGCGGTCTGCCCCAACGTGCTGGCGCACGGGCGCCTCGTCACGTCGGACCTGCCGACCGCGCTCGCCTTCCTGGTTGCGGTCGGGGCCGCGTCGGCCGCGCTCGCGCGCCCGACGCTTCTGCGCGTCGGGATCGCCGGACTCGCGGCCGGGCTTCTGCTGCTCTGCAAGGCGACCTCGCTGCTGTTCGTGCCGATGCTCGCGCTGCTGGCGCTCTGGCGCATCGCGCGGCCGGATTCGGAAGCGCGCCCGGGCGGCGCACGCGCGGAGCGTGCGCTCGGCGCTGCGGGCGGTGTGCTCGTGCTCGCGCTCGCGCTCGTGTGGGTCGCGCACGGGCTCGCCTTCCGCGCGCCGGCCGCCGCCGCGGCGCCGCTCGACTGGTCGCGCATCGATGCCGCGCCGGGCGCCCTTCCGACGCTCCTGCGCGTCGCGCGCGAAGGACACTGGCTCCCGGAGACCTGGCTGCACGGCGTCGGCTACGCCTTCGCGACCGCGCGCGATCGCGTCGCCTTCGCCGCCGGCCGGACCTCGAGCGGCGGCTGGTGGTGGTTCTTCCCGTACTGCGCGGCGCTGAAGATGCCGCTCGGCACGCTCGCGGTGCTGGCGCTCGCCGCGGCCGCCGGTCTGCGCGCGCGCGCGTCCGCGGCGACGCCGACGCGCGTCGGGCAAGGCGCCGCGCCGCTCTGGATCCTGATCGGGGTCTACGGCGCGGCGAGCCTCGCCTCGAGCATCCAGATCGGCATCCGACACCTGCTGCCCATGCTGCCGCCCGCGCTGATCCTCGCCGGCGCCGCCGTGCGCTGGTGCGACACGCGGGCGGGTCGCGCGGCGGTGTCGCTCGCCTGCGCGGCCGCTGTGGTCGAGTCGCTGGCGGCCTGGCCACACTACCTCTCCTTCGTGAACCAGGCGGCCGGCGGTCCCGCGGCGGGCTACCGGCTGCTGGCGGACAGCAACCTCGACTGGGGACAGGACCTGCCGGCGCTCGCCCGCCATCTCTCCGATCTCCGCGCCCGCGGCGATCGCGAGCGCTGCTATCTCTCCTACTTCGGCAGCGCGTTGCCCGAGCGGCACGGCGTGGACTGTGAGCGGCTGCCGGGATTCTTCGACGCGGATCCCTCGCTGCGCGCGCGCGAGCTCGGCCCGGGCCGCTATGTGTTCAGCGCCACCATGCTCCAAGGGGTCTATCTCGAGCCGGAGCTGCGCGGCGCCTGGGGCCCGGAGCAGGAGTCGCGGCTCGCCGCGCTCGACGCGCTGCTCGCGTCGCCGGTCGGTGTCGACGCGCCTCGGGCCGAACGCGAGCGGCTCGAGTGGCAGCGGCTGCGCACGCAGTTCGCGAAGCTCGCGTCGGCGCTGCGCGGGCGGCCGCCGGACGAGCGCGTCGCGGACTCGATCCTCGTCTACCGCGTCGACGCCGCGGAGCTCGCGGCGGCGCTCGCGCCCGGATCGCGGCGCGCCGGAAGCGGTTAGGCCGCGCGCATGCGCGAGACGTCGCGATCGCGTGTCGCCGACGCGGGCGCCGCCCTGCTCGCGCTCTCGGTCGGCGCGCTCGTCGCCTCGACTCTCGGCTCGGTGCGGTACGCCGAGAATCCCGACGAGGCGTACTACGTCGCGTACGCCGGGCACATCGCGGAGCAAGGACTCGCGGGCTTCCGCCAGCTCTTCGCGGACTACGCGGCGGAGCCCGCGCGCTGGCTCTACCCGAATCCGCTGCGACTCGGCTTCATCCTGCTCGCGATGGGCTGGAGCGAGATCTTCGGCGTCGGCTTCGCGTCGCTCTCGCTGCTCTCGCTGGCCTGCCACGTGGGGGTGGTGGCCGCTTCCTATCTCTTCTTACGCGGGCTGGTCGGGCCCCGCAGGGCCCTCGCGGGGAGCGCGCTGATCGGGTTCTCGCCGCTCCTCCTCGGCGTCGCGCGACGCGCGTGGGTGGATGGGCCCGCGACACTCGCCGGACTCTTCGTGCTGTGGAGCTTCTGCGCCTGGCTCGGCGCGCCGGAGCGACGCGGCGCGCTCGCGCGCTTCGCGATCGCCCTCGCGGCGGGCGTGCTGATCAAGGAGACGACCGTGTTGCTGCTGCTGCCGTGCGCGGCGATCGCCGCCTACGAGCGCATGGCCGGCCGCGGGCTGCCTCTCGGGCGTTTCGCGCTCGCGACAGCCGGCGCGCTCGCGACCTGCGCCGCGCTCTGGTGGCTCGCGGCCGGCGACGCCGCCACCGTCGCGGCGATCGGGCGCATCATCCTGGTGTCGCCTACGAGCAACGCCTACGCGCAGGAGCTCGGTCGCGGCCCCTGGTATCGCTACGCGATCGACCTGCTGCTGCTCTCGCCCTGGCCGACCCTGCTCGGGATCGCGGCGCTCGGCCCCGCGGCGCTGCGGCTGCGGGAGCGCAAGCCCGGCGACGCCGTCGTGTGGCTCGGGCTCGCGCTCGCGAGCCTGGTCGCGGCGTACGCGCCCTTCACGAAGAACGTGCGCTACGTCTCGCTGTGCGAGGTCCCGCTGCGCGCGCTCGCCGCCTGGCTCGTCTTCTCGCTGACCGGGGCGGACTCTTCGCGCGGACGCCTCGCCCTGGCTGCCGCCTGCATCGCGCTGCTCTGCCTCTCGGGCTGGCTGTCCTTCCGCGCGATCTTCGTCGACGCCGGGCTCTACGATCCGATGACCGCGCCGCTCCTCTACCTCCGAGGTCTGTCCGCAAATCCGTAGACCCGCTTCACGCTCGCGTCGGGTTATGATGATCGAGCGATGGCGCCGCCCTCTGGCAACCGGCACGCGCCGCGAAGCGCGATCACGCGCCGCCCGGCGCGGGCCCGTGCACTCCTCGGCGCGATCTCCGCGCTCCCTGGGCTGGCCGCCTGCGCGCACGTGTCGCCCTACGACTTCACGCCGGCCGGCATGCGCCGCGAGCTCGCGCGCCGCGTCCACCTCGATCCCGCCGACGTGGTCGTGCCCTTCGAGGTCGACGAGCCCGCCATCGCGCGCGCGCGCGCGATCGTCGACGGCGTCGCGGACGAGGACAGCCGGGGCGAGGCGCTCGTCTCGTCGCTCAGCGATCCGGATGGCTTCGATCTCCGCTATGAATGGGCCACCTCCGGCACCGCGAAGGAGACGCTCGCGCGCGGCGCCGGCAACTGCCTCGCGCTCTCCTCGACCTTGATCGGCCTCGCCCGCGGACTCGGGATGAAGGCGCACTATCTCGAGGTGATCGTGGCCGATCCGCAGTGGCGGATGGAGGGCGACCTCACGGTGCAGGCCGATCACGTGGCCGCGGTGATCGGGTCGGGCGAGCAGCGCCTGTTCGTCGACTTCTCCGGGCGGCTCGCGCGCGCGCGACGCGTCCGCGCGATCGACGACTTCGAGGCGCTGGCGCACTTCTACAACAACCGCGGCTACGAGATCCTCCACCGCGCGGAGCAGCAGGGGCTGCCGATCCCGTGGGACCTCGCGGCGCGCAACTTCGAGCTCGCGACGCGCGTCCACCCGGCGCACGCCCGCGCCTGGAACAACCTCGGCGTCGCTCGCGCGCGCCTCGGCGACGACACCCATGCGCGTCAGGCCTACGAGAAGGCGATCGCGCTCGAGAGGGGCATCCAGTCGGCCCACCTCAACCTGGTCGCGCTCTTCCTGCGGGCCGGCGACCTGCAGCGCGCGGCCTGGCATCTCGATGCCGCGCGCCGTCTCGACCCCCGCAATCCGCAGATCGACCGCCTGGCGGACACGCTCGCGCAGTCCGCCTCCGCGCACGGATCCGGCAGCTAGGCCTCGTGACTTCTTCCGGCGGGCGCGCGCGCGCCCCGCAAGAGCGCCTGGCCTGGATCGCGGCGCTGCTCTGCGGGGTCGTCTTCGCGGTCATGGAGCTCGTCGCGAGCCGCGACGAGTCGCTGACCTGGGACGAGCCGGGCTACATCGCCGCGGGCTATGCGAACCTCGTGCAGGGCGACTACCAGCTCAACGCCGACCATCCGCCGCTGCTCCAGAAGCTCAGCGCGCTGCCGCTGCTGGGGCAGGGCGTGCACGCGCCGCCGGCCGGAGACCCGCGCTTCCTCCGGTCGCCGAACCCGCGCGCGACCTACGGGCGCGAATTCTTCTTCGCGAGCGGCAACGACCCGCTGCGCATGGCGGCGCTGGCTCGCGGGCCGACGATCGCGATCGGCGCGAGCCTGGTGCTCTGCGCCTTCGCATTCACGCGGCGACTCTTCGGTGTGGCGCCCGGGCTCGCGGCAGCGGCGCTGGTGGTGCTGTGCCCGAACCTGGTCGCGCACGCGCGCCTGGCGACGGAGGACCTCGGCTGCGCGGCAGGCATGTTCGCTGCGGTCTTCTGCCTGTGGCGCTGTGTCGAGCGGCCGGGACCCGCACGCGCGCTGGTGTGCGGCGTCGTCACCGGTCTGGCGCTGCTGACGAAGTACACCGCGCTGCTGCTGCTGCCGATCTTCGCCCTGCTCGGGCTCGTCGCGTGGCGATGCTGTCGGGACCGCATCGCGGCCGCCGAGCTCGCGGGCACCCTGGCCGTCGTGACGGGGCTGGCCTTCGCGGTGATCGGCCTCGGCTACGGGCTCGCGTTCCGCCCGGATCGCTACTGGCGGGGCGTCTTCCGGATCTACCCGGAGATCGCGAGCCACTACGCCTTCTACCTCTTCGGCCACGTCTCGACGCGGCCCTTCTGGTACCACGCCGTGGTGTCAGTGCTGATCAAGACGCCTCTCCCGACGCTCGGATTGATCGCGCTGGCCGGCTGGCGCGCGCGCCGCAGCGCGGCGCCCGAGCGGGTTGCCTTCGTGCTGCTGCCGCCGGCGGTCGTGCTGGCAGCATCGTTCTTCGACATCACGAACCCGGGCATCCGGCGTGTGCTGCCGGCGCTGCCCTTCCTGCTCTCGTTCGCCGCGCTGGCCTTCGCGGCGCCGCGGGCGCGCGCGGTCGCGTGGCTCGCGGGGCTGCTGCTCGCCGGCTCCGCGTTCGAGGCGGTGCGCGCGTGGCCACACCACCTGGCGTACCTGAACGAGGCGGTCGGCGGGAGCGCCGCGGGGCCCCGCGTCACCGACGAGAGCAACGTCGACTGGGGGCAGGAGCTGCCGCGGCTCGCCGCCTGGCAGCGCGAGCATGCGCCGCAGGAGGTGCTGCGCCTCGACTACTTCGGCAGCGCCGAGCCGTCGGCCTACGGCGTGCGCGCGGAGCCCTTCGATCTCGCCGACGTGGAGCACCCGCGCCCGGGCCTCTACGCGATCAGCGCCCACTACCTGGCGTACTTCCGGAAGCTCGAGGCCCTCGAGGGCGCCGACTCCGACTGGCTCTCGAAGTACGAGCCGGTCGACCGCATCGGGTATTCCATCTACGTCTACCGCTTCGGCCCGTGATAGCCTCGGGTCGCGCGGGAGGATCGCCATGAGGAAGCGACACGCCGGAACGTCGCGCGCCCGAGCCCGCCCGCGCGGGCGGGCCGTCGCGCCGCTCTGCGTCCTCGCCGCGCTGTGTGGCTGCGCGAAGCCGTTCGTGGCGGTGACCGATCCGACTCGCGTGCGCACCGGCGCGATCGACGCGGGTCAGCTCGAAGCGAGCGTGATGCACGTGCCGGTGAAGAACATGGAGCGGGTCGAGCGCGTGAAGCAGCTCTTCCAGCAGGCGGGCTGCGGCTCGGAGTATCTGCAGGTCGTGTACAACGGCGGCACGCCGTATCCGAACGTCATCTGCACGCTGCCCGGCCGCTCGCACTACGCGATCGTGGTCGGCGCCAACGTCGACAAGCCGGACGACGGCAACGGTGTGATCGACAACTGGACCGGCGCGGCGATGCTCGCGCACCTCTATCGCTCGCTGGCGGCGTCGCCGCGCGACCACTCGTTCGTGTTCGTCGGCTTCGGCCACGTGCTGCTGAACGAGCAGGGAGCGCGCGGCTACCTGCGGCGGCTCGGCGGCGAGCGCCGCGACCGCATCCGCGCGATGGTGGACCTGAAGGGGCTCGGCCTCGGCGCCACCAGCGTGTGGAGCACGCAGGCCGATCCCAACCTGCGCATGGATCTGGTATCGGTCGCGAAGGCGGTCGGCTTGCCGCTCCAGTCGGTGCGCTTCTTCACGAACGTGAACACCGATTCCGAGGTATTCCTCTCCTACGGCATCCCGGCGATCACGATCACGTCGTTCGGCATGGAGAACGCGCGCATGCTCGCGGAGCCCTACCTCGACAAGAGCACCTCGAAGATCGACTTCGCCTCCTACTACGACACGACGCGCCTGGTGTCGCTCTACCTCGCGTACCTCGACGAGACTTTGCGGATCCGCGAGGAGCGGGCCGCGAAGGCGGAACCGGGCTCCGAGTCCGCGGACTCCGACACCGCGGACTGAGTCACGGCGCCGGCGCGGTCGGCGCGTCCGCCGCAGCTCGCCGCCGCAGCAGCGATTCGCGCAAGGTCGACGCGAACTCCTGCGCCGCGGCGATGCTGCGCGTCGGCGGCGCCGCGCGCGCGACCTCCGCGAGCTCGCGCTGCGCGCGCTCGACGCGCGCGAGCGCTTCTTCGGGGCGAGCGACCGCCTCGCGCAGCGCGGCGTCGAGCTCGGCCCGGGCGAGAAAGAGCCGCGGCACGGGCCACTCGGGCCGCAGCGCCAGCGCGCGCTCGTAGTGCGCAACCGCGTCGTCCTGCCGTCCGGCGGCGGCCAGCATGCGCCCGTGCTGGAAGTACCAGGAGGGATCGACGAGCCCGCTCGCCTCGCCCTGCGCGATCGCCTCGCTCGCGAGCCGGTCGGCGCGCGCGAGATCGTCGCCGTGCGCCGGCTCCTTCAGGTCGCCCGCGCGGTCGGCGAGCACGATCGCCTCGTTCATTCGATAGAGGCCGCTTCCGGGGCGGCGCGCTGCTGCCTCGCCGACGAGGCGCAGCGCCTCGTCGCGGAGCGCGATCCGCCGCATCGCGTCCGGCGTGCGTGCGGCCTGCTCCGCGCGCACGAGCCCGAGGTTCAGCGCCGCGAGCGGCGAGTCCGGCGCCTTCTCGTAGGCGCGCAGCCAGAGGCTCTCCGAGTCGCGCCAGATCGCACACTGCCTCCAGGCGAGCGCGCCGAGCACGGCGAGCGCCGCGACGCTCGCCAGTGTCGCTGCGGCGCGCAGCACCGGGCGCTCCGACGCATGCAGCCAGAGCGCGCCCGCGGCGAGCGCGAAGGGAATGCCCGCCAGGTAGGCGTAGCGGTCGGCGACGAGCTGCGGGCCCGATTGGAGCACGCCGAGCACGGGCGCGACGGTCAGCGCGTACGCGAACCACATCGCGGTCAGCGCGGGCGCGCGGCGCCGGAGCGCGAGCGCCAGCGCGGTGAGCGCGAGCGTCGCCAGCGCGCCGAGCGCGAAGCGCGGCTCCGCGAGGCTCACCTCGTCGGGCACGGGGTAGAGCGGGGCGAGCCCGGTCGGGAGGAGCGTCTTCCACGGATAGAAGGAGAGGCCGTAGAGCGCCTGCACCGCGCGCGCGCCGGGCGTGTGGATGGCGAGCACATCGAGGCGTCCCTGCTGCGCCATCTGTGCCCAGGCCGCGAGTCGCGCGAAGACCAGCGCGGGCACCGCGAAGGGCAGCTTCTCGACGAGCGAGGCGAGGAGCGCGCGGTGAGACGGTCGCGCGTCGCCCGCGCGCCATCTCGCGAGCGGCCAGAAATCCAGCACGACGAGCAGCGCGGGCAGCACGATCCCCCAGGCCTTCGCGCCGAGCGAGACGAGGAGCAGCGCGAGGCTCGCGCACAGCCAGAGCGAGCGGCCGCTCGCACGACCCGGGTCGACCCCGCGCGCCGCCGCGACGCACGAGACGGCGCAGAGCGCGAGCGCCAGTGCGAGGCCCGCGACGCCCGGACCGCGCAGCGCGAGCTGTTGCGGGTCCGCGAGAGAGAGCGATGCGGCGCAGAGCGCGAGCGCGGCGAGCGCGCTTCCCGTGCAGAGCGCGAGCCAGCCCGGGCGGACGTCACGCACGGGCCCGGTCGGGGTCGCGCGCAGATACGCGAGCAGCGCGAGCAGGAAGAACGGCGCGGACAGCACGTCGCGGCGCTCGGTCACCCAGCAGACCGACTCGGCGCGCAGCGGGTGGACGGCGTGGAGCAGCGCGGCGAGCGCCGCCGCGAAGGCGATTGCGCGCGCGCCGCTCGCAGCGACGCGCCCGCGCGCGCGACCATAGAGCGCCAGCGCGAAGGCGAAGAGCGCGAGCGCGCCGGCCGCGTGCAGCAGCAGGTTCGTCGCGTGGAAGCCGCGGGCCTCGGGGAAATCCGGCGCCGAGAGCCCGTAGACGGCGTGGTCCAGCGCGAGCGAGAGCCACGAGAGCGGCTGGTAGTGACCGGCGTGGCTGGTCGTCGCCATCCAGTGGAGGTTCTCGGCGGTGAAGCCGCGGATCGCATAGTTGTCGGTGACGGTCAGCGGATCGTCCCACGAGACGAAGCCCGCGCGCAGCGCCGGCGCGAACGCGGCGAGCGAGCCCGCGATCACGGCGAGCGCGAGCGCGAGCCGGAGGGCGGCGCCCGGCGTTCGGATCTTCGGTTCGGTCGACACGTGCATGTGGAATCTGGTGTCGGCGTATCATGGTCGACGTGACGGTCTCGAGTCACGTCGCGCGTCCGGAGAGCCCCTGGCTGCATGGCCCCCGCGCCGACCTGCTGCTCGGCGCAGGCGCAGGCTACCTGCTCAGCCTGCCGCTGCTCATGTGGCTCGGGAGTCGGCTCGCGCTGACGGACTGGCCGATCGAGATCACGCTCGGGCTCGGCCTGCTGGTCTCGACGCCGCACTATGGCGCCACCCTGCTGCGCGTCTACGAGCGCGCCGAGGATCGTCGCCGCTATCGGCTCTTCGCCGTTCACGCGAGCCTCGTGCTGGCCGCGCTCTTCGTCGCCGGCCTCTACTGGCACGGCCTCGGCTCGTTCCTGATGACCCTCTACTTCGCGTGGAGCCCGTGGCACTTCGCCGGACAGAACTACGGGCTCTCGCTGCTCTTCCTGCGCCGGCGCGGTGTCGCGGTGGAGCCGGGGGCCAAGCGCACGTTGTACGCGGCGTACGTGCTGAGCTTCGCGATCGCGCTGCTGGCGTTCCAGGCGCACACGGGACGGAGCTTCGCGCCGGAGTTCCTGGCCGACGGCCGCGGCTACGACGCCTTCTCGCTCGGCATCCCGCGCGAGCTCGCGGCCCGACTCGCGGCCGTGGGGCTCGTCGCCTTCCTCGGCTGCCTCGCGGCGTCGGCGGGGCTCTTCGTGCGCGCGGGCGCGCGCGCCGCGGATCTGGTCGCGCCGGCGCTGCTGGCCGCCTCGCAGTCGCTCTGGTTCGTGCTACCGGCGCTCTTCTCGGCGCGCGACCGCCCGCTCGAAGGGCTGGCCTTCACGGCGGTCTGGGCCTCGATCGCGCACTCCGTCCAGTATCTCTGGATCACCTCGTACTACGCGAGGCAGAGCGGTGCGGCTCGCCGCCTGACCCCGTACCTCGGCAAGGCGCTGCTCGCGGGCGTTCTGATCGGCGAGCTGCCGGCGCTGCTCTTCTCGCCGCGCCTGCTCGGGCCGCTCTCGTGGTCGGGCGGCCTCTCGATCCTGCTCTTCTCGGTGATCAACCTGCACCACTTCGTGCTCGACGGCGCGGTCTGGAAGCTGCGCGACGGGCGCGTCGCAAAGCTGCTGCTCCGAAGCGGCGGCGACCGGGGCGACGCCGCGCCGCGTCGCCGGCCCGCGCTCGCGTTCGCGGTCTTCTCCGTGGCCGCGCTCTGCACCGTCGTGCCGCTGATCGAGCTCTGGGACGCGCATGCGATCCGCAGCCGCGACCCGGAACGCCTCGAGGCCGCGGCGCGACGGCTGTCGCTCATCGGACGGGACCGCATCGGCGTCCTCTCGGCGCTCGCGGAGGCGCACGCCGCGCGCGGCGAGACGCGGGAGACCGAGGACGCCTACCGTCGTGCGCTCGCGCTGCGACGCGACCCGACCCTCATGAACAACCTGGCCTGGACGCTCGCCGTGCATGACGGCAGCGAGGAGGCGGTACGCGAGGCGGTGGCGTTCTCCGAGGAGTCCGTCTCGCGGCTCGGCCCGCGCGACGCCGAGGCGCTCGACACGCTCGCGGCCGCCTACGCCGCGGCCGGCCGCTATGCCGACGCGCAGCGCACGGCGCAACAGGCGCTCGACCACGCGAAGCGCGAGCTCGCGGCCCCGATCGCAGCGCGGCTCGCGCTCTACCGCGAGGGCCGGCCGTACCGCGAGCCCTGACCTCACTAGGCGAAACGCGGAGCCAGGACGAGGCGATATCTGACGAGCGCGTCGCCGGTGCACGGCACGCGCCGCGCGCTCATGGCATGATGGCGCGTCACCGAAGCGAGCCTCTGCATGCGAGTCCTGATCACGGGCGTCGACGGATATCTCGGCTGGACCCTCGCGATCCACCTCGCGGCGCGCGGCCACGAGGTCGCCGGCATCGACAACTACGCGCGGCGCGCGTGGGTCGGGCAGATGGGCTCGCAGTCGGCCATCCCGATCGCCCCGATGGCCGAGCGGCTCTCCGCCTACGCGAGGCACCTCGGCCAGAACCTGCGCTTCTACCGCGGCGACCTCACGGAGTGGGACTTCGTCTGGAACGCCTACCGCTCGTTCCGCCCGGAGGCCGTCGTCTACCTCGGCGAGCAGCCCTCCGCGCCGTTCTCGATGATCGACGTCCACCACGCGGTGATGACGCAGACCAACAACGTGATGGGGACGCTCGTCACCTTGCACGCGCTGCGCGAGGTCGTGCCCGACTGCCACCTCGTCAAGCTCGGGACCATGGGCGAGTACGGCACGCCGAACCTCGACATCCCGGAGGGCTGGTTCGAGCTCGAGTTCCGCGGCCGCCGCGACCGCGCGCTCTTCCCGCGCCGCGCCAATTCCTGGTACCACCAGTCGAAGGTGCACGACTCGCACAACGTCGAGATGGCCTGTCGCCTGTGGGGCCTGCGCTCGACCGACATCATGCAGGGCGTCGTCTACGGAACGCGCATCCCGGAGCAGCAGGACGAGCCCGCGCTCGCGACGCGCTTCGACTTCGACCAGGCCTTCGGCACGGCGATCAACCGCTTCTGCGCGCAGGCGGTGATCGGATTGCCGCTCTCGCCCTACGGACAGGGCCGCCAGAAGCGCGGCTTCCTGCCGCTCTCCGACTCGATGCAGTGTCTGACGCTCGCGCTGGAGAACCCGCCGCGCGCGGGCGAGTACCGCGTCTTCAACCAGTTCGAGGACGTCTACGACGTCTCCGAGCTCGCGGCGCGCGTGCAGCGCATCGCGGCGGAGCTCGGCCTCGACGTGAAGATCCACCCGATGGAGAACCCGCGCACCGAGGCCGAGCAGCACTACTATCGTCCCGACTCCCAGCTCCTCCGCGACCTCGGCTACGTGCCCGCCTCCGACATGGACACGGAGCTCCGCTGCATGCTGCGCGACCTGCTGCCGCACCGCGAGCGCATCGAGGAGCGCAAGGAGGCGCAGTTCCCCGACATCCGCTGGGACGGCAGCCGCCGCCGTTCCGACTACCTGAGTCGCAAGGAGGCCGACGACAGTCGGCCGACGCGCAGCGAGGCAAGCCGTCCGGGGCGCAGCGAGGCGCAGCCGAGCGAAGATCGCACAGGCTTGCCGAGCGAAGGCCGGAGGCCCGAGCGCGAGCGAATAGCGAGCGCGAAGGCCCGGCAAAGTTAGGCGGGAGTCGTGTCGATCCTGCGCTGGCTCGGACTCGCGCTCGGCGCCGGCGTGCTCGCCGTCGCGTTCGCGCGCTTCCGCGGCGCGCGCTCGCGCCGCAGCGACTTCGCGCTCGCGACGCTCTTCGGCGCGGCGCTCGCGTGCGTGTCGGCCTTCCCGAATTCGGTCAACGCGCTGCGCGACATGCTGATGCTCGAGCACGCGCAGTGGAGCCGCCTGATCGCGGTGCTGATCGCGTCGAACCTGCTGCTCTGGCTGCTGGTGCTGGCGGCGCGCGCGAAGGGCTCGCTGCAGGACGAGCAGTTCGACCGCCTCGTGCGCGCGCTCGGGCTCGCCGAGTTCCGGCGCCTGCATCCGGAACACTCGCGGCTGCCGCCGGTGGTCGCCGTGTTGCCGGCCTTCGACGAGGCGGAGAACATCGGCGGGGTCCTCGCCGCGATGCCGGCCTCGGTCTGCGGCCGGCCGCTCGCCGCGCTCGTCGTCGACGACGGCAGCCGCGACGGCACCGCCGAGGTGGCGGAGCGCGCGGGCGCGTTGGTGCTGCGCGCGCCGCTCCGGCGCGGCGGCGGCGCGGCGCTGCGACTCGGCTTCGACGTCGCGATCGCGCACGGCGCCGAGATCGTGGTCACGCTCGACGCCGACGGCCAGCACCTGCCCTCCGAGATCGAGTCGCTGGTGCGGCCGGTGGCCGAGGGCCGTCTCGACTTCGCGATCGGCTCGCGCATCCTCGGCCGCCACGAGCGCGACAGCCAGGTTCGCTGGCTCGGCATCCACGTCTTCAACGCGCTGATCCGCCTGCTCACGCCGGTGCGCGTGACGGACTGCTCGAACGGCTTCCGCGCGCTGCGGGCGTCGCAGCTCGCGCGGCTGCTGCTGCGCCAGGACCAGTTCCATACCGCCGAGCTGCTGATCGACGCGGCTCGGAAGGGAGTCCGGATGGGAGACGTGCCGGTCACCGTGAGGCGACGCGCCGGCGGCGAGAGCAAGAAGGGCCGCGATCTCCGCTACGGGCTCTCGTTCGCGCGGACGGTGCTCAAGACCTGGTGGCGTGATTGAAGCGGCGCCGCCGTTTTCCGACGGCGGCACGCCCTCTTCCAGCGGCAACCCGAGTTGACAGTCGTGTGGCGGCGCATGGTATTCTGCGCGCCACTTTTTGCCGGTCGCGAGGAGTGGGCCGTCGTGCGCCGGCATTCCGATTGGATCGACGCGACGCGGGCACGACCCGTTCCCGCGCGCGGGGCCGAGAGGTTGTCAGGCGAAGCCCTCCCCACGTGGGCGTAGTCGGCAGGGTGTCGGTCGGTCCCGCAGTAGACGGCAGTTTCCGGAGCACTCTCCGGCGACTCGCGAGGGCATATGAGAACCAGGGCGATCGTTTCGGGTCTGGCGCTGCTCGGCGCGCTGTGCGCGCTCGCGCTCGCGGCCGTGGCGGAGGAAGCGGCGAAGGGCGAACCGCCCAAGGGCGCGGAGGCCGGCGCGCCGCCGGCCGCAGCTCCGGCGGCCGCCGCTCCGGCTCCGCCGCAGCCGTCGGAGAGCCAGAAGCGGGCCGAGAAGCTCAACGTCGCGCTGCAGGAGCAGCAGGCCTCCGACTCCGACTCGAAGGCGTCGCAGGACCGCATCGACAAGCTCGACGACGAGACGCAGAAGCTCCTCGCCGACTACCGCAAGGCCGTCGCCGACACCGAGAGCTACCAGACCTACGCGAAGCAGCTCGAGGTGCAGGTCGCGTCGCAGAACGACGAGATGACGGCGATCAACCAGCAGCTGCAGGAGGTAGACACCACCTCGCGCGAGGTGTCGCCGTTGATGACGCGCATGCTCGACACGCTCGAGCAGTTCGTCGCGCTCGACGTGCCCTTCCTCGCGCAGGAGCGCTCCGACCGCGTCAAGACGCTGAAGGCGATGATGGACCGCGCGGACGTGACGATCTCGGAGAAGTACCGCCGCATCGTCGAGGCCTATCAGGTCGAGATGGACTACGGGCGCACGATCGAGGCCTACGAGGGCAAGCTCGGCGAGGGCCCCGACGCGCGCACCGTCGAGTTCCTGCGCGTCGGTCGCGTCGCGCTGCTCTACCAGACGCTCGACCGCAAGGAGACGGGCTACTGGGACGCGGAGAAGAAGGGCTGGGTGGTCGACAACCACTACCGCGATGCCTTCGAGATCGGCGTCGGCGTCGCCAAGAAGGCGCGCGCGCCCGAGATGCTGACCGTGCCCGTTCCGGCGCCGAAGGAGGCGAAGTCGTGATGCGTGTCCGAACCCCCGTGCTCGTGCTCGCGCTCGCCGCGCCGCTGTGCGCCGCGAGCGCCGCCCTCGCGGCGGTGGATCTCGACGAGCTGCTCGAGCAGACGCGCAACACGCGCGCGATCCAGGCCAAGGAGAACGAGGCCCGCGAGAAGGAGTTCCTCGCCAGCAAGGAGAAGCAGGCCAGCATGCTGGCCGACGCGATCAAGAAGCGCGACGCCGCCGAGGCGCACTCGAAGCAGCTCTCCACCACGTTCGACGCGAACGAGCGCAAGCTCGCCGAGCTCCAGGAGACGATGACCCAGCGCGTCGGCAGCCTCGGCGAGCTCTTCGGCGTGGTGCGCCAGGTGGCCGGCGACGGCTCGTCGGTGATGTACAACTCCCTGATCAGCGCGCAGTTCCCGAAGCGCGACGAATTCTTCGCCGCGCTCGGCAAGGCCAAGAAGCTGCCCTCGATCGAGGAGCTCGAGCGCCTCTGGTTCGAGATCCAGCGCGAGATGACCGAGAGCGGGCGCGTCGTCCAGTTCAAGACCTCGATCGACGACGCGGGCGGCAATCCGAAGGAGGCCGAGGTCGTCCGCATCGGCGGCTTCATCGCGATGACCGACGGGCAGTTCCTCGACTACAAGCCGTCCGTCGGGAGGCTCAACATCCTGCCGCGCCAGCCGCCGAGCGGCCTCGTCAGCCTCGCGCGAGAGCTCCAGCAGGCGAAGCAGGGCTACGTCGAGGCGGCGGTCGATCCGTCGCGCGGCGCGCTGCTCCAGCTGATCGTGCAGCGGCCGAACTGGGGCGAGCGCATCCAGCGCGGCGAGAGCGTGAACTACGTGATCCTGCTCGTCGGCGCGATCGGCGCGCTGCTGTCGATCTACCAGGCCTTCTACCTGCTCCGCGCGCGCATCGCAGTGCGGCGCCAGCTCGCGAACCTCGATCACCCGACGGAGGACAACGCGCTCGGGCGCGTGCTCTCCTCGATCAAGGCCGATCCCGGCACGATCGAGGAGGACGCAGAGGTGGTCGAGCTGCGGATCTCCGAGGCCGTGCTGCGCGAGGTGCCGAAGCTCGAGCGCTTCCAGGCGTTCCTGCGCCTCGCCGTCGCGGCCGGCCCGCTGCTCGGCCTGATCGGCACCGTCGTCGGCATGATCATCACCTTCCAGAGCATCACGGAGTCGGGCTCCTCCGACCCGCGGCTCATGGCGCACGGCATCTCGACCGCCATGATCGCGACGGTGCTCGGCCTCGGCATCGCGATCCCGCTGCTCTTCATGAACGCGGCGCTCTCGTCGATGTCGCGCAACGTGGTGCAGATCCTCGACGAGCAGAGCACGGGCATGCTGGCCGAGAGCCTCGAGCGGGCGAAGGAGCGCGAAGAGGGCGGACTGCTCGGCGGAAGGGGGCCGCGACATGCTTGACCGCATCGTCGAGACGCTCTTCTACCCCTACACCGCCGTCCAGGAGATGATCCGCGCGGGCGGTCCCTTCGTCGTGCTGATCTACCTGTGCGGCGTCGTGATGTGGACGCTCGTGATCGAGCGCTGGTGGTACTTCTCGCGCATGCTGCCGGGTGAGATCGAGCGGACGCTCCACACCTGGAACTCGCGGGACGAGCACCAGTCGTGGTGCGCGCGGCAGATCCGCCGCTACCTGATCTCACGGCTCAACGCCGGCATGAGCGCGAACATGCCGCTGCTCCGTGTGCTGGTGCCGCTCTCGCCGCTGCTCGGACTGATCGGCACGGTGTCGGGCATGCTCCAGGTCTTCGACTCGATGGCGCTGCGCGGCTCGGCCGACGCCCGCGCGATGGCCTCCGGCGTCTCGGAGGCGATGACCTGCACGATGACCGGCCTCGCCGTCAGCATCACCGGCCTATACCCGGTCTACTACTTCCAGAACCGCGCGCGGCTCGAGACCGAGCACATGTCGGACAAGCTCTCGTACTGAGATGCGGCTCCGACGTCACTTCGACATGGAGGAGACGACGGGCATCGACCTCGCGCCGATGCTCGATTTCGTCCTCAATCTCCTGATCTTCTTCATCATCACCGCGGGGTTCGTGAAGGAGCTCGGCTTCCAGGTGCAGCGGCACGGCGGCGGCGCGAGCGGCCCGGCCACCGGCAAGGAGACCGGAAGCATCTCGGTCGTCGTGAAGGCGTCGGGCGACGTGATCGTCGACGGCCGCCTCGTCGACGTGCGCGCCGTGCGCCCGAACATCGTGCGCCTGCACGCGCAGAAGCCCGACTGGGGCGTGATGGTGACGGCGGAGAAGAACTCGGAGTCGGGGCTGCTGATCCAGGTGATGGACCAGATCAAGCAGGGCGGCGTCGACAACATCTCCTTCGGCACGTCGTCGAGGTGAACGATGCGCTCGCAGCGCCACGGCGGCGGAGAGGGCCACGAGCACGGCATCGACCTTGCGCCGATGCTCGACTTCGTCCTGAATCTCCTGATCTTCTTCATCATCACCACGTCGTTCGTGCGCGAGCCCGGCGTCACCGTCAGCAAGGCCGAGGCCGCGATGATCGGCGAGCAGCGCCAGGGCAACATCCTGGTCGGCATCCGCTCCAACGGCGAGGTCTGGATGGACCGGCGCAACGTCGACCTGCGCGAGATCCGCCCGCTGATCGAGCGGCTCCACCTCGAGCGGCCCGACGACACGGTGATCGTGATCGCCGACAAGAAGGCGCCCGCCGGCGTGCTCGCGCAGGTGATGGACGAGGTGAAGCTCGGCGGCATCAAGGAAGTGGCGATCGGCGCGGCCCTCGCCGGGGGCAAGTAAGCGACGTGTTGTCGGCCCTCCGCTTCCCGATCGCCTTCGTCCTCGCGGTGCTCTTCATCGCGGCGCTGTTCGGCACCTTGCACGCGATGACCAGCGTGCGCGCCAAGGCCGACGACTCGATCACGCTCTCGAAGGTCGAGTTCGTGCGGCTGAAGCACGAGAGCGAGATCGAGGAGAAGAAGCGCGAGAAGCCGCAGATCGAGAAGCCCGAGCAGGCGCCCGTGACGCCGACCATGCAGATCGCGAAGGAGTCGGGCGTGAACCTCGAGCTCGACGTGCAGGCGATCGCGGCCGGCCTCGGCGCCGAGTTCGGATCGGCGGGCGGCGGCGGCGGCGATGGCACGCACCGCGGCGCGCTCGCCTTCGGCGCCGGCCTCTCCGATCGCGAGCCGCTGCCGCTCGTGCGCGTCGAGCCGCAGTACCCTCCGCAGGCCGCGCGCCGAGGGCTCGAGGGCTGGGTCTACGTGCGCTTCACGATCACGACCGCGGGCTCGATCAAGGACGCCGTCGTCGTGAAGTCGAGCCACAACGTCTTCGAGCGCGCCGCGCTCGCGGCCGTCTCGAAGTGGAAGTACCAGCCGCAGATGAAGGACGGCAAGCCGGTCGAGGCGACCACGGAGACCGTGCTGCGCTTCGAGATGCCGAAGGGATGAGCGTGGCGCGCACGGTTCGACTTCGCGTGCTCGCGCTGCGTCTCGTCGCGGCGCTCGCCTGCGTCGCGCTGCTCGTCGTCGGCGGCGCGGCCGGCGCGCAGTCCGCGAAGAAGAAGCCCGACCCCAAGACGACGCCGCAGCAGGGCGCGCTCAGCAAGCGCGTGGCGGAGAAGCTGAGCCAGGCCAACGAGCTCCTCCAGCAGGACAAGTACGACGAGGCGCTCGCGATCGTCGACGAGCTCGCCGGCCGCAGCAAGCTCGATCCGCTCGAGGTCGCGCAGATCCACCGCTTCCGCGGCTACATCCTGCTCTCGAAGGGCCAGGTGGATCAGGTGCCGGAAGAGTTCCAGAAATCGCTGGAGCAGCACGCGCTCGATCCGCTCGCCGAGCAGCAGATGACCTACTCGCTCGCGCAGATCTACACGCAGCTCGGGAAGTACGACGACGCGCTCGCGCTCATCAACAGCTGGTTCGAAGGCGAGAGCGAGCCGAAGCCCGAGGCCTATCACCTGAAGGCGATGATCCTCGTGCAGCAGGAGAAGTTCAAGGAGGCGCTCGCGCCGGCGAAGACGGCCGTCGAGACCGAGCCGAGCCCGAAAGAGAGCTGGGTGCAGCTGCTCGTCGCGATCTACAGCCAGCTCCAGGACTACCCGAACGTCGCGGCCACGCTGCAGAAGCTGATCAGCATGTCGCCGCAGAAGAAGCAGTACTGGACGCAGCTCGCCGCCGTGCAGAACCTGATCGACCGCGAGGCCAGCGCGCTCGCGACGCTCCAGCTCGCGCACACCGCGAAGCTGCTCACCGACGACCGCGAGTTCCGCCAGCTCGCGCGCCTGCTCTTCCTGCGCGACATGCCCTTCCAGTGCGCGAAGGCGGTCGAGGAGGGGCTGAAGGGCGGTCAGATGAAGGAGGACGCCGAGTCCTACCGCCTGATGTCGAACTGCCTGATCGCCGCGCGCGAGCACGACCGGGCACTCGAGCCGCTCGAGAAGGCCGGAGAGCTCGCGCCCGACGGCGAGATGTACATGCTGCTCGGGCAGATGCACCTCCAGCGCGACCGCTTCGCGGACGCGCTCGCCGCGCTCGAGAAGGCGCTCCCGAAGGCGAAGCCCGAGCAACGCGGACAGGTGCAGCTCCTGATCGGCGTCGCGCAGATGGGTTCCCAGCACTTCGACGACGCGCAGCGAGCCTTCCAGGCGGCGTCGGACGACAAGAAGGTGCACGACGCGGCGGAGAGCTACCTGAAGTTCCTGAGCGACGAGCGCCAGCGGAAGGAGCAGGAGAAGATGGTCCAGCAGGCGAAGGCGGCCGCCGACGCCGGAGACGACGGCGGCCCCGGCGGCAAGTCGCTCTAGAGCGGCCTAACGAAAGATCGAGAAGAAGCCGCCGCGGCGATCGCGTTGGTCGCGGCGCTTCTCCATGCGCGCATACATCGCGCGGCGTCGGGCCTCTAGCTTCTTCTTCAGCGCCTCGGGCGTCGTCTTGCCGGCGACCTGCTCGTCCCGGAAGAGGCAGAACGCCTGGTACGCGTCGATCTCGGGGCGCAGGTCCTGCACCACGAGCTCGACCATGATCGCGTCGTCGAGGTAGCCGAGGCCGGGGATCTGATCCGGGATCAGGTCGGCCGGCTCGGCGAAGTAGGCGAGCGCCTGGAGCACGCGCTCGCGGTGCGCGCCGGCGAGCCCCCAGTCGGCGTCCTCGAGCATCCGGGTCAGCGAGTCGAGGCACTGGATGCGGCTCTCGACGAACTCCGGGACCGAGCGGCTGCGCATCTCGCGCGCCTGACGACGCGCCTCGTGCAGGATCGTCGCCTCGTCCTTCTTCAGCGTCGTGTCCTGCGCCTTGCGGAAGACCTCGCGGAAGTATTCGAGGTCCGTGTCGGAGAGCTCGAAGGTGATCTTGATCGGCATCGGAGCTCCTTTGCACGAGGCCCGGAGTCCGGCCCCGCCGCGAGGGCCCACACTCTACCCGAGCCGAGGCGCGGGAGGATCCGAATCCCGTCGGTCGCTACCTTGCCGCGATCTTCACGAGGAGGCTCAGCATGGCCGAGTTCCAGATGACCATCGACGGCAAGGCGGTGTCGGCGCCCGAGACGTTCGGGGTGATCGATCCCTCGCAGGGCAAGCCCTTCGCGAAGGCGCCCGAGTGCAGCCGCGCGCAGCTCGACGCCGCGATGGACTCCGCGGCGCAGGCCTTCCGCCACTGGCGACGCGACGAGGCGCGCCGCCGCCAGGCGCTGCGCGACTGCGCGGCCGCGCTGCGCGCGCGCGCCAACGACCTCGGCCGCGTGCTGACGCAGGAGCAGGGCAAGCCGCTCGCGAAGGGAATCGGCGAGATCCACGGCGCCGCCTTCTGGTTCGACTTCACCGCGACGCTCGAGCTGCCCGTCGAGGTCGTGCAGGACGACGCGAGCAAGCGCGTCGAGGTGCGGCGGCGACCGCTCGGCGTGGTCGGCGCGATCACGCCGTGGAACTTCCCGGTGATCCTGGCCTCGTGGAAGATCGCGCCCGCGCTGCTCGCCGGGAACACCGTCGTGATCAAGCCGTCGCCCTTCACGCCGCTCTCGACCCTGGCGCTCGGCGAGGCGCTGCGCTCCGTGCTCCCGCCCGGTGTCCTCAACGTGGTGTCGGGCGGCGACGCGCTCGGCGCGTGGGTCAGCACGCACCCGGCCGTCCGCAAGATCTCGTTCACGGGCTCGGTATCGACGGGCAAGAAGGTGGCGGCGGCCGCCGCGCCCGATCTCAAGCGCATCACGCTCGAGCTCGGCGGCAACGATCCGGCCATCATCCTGCCGGACGTCGAGCCGAAGCAGATCGCGGAGAAGCTCTTCTGGGGCGCGTTCGAGAACTCGGGTCAGGTGTGCAGCGCGGTCAAACGCGTGTACGTGCACGAGAGCAAGCAGAAGGCGCTGCTCGAGGAGCTCGCGCAGCTCGCGCGCACGGTGAAGGTGGGGCCCGGCCTCGAGGCCGACACGCAGCTCGGTCCGATCAACAACCGGCCGCAGTACGAGCGCGTGTGCGGTCTCGTCGAGGACGCTCTCAAGGCGGGCGCGCGCGCGGTTGCCGGCGGCAAGCCGGCCGGCCGCGACGGCTACTTCTTCCAGCCGACGATCCTCACCGACGTCGCGGAAGGCATGCGCATCGTCGACGAGGAGCAGTTCGGCCCGGCGCTGCCGGTGCTGACCTATCGCGACGTCGACGACGCGGTCGAGCGCGCGAACGCGACGATGTTCGGGCTCTCGGGCTCGGTGTGGTCGTCCGATCCGCAGCGCGCGGCCGACGTCGCGGCGCGGCTCGAGTGCGGCACCGCCTGGGTGAACCAACACCTCGACATCCTGCCGACCGCGCCCTTTGGCGGCGCGAAGTGGTCGGGCATCGGCGTCGAGAACGGCCGCTGGGGCCTGCTCGGCTTCAGCGAGACGCAGGTGATCGACATCGCGAAGGGGTGAGCCGCGCGGGGCTCGGTGATTCGCCTAGCCTTGCGGCGCTTCGGCTGCACGGCGCTGCGCCGGACGCGACGAGGCGACTTCACTCCTCGTCGCGTCGGAGCAGCGCGGTGTAACTAAGCGTTTGCGCGCTGCAGCGCGCGATCGCGGAGCTCGACGGTCGACACATACTTCCCGTCGCGCTTGAGCTCGCCGGTCGCGTGCACGGGGCCGAGCACCTGCGCGAGGTAGTCGGGGCCCTTCGCGGTGCCGACGAACCAGCCGGTCGGGCACATGGTGAGGATCTCGACGAAGGAGAAGCCCTCGCCCCGGAGCTGCGTCTCGAGCGCGCGGCGCAGCAGGCGCTTCGTGCCCGCGACGCCGGCCGCGTCGTGCACCGAGCCGCGCGCCGCGTAGGCGGTGCCGCCCTGCATCGCGAGCAGGTCGCCGATCAGGATCGGGTGGCCGTGATAGGCGGCGTCGCGACCCTCGAGCGTGTTCTTGGTGCGCTGCCCGATCACGGTGGTCGACGTCATGTGGCCGCCGGTCTCGCCGAAGACGCCGTTGTTCAGCAGCACGCACGTCACGCTCTCGCCGCGCGCCGCCGTGTGGATCACCTCCTGGAGCCCCTCGTTCACCATGTCGCCGTCGCCCTGCAGAGTGAAGACGAGCGACTCGGGCCGCATGCGCTTCGCGCCGGTCGCGACGGACGGCGCGCGGCCGTGCAGCGCCTGGATCACGTCGACGTCCATCAGCGGCGAGAGCGCGGTGTAGCAGCCGATGCCGACCACGCCGATCGCGCGCCGCGCGCAGCCGAGCTCCTCGATCGCCTCGAGCAGCATGCGCAGCGCAAGCGGCTCGCCGCAGCCGGGGCAGAGATCGTGGTCGACGCCGAGCTGGAGCGCGGGCTGCGCGGGCAAGGTCTCGCGAACTCGCGTCATCGCACCGCCTCCCGTCCCATGAGCGCGCCCTCGATGCGCCCGCGCACCTCGTCGGGATCGAGCAGCGGGCCGATGCCGAAGCCGGCGGCGTCGGACGAGATCCCGCCGATCGCCGACACCGGAACGCGTCCCTCGAGCGCGAGGCGCACGTCGTCGATCATCTGGCCCGCGTTCTGCTCGAGCACCGCGACGCGCCGCGCGCGCAGGCACGCCTGGCGCAGCGCTTCGGCGGGGAAGGGCCAGAGCGTGATCGGCCGGAAGAGCGCGACCCGCGCGCCTTCGCGCCGCAGCGCGCGCACTGCGTGCCGCACGAAGCGCGCCAAGGTGCCGAAGGCGACGACCACGAGGTCGGCGTCGTCCGCGCCCTCGACCTCGCAGCGCGGCTCGCGCCGCGCCATCGACTCGTGCTTCGCGGCGAGCCGCTTCCAGAAGGGCTCCGGCTCGATGCCCTTCTTCCCCTTCTCCATCCCGAGCGGATTCACGTTGCGCGAACGGCCGCTGCCGCCGAGCGAGCCGTCGACGGCCCAGTCCTTCGGCGGGAGCGGCGGAAAGATCTGCGGCTCGATCTCGACTGCCTCCGCGGTATGCGCGAGCAGGTAGTCGCCGTACACCACGACGGGATTGCGCCAGCGGTCGGCGAGGTCGAAGGCGAGCTGGGTCAGCGCGACGGCCTCCGCGGCGTCGCAGGGCGCGAGCACGAGGTGGCGGTAGTCGCCGTGACCGCCGCCGCGCGTGGCCTGGAAGTAGTCGGCCTGTCCGCGCGACATGTTGAAGAGCACGAGCGGCAGCTCGGCACGCGTGATCTCCGAGAGCGACTCCTGCATCAGCGCGATGCCCTGTCCGGTGCTGCCGGTCGCGGCGCGCGCGCCGGTCGCGAGCGCGCCCCACGTCATGCCGATCGCCTCGAGCTCGCTCTCGGCGTTGATGCAGACACCGCCCGCGGCGGGCAGCTTCTTCGCGAAGTGCTCGAGCAGCTCCGTGAAGGGCGTCATCGGATAGCCGGTGAAGAAGCGGCAGCCCGCGGCGATCGCGGCGCAGGCGATCGCCTCCGAGCCCTCCATCAGCGCGCGCGTCACGGGCGAGCCTCCGCGGTGTCGGCGGGATCGAAGCGGTGGACCTCGAAGCAGAAGTCGGGGCAGACGAGCAGACACGCGCCGCAGCCGGTGCAGCCCGACAGCAGCTCGGGGTAGGGGACGCCGAGCTCGTTGCGCGCCTCCGACATGCGCAGCACGCGAGGCGGACACGCGGGGATGCAGAGCTCGCAGCCCTTGCAGCGTTCGATCGCGATGTCGACGGACCCCCGCCCTTTAGCCGGGCCTTCGCGCTCGCTGATCGCTCGCGCTCGGGCTGCCGGCCTTCGCTCGGCTTCGCCCCGCTGCGCGTCGGCCGACTCAGTCGGCCTCCTTGCGCTCAAGCTGCTTCCTCCGTACGCCACGCGGGCGCCGCGTCCGCGGGCGCGTGCTCGAATCCTGCGTGCAGCGCGCGCTCGTTCAGCTCGACGTGCTGGCGCCGGTAGGACGGCACGCACGCGCGCATTGCTTCCTCGAGCGAAGCGAGCGACACGAGTCCCGTGATGCGCGCGAAGGCGCCGATCAGGACCATCGCGCCGACGACGGGGCTGCCGAGCTCGGTCGCGCGCGCGGTCGCGGGCACCTCGAAGGCGCGCCACGTGCGGTCGAGGGACGCGGTGAACACGGTGGAGTTCGCGACGACGAGCGAGCCCGGCCGCAGCTTGCCGCGCAGCGGCGCGAAGAACTGATGGTGCATCGCGAGCAGCGCCCACGCGCGCGACACGATCGGCGGCGAAGAGATCGGCGCGTCCGCGACGACGAGCGTCGCGTCGGTGTTGCCGCCTCGCATCGTGCCGCCGTAGGTGCCGAGCAGCATCACGTGGCGACCCTCGAGCATCGCCGCGCGCGCGAGCACCTGCGCGGCGAGCTGCACGCCCTGACCGCCGACTCCCGTGAAGAGGATCTCGCGCTCGAGCGACATGTTATTTCCGGGCCTTTTTCCGAGCTCCGCTCGGCACGCCTTTTCGATCTTCGCTCGCCTGCGGCTCGCTGCGCGCCAGACGGCTTGCTTCACTGCGCGCGCCTTCGGCGCTTGCGGGCTTGCCGCGCAGCAGTCCGTGCATCGCGAACTCGACGAGCCGCTCGGCCGCCTCGCGCCGCGGCGGCTTCGACTCCGCGAGCCGCGCCTGGAGCCAGCCCATCGCCTGGTGGTAGAGCGTCTCGGCGTCGCGCTCGGGGTCGGCGTCGGGAAGCTCGCCCGACTCCTTGCCCGCGCGGATCGCGTCGCGAACCAGCGCGGTCAGCTCGGCCTCCGAGGCCGCGATCTCGTCCGGGAAGTCGGCCGCGAGCCGCGTGCGCGCGAGCGCGAAGGGCCGCGTTGCCGTCGCGCCCGAGGGCGAGAGCGCCTGCTCGAGCATGCCGCGCATCCACTCGCGCACCTTCGCGCTGCCGCCCTCGACCTGCGCCATGCGGTGCGCGAGGTAGCTCGCGAGCATGCGGACGCCGGCGTCGAGCACGGCCACGAGCAGCGCGCGTTTGCTCGGGAAGTGGCGGTAGAAGGTCTGATTCGAGAGGCCGGACTCGCGCACGATGTCGGCGACGCGCGGCTCGAGGTCGCCGGTCCGCTCGATCAGCACGAAGGCCGCCTCGATCAGGCGCTGGACCTCGTCCTCGTAGAGCGAGCGGCGCTCGGAGAGGGCGCGCTCGACGGCGCGGTCGGCGGCCGAGCGGCGGCTGGAGTCGCGGGCGCCGCGGCTCGGCTTCGCGTTCCCCGAATTTGAAACTTCATTCTTCACTTCTGGAATGATATTCTGGACCGGCCCATGAGCGCAAGCGCGAATCCGAGGGTCGAGCTGCGGGTCGGCGATCTCGTCCGCCGCAACGCGCACGATGTGCCGGAGCGCGCGGCCGCGTCGCTCGGCGAGCGCGTGCTCACGCATCGCGAGCTCGACGCCGCCGCGAGCCGCATCGGCACGGCGCTGCGCGAGCGCGGCGCCCGGCGCGGCGAGCGCGTGCTCGTGTTCGCCGACACCTCGCTCGAGGTGCTCGCGCTCTTCGCCGCGACCTCGAAGCAGGGGCTCGTCTTCGCGCCGCTCGACGCGCGGCTCGGGCTCGAGGAGGCGGGCGTGCTCGCGGAGGTCGCGCGCCCGCACCGGGTCGTGGTCGCGAGCACGGCGCGGCGCGACGTCGCGCGCGCGGTTGCGGCCAGCTGCGGCGCCGAGCTTTCGCTGCTCGGCCGCCTCGGCGACGACTCCGACCCCGCCGCGCTGCTCGCGGCGCGCGACGTGACACCGGATGCGGTCGATGACGCCGTGCGCGAGACCGATCCGCACGTGATGTTCTTCACCAGCGGCAGCACGGGGCGCCCGAAGGGCGTCGTGATCTCGCACCGCGCGAGTTGGCTGCGGAGCTTCCAGGGCGTCTTCCGCGACGCGCCCGAGGTCTCCGTCTGCATGTTCCCGCTCTTCCACATGGCGGGCTTCACCTTGGCGCTCGCGGCCTGGCAGACGCGCGGCGAGCTCGCGCTGGCGCCGCAGGCGAGCGCCGAGGCGCTGCTCGAAGCGATCGAGAGGCGGCGCGCCACGCGCCTCTACTGCATCCCGTCCGTGTGGCACCGCATCCTCGACGCTGACGCTTCGCGCTACGACCTGCGGAGCCTGCGCGAGCTCGATACCGGCACGTCGGCCACGCCGATCGAGCTGATCCGCGCGCTGAAGGAGCGCTTCCCCGACACGGCGACGCGCATCTACTACGGCTCGACGGAGGTCGGCTGCGCCGCGGCGCTCCCCGACGCGGATGCGCTCCGAAAGCCCGGCAGCGTCGGACTGGCGGCGCCGGGGGTCGAGCTGCGATTGTCGGAGGCCGGCGAGATCTGCGTGCGCAGCCCCTTCCTGATGGACGGCTACTTCGAGGATCCGGACGCGACGGCGGCCGCGCTCCGCGATGGCTGGTTCCACACCGGCGACCTCGGCGAGCGCGATGCCGAGGGCTACCTCCAGGTGACCGGCCGCCTCAAGGACGTGATCCGCACGGGCGGCGAGAGCCTGACACCGGGCGAGCTCGAGGCGGTGCTCGCGCGCCATCCGGACGTGGCGGAGGTGGCGGTGGTGGGCGTGCCGGATCTCCAATGGGGCGAGATCGTCTGCGCCGTGATCGTCCCGGCGCGCGGCACGTCGCCGACCCTCGCCGATCTCCAGAAGCACTGCGAGGCGCGGCTCGCGCCCTTCAAGAAGCCGCGCCGGCTCGAGCTGGTGGAGGCGCTGCCGCGCACCGCCGCGACGGGTCAGGTGCAGCGCGCGCTGCTGGTGCAGCGACTGCTCGCGCGGCCGGCGGGTCGTCCGTGAGCGCGACACCCTTGCGTGTGCTCTCGCATCTCCCGCTCCAATTGCTCGAGCCGGTGCGCCGCGAGTTCCCCGATCTCGTGCTGACGCAGGTGCCGATGCAGGGCGAGCCGCCGCCCGACGCGCGCGGCGAGGTGCTGCTGACGCACGCGAAGGGCAGCCCGAATCTCGCGGCGGTGGTCGCGCGCGGCGTGCGCTGGGTCCACACCTTCGGCACCGGCGTGAACGACTTCCCCTTCGCGGCGCTCGGATCGCGGCAGCTGACCTGCGCGCGCGGCGCGTCCGCCGGGCCGATCGCCGAGTGGACGCTCGCGGTGATGCTCGCGGCGGAGAAGCGCCTGCCGGAGATGTGGATCCACGAGCCGCCCGCGCACTGGAGCATCGCATCGCTCGGCAGTCTGCGCGGCAGGACTCTCGGCCTCGTCGGGCTCGGCGGCATCGGCGCCGAGGTCGCGCGGCTCGCGCAGACCTTCGGCATGCGCGTCCGCGCGCTGCGACGCACGGAGGCCGCGAGCCCCGTGCCGGGGGTCGAGATCGTGCGCGAGATCGCGACCTTGCTGGCCGATGCGGACCATCTCGTCCTCGCGGCGCCGGTCACGCGCGCGACGCGCCATCTGATCGACGCCGAGGCGCTCGCGAAGGTGAAGCCGGGCCTCCACGTCGTGAACATCGCGCGCGGCGAGCTGATCGATCACGAGGCGCTGCGCGTCGCGCTCGACGACGGCCGCGTGGCGCTCGCGTCGCTCGACTGTGTCGACCCGGAGCCGCTGCCCGCCGGACACTGGCTCTACGCGCACCCGCGCGTGCGCGTCTCCGCGCACATCTCGTGGAGCGCGCCCGGCGCGCTGGTCGAGCTGATCCTGCCCTTCGTCGAGAACCTGCGGCGCTACCGGACGGGCGAGCCGCTCGCCGGCGTCGTCGACCTCGAACAGGGCTACTGACGCGAACGGAGTCGTCACGCATGAGCGCACCGCAACGCAAGCTCGGACCCATCGCCGATCGCATCGTCTTCGAGAACGAGCGCGTGCGCATCTGGGAGCTGCGCATGGAGCCCGGCCATCAAGGCCCGGTCCACCGCCACGCGCTCGATCACATCCTCGTGCAGATCGACGGCGACCGCATGGCGGTGCTGCCCGAGCCCGACACCGAAGGACCCTACCGCGAGTACCTCGAGGCCGACGTCGTGCCCGGACAGCATTTCTACGTGACACGCGGCGGCGTCGAGATCGCGCGCAACGTCGGCCGCCGCACGTACCACGAGATCATCATCGAGCTGAAGGACTGACAGCAAGCGGCGAAGCCGAGCGGAGATCAGAGCGAGTGCCTATAGCGCGGTCGGCGTGGTCCTCACCACCGGCGGCGGCGTCCAGCTGCCGTCGAGGATCGACGGCGGCGTCTCCTTCGGCCAGTACATGCGCAGCATCAGGACGAAGCGGCCCTTCGGCGCGGGCAGCCAGTTCGATTCCTTCGCCTTCCCAGGCGAGGCGTTCTGGATGTACACGTCGACCGAGCCGTCGGGGTTCGCCTTGAGCTTGCTGCGGCTGCTGACGGTGTAGCGGTTCAGCGGGTTGGCCACGAAGAAGTAATCCGCGTCGTACATCGTCACCGACCAGAACGCGTTTGCCGGCGGCAGCGCCCCCTTCTCGAAGCGCATCACGTAGCGCTCCGCGCCGTCGTACGGATGGCCCTCGGAATCGACCTGCGAGGTCGGATAGATCGCGTCCTGGGGGAGATTGGCGCCGAGCCCGATCGCGGTGATGAGCGCGCGCTGGAGGTACTGGGTCCCGTAGGTTCCGGTCTTCGTCGAGAACATCCAGCCGTTCGCGTCGCTCGCATCGCCCGCGGCCACGCTCCCCTTGAACCAGCCCATGATCTTCTCCTGCGCGGCCCTCGGAACCACCGACGCCACGTCCGGATCGAGCTTCGACGCGTCGAAGGGCTGGCCGGACACGATTCCGATCTCCGCGAGCTGCGCGACCATGTCCGCGTCCTCGGGCGCGGGCGGGTTCTTCTCGAGCAGCTTCGCGAGCAAGCTGAAGTACGCGACCGCGTCGAGGCGATCCACCTGGTCGCGCACCCCCGTCTTCATGTCGATCTTCGGATCGACGGTGCCGGCCGGCGGCTTCCAGGCCTTGCCGTAGGCGGAGAGCGGCACCGCGGTCACCTTGTCCTGGATCGCGTGCACCGCCGCGTAGTCCGCCGGCGTTCCCGTGCAGTAGATGCGCCCGAGCAGCCAGACGATGTCGGTCCCGGACTTGTACTCGGTCACGCCTGCCGGCAAGGTGCCGCTGAAGCCCGGACCCGTCACCGCGAACTTCTGCGCGCCGTCACCGGTCGTGCGCTTCCCCGGAGCCGCGAACACGTGGGTCCAGCCGTCGAGCAGCGGGAGCAGGTAGTAGCGATCCTTCATCGCCGGCACGCTGACGATCCACGGCTCCTTGCCGACGTCCAGCCACGCGATGGTGTAGAGCGTGTCCGCGTTCGGCGCGGTGACGTCGCGGAACTTCGCCGTCGGGTACTCGCGCAGCCGCGCGAACTGCCCCATCGGCGCGCGCGTCCCCACCGGCTTCGCAACGTTGGTCGAGATGCGCCGTGTCATCTCCATCGTGATCAGCGGATAGCCGTAGATGTAGGCGTCCATCGCGATCTCTTCCTGCGTGGGCTGCTTGGCCTCCGGACCGGATGAGCCGGTGTTCGACGTCGCGCAGGATGTGACGAAGAGGAGGCTCGGGAGACACAGGGCCGCGAGGGCGGCGAGGCGGATCTTCACGGACACTCCTTCCCTGGATGCGGCACGGAACGCGACACGCGCTCGCCCTCCCACGGGCCGAGCGCGCGCATTATCGAGAAGGTCGCCGAGTGGGTCCACGGGTCATTGCAACTTTTCCGGATAGAGGTACTCGCAGTCCTCTCGCAGTGGATCGCCGCGCCGCTGCCGGCAGTGGCAGATCACCTTGCCCGCCTTGCGCAGCTCCGCGGCCTGACTCAGCAGCGGCTCGGACGCGCCGACTGCGGCGAGTCCCCCCCGCTCGCCGTCTCCGATGTGCGCGTGGACGATCCGCTGCGCCTCGGCGTTCGCCTTGCGCGCGCGCGACGCGAGGTCCTCCTCGGCGTGCGCGAGCGCGTCGAGCGCGCTCTCGTCCGGGCGCGTGGCGAGCGCCTCGCGGCAGAGCGGCGGATCGTCGGACGACGGCTCGGCCGCGCGCGCGCGCGGAGCCGCGGCGAGCGACAGCGCCGCGCTCGTGAGGATGGCCGCCGCCACCACCCGGCCCGGGATCTCGAACAGCAGGGAGCGCGCGAAGGTCGAGCGCGCGTCGTTCATCGCCGGTAACGCACCTCGAGGATCTCGAACACCGCGACACCCTTCGGTCGGCTGACCGTCACCTCGTCGCCGCCTTTCTTGCCGAGGAGCGCGCGCCCGACCGGCGAATCCATGCTGATGTGGCCCGCTTCGACGTCGAACTCGTCCGGTCCGACGATGCGGTAGAGCGTCTCCTCGCCGCTCTCCTGCTCCGAGACGCGCACCCACGCGCCGAAGACGACGCGCCCATCGCCGTGGCCCGAGCTCTCCACCACCACGAGCTGCTCGAGGCGCCGGTTCAGGAACTCGAGGCGGCTGTCGATCTCGCGCAGCCGGCGCTTGCCGTAGATGTACTCCGCGTTCTCGGAGCGGTCGCCGAGGGCGGCCGCCTCCGCGACCTCGCGGGTCACGCGCGGGCGTTCGACCGTCCACAAGCGGTCGTACTCCTCGCGCAGCCGCATCGCGCCTTCGGGCGTGATGTAGCGGGAGCGAGGCGACTCGGGCGAGGGTCTGCGCGCCATCCACGCCTAGCCTGCCGTATGCTCGAACAGCCCGCGAGTCGCAAGGAGGCCGACATGAGTCGGCCGACGCGCAGCGAGGCGCAGCCGAGCGAAGGCCGGCAGCCCGAGCGCGAGCGAGTAGCGAGCGCGAAGGTCCGGCAAGAAGGCGATGTTGAAGCTCTACGACTACCTGGAGTCCGGAAACGGCTACAAGGTCCGGCTGCTGCTGCACCAGCTCGGCGTCGAGTACGAGCGCATCGAGCTCGACATCCGGAACGGCGAGACGCGCACGCCGGAGTTCCTGGCCCTGAATCGCAACGGGCGCATCCCGCTGCTCGTGCTCGACGATGGGACGCCGCTGCCCGAGTCGGACGCGATCCTCTTCTACCTCGCGGAGGGCACGCCGCTGCTGCCCGCGGATCGCCTCGGTCGCGCGCAGGTGCTGCGCTGGATGTTCTTCGAGCAGTACAGCCACGAGCCCTACATCGCGGTCGTGCGCTGGTGGGTCCACACGGGCGTGTCGGCGCAGCGGCCGAAGGAGGTGGAGACGCGCCGGGAGCGGGGCTACGAGGCGCTCGGCGTGATGGAGGATCATCTCCGCGGACGCGACTTCTTCGTCGCGGAGACCTACACGATCGCGGACATCGCGCTCTACGCCTACACGCACGTGGCGCACGAGGGCGGCTTCCTGCTCGACGAGTATCCGGCGGTGCGGTCCTGGCTCGAGCGCGTGCGCTCGCAGCCCCGACACATTCCGATCACGGAGGGCTGACGCTGCGATCACCGAGAGCGGCTAGAGCGCGCGGCGGCCCGAGAGGATCTCCGCCGCGATCTCGGTCGTGAGCGGCACGTAGGCCGACGCGGCGTCGTCGCGCACGAAGAGCGGATCGGAGATCGACGCCGGATCGAAGCCCTCTCGCTGCAGATCGACCTTGCGGATCTTGAAGGTGCCGGTGGTCTCCTGCTCGGCGAGGATTCGCACGAAGAGCGGCGCGGCGTAGCGCGGCAGCGCCTGCGCGTGGCGATGAAAGTCGGCGCCGTCGAAGCGCGCGCCCGACTCGAGCACCAGCGCCGCCATGCCGGCGCGGCCGTCCGCGCCCGGCACCGCGACCCCGTAGACGTTCACCATGAAGAGTCCCGGGAAGGCGCCGAGCTGCTCGGCCACCTCCTGTGTCGAGACGTTCTCGCCCTTCCAGCGGAAGGTGTCGCCGATGCGGTCGACGAAGTAGAAGAAGTCGTCGCGGTCGCGGCGCAGCAGATCGCCCGAGCGGAACCAGACGTCACCCGGCGCGAAGACGTCGCGCAGGAGCTTCCGCTCGGTCGCCTCCTTCGAGGTGTAGCCCTCGAAGCGGCCCGCCGGATCGTTGGCGCGCTTCGGCAGGCGGCCGACGAGCTCGCCGACCTCGTCGTCGCCGCACTCGATGCAGAGCCCGTCCGCGCCGCGCACCGGCGCGTCGGCGTCGTGGTCGTAGCGGATGATGCGCGCGTTCGAGAACACCTTCCACGGGAAGCGGCCGACCGAGCCGACCTTGTTCTCGAAGTTCATGATCGCCGAGTTGCCCTCCGTGGCGCCGTAGAACTCGCGCACGACGGGGATGCCGAAGCGCTCCTGGAAGGCCGACCACACGTCGGCGCGCAGGCCGTTGCCGATCATCGCGCGCACCGGATGCTCGCGGTCGTCGGGGCGCGGCGGCTGCTGGAGGAGATAGCGGCAGAGCTCGCCGATGTACTGGAAACAGCTCGCGCGATGTCTGCGGATGTCGTCCCAGAAGCGCGTCGCGCTGAAGCGGCGCCGCAGCGCCATCGCGGCGCCCGCCGAGAGCACCGACGAGACCAGCATCGCGCCGCCGGCCGAGTGGTAGAGCGGCAGCGCGCAGTAGTGGACGTCGCCCGGCCGCAGCGAGAGCGCGTAGGCCGCGATGTCGCCCATGCCGAGGAAGCGCATGTGCGAGAAGCGCGCGGCCTTCGGCAGGCCCGTCGTGCCGGAGGTGTAGATGTAGAAGAGGTCGTCGCCCGAGCGGAGCCCCTCGCGCAGCGACGCGTCCGGGTTCTCCTCGGATTGCTGCGCGAGCGCCGCGTCGAGGTCGTGCGCGCCGTCGGGCCAGTCGCCGGGCGGCGACTCGCCGTCGCGCGCGACCCAGAGCTCGAGGCCGGGCGGAAGATCGGCCGCGGCGCCCGCATGGCGCGGCAGGCACTCCTCGCCGACGAGCACGTGCCGCGCTTTCGACGTCGCGATCGCGTGGGCGAGCGCGCGGCCCGCGAGGTGCGTGTTGATCAGCGCCGCGGTCACGCCGAGCTTCGCGAGCCCCACCCACGTGCCGACGTACTCGGGGCGGTTCTCCATGCACAGCGCCACGACGTCGCCGCGCGCGAGCCCGCGGCCGCGCCCCCAGTGCGCGACCTGGTTGGCCGCGCGGTTCAGCTCGCCATAGCTCTGCTCGCGGTCGCCGTAGAGCAGGAAGGGCTGCACCGGACGGCGCCTCGCCTGCGTCTCGACGAGATCGGCGACGCTGGTGCGGTCGTCCGGCTTGTACGCGGTCAGCTTCGGCAGCGCGGGCAGCAGTCGCGCGGCGAGCGCGAGCCGATCGAGAAGACCCATCGGCGCAGGCTACACGAGGTCCACGAACAGCGCGTCGGCCGGATGCGGCCGCGCGCGCAGCGCGTCGCGCAGCCGGCGACCGAGCTCGGCCGCGCGCTCTGCCACGACGTCGTTGTCGCGCACGGCGGCGATCGCCTGCGCGAGCCGCGCGGCGGTGAGACCGCGTCGCGGCATCGCCGGCGGCCCGAGGCCGAGGCGCTCGATGCGGCGGCCCCAGTGGAACTGGTCGAGCACGTGCGGCACGACGATCTGCGGCGCGCCCGCGCGCGCGGCCGTCGTGGTGGTGCCGGCGCCGCCGTGGTGCACGACTGCGGCGACGCGGCGAAAGAGCGCCGCGTGCGGGACCGATCCGACCACCGTCACGCTCTCCGGCAGCGGCGCGTCGCCGAGCCCGGCCCAGCCGGCGGAGAGCACGGCGCGCACGCCCGCGCCGGCGATCGCGTCGAGCACGAGGCGCGTGCTCGCGGCTGGATCGGGGTCGGTCATGCTGCCGAAGCCCACGTACACAGGCGGCTCTCCCGACGCGAGAAAGTGTTCGAGCTTCGCCGGCAGCGGCTCCTCCTCGAAGGGATGCAGGCAGCCCACCACCCGGACCTGGTGCTCGAGATCCGGGGCCACGCGCGCGAGCAGATCCTCGGCCGCGAGCGCCGGAGCCTCGCCGCGCAGCAGCGCGTAGAGATCGCGCTCCGGCGCGAGTCCGAGCCGCGCGCGCTCGCGATCCACCACACCGCGAAGCGTCGAGAACAGGCGGAGCGTGAACCACCAGGCGAGGCGGTTCAGCCAGGGCCGCAGCTCGGCGCGCGGCACCACGAAGGGCGTCTGGAGCCGCGAGCGCAGCACGGACGGGCAGTAGGCGACGTAGCGGTAGCGCGAGCCGCCGGCCTGTGCGATCGAGGCCGCCGAGAGCTGGACGCCCGCGGCCAGGATCCAGTCGGCGCCGCGTGCGGCGGTCTCGAGCTCGCGGAACTGCGTCACGACGTTCGAGGCCAGGTAGTCGCGCGCCGCGGACATCGACACCAGCGGGT
>DATKND010000118.1:0-19612 GCA_035541475.1 Myxococcota bacterium | reverse complement strand
CCCCCCGCCCCCGTCGACACGGAACTGGATCGGATCTAGAAGACGTACTCGGCTGCGACCAGCCAGACCAGCTGATCGAGGCTCGAGAAGTCGCCCGGATGGTCCGCGGGGAACTGGTTGTTGGTGCCGTCGGCACCGTTGCCATTCGCCCGATCCCAGCGGAGCTCGTTCCTGAGCTTCAGGTGATCCGTGAGGGCGTAGTCGATCGTCCCGGTCACGGACCAGACGTCCACGTCGTGCCCACCGGTCGGTCCGCCCTCCGTGAAGATCAGGTTTCCATGACCCGGCGAGTGGTTCTCGCGCACGTACTCGCCTCGGATCGCGGCTCCGAGATCCTGCAGGATCTGGACGCGACCCGCGACGGCGACGCCGTTCGCGTAGTAGCCGGTCGAGTCGACGAACAGGTAGTCGTAGTTCGCCCAGAGCGAGACCTTGTCGGACGGGTTGAACCATCCGGTGGCATCCACGAGGCCGACTTGGTTACCCGAGCGCGCCGGATTCGCGGCATTGTTGCTGAAGTTCTGCACGATCGACGCCTCTGTGCCGTAGATGAACGTGCCGCGGATGTTGGCGCGGTTGTCGCCGAGCTTCAGGGTCGCGAGGTAGCCCTTCTCCTCGCCGTCATCCGGCGCGGAGATCGTCGAGCCGCCCGAGTTCACGAGGCCGGCACCAAACTCGCCCATGCTTCCGAGGGGCACGGTGGCGATCAAGCCCAGGTGGTTCACGGGCTGGAGCATCGAGTAGACGATGCCGCGCGTGATGTTGAAGTTGCCCCACTGCTTCGCGACCTCGGCGCCGACCGGCGTCGCGAACTTGCCGAGCTTGAAGTCGATGTCGGCGACCGGAGCCAGGTACTCGACGTAGGCCTGGTCGATCGCGTAGTCGGCGGTCGAGTCGCCGTTCTCGCGGCGATCGCCGATCGACTGCGCGTACGTGCTGGCCACCGCGCCGAAGAAGATGTCGAAGCGGAAGCCGGCTCGGCTCTCCGCCGTCGCGGGCTTGCCGATACCGAACCACACCTGATCCACCTGGAACGAGTTGGCGTCGCCGTGGCCCGGCATGAAGAAGCCGCTCTGACCGGAGTTCTCGCCGATGGTGCCGGTGAAACCGTTGTTCGTGCTGAAGCCGTTATTCGTGGGCTGGTTGAAGTTGTAGTTGTAGCTGGCCGCTACACCGCCATCGACTTCGATCGAATCGATGAAGGAGGAGAGGGCCGACTTGGTCTTGGGCTCGTCGGCGCGCACGACGCGCTGGGCATCCTTGAGCTCCTTGCCCTGCTGCTCGAGCTGCTCGGCCTGCGCGTCCACCTTGTCCTGGAGCCCCTTCACGAGCTCCTTCATCTCGGCGAGCTGCGCATCGACGTCGTCAGCCGCCACGGCCGGCACGGCGAGCAGAGACGCCGCCGCGCTGGCCATCCATACCGAGACCCTCTTCATAATTCCTCCGTTGGATGTCGGCCCCGCAGACGAACAACCCGAGAGATCACTCGGGGAAACCTCTCGGATCTGCGCGCACGACCCTTGCCTGCGGGGGGAACGCGCAGAAGTAAAGCAGGTCCGAACCCCTCCGCCATGTGTTGAGAACAACACAGAACGCCACCGATTCGCGTAGTTATCAATGCAAACGGCGAACCACCTCGGAGTCGCACAAGACTCGGAGATCCCTGTCGCGATCCGATCCGAGCCGAGCTCGGCAAAGTCTTCGACCCGTGGCCCATTCCCCGAATCCGCAGAACCAGGAGCGTCTGTCATCACCCTCGACACGTGCGGGGATGATCGCCGCCGACACAGCAAGGCACATGCCGCGCGCGCGCCGGCAGATTCCGGCGCGCTTCGGGAGCGCACTGCCCGCCCGGGCGCGATCCGGCGTCGTCGGTGCGCCGAGATTGGGAGCAGACGCTGCTCAGAGCCTGAGCGCTCATCACGGACATGACCGAGTGATGCGCGTCGGAATCTCGCTCGAGCGCGCGGAGAAGCCGGCTCGGCGCCCGCGACCTCCCCGATACGACAGAGGTGGCGTTGGCACACAGGTTGCCTCTGCGATCGCGCAGGGGTCTCTGCGATCGCATGCGCGTCTACATCCTTCGCTTCCAGAGCGACGCTCGCCTGCAAGGCGCGTTCGATCGGGTGATCGCCTCCCCGCACGTCGCGAGCTGCATGGTCGAGTCGGCACAGGCGCGCATCCGCTTCCTCGCCCCGGCCGCAGCGGCCGACGCGCTCGTCCACGAGATCTACCTCGAGGGCGGGCTCGTCTGGTGCAGCCGTCACGACGTCGCGACCGAACTCGAGCAGGCGCTCGTCGCGCCCGAGGACGCGCGCAGCGCGTAGTCGGGCGCGCGCTCGCTACGCCGCGCCGGTCGCCTTCACGGTCAGCACCGGGCACGGCGCCTTCTGCACGACGCGCTCTGCGATGCTGCCGAGCAGCAGGTGCTTGATGCCAGACCTTCCGTGCGTGCCGATCACGATCAGGTCGGCGCGGCGCGTCGAGGCTTCCTCCACGATCACCGTCGCCGCGTAGCCCTCGCAGACCGCCGTCTCGACGCGGATCTTCTTGCGCTCGAGCTCCTCGGCGAAGCGGCGCAGGTTCGTCTCCGCCTCCGTGCGGACGCTCTGCCAGAAGTCGGGAGGCAGGTAGGCGCCTTCGAGCTGCTGGAACTCGACCGGCAGGTGGTACGCGTGCAGCAGCGTGACCCTGCTGCCGTGCTCCTCGGCCAGGTGCGCGGTCCAGTCGAGGATCGCGGGCGTGTTCTCCGAGAAGTCGACCGGAACGAGGATGTGTCGGATGTCTACGCTCACCCTTCGCAGCCTGCCGCGTCGACGCAGCCGGGTCCAGCGAATTCGCGCGGGCTTACGGGTCCGGCGCCCGCTTGCAGCGACGAGGGGCAGGCTTTACCGTCGTCGCCTCCCTCGGGCCGGGGCCGTAGCTCAATTGGGAGAGCGCTGCGTTCGCAACGCAGAGGTTGGCGGTTCGATCCCGCTCGGCTCCACCATCGCAGCTCGCCGCGCTCGATGCGTACACATGAGCACCTCGGGCTCTTCGCTGACTGTCGAGCTCGGATCCTCCGCCTCGGTTCCGCAGCGTCCGTCCCTGGGTCTCGACGCAGCCTCTAGGGGATGGGACGCACGCAGCCCCCGGGTCCGTCGATGAGCATTCCCGCCATCGTCGCCGCCGGCGACCTGCGCGCCGCCAAGGCGATCCACGGCGAGAGCAAGGCCTATCTCGAGATCGGAGGCGTGGCGCTCGTCGCGCGGACGGTCGCGACCCTGCAGGCCGTTCCCGAGGTCGGCGAGGTCTGGGTGGTCGGCAACGCGGATCGGCTGCGCGGCGTGCTCGGACACGAGGCCTTCCGCTCCGGGCTGCGAAAGCCCCTTCACGTCGTGCCGCAGTTCCGGAACCTCTACGAGAACGGGTGGGAGACGTTTCGACGCCTGTTGCCGGGCGCGGGTCCCGATGGCCGCGACCCGCAGCCGTCCGACACCGACACGGCGGTGCTCTACCTGCCCGTCGACATCCCCTTCGCGACGCCCGAGGAGATCTCCGCGTTCGTGCGCCAGTCGCTCGAGGCGGGCTGCGACTATGCACTCGGTCTCGTCACCGAGGAATCGATGCGCGGCTTCTACCCGTCGGCGCCCGGAGCGCCCGGCATTCGCATGGCGTACTTCAACCTGCGCGAGGGCCGCTTCCGCCAGAGCAACCTGCACCTGATCCGCCCCGCGCGCATCCGCAACCGCCACTACATCGACGAGATGTACGAGCACCGACACCAGCGGGAGTTCGGGCCGATCCTCGCGCTCGCGTGGCGCCTGCTGCGAAGTGAGCGCGGCGGCTTCGGCGTGCTCGGCTACTTCCTGCTGATGCACCTCGCGGGCCTCACCGACCGCTGGGGTCTCACCTTCGCCGCCGATGCGCTGCGCCGCCTGATCCCGACGGCGCGGATCGAGCGCGGCGTCTCGGCCCTGCTCGGCGGCTCCTTCCGGCTGATCGTGACCGAGGCGGGCGGATGCGCCGCCGACGTCGATACCGAGACCGACTTCGACTCGGCGAAGCTCTGCTTCGACGTCTGGCAGAAGGCGCAGCGCGAGCGCGCGGCGCGACTCTACGGGGCTCTGCCATCGCCTCCCGCGACTCGCGAGCCTCCTCCGTGAGCGCGGACGACGCGGCGAGGCTTGCGCTCGCGGCGCGACGCGGCGCGGGACTCTTCGCGCTGCGCGAGCGGGCGCTCGTCGCGGTGCGCGGCCGCGATCGCGTGCGCTGGCTCGACGGCATGCTCAGCAACGACGTCGCGAGCCTGCGTCCCGGCCGCTCGACCTCGGGATGCTATGCGCTGCTGCTGACGCCGCAGGGACGCATCGTGCGGGATTTCCACGTGCTCCAGCGCGGCGACGAGCTCTGGCTGGAGACCGAGGCGCGCGGCCTGCCGGAGGTCCTCGCGCGGCTCGGACGCCACATCATCGCGGACGACGTGACGCTCGAGGACCGCAGCGCGGGGTTCGCACGCATCGGAGTCGAGGGCGCGGGCGCGTCGCGGCTGCTCGCGCGCGCACTCGGCGAGCCTCCGGATCTCGCGTCCGAGTGCGGCGACGACTTCTGCTGCGCGGATCACCGGATCTGCGTCGTCGCATTCGGGTGGAGCGGCGCGCCGGGCTTCCAGCTGATCGCGCCGGCCGAGGCCCAGGCGGCGCTCACGTCCGCGCTGCGCGCCGCCGCGCCGCCCGACGCCCCGCTCGTGGAGGGCGACGCGGAGGTGCTCGAGATCCTGCGGATCGAAGCGGGCATCCCGCGACTCCACCGCGAGCTCGACGAGGGCGTGCTGCCGGCCGAGGCGGGCCTCATGGCGCGAGCCGTGTCGCTCCAGAAGGGCTGCTACACCGGCCAGGAGATCGTGGCGCGCATCCACTCGCGCGGCGCCGAGAGCCATCACCTGGTGGCACTTCGCTTCGCGGGCGCCGAGGCTGCGCCCGGCGCGCAGCTGCGCGCCGGAGAGCGCGTCGTCGGATCCGTCACCAGTTCGTGTCGGTCGGCGAGGGCCGGGCCGATCGGTCTCGGCTTCGTGCGGCGTCCCTTCGACGCGGAGGGAAGCGAGCTGCTGGCGGACGGCGTGCCGGCGCGAGTCGCGGCGGCACCGCTCGTCGCGCCCACGGGCGGCGCGTGAGCCGGGGCGCGCTGATCGTGTTCGCGCGGCGCCCCGAGCCCGGCCGCGTGAAGACGCGCCTCTGCCCTCCCTTCACGCCCACGCAGGCCTGCGAGTTCTACCGCGCGCTCCTCGCCGACGTGCTCGAGGCGAGCGCGGAGATGGCGGCGGCGACCGGGCTCGAGGCCGTGCTCGCGGTCACGCCGGAGACCGCCTGCGCAGAGCTCGCGCGTCGATGCCCGCCGTCGTTTCGGGTGATCGCGCAGCGCGGAGCGGATCTCGGCGCGCGGATGGAATGGGCGGTCGCCGAGGCCGCGGCCGCAGGTCGCAATCCGATCGTGCTGCGCGGCAGCGACAACCCGTCCCTCTCGCCGGCGCTCCTGGTCGAGGCCCTGACGGCGCTTCGCGACTCCGATCTGGTTCTCGGCCCCGACCTCGGCGGGGGCTATGGGCTGGTCGCGCTGCGCAGGCCCGCGCCGGGCCTGTTCGCGCATCCGATGGGTACGCGCACCGTGTGCGAGGACACGCTCCGCGCAGCCTCGCGCCTCGGCCTGCGCGCGGCGCTCCTGCGACCGCACTTCGATCTCGACACCAGCGAGGATCTCCGGAATCTCGCCGCGCTGCGCGGCGGTCCCGACGCCGTGCGCTGTGCGCGCAGCCTCGCGTATCTCGACGAGCAGCGCCTCTGGCCGTCGACTTGAGCTCGATGCCTCGGCCTTGGGCAGCGGGCTGCTTCACTCCTGTGCAAGCGCCGGCCGGTAGACGCTCAGCCTGCGCCAGAGCCGGCACGTCGCTTGCTAACCGGTCGCCCAGTCCTCGTCGCACCGACGAGGAAAAAGACTCGCGCACCCGGCCCATGGGGTAAGGTACGGCGCCGCCGGGCATCCCTGGGTCGAGTCTCGGAGCTCGCGGGCCGATCGGCCGGCAGGCCGAGCGGCGGCGCCGAATGAGGTTCGGCATGAAGAAGATCGAAGCCATCGTCAAGCCCTTCAAGCTCGATGAGGTGAAGGAGGCGCTCCAGGGAATCGGTATCCAGGGAATGACCGTCACGGAGGTCAAGGGATTCGGCCGCCAGAAGGGCCACACCGAGCTCTATCGCGGAGCCGAGTACGTCGTCGACTTCCTGCCGAAGATCAAGATCGAGGTCGTCGTCAGCGACGAGCTCGCGGACAAGGCGGTTCAGTCGATCGTCGAGGCGGCCAACACGGGTCGAATCGGCGACGGCAAGATCTTCGTCTACGAGATCCAAGAGGCCATCCGGATCCGCACCGGCGAGCGCGGATCGGACGCCGTCTAGGCAGACGCGCGCCCGCGAAGTCTGCGGACAGACTCCGTCGTCATCTTCCCCACGCAACTCGAACGAGTGCGTGGGGAATGTTTTCGAACCCCCATCATTCCAATCAGCGAGGATCCAAGCGCATGAAGGCTCGAACGCCGAAGGAAGTTCTGGAGTACGCCAAGGAGAACAACGTCCGGATCGTCGATCTGCGATTCACGGACTGGCCGGGACAGTGGCAGCACTGCTCGTATCCGATCAGCGAGGTCGACGAGGGCGTCTTCGAGAACGGTCTCGGCTTCGACGGCTCCTCGATCCGCGGCTGGCAGGCGATCAACGAGAGCGACATGTTGATGATCCCGGATGCGTCGACGGCGTTCATCGATCCGTTCTTCGCCGAGCCGACGCTGGTGATGATCTGCGACATCTCGGATCCGATCACGCGCGAGCCGTACTCGCGCGACCCGCGCTGGATCGCGAAGAAGGCGCAGAAGTACCTGAAGCAGACTGGCATCGCCGACACCGTCTACTTCGGACCCGAGGCTGAGTTCTTCGTGTTCTCCGACGCGCGCTTCAGCACCGGGCCGGAGCACGGCTTCTACAGCCTGGACTCCGGCGAGGCCGCGTGGAACACGGGCCGCGAGGAGGCCGGCGGCAACCTGGCGTACAAGGTGCGCCACAAGCAGGGCTACTTCCCGGTGCCCCCGACCGACACCTTGCAGGATCTCCGCACCGAGATGGTGCTGACGATGGAGAACCTCGGCATCCCGATCGAGGCGCACCACCACGAGGTCGCGACGGCGGGTCAGTGCGAGATCGACATGCGCTTCCAGGAGATCGTGCGCATGGCGGATCAGGTGCTCATGTACAAGTACGTGACCAAGAACGTCGCGCGCAAGAACGGCATGATCGTGACCTTCATGCCGAAGCCGCTGTTCGCGGACAACGGCTCGGGCATGCACTGCCACCAGTCGCTGTGGAAGGGCGGCAAGCCGCTCTTCGCGGGCGACCGCTATGCGGGCCTGTCGCAGCTCGGCCTGCACTATATCGGCGGCGTGCTGAAGCACTCGCGCGCGATCGCGGCCTTCACCAACCCGACGACCAACTCCTACCGGCGGCTGGTCCCGGGCTTCGAGGCCCCGGTCAATCTGGCGCTCTCGTCGCGAAACCGTTCGGCGTCGTGCCGCATCCCGATGTACTCGAGCAACCCGAAGGCCAAGCGCGTCGAGGTCCGCTACCCCGATCCGACCTGCAATCCGTATCTGGCCTTCACGGCGATGCTGATGGCCGGCATCGACGGAGTCGAGAACAAGATCGATCCGGGCGAGCCGCTCGACAAAGACATCTACGCCCTGTCGCCGGCCGAGCTGAAGAACGTGCCGACGATGCCCGGCAGCCTCGAGGAGTCGCTGCAGGAGCTCGAGGCGGACCACGACTTCCTGGTGAAGGGCGGCGTCTTCACCGAGGACGCGCTGCGGACCTGGATCGACTACAAGATGGAGAACGAGGTCGATCCGATGCGGAAGCGCCCGCATCCGCACGAGTTCGAGCTGTACTTCGACATGTAAGCAAGCGCAGCGGTCAGACCGCGCGCGCAGCGAGCCGAAGGCGAGCGAAGTTCAGAGGTAGAGACCCGGTTCGCTCGACTCGGCTGCTGATCGACGCTCGCTAGCCACAGACGGCCCCGTCGGCTCGATGCCGACGGGGCCGTCGTCTTCACTGCGCGTCGCGCGCCTTCTTGCCGAGCGCGCCCGCCGGATGCCGGCGCGCGTACTCGCTGTGCGTGAAGTCGCAGCCGCGCTCGAGCGCCGCGGCGAAGGCCGCGAGCACGAGGATCTCCGCGGCCACGCTCGCGCGCGGCGCGAGTCCGAGACCGCCGCCCTCGCGCGCGACGCCGGCGTCGAGCCAGACATCCGACTTCGCGGCGAGCCACGAGCGCGGGGCGCCCGTGACGCCGAGGACGCTCGCGCCCATCGCGCGCGCGGCCTCGACCGTCTGGCGCAGCTCCAAGGTCTCGCCGCTGTTGCTGATCGCGATGACAACGTCGCCCGCCACGATCTGGCCGGCGCTGCCGTGGATCGCCTCGGTCGCGTGCAGGAAGGTCGCGGGCGTGCCCGTCGAGGCGAGCAGCGACGCCGTATAGTGTGCGACGTGCTCGGGCTTGCCGACGCCCGTCACGTGCACCCGGCCGCCGCGCGCCAGCGCCTCGCGCACGAGTGAGAGCGCGCGATCGAAGCTGCGCGGGTCGATGCGCCCCCGCAGGCGCGCGAGCTCCTCGACCGCGACGTCGAGGACGCCGAGCGCCTCGTCGGCGTCCGACGAGTGCGCGGTCGAGGCGCGCGCGGCCTGCGGCGACGGAATCGGAAGCGGGTCGCCGTAGAGCTCCTGCACGCGCGCGCGCGCGCCCGCCGCGTCGTCGGGAAAGGCGCCGAGCCGCTCGACGCAGGCCGCGCCGCAGGCGTTTCCGAGCCGGCCGGCGGCCTCCCAGCCGAGTCCCTGGTGCAGCGCCGCGAGCACCCCACCGAGAAATGCGTCGCCCGCGCCGGTGGTGTCCGTCACCTTGACGGGACGCGCGGGAACGAAGCCGGTGAAATCGCGCGCGTCGATCGCGCAGCCGGCCTCGCCGTCGGTCACGACCACCGCCTCGCAGCCGAAGCGCTTGCGGAGCGCGCGCGCGAGCTCGCCGGGATCCGCGCCCGCGCGCGACGCGAACTCCCGCGCGGCGCTGCGCGAGGGCTTCAAGAGATCCGCGGCGGCGAGCACCGCGAACAGCGTGGCCTCGTCTCCGAGCCCCTGCGCGAGCGCGTCGGAGGGCGGGAGGTCGAGGTCGACGACGGTCGGGATGCCCGACTCGCGCGCGATCCGAAGCGCCTCGAGCGCCGTGTCGAGGCGCAGCTGCGAGACCTCGGTCGTGAGCCGCGCGGCGCGCCGGATGAAGGAGGCGTGGTCGCGCCGGATCTGCTCGGGCGTCGTCTCGGCCGTGGCGCCCGGCGCCACGTAGATCGCGCGGCCGCCGACGTCGTCGACGAAGATCTCGGCGAAGGAGCTGGCGCTGCCGTCGAGCACGAGGTCGCGCTCGATGCCGGCGCGGTCCATCGCGTCGCGCAGGATGCGGCCGTTCTCGTCGTCCGCCTGGCGCCCGAATATCCCGGCGCGCAGACCGAGCGCCGCGGCCCAGCCGAGATGGTTCAGCACCACGCCGCCGGTGAAGGCGCGCACCGGACCGCCGTCCGGAAGCTCGCGCAGGATCGTCTTCTGATCGGCGCCGATCACGCGCTGCGCGCGGTGCACGCGATCGACCACCATGCTGCCGATGCCGACCACGTCGAGCGGGTCGCCACTCACGCGATCTCCTCGGGCGTGCGCGAGACCCACGGCGCGCCGATGCGCTCGCGGGCGAGCTGTCGCACGCGCGCGAAGGCGGCGTCGAAGCGCTCGGACTCCTCGGGCCCGAGCGCCGGCGTGCCGGGCGCGACGGCGTCGCTCTGGATCACGCCCATCTGGCGCAGCGCGCGCTTCAGGCAGGCGATGCTGCGCTTGCTGCCAGCGGCCTGCGCGGCGCGGCGGAAGGCCTCGAGCACCGAGCGCACCTCGTCCATGCGTTCGCCGTCACCGGCGCGCGACACCTGCCAGGCGCGCGCCCACTCGCGCGGCAGCGGATTCGCGGGGCCCGACACCACGCCGATCGGGATGCCGCCGCGCATTCGGTAGCGCTGCCAGTGCTCGGAGATCGTGCCGAGCCAGCCGCTGCGCGGGCGGAAGAGATCGAAGATCAGGAGCGCGTTGCCGACGTAGATGCCGAAGTCGCCGCGGTCGCGGAAGCCCGCCGCAGCCTTGGTGTAGTTGCCGAGCACGCGCCGCGGCGCCGATACCTTGATGCCGCGCACGAAGTCGAGTCGCGACATGGCCTTGACCTGGCGCGTGCGGATATGCGGCGCCTTCTTGTCGAGCGCGATGTCGGCATTGTCGTAGAGATAGACGGGGATGCGACGCGTGCGCGCGTCGAGCAGATCCGAGACGTCGCGCGCGAGGAAGCGCACCGGATCGCTCACGTTCTCGATCGAGAGCGGCGCGATCACGGCGGCGTCCGCGCCGCAGGCGATCGCGAAGTCGAGGTTCTCGAGCGTCTCGCCGCGCGAGGGCGCGGTCACGCCGGCCCACGCCTCGACGGCGCGGCCGCTCGCGCCGGGGCCGCGCAGGGCGTTGGCCTTCGCCACCTCTTCGACGCAGACCTGCACGACGCGCTGGCGCACGTCGTTGTCGACCTTGTCCCATTCACCCGTGGTGCCCGCCGCGAAGACGACGTCCGCGCCGTAGCCGTCCTGCAGGACGTGGCGGACGATCGCCCGCTGATCGGAGTCGACGAACTCGCCCTCGCCGTCGAGCGCCGTGACGACCGGCACGGAAAGCCCGGGGCAGGGTCTTGCTTCCTCGACGGAACGCACGCCAGCAGACCTCCCGGTGGATCCGCATCGCGAGCATACCGAACGCTTGTCGCGGGCCCCGGGCCCCGCGCTGCGTCTACACGGTCTCGAAGAAGTAGGTCATCTTGACCTGCAGCGCAGTGGCGAGCTTGTAGAGCGTCGACATCGACGCGGCGCTCTTGCCGAGCTCGATCTGCGAGATCAGGCTGACCGACAGGCCGGTGCGGTTGGCGAGCTGCTTCAAGGTGAGCGCCTCGGCCTGGCGTCGCTCGCGCAGCCGGGCCCCGACGATCTGGTTGAGCCGGGACTCGACGTCGATCAGGAGGCCCTTCTCGCGGATCGCGGCCTCGATCACCGCGCGGAGCTCCTCCATCGCAAGCGGCTTCTCGAGATAGTCGAAGGCCTGGCGCTTCAACGCGCGGACGGCCACGTCGACCGACGGCCGCGCCGTCATCGTGACCACACACAGGTCGGAGTCGACCGCGCGGATCTGCTCGAGCAGCTCGATCGCGGGGTCGGACGGCGGTGAGGCGTCGAGCAGCACCATCTGGTACTTGCCCTGCTTCACCTCGTCGAGGATGCCGGCCGGGTCGCTCGCGACCTGCACGCGAAAGCCCTCCTGCGCCAGGAAGTCCTTCACCTCGAGCACGTTGGCTTCGTCGCGATCGATCACCAGCACGCTGAGCCGATTCTTCTCCGCCATCTTCCTTCCCCCTTTGGCCCGGCCGGGGGTCGCGAAAGCCCGCGACTCCTGCCGCCGACTTGCGCCTCTTCGGTATGGCTGGCGTTTTCCTGTAGGCCTGGATTGCGGGCAGGCGCGAAAACCGCAAGCCGGGCGCATCGCCCGGCGCGCAGCGAGGCGAAGCCGCGAAGATCAGAAGACGAGACCCGGTTGGCGGGGTCTCCAACCGCCGGGCCCCGGCGCTAATGCGAGTCGAGGCCCGCGCCGCCGGCCGATCCCTCCAGCCAGCCGGGCTGGAAGGCCGCCGCGGGGGCGTCGGCCTGGGTGGCGCCGACCACCTCGAGGCGCGCGCGCAGCGGACCGGGCGGATCGATCTCGATGAAGCGCGGCAGCCGGATGCCCTTGAACGACGTCGTCTCCGTCAGGCGATACTCCGTTCCGTCCGCACCGACGAGTCGCACCGGCTCGAAGGTCTGGACGTCGACCCAGAGCGACGGCCGCAGCGGCTCCTCGCTGTTCTCGCCGCGCGGGTTGCGGCCTCCGAGCACGTAGCAATCCCTGTCGCCGAGCCGGCCGAGGACGATCACATCGGGCGTCATGCCGAGGCTCGAGAGCGCGGCGGCGAGCGCCTCGCCCGATCCGGCCTGGAGCAGGAAGAGCGGCGGGAGAAAGGGATGGGGATCCTCGATCAGCTGACCGTCTCGGCTCGCGCGGTACTCGGTCCCGCGCAGCAGGTGGCGCTCGATGAAGTTGCCGGTCTGGAGCTCGAGCCGCGCGAGACCGGTCGGGTGCGTCGCGATCACGCCGGTCGCCGAGGCACCGCCCCCGGCGATCTGGAGTCGGACGTCGAGCAGCAACGGTCCGGTTCGCCCGGATATCCGATTCGCCGTCGCGACGGCGCGCTCGACCTTGGCCGCGGTCGGGATCGCGGCGCGCGCCGATCCGCCGCCGAGCGCCGCCAGTCCGAAGAGAAGCGCGAGAGCGCGCGCGGCTCTCAACGCGATCCCGCCAAGGTCGAGCGACCCGCGTAGCGAGCCCGCCCACCGAGCTCCGACTCGATCCGAAGCAGGCGGTTGTACTTGGCGATCCGGTCCGAGCGCGAGAGCGAGCCAGTCTTGATCTGGCCGCAGCCGCTGCCGACCGCGAGATCCGCGATCGTCGTGTCCTCCGTCTCGCCCGAGCGGTGCGACACCACCGCGGCATAGCCTGCGGCACGCGCGGTGCGGATCGCCTCGAGCGTCTCGCTGAGCGTCCCGATCTGGTTGACCTTGATCAGGATCGCGTTGGCGACGCGCTTCGCAATGCCCTCGCTGAGGATCTTCGGATTCGTGACGAAGAGGTCGTCGCCGACGAGCTGCGTGCGCGCCCCGAGGCGCTGCGTCAGCTTGCGCCAGCCGTCCCAGTCGGACTCGCCGAGTCCGTCCTCGATCGAGACGATCGGGTAGCGCGTCACCCACTCTTCCCAGAAGGCGATCATCTCGTCCGTGCTCTTGACCGAGCCCTCGCCCTCCAGCACGTAGCGGCCGTCGCGATGGAACTCGCTCGCCGCCGGGTCGAGCGCGATCGCGATCTGTTCGCCCGGCCGGTAGCCTGCCGCCTCGATCGCCCGCAGCACCAACTCGATCGCCTCGCGGTTGCTCTTCAGGTTGGGCGCGAAGCCGCCCTCGTCGCCGACCGCCGTCGCGAGTCCCTGTGCGGACAGGATCTTCTTCAGCGCGTGGAAGGTCTCCGCTCCCCAGCGAAGCGCCTCGGAGAAGCTCGGCGCGCCGACCGGGAAGAGCATGAACTCCTGGAGATCGACCGTGTTATCGGCGTGCGCGCCACCATTGATCACGTTCATCATGGGCGCCGGCAGCAGTGCGGCGTCGGCGCCGCCGAGGAAGCGGTAGAGCGGAATTCCCGACGCGGCCGCGGCCGCATGCGCCGCCGCGAGCGAGACGCCTAGCAACGCGTTGGCGCCGAGGCGCGACTTCGTCTCCGTGCCGTCGAGCGCGACGAGCGCGGCGTCGAGCGCCGCCTGCTCCGCGAGCCCGCCGAGCGGTCGCCCGACCGCCGTCTTCGCGAGCTCGCCGTTCACGTTCGCGACGGCTCGCTGCACGCCCTTGCCGCCGTAGCGCTTCGGATCGCCGTCGCGCAGCTCGAGCGCCTCGCGCGATCCGGTCGACGCGCCGGACGGCACGGCCGCGCGGCCGATCGCGCCGCGGCTGGTCTCAACTTCCACCTCGACCGTCGGGTTGCCCCGCGAGTCCAGGATCTCCCGCCCGCGCACGCGCGCGATCTCGACCCCCGCCACAAACGCTCCTTCGCCAATCTAGCGGGCCTTCGTCGGCCTCTCCTTGCGAGGCCGCGAACGTTAGCCCGGCGACGCCCGTCGCGGCACGACCAGCGGCGCCGCGTCGGGCCCCGGCAGCACGTCGGCTTCGATCGCGAAGGTCGCGCGCAGCGTCGAGGGGTCGAGCACCTGTGCGGGCGCGCCGCACGCGAGCAGGCGCCCTTCGGCGAGCAGCGCGATGCGGTCGCAGGTCCGCGCCGCGAGATTCAGGTCGTGCGAGACCACCAGCGCGCTGCGGCCGTCCTCCACGAAGCGACGCACGCGCTCGAGCACCACCGTGCGATGGCGCAGATCGAGATGCGCGGTCGGCTCGTCGAGCAGAAGCACACGCGGATCCTGCGCGAGCGCGCGCGCGACCAGCACGAGCTGGCGCTCGCCGCCGGAGAGCGCGGTCACCTCGCGCGACGCGAGCTCCGCCACGCCGACCGCCTCCATCGCGGCGCGCGCCCGCGAGAGGTCCTCGGCGCTCTCGAAGCCGAGACCGCCCTGGTGCGGCGTGCGCCCCATCAGGACCACCTCGCCCGCCCGGAACGGAAACGGGATGCCGACGTCCTGCGGCACGACCGCGAGCTCGCGCGCGAGCTCGCGTCGCGAGAAGGACGCGAGCGGCCGCCCCGCGACGCGCACCTCGCCGCGGTCCGGATGCAGGATGCGCGATGCGACGCGAAAGAGCGTCGTCTTGCCGGCGCCGTTGCGGCCGACGAGCGCGACGATCTCGCCCGGAGCCAGCGCGAGGGTGACACCCCGCAGCAGCTCGCGGCCGCCGAGCCGCAGCGCCACGTCGTCGAAGGCGAGCGTCGGCGTCGCCGCGCTCACGGCGCGAAGACTCTTTGCTGCTGCCGGCGCAGCAGCAGCAAGAAGAGCGGACCGCCGGCCAGCGCGGTGATCGCGCCGACCGGCAGCTCGCGTCCGCCGAAGAGCGTTCGCGCCGCCGTGTCGCAGAGCACCAGGAAGATCGCGCCGGCGAGCGCAGCGGTCGGCAGCAGCAGTCGGTGGTCGGGTCCGAGCAGCAGCCGCAACAGGTGCGGGATGATCAGCCCCACGAATCCGACGAGCCCCGCGACCGAGACCGCCGCGCCGACCATCAGCGAGGTCGCGAGGAGCAGCAACCGCTGGAGCCGCGTCACGTCGACCCCGAGCTGCTGCGCCGACTCCTCGCCGAGCGCGAGCAGGTTCAGTTGACGCGCTGCCGGCAACGCGCAGGCGAGGCCCGCGGCCAGGAAGAGCGCGACCGACGCGATCAGCTCGGGCCGCGCGGCCGAAAGACTTCCGATCAGCCAGAGGAAGATGCGCGCGCCTTGCTCGAGCCCGGCGAGCGAGGCGAGGAACACGATCGCCGCCGACGCGAACGCGTTGAAGACGACGCCGCACAGCAGCAGATGGGTCGGCGACACGCGCCCCGCGACGCCGGCCACCGCCTGGAGCGCGAGCGTGGTCAGCACCGCGCCCGCGAACGCGGCGGGCGGCACGGCGCCGTAACCGAGGCCGAGCGCGGCACCGAGCGAGAGCGCGGCGATCCCGCCGACGGCCGCACCTCCCGAGACGCCGAGCACGAAGGGATCGGCGAGTGGATTGCGGAGCAGCGCCTGGAAGAGCGCTCCGGCGCTCGCGAGCGCCGCGCCGACGAGCGCACCGAGAGTGACGCGCGGCAGGCGGACGCCGAAGACGATGTCGTGCGCCGCGCGCGAAGTCGCGTCCCCGCGCAGCGCCGCGACCACCTCGCCCGGCGCGAGGCCCGACGGCCCGGCCGCGATCCCGAGGAGCAGCGCCGCGCAGAGGGCGAGCGCGAAGACGGCGAGCCAGGCCCCGAGACGAGCGGGCGTCAGCACCCTCACGGATGCTGCGCGTCGGTGCGGTGCGAGGGCTCCTCGCCGGCGACCACGCGAGAGAGCGTCGCGAGCGCGCGCTCCAGATACGGGCCGGGCAAGGTGACCTCGGACGCGACGAGCGGCACGACGCGTCCGGTCGCGACGGCCGGCAGCGACGGCCAGCGCTGCCAGTGCTGCTGCGCGGGCTCCGGATCGTCGCTCGCGTCGAGGATCAGCGCCGGCGCCGCGGCGATCAGCCACTCGAGATCGACGCGCGGATAGGCGTCCGGAAAAGAGGCGGCCAGGTTGTCGGCACCCGCCGCGCGCAGCAGCGAATCGAGATAGCTGCCGCCGCCGACCAGGAAGAGCGGGTCGCGTTGCAGCACCAGCACCGAGCGCGGGTGCGGACGCCCGGCCGACGCGCGCTCGGCCTCGGCGATCGCCGCGCGGATCGCGGCGACGCGCTCGCGCGCGGGCTCGGCGCGTCCGACCCGCGCCCCGAGCGTCTCGATCGACGCGAGCAGCTGCGGCAAGGTGTGATTCTCGAGCGCGAGCACTTCTGTGCCGAACGACTCGAGCCGCGCGCGCAGGTCGCGCTGCTCGGCGCTCGGGACGAGCACCACGACGTCGGGAACCAGCGCGACGATCGCTTCGAGGCTCGGGTCGAAGAGTCCGCCGACGCGCGGGAGACCGGCCGCCTCCGGCAGCGCGCGCGCGGAGTAGTCGTCCACGCCGACGAGCGACGGGCGCGCGCCGAGCGCGATCACGATCTCCGTCAACGACGGATTCAGCGACACCACGCGAGGGAGCGCCGGCTCGGCGACGGAGCGGAGCCCGAGCAACACGAGCAGGGCGCAGAGCGCGGTCGGGCGGGACACCGGCGCATCGTAGCGCCGCGTCATGCCGGGCCTTCGTGCTCGCTGATCGCTCGCACTCGGGCTCCCGGCCTTCGCTCGGCAAGCCTTTGCGATCTTCACTCGGCTTCGCCTCGCTGCGCGCCGGACGGCTTGCCTCGCTGCGCGTCGGCCGAATGTCGTCGGGCTCCTTGCGTGGGCCGACGTGAGAGCCGGCGGCGCGCGATGCGCGACGCGCCGCCGGCCCCGCTCGTCAGTTCGTGTGGGCCGTCGTCTTGCCCTCGAGCGTCACGTGCGGGCGGAGCTTCTGGAGCCCGGCCTCGCCGATGCCCTTCACCTCCAGCAGGTCCTCGACCTTCTGGAAGCCGCCCTTGCGCTTGCGCGCCTCGATCACGGCCTTGGCCCGCGACTCGCCGATGCCAGGCAGGAGCTGGAGCTCCTCCTGCGTCGCCGTGTTCAGGTTCACGACACCGGTGAGCTGGCTCTCCGCCGCGAGCGCGGAGAGCGCCGTCGTGCCGATCGCGAGCGCGATCAGCCAGGCGAGCGCGCCCGCGCGCGCCGACCGCTGGGTCTTCATCCGAATTCTCCTGGGGACCGAGCGGGGCGAGAGGGAGACGCGCGCCTAGCGATCGCGGGCCACCGAGAAGGCGGCGGCGTCGAGCAGATCGCGCTTGGCGCGCTCGTCGGGGAAGGGAGCGATGGCCGCGACCGCGCGATCGGCGTGCTCGGCCGCTCGGCGCACGGTGTCGGCGACGCCGCGATAGCGTTCGACCGCCTCGCGCGCGGGAGAGAGATCGACCGAATCGGACTCGGCGCCGCTGCCGACGTGGGCGACGGACTTCAGCACCGCGGCGACCGCCTCGCGCTCCGCCGCGGTGCAGCGCTTGAGCGCGAGCAGCAGCGGCAGCGTGACCTTGCCCTCGCGCAGGTCGTCGTAGGGGCGCTTGCCGAGGTCGGCCTCGCGGTCCTCGTAATCGAGCGCATCGTCGCGGAGCTGGAAGGCGAGCCCGAGCTCGCGGCCGAACTCGGCGAGTCGGCGCCGCTCGGCGCGCGTCACGCCGCCGAGGATCGCGCCGGCTTCGCAGGACGCCGAGAGCAGCACCGCGCTCTTGCGCTCGATCACGGCGTAGTAGTGCGCCTCGGTGACGGAGGGATCGAAGCTCCGCTCGAGCTGCAGCAGCTCGCCCTCGGCCATGCTGCGGATCGTGTTCGCGAAGATCCAGAGGATCTCGAGGTCGCCGTCCTCGACGATCATCGAGGACGCGCGCGCGTAGAGGAAGTCGCCGCCGAGCACCGCGCGGCGGTTGCCCCAGAGCGCGTTCGCGGACGGCTGACCGCGGCGCAGCGGGGAGAGATCGACCACGTCGTCGTGCAGCAACGTCGCGGTGTGGAGCAGCTCGACCGCCGCCGCAACCTGGATTCGACGCGTTCCGGTGTAGCCGCAGAGCTCCGCGGCGAGCAGCAGCAGCGCCGGGCGCATGCGCTTGCCGCCCGAGCCGAGCACGTGCTCGCCGAGCGCGACGACGAGCGGGCTCGGCGACTCGAGCTGCTCGCGCATGCAGCGCTCGACGAGCGCGAGGTCGGCGGCGATGCGCGAGAGCGCGTCGGGGAAGGCGGGCGAGGGGGCTCGGCTCATCCGGCGCGCAGCCTAGCCCGGTCCGCGCGCGGATGACAAGGGGGCCGACGCTCGAAAATGTAAGTGATTTCGAACGGTTAACCGTCGTGCACGCTGCCGTGAACGGGGGGCTGCGCGCGCAGCCACGCGACCGCCGCCTCGAGGTCGCGCACCGCCACCGCCGACGCGTGCTCCGACTCGGGACTGCCCGCCGGCACCAGGATCCTGCGGAAGCCGAGTCGCAGCGCCTCCCGCATGCGCAGATCGAGTCGCGGCACGCGCCGGATCTCACCCCCGAGCCCGACCTCGCCGCAGGCGGCCGCGTCGGGCGGAAGCGGTCGGTCCATCCGGCTCGACGCGAGTGCGAGCGCGATCGCGAGATCGGCGCCGGGCTCCGACACACGGACGCCGCCCACCGCGTTGACGAACACGTCGCGCCCCACGAGGTCCTGCCCGGCACGGCGGTCGAGCACGGCGAGCAGCAACGCGACTCGCCCGTCTTCGACGCCGAGCGCGGTGCGACGCGCAGTCCCGTAGCCGGCCGGTGCGACGAGCGCCTGGATCTCGACCAGCAGGGGTCGACTGCCTTCGACCAAGGTCGCAACGCACGAGCCGGGAGAATCCACGCGGCGCTCGGCGAGGAAGAGCTCGGACGGATTCGGTACCGCCTCGAGGCCCGCACCCGTCATGTGGAATACACCGATCTCGTCGGTCGACCCGAAGCGGTTCTTGTGCGCGCGCAGCAGCCGGAAGGCTTGGCCGCGGTCGCCGTCGAAGTAGAGCACCGCGTCGACGAGGTGCTCGAGCACGCGCGGACCGGCGATCGTGCCCTCGCGCGTCACGTGGCCGACGAGGACGAGCGCCGTGCCGGCGCGCTTGGCCGCGGCCGCGAGCATCGCCGCGCACTCGCGCACCTGCGCGACCGAGCCGGGCGCCGACTCGACCCGGTCGCAGCGCAAGGTCTGCACGGAGTCGACGATCAGCGCGGCCGGCGCGAGCTCGCGCCACGGCGCCGCGAGCGACTCGACGCGGGTCTCGGAGAGCAGCGCGAGGTGAGCCGGCACGCTCGCCATGCGGTCGGCGCGAAGCCTGATCTGCTCGGGGCTCTCCTCGCCGGACACGTAGAGCACCGGCGACGGCGAGAGGCCCGCGGCCAGCTGGAGCGCGAGCGTCGACTTGCCGACACCCGGCTCGCCCGCGAGCAGCACCACCGATCCCGGCACGAGTCCGCCGCCGAGCACGCGGTCGAGCTCGGGCACACCCGTCGCGAGTCGCGGCAGCGACTCCGCGTCGATCTCGGCGAGCGCGCGCGGCTTCGCGGCGCTCTCCGCCGTCGGCGCGGCGATCCAGTCGGACGCGGCCTCCGCAGCGGGCGCCGCGCCACCGACGCGCTCCTCCACGAGCGACGACCAGCTCCCGCACTCGGGGCAGCGTCCCAGCCAGCGCGGCTGCTGCGCGCCGCACGCGGTGCAGGCGTAGACCGATCTCAC
>DATKND010000117.1:0-3985 GCA_035541475.1 Myxococcota bacterium | reverse complement strand
ATCCGGAGCGCGCCTAACGGGGGCCGGCGGGGTGCAACGGCCGGTCGCATTACACGGGCCCTTGCCGCGTTGAGAGGGAAATTGGGCACCTTGCACGTCGTCGCCACGCCGATCGGCAATCTCGAGGACGTGACCTTGCGCGCGCTGCGCGTGCTGCGCGAGGCGGACCTGGTGCTGGCGGAGGACACGCGGCACACGCGCGGCCTACTGACGCGGCACGGGATCGCCGCGAAGCTCGTGTCGCTGCACGCGCACAACGAGGCCGCGCGCTGCGACCGCGTACTGGAGGTGCTCGGCGCGGGCGGCAGCGTCGCGCTCTGCTCGGACGCCGGCACACCGCTACTCTCGGATCCCGGCGCGCGCATCGTCGCCGCGGCCGTCGCGGCGGGTCACGTCGCGAGCCCCGTGCCCGGGCCGACCGCGATCGCGGCGGCGCTCTGCGTCGCGGCGCTCGACGTCGCGAGCTTCTCCTTCGCCGGCTTCCTGCCGCGCCGCGCCGGTGACCGGCGCGCGCGCCTGGCCGAGCTCGCGGCCCGCCCGGACGCGCTGGTGTTCTTCGAGTCACCGCGTCGTGTCGCCGCGACCTTGCGCGAGCTCGCGACCGCGCTCGGCGATCGGCGCGCCTGCGTCGCGCGCGAGCTGACGAAGCTCCACGAGGAGATCGCGCGCGGCACGCTCTCCGAGCTCGCCGCGCGCTTCGCGGACGGCGTACGTGGAGAGGTGACCTTGGTCGTCGAAGGCGCGAAGCCCGGGGAGGAAGCGAGATCGGAGGCGGCCGAAGCCGCCTCCGATCTCGACGACGAGATCCGCGCCCGCCTCGCGCGCGGCGGCGGAGTGCGCGAGATCGCGGCGGAGATCGCTACGGCGCGAGGTCTGCCGCGGCGTCGGGTGTACGCGCGAGTGCTGGTGCTGCGAGACACGCCTGGCTAGGCGTCGCCGTCGTCCGCGAGGAGCTCCAGCAGACCCGCCTGATCGAGCACAGCCACGCCGAGCTCGTGCGCGCGCTCGAGCTTGCTGCCGGCGGCTTCGCCCGCCACGACGTAGCTCGTCTTCTTCGACACGGTGCCGGTCACCTTCCCGCCCTTCGCCTCGATGCGCCGCTTCGCCTCGTCGCGCGTCATGCCGGCGAGCGTACCGGTCAGCACGAATGTCTTGCCTTCCAGTGGGCCGCCCTCCACGCGCCGCGCGCGCGGCGCCTGCTCGCGCGGCTCGACGCGCAGTTCGCGCAGGCGAGCGATCTCCTTGCGGTTGCGCGCGTCGCCGAAGAAGCGCGCCACGCTCTCCGCGATCGTCGGGCCGATCCCTTCGACCTGCTCGAGCTCATCCTGCGTCGCGGCGAGCAGCGGGTCGAGCGCGCCGAAGTGCCCGGCCAGCAGCTCGGCGACGGTCTCGCCGACGTGGCGGATGCCGAGCGCGACGAGCAGCCGCGCGAGCGGCGGCTTGCGCGCGCGATCGAGCTGCGCGAGCAGGTTCTCCACCGACTTCTCTCCCATGCGCTCGAGCTCGAGCAGCGCGGCGGCGTCGAGCGCGAAGAGATCCGACAGCCGCTTCACCAGCCCGCGCGACACGAGCTGGTGCACGAGCTTCTCGCCGAGCCCCTCGACGTCGAGGGCGTGGCGGCTGGCCATATGGAGCAGGTTGTTCTCGAGCTGCGCCGGGCAGTCGAGGTTGGTGCAGCGCGTGACCGCCTCGCCCTCGAGGCGGACGGCGGCATCGCCGCACACGGGACAGCGGTCGGGGAACCTGAACTCCACCGTGCCGTCGGGCCGCAGCTCCTTCCGCACCTCGACGATCTGCGGGATCACGTCGCCGGCCCGCTGCACCACGACGGTGTCGCCGACGCGCACGTCCTTGCGCTCGATCTCGTCCTGGTTGTGGAGCGAGGCGCTCGTGACGGTGACGCCGCCGACGTGTACCGGCGCGAGCTTGGCGACGGGCGTCAGCGCGCCCGTGCGACCGACGTGGACTTCGATCGCCAGCACCGTCGTGCGCGCCTGCGACGGCGGGAACTTGAACGCGACGGCCCAGCGCGGCGAGCGCGACACCATGCCGAGCTCGGCCTGCAGATCGAGGTGGTCGACCTTGACCACGCTGCCGTCGACCTCGATCGGCAGCGCCTCGCGGCGCGCAAGCAGCGCCTCGTGCGCCGCGATCACCGCGTCGACGCCGCGGCAGTGCTGGTGTCCGGGGCTCACCTCGAATCCCCAGGCGGCGAGCGCATCGAGCACCCCGGACTGCGTGCGCACGCCCGGTGGCACGCCCTCGCCGAGCGCGTAGGCGCGGAAGGCGAGGGTCCGCAAGCGCTCGCGGTCCACGTCATGGATCATGCGCAGCGATCCGGCCGCGGTGTTGCGCGGATTCGCGAAGGTCTCGAGGCCGCGGGCCGCGCGCCGCGCGTTGAGGCGCGCGAAGCCCGCCTTCGGCATCACGACCTCGCCCCGCACCGAGACGCGCCCCGGCGCGGGGCGTGCGAGCCGCGGCGGGACGCAGCCCGCGATGCGCAGGTTCGCGGTCACGTCCTCGCCGACGCGCCCGTCGCCGCGCGTGGCGGCGACCGAGAGCAGGCCGTCCTCGTACACGAGCTCGATCGCCGCGCCGTCGAGCTTCGGCTCGACCACGTACTCGACCGTCGCGGCGTCGAGCGCGCGGCGCACGCGCTCGTCGAAGGCGCGCATCGCGTCCGCGTCCATCACGTTGTCGAGCGAAAGCATCGGCACGCGATGCTCGAACTCGGCGAAGCCCTCCGCGGGCGGCGCGCCGACCCGCTGCGTCGGCGAGTCGGGGAGCGCCCCGTGCTCCGCCTCGAGCGCCTGGAGCTCCCGGAAGAGCGCGTCGTACTCCGCGTCCTCGATCTCCGGCGCGTCGTGCTGGTAGTAGAGGCGATTGTGGCGCTCGATCTCGCGCGCCAGCCTCGCCATGCGCGCGCGCGGATCGCCGTCCGACGACACGAGAGCTCCTCGTCCCGCGAGACTGTAATTCTCGGGATTCCCGTTAAAGATCGCAGGGCTCCCTGGCGATGAAGCCCGGGACATGGGCTCTTCGTCCGGCAAGCCGGCGCCGCATGGTACCCGCGGCGCCACGGGGCGGGTGTGAGCGCGGGGGCACCCGTGCGCGCGGACGCCGATCCGTCCGCCGAGCTGTGGCGCCGGCTCGACGACTGCCCCGTCGGTCTGCTGCGCGTGCACGACGCCTGCGTGGTCGACGCGAACGCGGCGCTGCGCGCGCTCGCGGGTCGAGGCGACGCGCTGCGCGGCGTGAAGCTCGACGATCTCCTCGAGGACACGGGCCGCGGCCTGCCGCGCGATCCGGGACCCTCCGTGCTCGAGTGCTCGCTCGTTCGGCCGGACGGAACCCGGCGCGCCGTCGCCTTCCGCCGCGCGGCCTGGCGCCACGCCACCGAGAGCTGCTGGTGGGTCGAGGACGTGACCTCGCGCCGCGAGCTCGAGGCGGAGCTGCTGCGGGCAGGCCGCGAGCTGGCCGCGGCGAACCGCGCGAGCGAGTGCGCGCGCGCGGAGCAGGGCAGCGCGCGTGCCGATCACGAGGAGCTGCTCACCCTGGTCGGCCACGAGCTGCGGACCCCGCTCACCGTCGTCGCGGGCTACGCGCGGCTGTTGCTCGGCGAGGAGGTCGGGTCGATCGGCCCCGAGCAGCGCCGCTTTCTCGAGGAGATGCTGAAGGCCTGCGGGCGGCTCGACCGCTTCGTCGCCAACCTGCTCGAGTCCGCGCGCGCGCCGAAGGGCGCGCCCGTGCTCGAGCTCGGCCGCGAGCGCGTCGACCTCGCGATCGAGAGCGTGGCCGAGATGTTCCGGCCGCTCTTCATGGACCGGCAGCTGACGGTCCACGTGCGCGTCGAGCAGGTGCTGACCAACCTGATCGGCAACGCGATCCGCTACGCGCGCCGCGGCGGCTCGCTCGAGCTCGCCGCGCGCGTGCTGGCGGGCGACGCGCAGGCGCGTCGCTTCGTCGAGATCTCGGTATCGGACGA
>DATKND010000116.1:0-121278 GCA_035541475.1 Myxococcota bacterium | reverse complement strand
GCGCTCGAGCTCGAGCGCCTGGCGAACCACGTCGGCGACCTCGGCGCACTCGCGAACGACGTCGCGTTCCTGCCGACCGCCTCGTACTGCGGCCGACTGCGAGGCGACTTCCTCAACATGACCGCGGCGCTCTGCGGCAGCCGTTTCGGACGCGGGCTGATCCGCCCGGGCGGCGTCGGATTCGACGTCGACGAGGCGATCGTGCGCGATCTGCTCGCGCGCCTCGATGCCGCCGAGCGCGACACGGCCAACGCGGTGGCTCTCCTGTGGGACACCTCGTCGGTGATGGCGCGCTTCGAGGAGACGGGTCGGGTCGACGCCGCCATGGCCGATCGGATGGGACTCGTCGGACCCGCCGCGCGCGCGAGCGGCGTGCAGCGCGACGTCCGCCACGATCACCCATCCGGGATCTTCCGCTTCGCGCACATCCCCGTCTCCACCTGGAGCACGGGGGACGTCTTCGCGCGGGCCTACGTGCGCTGGCTCGAGGTGCAGCGCTCGATCGAGTTCGTGCGCGAGCAGCTCCGCAGCCTGCCGGCCGGCGAGGTGCGCAGCCGCGTGGGCGGTCTCGCGCCCTCGCACGTCGCGGTGGCGCTCGCCGAGGGCTGGCGCGGCGAGCTCTGCCATGTCGCGCTGACCGACGAGGCGGGGCGCTTCGAGCGCTACAAGGTCGTGGATCCCTCGTTCCACAACTGGAGCGGGCTCGCCTACGCGTTGCGGGGTCAGCAGATCTCGGACTTCCCGCTCTGCAACAAGAGCTTCAACCTCTCTTATTGCGGGTACGATCTCTGAGGCGGGATCGTGAGGAAGGAGTCTCCGGAAGATGATCGACGTGATCCGCGCGCGCCTCCAGCAGGGGCACCGCACGATGGCCTATCCGGATGCCCCGCCGCCGCCGCTCCCCGAGCGCTTCCGCGGTCGCCCCACGCTCGACGCTTCGAAGTGTCGTGACGGATGCCGCGATTGCGCGGAGGCATGCCCGACGGACGCGATCGACCTGCAAGGCGGCCCGCGCATCGATCTCGGCCGCTGCCTCTTCTGCACCGAGTGCGTGAGCGCGTGCCCCGAAGGCGCGCTCGAGTACGGCAGCGACTATCGGCTGGCGGTGTGCGAGCGCGGCGATCTGGTCATCGGCTCGGGCGAGGAGGTCGCGCTCGCGGGCGCGTTGCAGGGGCGCCTGCGGCGGCTCTTCGGCCGCTCGCTGAAGCTCCGCCAGGTGAGCGCCGGGGGCTGCAACGCCTGCGAGCTCGACGTGAACGTGCTGAACACGGTCGGCTGGGACCTCTCGCGCTTCGGCATCCAGTTCGTCGCGTCGCCGCGTCATGCCGACGGCCTGCTGGTGACGGGAGCGCTCTCGCAGAACATGCGGCTCGCGCTGCGGAAGACCTACGACGCAGTTCCGGCGCCGAAGATCGTGATCGCGGTCGGCGCCTGCGCGATCTCGGGCGGCCCTTACATAGACCATCCCGAGGTGGCGAACGGCGTCGATGGCAGTCTGCCGGTCGATCTCTACATCCCCGGCTGTCCGCCGCATCCGCTTACGATTCTGGACGGCCTGCTGCGCCTGGTCGGGCGCCTGGAGCGGGCAAAGGTCGGAGCGGGCGAGGTCCGGCGCGCCTAACGAATCCGCGACAGCATCTCGGTGTAGCGGTCGTCGTCCTCGAGCAGGCGCAGGCCGAAGCCGCGATGCTTGTGGCGGAAGGGCGCGCCCTCCGTCGTCCACCACACCAGGCCGGTCAGCTCGATCGGATCCCCGCTGCGCGCGCTGAGCCGCAGCGAGACCGGCTCACCCTGCGAGGGGATCTCGCGCGTCTCGACGAACATGCCCCCCGAGCTCGCGTTGCGGACGGTACCCTCCGCGACCTTGCCACCCGCGCAGATCTCCACGGGAATCGCCGTTCGGATGCGTGTCTGCCTCATGCCCGGGGCTTTCGGCGGCGCGTTCCCGGGCATGCGTGACGGGAGTCACGGCGTCGCCGGGTTCACGCACCCGTGAGGAGCGTCCGGACCTCCTGCATCGTGACCTGCCGGAACGAGAGCCGATAGCCCTCGTAGACGGCGATCGCGTAGAAGAGGACGTCCATCGGACTGAAGCTCGCCACCATGAGCTGCTGCACGATGTAGGGAGTGAGCCGGGACAGGACGTCGAGGATCGGCATGTCGTGCTGTTGCGAGATCGCGGCGCATACGGTGAGCAGATTCCCGGCAGCGCACCCGAGGAGCGAGAGGCCCGCGCCGACATATCCATAGACGCGGTCGATGCCCCTGCCGATGCTGCGGATGGCAAACCCCACGAGAAAGCCGATGCCGACCGCCATCCACCCGATCTGATAGTGCGTCGCGAGTGTGATCCCGGCCCAGATCGCCGCACCGACCAGTGCAGCGGCGAGACCCGCGAGCGCGCCGCCCGCGAGATTCTGATGGGAGCGAAGCTGCGCGATCGCGTACTGGATCTGCGCGGGATCGATCTTCTGATTCTCCGGTGCGGGCGTCGAAGCCTGCGCCGCCGTTCCCTGGGCCATGGAGACCTCCCGACTCTTGTCGAGTCGACACTGGAGGTTCGCATCCTACACGAGCCGCAGTCGGGGAGGCCCGGAATTTCACGGCCCGGTGTCACGAGGCCGGAGCACGCCGATCAGCTACAGCATCTCGACGCAGTGCCGTGAATCCGCACGCCGAGATCCGATGCGGCCAGGAACTCCTTCACGCTCGCGCTGCCTCGACATGCGTAGTCCTCCCTAGGTGCAGGGTCCCTGGTATCCGAGCCTGCGTTCGATCGCGAGACGTCCGCGGCGTCGGCCATGCGATGGAGCCGGAGCACGCGCGATCCTCGTCGATCGAAACGACCGAGTCGCTGGAGGAGACGTCGGGCCCCGCCCAGAACGGCAGGACGATCGCTGGCGGTGTCGGCCTGGCAGCCGAGAAGCGCGCTGACCACGGCAATCCATCCGACGCGCCGAAAACGCACGCTCAGACGGGCGCCACCTTCCGATCCGGCTCCCCGACCCGATACAGCTTCGCCGCGTTCTCCCACAGCAGCTTGCGGCGCACGTCGGCAGGCGCGCCGCGCAGGCCCGCGTCGATCTTCTCGCGCACGTTCCCGAAGAGACAAACCGGGTGCGGGTAGTCGGTCTCGAAGAGCACGTTGTCGACGCCGACCTTGTCGAGCAGGCGCTGCGGCGCGAGCTCCTCGAAGAAATAACAACCGTAGACCTGCCGCGCGAAGTACTCGGACGGCTTCATCGTGAACTCCGGCCGGTTCTTGTACACCTTCGAGTAGTCGAAGGCGTAGTCGAGCGCTTCCAGGATGAACGGGATGAAGCCGATGCCGCTCTCGACGGACACGACCTTCAGCTTGGGGAAACGCGCGAGCACGCCCGACGAGAGCAGGTCGACGACCTGCTTCCCGTTCTCGAGGAAGAGCCCGACGGCGACCTTCGCGTTGATGGCCGACGCGCCGTAGGTCGCGATCGCCTTCGGCGTGAACTCCTCCGTCAGGCTGCCGCTGCCGATGTGGAACGAGACCGGCAGATCCGCCTCGCAGGCCGCCTGCCACAGGGGATCCCAGTGCGGGTCGCCGAGCGACGGCTGGCCGAAGCGCTGCGGCTCGCCGGTGAAGAGCACGCCCTTGTGCCCCTTCTTCGCGGAGCGCGCGATCTCCTCGGCCGTCGCCTTCGCGTCCCAGAACGGTGTCGCCAGGATCGGGATGAAGCGGCGCGGATCGGGCGCGATCCAGTCGATCAGGAAGTCGTTGTAGGCGCGCACGCAGGCGAGCATCAGCTCGGGATCGCCGAGCTTGAGGAACGCCTCGTTGCCGAAGCCGCCGACGTTCGGGTAGAGCGCCATCGCCCACACGCCGATCGAGTCCATGTACGCGAGGCGCGCGTTCGCGTCGTGCGCCGCCTTCGGCACCTCCTCGAAGCGCTTCGGCGCCGCGGGGAAGGGCTCCTTCCAGCCGGCGACGGCGGTGTGCCCGACCGTGATCGACGCGCGGCTCCCGCCGATCTGCCAGACGTCCCAGTCCCACGTCGGGTCGTGCACGATGCGCGGCGCCTGCTCGCGGTACTTCGCGGGCAGCCGCGCCGTCCACACGTCGGGCGGCTCGGTGATGTGCGTGTCGCTGTCGATGACCCAATCGAGCGTCGGGGCGGTCGGCATCGCATCCTCCGTCGGCGCGCAGACCCGTGCGCGCGATCGCGCCAGTATACGACCGTCATCGCGCTATCGTCCGCCGCTCGATGCCGCGGCGTCAGATCCTCGTCACGAGCGCCTTGCCCTACGTGAACGGGCACATCCACCTCGGGCATCTGGTCGAGTACATCCAGTGCGACATCTGGGTGCGCTTCCAACGCCTGCGCGGCCACGAGATCCGCTTCTTCTGCGCCGACGACACGCACGGCACCGCGACGATGATCCGCGCGCGCCAGGAGGGTCGCGAGCCGGAGGCGATCCTCGCCGAGATGAGCGAGGCGCACCAGCGCGACTTCGCGGCCTTCGGCGTCTCCTTCGACCACTACGGCAGCACGCACAGCCCCTCGAACCAGCGCCTCGTGAACGAGATCTGGGCGAAGCTCCGCGCGGGCGGACACGTCGTCACGCGCGAGGTCACGCAGCTCTTCGATCCGCAGGCCGGCGTCTTCCTCGCCGACCGCTTCCTGAAAGGCACGTGCCCCGTCTGCAAGTCGCCCGGCCAGTACGGCGACAACTGCGAGGTATGCAGCTCGGTCTACTCGCCGGACGAGCTGATCGATCCGGTCAGCACGCTCTCCGGCGCAAGACCCGTGAAGCGCAGCGCGCCGCACTTCTTCGTGCGCCTCGAGGAGTTCCGTCCCTTCCTCACGCAGTGGACGCAGGCGCCGGGCCGCATGCCGACGGAGACCGCGAATTGGCTGGCCGGGACCTTCCTCGGCGAGCCGCTGCGCGACTGGGACGTCTCGCGCCCCGCGCCCTACTTCGGCTTCGAGATCCCCGACGCGCCGGGCCACTACTTCTATGTCTGGGTCGATGCGCCGGTCGGCTACATGAGCGCGACCTTCGAGTGGTGCCAGAAGACCGGCGAGAGCTACGCGCGCTGGTGGCAGAACGAGTCGTGCGAGATCCACCACTTCCTCGGCAAGGACATCGCCTACTTCCACACGCTCTTCTGGCCCGTGATGCTGAAGGCGTCCGCGCATCCGCTGCCGAAACGCATCCACGTGCACGGCTTCCTGACGGTCAACGGCGAGAAGATGAGCAAGCGCAAGGGCACCTTCGTGCTCGCGCGCACCTGGCTCGATCACCTCTCGCCGGAGCCGCTCCGCTACTACTACGCGAGCAAGCTGTCGGGCAGCGTCTCCGACCTCGACCTCTCGCTCGATGAGTTCGTCGCGAAGGTGAACTCCGATCTCGTCGGCAAGCTCGTGAACCTCGCCTCGCGCACAGCGCGCTTCGTCGAGGGCGAGGCGATCGTCGATCCGTCCGGCGACGACGGCGGACTCCTCGCGGCGGGCGCGGCCGTCGCGGACGAGATCGCCGCCGCGTACGAGGCCTGTGACACCAACCGGGTCACACGCATCGTGATGGGGCTCGCCGACCGCGCGAACGAATACGTCGAGGCGCGCGCGCCGTGGTCGCTGCGCAAGCAGCCCGAGAAGCGCGACAAGCTGCTGCGCGTGTGCAGCGCGTCGCTCCACGTCTTCCACCAGCTCGCGGTCTACCTCGCGCCGATCCTGCCGAGAATCGCGAGCGACGCGCGCGCGCTCCTCGGCGCGGACCCGGCGCTGCGCTTCCAGGACGCGAACGCGCGCCTGATCGGGAATCGCGTCGCGCCCTTCCGGCATCTCCTGCAGCGCGTGGATCCCGAGAAGGTGAAGGCGATGGTCGAGGCATCCGCGGCCGCAAGCGAGGCGTAGCCGAGCGCGCAGCGAGCCGCGGGCGAGCGAAGCTCAGAGAAAAAACCAATACTCGGTGCGGGAGGTATTCCCATGAGCGCCGCCGCCCGCCCCGCCCTGAGCGTCGTTCCCAGCACTCCGCTCGATTCGATCGCCGGTCTCGCCGACCGCCTGCGACGCACCTTCGACTCTGGCAAGACGCGCCCGCTCGAGTGGCGCCGCTCGCAGCTCCGGGCGCTGAAGGCGCTGGTGCGCGAGCGCGGCGACGAGCTAGTCGAGGCGCTCCAGGCCGATCTCCACAAGCCGACGCTCGAGGCGTGGGCCGCCGACGTCGGCCAGGTCACGACCGAGGCGGCGATGGCGCTGCGAAAGCTGAAGGGCTGGACGAAGCCGCAGCGCACCGGCTTCTTCCCCCTCGGCCGCTCGCGCATCGTGCACGAGCCGCTCGGCGTGGTGCTGATCATCGCGCCGTGGAACTACCCGGTCGGCCTCCTGCTGACGCCGCTCGTCGGCGCGGTCGCCGCAGGCAACTGCGCCGTGCTGAAGCCCTCCGAGGTGACGATGCGCACCTCCGCCGTGCTCGGCCGACGCATTCCCGAGTACCTCGATCCTGAAGCGATCGCGATCGTCGAGGGCGGCATCGACGAGACGCACGCGCTCCTCGAGCAGCGCTTCGACCACATATTCTACACCGGAAACGGTCGCGTCGGCCGCGTGGTGATGGAGGCCGCCGCGAAGCACCTCACCCCGGTCACCCTCGAGCTCGGCGGCAAGAGCCCCTGCATCGTCGACCACGACGTCGACTTGAAGGTCGCGGCGCGCCGCATCGCCTGGGGCAAGTTCATGAACGCGGGCCAGACCTGCATCGCGCCGGACTACATCCTGGTCCACGAGAGCCGCGAGCAGGAGCTCGTGCGCGAGCTCGGCGCCGCGATCCACGACTTCTTCGGCGACGACCCGAAGCGCACGCCCGACTACGCGCGCGTCGTGAACCGCCGTCACCACGAGCGGCTCTCGAAGCTGCTCGCGAGCGGCGAGGCCGCGATCGGCGGCCAGAGCGACCCGGAGGACTGCTATATCGCGCCGACCGTGCTGCGCGGCGTCGCGCCGGATTCGCCGATCATGCAGGAGGAGATCTTCGGCCCGATCCTGCCGGTCCTGCCGGTGCGCGGCGTCGACGACGCGATCGAGTTCGTGCGCCGCGGCGAGAAGCCGCTCGCGCTCTACATCTTCTCGTCGAGCGAGGCAACCGCGGAGAAGGTGGTCGGGGCGACCTCTTCGGGCGGCGTGTGCGTGAACGGCACGATCTTCCACATCGCGAACCCGGCGCTGCCCTTCGGCGGTGTCGGCGAGTCCGGCATGGGCGCCTACCACGGCCGCCACACCTTCGAGACGTTCAGCCACAAGAAGTCGGTGCTGTCGCGCGGTTTCCGCTTCGACCCGAAGTGGATGTACCCGCCCTACGGCGGGCTCAAGACGAAGCTCGTGCAGCGCTTCTTGAAGTAACGCGCTCAGGCTTCGCGCAGGGTGAAGCGAGCGCGCGCGCGCAGATCGCGCGACGAGCGCCCCGCGCGCAGCTCGAACTCCCCGGGCTCGGCGACGAAGGCGCGCTTCTCGGGGTCGTAGGCCGAGAGAGCGCGCGCGTCGAGCGCGAAGCGCACGCGGCGCCTCTCGCCCGGCGCGAGCCGGACCTTCTCGAACGCGACGAGCTCCTGCTCGGGCCGCCGCAGCTTCGACACGGGATCGTGGAGGTAGAGCTGCACGACCTCGGTGCCTTCGCGCGCGCTCGTGTTCGTGACGTCGAGCGACGCCTCGATCGGCTCCCCCGGCGCATAGCTCGTCGCGGAGGTCGTGAGGTTCGCGAGCTCGAAGCGCGCGAAGCCGAGGCCATGCCCGAACGGGAAGCGCACCGGCACGCGCGCCGTGTCGTAGTGCCGGTAGCCGACCAAGATCCCCTCGCCGTAGAGCACGCGGCCGCTCTCGCCGGGGTAGTTGTGGAAGGCGGGGTGATCCTCGAAGCGGAGCGGCAGGCTGGTCGGGAGCCGTCCGCCGGGATCCGCGTCGCCGAAGAGGACGTCGGCGAGGGCGTGCCCGAGCTCCTGACCGGGATAGCCGAGCAGCAGCACCGCAGGCACGCGCGGCGCCCACTCCATCGCGACCGGCGAGCCCGCGTTCACGACGACGACGGTGTGCGGGTTCGCGGCCGCGACCCGCTCCACGAGCTCGGCCTGGCGGCCGGGCAGCGCCCACGACTCGCGGTCGCGGCCCTCGGTCTCCCAGTCGGAGTCGAGGCCGACCACGACGACAGCGGCGTCGGCCGCGGCCGCGCACGCGACGGCGCGCTCCAGGAGATCCGGCGGATCCGGCAGCAGCAGCCCGACGCGCACGCCGGCGAGCGGCAGCGCGCGCGAGAGCTTCTCGTACTCGACCGCGAGCGCATAACGTCGGCCCGCTTCGAGCGTCACCACGCCGCGCACCTCCTTCGAGGCGGTGCCGAAGAAATGCTCGCCGCCGAGGCGCGGATCCCAGTTGTCGACGACGATGCGGCCGTCGATCCGCAGCCGACTGCGGCCGACGCTCGCGAGCGCCAGAGTGTGGGCGCCGCTCTCGGTCGGGACGAGCGTGCCGGTGACGCGCGCCGAGTAGTGCGCCGGGTCGACGCCCGGCGCGGGCTCGCCGAACCATGCGATCTCCGCGCGCCGGGCGTTCGTCGCGTGCGCGGGCTCGCCCGCGAGGTCGCCGTCGCGGAAGAGCTCGACGGTCAGCGGGCCCACGCCACCGGCGCCGGGCGCGAGCTGCGCCGCGCCGATCGGCGCGATGCCGCGCGCCATGCCGCAGCCGCGCTCGTAGCGGACGGCGATCGCGTCGCCGCAGCGCGCGCGCAGACCCGCGAGCGCCGACACGAGATGGTGAGGCGTCACGTTGCAGCTCCCGCCGCCCTGCGCGGTCGAGGGCTCGGCGCACGGCCCGATCACCGCGAGCGAGCGGAGCCTCGCCGCATCGAAGGGAAGCAGCTCGTTCTCGTTCTGGAGCAGCACGATCGACGCCGCGCCCGCCTCGCGCGCGAGCGCGCGATGTGCCGGGCGATCGATCGATCGCGGCGCGGCCGGCAACGCGTCGAGCGCGCCGGTCCGCTCGCGCAGCCGCAGCAGCCGCAGGACCATCTCGTCGAGCCGCGCCTCCGGCACCTCGCCCGACTCGACTGCCTTCCGCAGGTCGGCGCCGAAGCGGCGCGGCGGACCCGGCATCTCGAGATCGAGCCCCGCGTTCGCCGCCGCGGTACAGCTCTGCGTCGCGTACCAGTCGGAGATCACGGCGCCGTCGAAGCCCCACTCGCCGACGAGCAGGTCGCGCAGCAGCGCCGGGTGCTCGCAGGCGTAGGTGCCGTTCACGCGGTTGTAGGCGCCCATCAAGGACCAGGCCTTGGCCTCGCGCACGGCCGCCTCGAAGGGCACGAGGTAGAGCTCGCGCAGCGCGCGCGGGCCGACCTCCGAGCTGATCGTGTGTCGCTCGAACTCGGAGTCGTTGCAGACGAAGTGCTTCACGCACGCCGCGACGCCGCCGCTCTGCACGCCCGCGACGTAGGCCGCGGCGAGCCGCGCCGAGAGGCGCGGGTCTTCCGAGAAGCACTCGAAGTTGCGGCCGGCGAGCGGCGAGCGGTGGAGGTTCACCGTCGGCGCGAGCAGCACCTGCGCTCCCTTGTCATCCGCCTCCACGGCGAGCGCCTCGCCGATTCGGCGCACGAGCGCCGGATCGAAGGTCGCGCCGAGCGACGAGCCACACGGGAAGCAGGTCGAGGGATCGGCGGCGCCCGGCACGAAGGGACCGCGCGCGCCGGAAGGGCCGTCGCTCACGACCAGCGGCGGGATGCCGAGCCGCGGCACGCCCGGCGTCGACCACATGTCGGCGCCCGCGCAGAGCGAGACCTTCTCGTCGAGGGTGAGCTGCGCGAGAAGCTTCGAAATGCGGTCGCTCATCCTCGGCGCATTCTACGTCACACGCGCAGGTGGACCGGCGCCGCTCCGAAGAGGAAGAGCTCCGCCGTCGCGAGCGAGAGGCGCGCGCCGACACCCGCGCGAGCCGCGGCGCCGATCGCGCGCCGCAGCGGCTCGCCCCACCAGGCGCGCGAGAAGATCAGGCGCGGCGGCAGCGCCTGCGCGCGCTGGATCCGAGCGATCTCGGGCAGGCGCTCCGTAGAGGTCGCGCGGGCGGCCGCGTCGAGCGCGTCGGGCGCCAGGCCGGCGCGCAGCGCCGGCACGAGATGATTGGCCGCGACGATCGCGTCGCGCAGCGCGACGTTCAGCCCCTGCCCGCCGACCGGCGACATCGTGTGCGCGGCGTCGCCGAGGAGCAGCACGCCGGGGGCGCTCCAGCGCGCGACGCGGTCGGAGACGGCGTCGAGCAGGAAGGGATGCACGAGGGCGTCGCGATGCGCGCGCAGGTGCGCGGCGAGGTCGGGAGTCACGGACTCGGCCATCTGCTCGACCCACTCTGCGATTCCGCGCCGCCGCAGCTCGCCGAAGCCGCCCTTCAGGATCGCCCATGCGATCTGGAGGCGATCGTCCCAGGTGTGGTAGGCGATCAGCAGGTGACCCCGTCCGATGTAGGCGCGCGCGCCGCGGAAGTCACCGAGCGCCGGCACCTTGAACCATACGATGTCCATCGGCGGCGCCTGCTCGCGCACGGCGAAGCCGCCGTGTCGGCGCACGGCCGACGCTCTGCCGTCAGCGCCGATCACGAGGTCCGCGCGCAGGATGCACTCGCCCTCGGCCGTGTGCGCGCGGACGCCGGCCACGCGTCTGCCCTCGACGAGCAGATCGCGCGCCGTCGCGCCGCGCAGGAGCTCGAAGCCCGGCGCCTTCGCGGCCTCGCGCACGATCGACTCGAGCAGCGCCGGCTGCGAGACGGCGATCGGCCGGCGCCCGCGAAAGAAGCCGGCGATCGTGTCCGCGTCGAATCGGAACGAGAAGCCAAGGCGCCGGTTCAGATACACGTCGAGCGAGTCGGGCTCCGCGTGCGGGACCGTCTCGAGCAGCGGGCCGAGCCCCATCTGCTCGAGCGCTTCGATGCCGGAAGGCATCAGGATCTCGCCGCGGAACTCGCGCGCGAAGTCGAGCTGTCGCTCGAGCAGCGCGACCTCGATCCCGCGCGCGGCGAGGAGGACCGCGAGTCCGGCGCCCGCGGGCCCGGCTCCGACGACGAGTACGCGGGGCATCTTCAGGTGACTTTCGGGGATTTCTCTGATCTTCGCTCGGCAGGTTCGTCCGATCTCCGCTCGACTCCGCCTCGCTGCGCGCCCGACGGCTTGCCCTCGCTGCGCGCGCTTCGCGCTTGCAGCGCCGTCAAGATCCCCTAAACGTCTCCGCCTCTCGGAGGAGCCCCCGTGCACTTCGGCCTGACGGAGGAGCAGAAGCTCCTGCAGGAGACCCTGCGGAGCTTCGTCGCGACGGAGTGTCCGCCGCCGCGCCTGCGAGAGCGCTTCGAGGCCGGTCGCGGCAACGAACCCGCGCTCTGGAAGGGCCTCTCCGAGATGGGCGTGACGGGTCTCGTCGTGCCGGAGGCCTATGGCGGCGCGGGGCTCGAGCTGCTCGAGGGTTCTCTCGTCGCCGAGCAGATGGGTGCCGGCGCGCTGCCCGCGCCCTTTCTCGGCCACGTGCTCGCGTGTATCGCCTTGAATCTCGCCGGCAGCTCCGCGCAGAAGGAGCGCTGGCTGCCGGCGCTGGCGTCGGGCGCGTCACTGGGGAGCGTCGCGCTGGCCGAAGAGGGCGACGCGTGGGATCCGGAGAGCTGGCGGCTTCGCGCCGACGGCGGCCCGCTGCGCGGCCGCAAGCGCCACGTGCCGGCCGGCGTCGACGCGGATCTGATCGTCGTCGGCACGGCGGGCGGCGGCCTCGCGCTGGTCTCGCGCGGGGCGGGCGTCGTCGCGGAGCCCGAGGCGGGACTCGATCGCACGCGGCCCGTCGCGACGCTCCGCTTCGAGGGCGCGGCCTGCGAGCCGCTAGCGGCAGCGCCCGGCGCGAGCGCGCGCCTTCGCGACGCCGGTCTCGTGCTGTGCGCCGCCGACGCCTTCGGCGCGGCCTGGCAGCTCGTGCAGATGACGGTGGCCTACGCGAAATCGCGTCAGCAGTTCGGCCAGCCGATCGCGGGCTTCCAGGCCGTGAAGCACCAGCTCGCCGACATGGCGACGCAGATCGAGCCCGCGCGCGGCCTCTTCTGGTACGCCGCGCACGCGTGGGATCACCTGCCGGACGAGGCGCCGCGCGCGGCCGCGATCGCCAAGCACCACCTCACCGAGCGCGCGGCGGAGGTCGCGCGCTCGGCGGTCGAGCTCCACGGCGGTCTCGGCTTCACCTGGGAGTGCGACGTGCAGATCTGGATGAAGCGCGCGCTCTTCGACCGCGCGTTCCTCGGCGCGCCGGCGCACCACCGCGCGCGCTGTGCCGCGATGGGAGGCTGGTAGTGGACCTCCGCTACGGCGCCGAGTACGAATCCTTCCGAGCGGAGCTGCGCGCGTTTCTCGCGGGCTGGCCGCTCCGCGGCGCGGAGGCGGAGCGCCCGCGCGCCGAGCAGGAGCGGATCTTCCGGCAGCGCGGCATCGAGCGCGGCTACGTCTACCGAAGCATCCCCGTCGAATACGGCGGCTCGGGCCAACCGCACGACGCGCTGAAGGACCGGATCATCCAGGAGGAGTACACGCGCGCGGGCGCGCCGGGCAACCGGCTCGATCAGGGCGCCGGCATGCTCGCGCCGACCTTGCTGCAGTTCGGCACCGAGGCGCAGAAGCGCCGCTTCGTCCCGCCGACTCTGGCCGGCACGCTCCGCTGGTGTCAGGGTTACAGCGAGCCGAACGCCGGCAGCGACCTCGCGTCCTTGCAGGCGACCGCGACCTTGGAGGGAGACGCGTGGGTGCTGCGCGGCCAGAAGATCTGGACCAGCAACGCACGCGAGGCCCACATGATGTTCGGCCTCTTCCGCACCGAGCCCGGCGCGGCGAAGCACGCCGGCATCTCGTACCTGCTCGTCGACATGAAGGCGCCGGGCATCGACGTCCGCCCGCTGAAGCAGATGACGGGCAGCATGGAGTTCAACGAGGTCTTCTTCGACGGCGCGCGCACGCCGGCGGAGAACATCGTCGGCCGGCGCGGCGAGGGCTGGGCCGTCTCTCGCGCGACCCTCGTCCACGAGCGCAACCTGATCGGCAACCCGAAGCTGCTGACGCAGCAGTTCGAGCAGCTCGTCGCGCGCGCGCGCACGACCTTGCGCGGCGGGCGCCCCGCGATCGAGGATTCCGCCGTGCGCGACCGCCTCGCCGAGATCGAGGGCTACGTGCGCGCGGTCGAGACCTGCAACCTGCGCATGCTCTCGGCCAGCGTCCGCGGCGAGGAGCTCGAGGTCATGCTGCCGATGATGATGATCAAGCTCTACTCGACGGACGTGATGCAGCGCGTGGCGCGCGCGGCCTACGACCTCGTCGGCGGCGACGGCCTGCTCGAGCCCGACTTCCGCGAGGAGAGCGTCTACGACACGACCGGCACGCCGAGCGGCGCGATCTACAACTACCTCTTCTCGCTCGGTCCCTCGATCGCGGGCGGCGCCTCCAACATCCAGCGCAACATCATCGGCGAGCGCGGGCTCGGGCTGCCGCGGGATCCGAAGCGAGGGGCCTAGCGAAGAGCGTCCGTTCCGTGTGCGCGCGGATGCGCTCGACGAGCTCGTCGGCCGACTCGCGCATGCCGTCCTTCAGCCAGTGATAGAGGATCACGTGGCCGGTGGACATCGCGAGGCTCTGGAGCAGCTCGGGGTCCTCGTCGACGAGCTCGCCGTGCTCGACGCCGCGCCGGTAGAGCGCGGGATCCGTGAAGTCGGCCGCGACTCGCGGCAAGGCGCTCGCGTCGAAGCCCCAGCCGGCCGCCTCGCGCAGGTAGATGCGGAGGTAGTCGGGGCGCTCGATCAGGAAGCGCGTCGAGACGGTGATGCGATCGCAGATCACGTCGCGCGTGTCGCGGTCGCCGGGGATCTCGGCATAGCGCTTGGCGAGCTCCTCGAGGTTCACGCGGTGGATCGCGCGGTAGAGCTCCTGCTTCGAATCGAAGATCGCGTAGACGGTGCCGGTCGCGATGCCGGCCTCGTCGGCGATCTCCTGCACCTTCACCGCGTCGTAGCCGCGCTGCGCGAAGACGCGCTGCGCCGACTCGAGGATCAGGCTGCGGTAGGCATCCTGGCGCGCCTCGCGGACGCGCTGTCGCGTGTGGCGCCGAGCGGGCACGGACCCTCCAGAATCATGAATTGCGGTTCAGATCGACGAACCCTAGTATTCCATTCGCCTGCTCCCCTGTCGAGGAGGACCTCCCATGAGCCACGCGCTCGACTTCGCCGCGTTCGACGCCGACAACCACTACTACGAGGCCGAGGACGCCTTCACGCGCCACATGGATCCGCGCATGGCCCGGCGCGCGATGCAGTGGGCCGACGTCGGCGGGCGCAAGACCCTGCTCGTCGGCGGGAAGGTCAACCGCTTCATCCCGAACCCGACTTTCGATCCGGTCGCGAAGCCCGGCTGTCTCGACGAGTACTTCCGCGGCCGCAACCCGGAAGGGAAGAGCATCCGCGAGATCTTCGGCGAGCTCGAGCCGATCAACCCGGCCTATCGACAGCGAGACGCGCGCCTCGCGCTGATGGACTCGCAGAACCTCGGCGCCTGCTTCCTCTTCCCGACACTCGGCGTCGGCATGGAGGAGTCGCTGCACCACGATCCCGAGGCGCTCGTCGCGGCCTTCCGCGCCTTCAACCGCTGGATGGACGATGACTGGGGCTTCGCCTATCGAGATCGGCTGTTCGCGGCGCCCTACATCACCCTGGTCGACGTCGACGCGGCGGTCGCCGAGCTCGAGTGGGCGCTCTCGCGCGGCGCGCGCGTGGTCGTGATGCGCGCGGCGCCCGTCGTCACGCCGTCGGCGAGCGTCTCGCCCGCGGATGCGCGCTTCGATCCGTTCTGGGCGCGCGTGAACGAGGCCGGCATCACGGTCGCGTACCACTCGGGCGACTCCGGCTACCTGAAGTTCGCCGAGGCCTGGGGCGTCGGCGGCGACTTCAAGTCCTTCGACTTCAACCCGATGCGCCTGTGCCTCTCGCCGCAGCCGGTCGCCGACCTGCTCGCCGCGCTCTTCTGCGGCGGTCTGCTCGACCGCCACAAGAACCTCCGCATCGCGACGATCGAGACCGGCTCGTCGTGGGTGCCGGGGCTGCTGAAGCGCTTCGAGAAAGCCTACGGGCAGATGCCGTTCGCCTTCGGGCAGGATCCGGTCGAGGCCTTCCGGCGTCACGTCTGGGTGTCGCCGTACTACGAAGATCCGTTGCCGGAGCTGCGCGACGAGATCGGCGCCGACCACATGCTCTTCGGCTCCGACTTCCCGCACGGCGAAGGGCTGGCCGAGCCCTGCGAGTTCGTGGACGACCTGACCGGCTTCTCGCCGGCCGACATCCGGCTCGTGATGCGCGAGAACGGCATGGGGCTCGTTCGCCCTCGACCCGTTTAACGATCCGCCGGAAGGGGTAGCCGCACCTCGAACCGACTCCCGCGCCCCGGCTCCGAGTCGACGCGGATCTCGCCGCCGTGGGCGCGCACGATCTCGTAGGAGACGTAGAGCCCGAGGCCGGTGCCCTGGCCGACCGGCTTGGTCGTGAAGAACGGCTCGAACAGGCGCGCACGGACGTCGGGGTCGATGCCGGGGCCGTCGTCCTCGACGCGCATCAGCGCCTGGCGCCCGCGCAGCTCCGTCGTCACGCGTACGACGCCCCGCGCGCCGACCGCGTGGATCGCGTTCACGACGAGGTTCAGCACCACCTGGCGCAGCCGGCCCGCGGATCCGCGCAAGGTCGGCAGCGCGCCGCTCACGCGCTCGATGCGGACGCCGGGACCCGCCTGCGCGCCGGCCACGCGTAGCGCCTCGTCCACCACATCGTCGAGATCGAAGGGCTCGGCGGCGGCGTTCGCGCCGTGCGCGAGATCGCGGACGTCGCGCACGATCGCGATCGTGCGGTCGACGCCCTCGGCGCTCTCGGCCAGCAGGTCGTCACACTCCGCGAGTCGCAGCGAGCGCGAGGAGTCGCCCTGCGCCTCGAGCTCCTTGCGCAGCTCGTCCCAGTCGCTGCGCAGCACGTTCAGATTGGTGCGCACGTAGGCCATCGGGTTGTTGATCTCGTGCGCGAGCCCGGCCGCGAGCTGCGCGATTGCCTCGAGCTTCTGCACCTGGCGAAGCTTCTCCTCGAGCTCGGCGCGCTCGGCGGCGCGGCCGAGCTGGGCGCCGACCAGGGTCAGCACGGGCTCGAAGCGCTCGTCCTGCGGCAGCAGCTCGCGCGACGCGAACTCGACCACGGCCACCACCTCGCCGTGCGCGAGCACCGGGATCGCGAAGCCGGCGCGCAGGCCGAGCGAGCGCGCGAGCTCCATGCGGGGCCCCGAATCCGTCTCGAAGTCCTCGGTCCGCAGCGCGACGGGCCGGCGCCAGGCGAATGCGCGGCCGGGCAGCCCCTCGCCCGACTGAAAGGTGAGCTGGGTCGTGAGATCGACGAGCGGTCCGAGCGACTCGTCCTCGGCGACGACGATGCGGCGCGACACGAGGACGCCCCGCTCGTTGACCGCGTACACGTGGCCCGCCGCCCAGCCCATCGCGTGGCAGACGCTCTTCGCGCACTCGCGCAGCGCCTCGTCGAGCGAGGTGGCCTGGTTGGCCGCGACGGCCGCGTGCATCAGCAGGCGCACGTAGGCGCTCTCCCGCTCGAGCTCGTCGTTGGCGCGGCCGAGCTCGCGCTCGGCGCGGCGCTGGCCGTCGACGAACGAGACGCCGACCGCGGCGAGCCCGAGCATCACGACGAACTGGTCGAAGAGCGCCTGCGCCGCCTGCAGCGACGCCGGCACGCGGCTCACGAGGTCGACGCCGAGGAGCGGGAGCGACCAGAAGGCGACCATCGCGGCGAGCGTGATCCCGACCCAGATCACGACTCCGCGCAGGTCGAGCGCCACCGCGGCCGCCACCGGCAGGACGTAGAGCCAGAGCCCGTACGAGCTGGCGAAGCCGCCGGTGCGCGAGATCCCGAAGCCGAGCAGCGCGGAGAGCAGCGCGAGCCCGATGTGCGCGCCGAGCAGCGGGTCGTGCGAGCGCCGCAGGAGCGCGAGGTTCCCGAGCGCGAGCAGCGCCGTGATTGCGATCGCGACCGCGATCTCGGGCACGCCGAGCCACGTGAACTCGATCGCGTGGAGGATGCCGGTGCCGATCAACAGGAACGTCGCGCCCGCGAGCACGCGGATGCGGCGCTGTGTGTCCGGGGATACGCGCTCGGAATCGATGCCGAGCGCGAGCAGCGACGCGAGACGCGAGGTCCGCGTGATGCGAGCCGAGGCATGCCGGTCGCGACTCATGATTCCCCGAAGGGAGAGGATCGGCCGGCGGCACGACCGGCTTGATCGCTCCGGCGGAGAGTTGCTGGCGCGCGCCTGCGAGCCCGGCCGCTCAGACGACGAGGAGCATCCCCTCGGCCGGCTCGCCCATCGCGCGCGCGATCGCCTCGGCGTAGAGCGCGACCTGACGCTCGTACGTGGCGCGCCGGTCGCCGAGCTCGCGGTCGGTCTTCCAGTCGACGACGGTCCAACGCGCGCCTGCATCCGTCTGCTCGCGGAAGGCGAGGTCGACGACGCCTTCCGCCAGGCGGCCGTCGTCGCGGCGCAAGAGCACGGGCGTCTCGCGCCGCAGCGCGCTCGCGCGCGCCGCGCGCCGGAGCACGGGATGGGCGAGCGCGCGCTCGGCGGCGAGCGCCGCCGCCGCGACCTCTTCCGGTGTCGCGTCGACCAGACGGCCCTGGAGCGCGGCGAGCTCGCGCAGCCGTGCGGAGTCGGCGCCGAGGTCCGTGGCTGCGAGCACGGCATGGACCAGGGTGCCGAAGCGCGCGCCGTGCGGGCGCTCGGCGCGCGCACCCGGCAGGCTCTCGAAGCCGACCGCGCCGGCCGCGGCAGCGGGCTCCGCCGCGAGCGCCGTCACCGTCGCGACCGCGAGCGAGGGCCGCACGCCGGCTTCGAGCCGCGCGCGTCGCGCCGCCTGCCACGCCGCGTGCTCCTGCGCGCCCTGCGTCGCGCGCTCGCTCGATCGATCGGCCTCGAGCAGTCGCTGCTGCCGCAGGCCGACGCGTTGCTCGACACCGAGCTCGAGCGCGTTCGGGTCCCACCACACGACGGTGTGGCTGCCCGCGCGCGGGCGCAGCCGCCCCGGCCGCACCGACTCGCGCGACGGGTAGCGCTCGCGCGGCCGCACGCCGCCCGCGACGACGCGCACCGCCTCCGCCCCGAACGCCGGGCAGCCGGGCGCGGCCTCGCGCTCGCCGGCAGAGATCCGGCTCGGGTAGACGATCGGGTCGAGCGCGGACAGCCAGCCGCCTTCCTGCTCCTTGTCGGCGATGGCCGGCACGACCAGCAGGTCGCGCGCTCGCGTAGCCGCGACGTAGGCGAGCCGCACCGCCTCGGCGGCGTCGCGCGCGAGTTCCTCCTCGCGGTGCAACAGCAGCTCGCGCGGCGCGCAGCCCGCCAGCGGCTCGGCCCAGAGCCCGCGCTCCGGGTCGACGTGTCGCGACGGCGTGTCGCGCGTCGCGTTGCAGGTCGGGTCGCAGAGGATCACGACCGGGAACTCCAGGCCCTTCGCCTTGTGCGCCGTCATGATGCGGACGCCCTCGGTGCCCTCCTCGACCACGGGCGCGTCCTGCGACTCGCCGCGCTGAGCGTCCGACTCGAGGCGCTCGACGAAAGCGCGGAAGCTCGGCGCGCCGCGCTGCTCGAAGCGGCGCGCGAGATCGAGGAGCCGCAGGCAGTTCGCAAGCGCCTGCTCGCCCGTCGGCCAGATCGCGATGCCGGCGTGCGCGCGCAGCGCCTCGAGCAGGCGCCGCAAGGTGTCGGCGATCGGGCGGCGATTGCGCGCGCGATGGAGCGACGCGAGCAGCGAGAGGCTCGCGGCGACCGGGCGCGTGGTGTCGTCGAGCGCGGCCTCGTCGATCGGCTGCAACGGGTGTAGCGAGCCGTGGCGATGGCGGAAGGCGAGCAGCGCGTCGTCGCCGTGCGCGAAGAGCGGACCGCGCAAGGTCGCGAAGACGCGCAGCGCGTCGTCCGGCCACTCGATCGCGGCGAGCGCGTTGCGGATCGCGAGCACCTCCTCGCGGTCGTGGAACGAGCGGCCCCCGACGAGGACGTGCGGGATGCGGCGCGCCTCGAGCGCGCGCACGTAGCCGCGCGTCACGTCCTCGCGGAAGCTCTTGAAGCGGCGGAAGAGGAGACAGACGTCGCGCGGGCGGATCGGCTCCTCGCGCACCTGTCCATCGTCGCCCGCGACGGGCACGGTCCAGCCGCTCTCGCGCACGAGCCAGGCGACGAAGGCGCCGACCGCGTCCGGCAGCGACTGCTCGGTCGCGAAGTCGGTGAGGTAGCCGCGCTCGCTGTAGGGCATCGGCACGGGCAGCGCGATCAAGGTCGGGCGGCCGACGACCTCGTCGCGCGCTGGCTCGAGCGCGACGTACTCGGCCTGGCTGCGGTCGGGGACAGCGTGGATCAGCGGCTCGAACGCCGCGTTGACGGCGCTCTGGAGCGAGGGCGGCGAGCGGAAGCTCGTCGTCAGGTGGAGCAAGGTCGCGCCGTGCGCGGGCCCGAGCGAGAGCAGCCGCGCCTTCACCTCCTCGTAGATCGCCACCTCGGCGCGCCGGAAGCGGTAGATCGACTGCTTCGGGTCGCCGACCACGAAAAGCTTGCCCGGCGCGGGGCGCGCGCGTCGCCAGTCGCTCTCGTCCGGATCGTCGGCGGCGAGCAGCAGCAGGATCTCGACCTGGAGCGGGTCCGTGTCCTGGAACTCGTCGACGAAGAAGTGCGTCGTGCGCGCCTGGAGCTCGCGACGCACCCGCGCGTCGCGCACCAGCAGGTCGCGCGCCTTTAGCAGCAGGTCCACGAAGTCGAGGCAGCCGGCGCGGCGCTTCTCCTCCTCGTAGGCGGCGACCGCGCCGCGCAGCTCCTCGCGCAGCAGCGCGGCGAGGTCCGCGTCGCACCCCTCGCGCAGCCGGTCGAGCGTCTCCTTCGCGGCGTCGCGCTGCGCCTTCACGTCGTCGCGCGGGACGCCCGGCGCGTAGAAGCGGCGGCGCCGGCCCTTCCAGCCCCAGAGACGGCCGCGCGAGAGCGTGCGCAGCTCGGCTTCGAGGCCGTCGTAGTCGCGCGGCGCGACCTGCTCGCGGAGCTGAATCTCGCGCACGAAGCGCGCGATCTCGGCGAGACTCTTCGAGAGCCAGTCCTCCGGATCCTCGGCGCGCGCGGCGAGCTCGGCGAGCGGAGCGAGCTGCGCCAGCGCCGCGTCGATCGCGGACTCCCGCTCGAACGGCGCGCGCTGCCACGCTGCCGCGAAGTCGCGGTGCTCGACCAGGCTTGCGAGCGCGCTCTCGAGGTCGGCGCGCGGTCCGTCGCCGCCTGCGCGCGGCCTGCGGCGCAGGATGCGCCGGACGCCTTCGGGCGGATCCCCGAGCTCGCGCTGGAACCAGCGCTCGAAGGCGCGCGAGAGGAGCCTCCGCTGCTCGTCCTCGTTCGCGACGGCGAAGAGCGGGTCGACACGAGCCTCGACCGGTCGCTCGTGTAGCAGGTCGGCGCAGAAGCCGTGGATCGTGCTGATGCGCGCGAGCTCGAGCTGCTCGAGCGCGCGCTCGAAGCGCTCGCGCTCGTCGCTTCCCGCCGACGTCCTGCCGAGCGCGAGCTCGATCTCCGCGCGCAGCCGCAGCTTCATCTCGCCCGCGGCCTTCTCGGTGAAGGTCACCGCGACCATGCCGTCGAGCGCGCCGAGCCCCGCGCGCAAGGTGGCGACGATGCGCGAGACGAGCGCGGTGGTCTTGCCGGTTCCCGCGGCGGCCTCGACGAAGAGCGTCACGGCGAGGTCCTCGCGGATGCGGCGTCGCGCCTCGGTGTCGGCCAGCGGTCGCGCGCTCATTCGAGATCCCGCAGCGCGGTCAGGTCGGCGAGCGGCTCGGCCGGCTTGCGCGAGGTCCGTAGCTCCTCGTACGGCCCGCAGACCACCTGGTAGTCGCACCAGCGGCACGCGCCCTTCGCGGGCGCCGCCGGCAGGAAGGGCGCGTCGAGGGCGCGCCCGATCGTCTCGGCGACCGCACGCGCCGCTGCGCGCGCCTTTGCGTCGAGCGGCACGTCGCGCAGGCTGAAGTTGCCGGCCGCGGTGCAGTAGTAGAGGCGACCGCCGTCGACGCGCGCCCCCGGGAAGAGCTTCTCGGTGGCGAGCGCATAGAGGACGGGCTGGAGCGACTCGCCGCCGCGGATGACGTCGCCCTCGGACGCGCGGTCCTTGCCGGTCTTGTGATCGGTAACGCAGACGTGCCCGTCGTCGCGCCGCTCGACCAGGTCGATCGAGCCGCGCAGCCGGATGCCGGCGTCGAGCGCGACCGGCTCGGCCTGCGAGTGCGGGTCGCGCCCGCGGCGGCCAGCGAGGCCGAAGGCCAGCTCGAAGCGCCACGGCACGTAGCCCGTGGTGTCGTTCGCCGCGAGCCGCAGCCAGTGGCGCAGGTCGGCGCGCACGCCGTCGATCGCGTCCTCGAAGACGCGCGGAATAGCGGGCGCGAGCCGGTCGCGCCAGCGCAGGACGACTTCGTCGAGCGTCGCGTCGAGCCGCGCGCGCGCCGCCTCGAAGCGCTCCGGTGTCACCGGGAGAAGGCCTTCGTCGCGCAGCCGGCCGAACAGCGTGAACTGCACCTCGTGGACCAGCGCGCCGCGCGTCAGCGGGTCGAGCTCCTCGAGCGCGTCCACCTCCTCGCGCGGAGCGAGCCTGTGGACCGCGTGCAGCAGGAACTTGTAGGGGCAGGTCGCGAAGTGCTGGAGCGCGGTCGGCGAGTAGCTGCGCGCCGCGAGCGTGTGCTCCGCCATCGCCTCGAGCGCGCCCGGCGCGATCACCTCGCGCGCGCCGTCGCCGGGCCGCACCAGGCCGTCGGCGCCGGTCCAGCGCGGCAGCCAGCGCCGCGCACGGAAGCGCAGCGCGCGCGCCAGATTGGGATTCGCGTCGAGCAGGTAGTGCGCGGCGCCGACGCTCTTCGCCTCGTCGACGTCCTGGAGCCGCTCGAGCAGCGCGAGGTCGTGCTCGGCCTCGTCGATCGCCTGCTCGCGGCGCGTCGGCGCCGGCCAGCCGACGCGCGCGTCGCCGGTCTCCTCCGCACGCGCGGCCATCTCGGCCCACCCGGGGAGCCGGCCCTCCGCCGCGCGCAGCGCCTCGAGCGTGTAGAAGGATGGGACGCGCGGGCGCGACGCGTCGAGATCGAGGCGCGGATACGAGAGCACGACGCGGCGCGTGGCCGCTCCGACCGCGAGTCGCAGCGCGCGGCGCTCGTGCGCGACGCGCTCGCTGCGCGTGACGAGGTCCTCGTCGAGGCGACGCCGGGCGGCGTCGAGCAGGATCGGCTCCTCCTCGATCTTCTTCGGGAAGAGGCGCTCGGCCAGGCCCGGCACGAAGACCGCGTCGAAGTCGAGGCCGCGCGCCGCCTCGATCGGCGCGACGAACACGCGGCCGTAGCGCGCGGTCGGCGGCGGCTCGGCCAGCTCGAGCAGCCGCCGCGAGAGCACGAGCACCACCTCGTCGAGATCCACCGGGCCGACCGCCGCCATCGGCGCGAGCTCGGAGAGCACCGATAGCACGCGCGCGGGTCGCCGCAGCGCGCGCGTCGCGAGCGACGAGAGCGCGTCGAGCCAGTCGCCCCAGGGCCCGCGCTGCGGCAGCGCATCGAGCGCGTCGAGCAGCGGCGCGGCGAAGGCGCGCAGCGCGGCGAGATCGGCGAGGTCGCGCCGGATCTGCGCGGCGGCCGGATCGTCGGGGTCCTCGAGATCGGCGAGCTGCTCGCCGAGCTCGTTCGCGAGCCCCTCGAGGCGCCGTTCCCAGCGTGCGCGTCCGCCGATCACCGCGGCGTCGACGAGCAGCCGCTCCCACGCGCGCGGCGCGCGCACTCTTCCCTCGGCCTCCGCGCCCGCGCTGCGAGACTCGTCATCGACACCCGGCCGCGACGGCTCGGCCAACGCGCCCGCGATCGCCTCGGGCAGCGCCTCGAGATCCGGCGTGACGAAGCGCTCGGCGCGCGGCAGCGCCGCGGGCGGCGCGCCAGCCTGTGCGTCCGGCACCTCGCCGAGCGAGAGATACTCGGCGAAGCCGCGCGCGGACAGGCCTTCGCCCTTGCAGCGCAGCAGCGCGAGGAAGGCGCGTCCGGCGGGGTCCGGCTGTCGGCTGCCGCGCGCGAAGTGCGCCGGGATGCCGGCGCGTCCGAACGCCTCGAGCAGATGCGGGCGGTACGCCTCCGGCGAGCGCAGCAACACCGCGACGCGATCGAAGGCAGTGCCCTGCGCGGCGAGCCCGTGGATGCGGCGCGCGATCTCGACGCACTCGCGGCTCTCGCCGGGCGCCGAGAGGAGCGCCACATCCTCGCCGAGCGGCGCCTCGGGCGGAGCGCTCTCCTCGAAGAGGTGCGTTTGCAGGCGCGCGAGCGACGCCGGCTCCGCCGGCGCGGCGAGGCGCTCCGGCTCCACGCCGAGCGCGCGCGCGATCCGGCGCTCGCAAGCCTCGTCGCCGGCCGGCAGGGTGGCGAGCAGCTCGGGAGCGCGCGCGCGCAGCGCCGCGACGAGCTCGCGCTCGGCCGCGTTCTCGATCGCGACGTCGAGCAGCAAGGTCGGCAGGCCGAGCCACGGGTGCGCCGCGCCCGAACGCGCGCATGCCGTCGCGAGCGCGAGCAGGCGCGCGCGGTCGGCGAGCCCCTCGGCGGCGAGCAGCGCTTCGAAGTCCGCGAGCCAGCGCGCGAGCTCGAGCGATTCGTCGGCCACGCGCGCGGGCTCGACCTGCGCGAGCCGCAGCTCGTCGATCGCGCCGGCCACGGCGCGCACGACCCCCGGTCCTTCCGCCACGTCGACGAAGCGGCCGAGGCCGCCCGCGCCGCGTGCGCTGTGCAGCACGCGCGCCGCGAGCGCCTCAGCGACGAGCGACGAGACGGGCACCGCGCGCGCGCCCTGTGCCATCTGCGCGAGCGCCGACGCGAGCCGCGGGAGCGTCGCGCGCTGCCAGCCGAAGGCCGCGCCGCGCGAGAGCGCCGCGCGACGCAACAGCTCGTTCGCGGCGTCGGCCGTCGCGCCGACGACGAGCACCTCTTCGCCGGGCGTGCGCGCCTCGAGCCATGCCTGTGCGATGCGGAGGCGCTCGCTCGCCGCGGGCGAGGTCAGGAAGCGCACGGACATGGGCGCATGCTACAGGCCGCGCTCGGTGTAGGCTCTCGCGCCGTGAATCGCGCGGACCTGCTGCGACGCCTCGAGGGCGAGCCGTTCGAGGTGCTCGTCGTCGGCGGCGGAGCGACCGGGCTCGGCATCGCCGTCGACGCGGCGAGCCGCGGCTATCGCACCGCGCTGCTCGAGGCGCACGACTTCGCGAAGGGCACGTCCTCCCGCAGCACCAAGCTCGTGCACGGCGGCGTCCGCTACCTCGAGCAGCTCAACTTCTCGCTCGTCACCGAGGCGCTGCGCGAGCGGGGGATCCTCTACCGGAACGCGCCGCACCTCGTCGGCCACCTCGGCTTCGTGGTGCCCCGCTACAAGTGGTGGGAAGGTCCCTTCTACGGAATCGGCCTCAAGCTCTACGACGCGCTCGCCGGCAAGCAGAACCTGGCGCCTTCGCGCCGTCTCGATCGCGAAGCGACGATTGCCGCCATTCCCAACGTCGAGCAGGAGGACCTCCTCGGTGGGACGATCTACCACGACGCGCAGTTCGACGACGCGCGCATGGCGATGGCGCTCGCGCGCACCGCCGACGACCACGGCGCCGTGGTGCTGAACGGGATGGAGGTCACGGCGCTGATCAAGACCGGGCGCGACAGCGGCCAGACCTGCGGCGTGGTCGCGCGCGACGCCGAGACGGGCCTCCACCACCGCGTGCTCGCGAAGGTCGTGATCAACGCGACCGGCGTCTTCAGCGACGGCGTGCGCCGCCTCGACGAGCCGGACGCGGCGCCGCTCGTGCAGCCCTCGCAGGGCGTGCACCTCGTGCTCGACGCGAGCTTCCAGCCGGGCCCGAACGCGATCATGGTCCCGCACACCGACGACGGCCGCGTGCTCTTCGTGATCCCGTGGTACGGCCGCGTGCTCGTCGGCACGACCGACACGCCGCAGACCGAGGCGAGCCTCGAGCCGCGCGCGCTGCCGCAGGAGGTCGACTTCATCCTGCGAAACGCCGGCCGCTACATGGCGAAGGATCCGACGCGCGCCGACGTGAAGAGCGTCTTCGCGGGGCTCCGACCGCTGATGCGCGGCGACGGCGCCGACACGAAGAGCGTCTCGCGCGAGCACGCCGTGCACGTCAGCAACTCGGGTCTCGTGACGATCGTCGGCGGCAAGTGGACGACCTACCGCAAGATGGCCGAGGACGCGCTCGCCGACGCGATCCTGGTCGGCGGGCTCGACGCGCGCCCGTGCGTCACCGAGTCGCTGGTGCTGCACGGCTGGATGCGCCGCGACGATCCGCAGCTTCCGTTCGATCCCGCGATGCGTGTCTACGGCGCCGACGCCGCGCACGTGGATGCGCTCGCGCGCGAGGACTCCGAGTGGGCGCGCCCGCTCCACGCGGAGCTGCCGTACCGCGGTGTCCACGTCGTGTTCGCGGTGCGACACGAGCTCGCGTGCACGCTCGAGGACGTGCTCGCGCGCCGCACGCGCGCGCTGCTGCTCGACGCGCGCGCATCGATCGAGGCCGCGCCGGCCGTCGCCGCGCTGATGGCGGCCGAGCTCGGCCGCGACGCCGCCTGGGCGCGCGCGCAGGTCGCAGCGTACGAGGCGCTAGCGCGCGGATATCTGCTCGACGCCTAACGCGCCGACGCGTCGCCGGACTCCGCCACCTCTCGCCCGGTTCCCCACAGCGCGTAGAGGCGCTCCGCGAACAGCGCGCTCGCGACCTCGTTCGGATGCTGGTCGACCGGAAGGATCCAGAGATCGGAATCGCGCCGTCCGCGCACCGAGTCGGTGATCTCGAGAACGGGGATTCCCTCCGCGGCCAATCGCCGGGAGAGCTCGTCGTAGACCGGCCGGAATCCCTCGGCTTCGAGGTCGATCAGCACGGGTAGCAGGACGATCCGGAAGCGCGCGCCGCGATCGGCCGCAGCGCGCGCGAGCTCTCCGATCGCGGGGAAGTTCCGCCGGTAGCGCGAGCGCTCGAACACGGCGGGCGAGGTCAGGTATGCGAGCTTCAGCCGGCGCCCGATCGATGTGTTCAGGCGGTAGAGGACGAACTCGACCAGGCGGGAGTATCGATCGAGCGGCGTGCCGAGCAGCTGATTGCGGATCACCTCGCTCGTTCCGAACGAGACGACGTCGTTCACGTTCAGCGCGTAGAGGACCTCGCCGTGCGGCGGCGAGGGGTCGAGCGCTTCGTAGATCGCGAGACAGCGCCTCGTGTCGGCGCCGGACTCGCCGAAGTCGTACAAGGTCGTCGGGTCGCCGCCGGCGTCGAGCCGCCGCTCGAGCTGTCGGACCCACGTGTCCTCGTAGTGAAGGCCCGAGCCATATGTGAAGGAATCCCCGAGGACGACGATGGCGCGCCCGCGCGGCTCCCGCGCCGCGGATTCGAGCCAGCGGGCGCCGTGCTGATCGAAGTGATAGGTCACGGTGTAGTCGCTCTTCGCGTAGTAGCCGCGGAAGTCGACCGCTGGATCGATGCGCTCGCTCCAGGAGTTGAACGGGACGCCGAAGCGTTTCTCCCCGCCGGTTCGCGTCCGGTGGTAGTACTCGTTGTTGGTCTGGATTTCGCCGACGGGATGCAGCCGGAACCAGATCTCGAGCGCCGCGAGCACGAGGAGCAGGCTCACGAAGCTGACGGCGAGATTGGAGCGGAGCGACGTGCGCCTCTCCGCGCTCTCGCGATGCGAGCGCGCCGATCGTTCGGGCATGCGGGGCGCGATGCTACCCGAGCGCTCGGGTGCCTTGCGCGGCGTGCTACCTAGCCTCCGTGTCGCACGTCCCCCCGCCCCCGCCCCCGCCCGCGGCCGCCGATCCGCTCGCGGCGCCGCCGCTCGGACGCCCGACCAAGTTCTGGTACGGACTCGGGCAGCTCGCCGAGGGGCTCGGGCACGAGGGCCTGAACCTCTTCCTGTTCTTCTACTACACCAGCGTGCTCGGTCTCTCGGGCGCGCTCGCGGGACAGGCGATCCTGATCGCGCTGCTCTTCGACGCGGTCACCGACCCGCTCGTCGGCGTGTGGTCGGATCGCATCGCCTCGCGCTGGGGACGCCGCCACCCCTTCCTCTATCTCTCCGCGATCCCGCTCGGTGTCTGCTTCTATCTCACCTTCGTGCCGCCGGTGGGGCTCCCGCAGGCGGGCCTCTTCGCCTGGCTCGTGGTCTTCGCGGTGCTGACGCGCGTCGCCACCTCGATCTTCAACGTCCCGCACCTGGCGCTCGGCGCGGAGCTCTCGCGCGACTACGAGGAGCGCAACCAGATCTCGGCGCTGCAGTTCTTCTTCGAGCGCGCGGGGCACGGCATCGCCGGCATGCTGGCCTTCTTGTGGTTCTTCCGATCGAGCGAGGCGTACCCGAACGGGCAGCTGAATCCGGCGGCGTATCCGAGGCTCGCGCTCGTGCTCGCGGTCGGGATGGCGCTCGCGGTGCTGCTCTCCGCGTGGCGCACGCAGCCGCGCGCGCGCTTCCTCGCGCCGGCCGATCCCCGCGCGCGCGCGCGCGGCTTCGCGTCGGTCGCGCTCGGCGACCTCGTCGATTCGCTCCGCAACGTCTCCTTCCGCGTGCTCTTCCTCGGGCTGCTCTTGATCTACGCGGCGCTCGGCGTCGGGACCGCGCTCTCGATCCACCTCGGCACCTACTTCTGGCGCGTCGGCACCGACGAGATGCTCGTATGGGGGATCGTCTCCGGGTTCACGGTGTTCGCCGGCCTCGGCTTCTGGCCGCGCGCGGCGAAGCGCTTCGACAAGCGGCCCGTCTTCGTGCTCGGAATCGTGCTCTTCGCCTTCTTCACGGCGCTGCCGCCCTTCCTCCTGCTCGCGGGACTCTTCCCGTCGCGCGAGTCCGCGCTCTATCTGCCGGCGTGGCTCCTCAGCACGGCGGTGTGCGCGCAGTTCGGTCTCGCCGCGACGATGGTCACCGGCCGTTCGATGATGGCCGACGTCACAGACGAGGACGCGCTCGCCTGCGGCCGCCGACGCGAGGGTGTGTTCTTCGGCGCTGCGTCGTTCTCCTCGAAGGCGGCCTTCGGCATCGGCTCGCAGATCGCCGGCCTCTGCATCCAGTGGATCGCGCTCGCGCCGAACGCGCGGCCGGAAGACGTGGGCCCCGACGTGGTCACCGGGCTCGGGCTCACGTTCGGCATCTCGATCCTCGCGCTCTGCGGTCTCTCGCTCCTCCTCTTCTCGCGCTACCGCCTGACGCGTGAGCGCCACGCGGCGGTCCGCGCCGCGCTCGCCGCGCGCGAGCCGCGCGCCGCGGTCGCGGGCTTCGCGCCGGACGCGTGAGCGTCGCCCTCCGGCGCGGGAGCCTGTGGCCGGCGGTCCGCGCGCGCACCACCGCGGCGCTGGACTCGGGCGCGCTCGTTCCGATCGTCGGCGAGCTCGAGGAGATCGAGGAGCGCGGCATCCGCTTCCAGATCCGGCTCGCGACCACACTCGAGCGCAAGCGCGCGGCGCAGACGACACGTCCGCCGGACTTCGATCCGTTCCTGCCCGTCGACCCCGCGCTCTTCGTGGCCGACGCAACCGACGCGTACGTATGTGTGCTGAACAAGTTCCCGGCGCTGCGCCACCACGCGCTGCTCGTCACGCGCGAGTTCGAAGAGCAGGACGCGCCGCTCGCCGCGCGCGACTTCGAGGCGCTGTGGGCGTGTCTGGCCGAGCGCGACGCGCTCGGCTTCTACAACTCGTCCGAGCAGGCCGGCGGCAGCGAGCGCCATCGCCATCTCCAGCTGGTGCCGCCCCTCGTCGCGGGCGCCGCGACGGTGCCGATCGACGCGGCGCTCGACGAAGCGCGCTTCGACGGGCCGGTCGGAAGCGCGCCCGGGCTTCCCTTCCTCCATGCCTTCGCGCGCCTGCGCGACCTCGCGGGCCTTCCGTGCGAAGCTGCGGCGCACGCGCTCGCCTCGCTCTGCCGCGAGATGGCGCGCGCCTTCGGCTGCGAGCGCCCCGGCCGCCCGTACAACCTGTTGGTGACGCGCGAGTGGATGCTCTTCGTGCCGCGCGCGCGCGAGCGCTTCGAGGGGATCTCGGTGAACGCGCTCGGCTTCGCGGGCGCACTGCTCGTGCGCGACCGCGAGGCGCTCGCGCGCCTGCGCGCCGCGGGGCCGCTGGCGGCGCTGCGCCACGTGGGCGTCGCTGGCTAGGTGAGGAGCCTCGCGATCACCGCGTCCGTGAACTCCGCCGTCGATGCCTTGCCGCCGGCGTCGCGCGTGCGCGCGCGTCCATCGCGCCAGACGCCTTCGACCGCGGCGCGCACGCGCAGCGCGGCCGCGCGCTCCTCGAGGTGATCCAGCATCAGGCACGCGGCCAGCATCAGCGCGGTCGGGTTCGCGACGCCCTGCCCGGCGATGTCGGGCGCGGAGCCGTGCACGGCCTCGAAGATCGCGACGCCCTGGCCGACGTTCGCGGCCGGCGCGAAGCCGAGCCCGCCGACGAGCCCCGCCATCTCGTCGGACAGGATGTCGCCGAACATGTTCTCGGTGACGATCACGTCGAAGCGCGACGGGTCGAGCACCAGCGCCATCGCGGTCGCGTCGATGATGCGATCCTCGAACGCGATCTCCGGGTACTGCTTCGCGATCTCGCGGCCGGCCTCGAGGATCAGTCCCTGCGTCAGCTTCAGGATGTTGGCCTTGTGGACGAGCGTCACCTTGCGCCGCGCGTGGCGGCGCGCGTACTCGAAGGCGTAGCGGACGATCCGCTCGGCCCCGAAGCGCGTCACGATCATCACCGACTCGGCCGCCGCCTTGCGGTCCGAGCCGACGCCGATGTAGTGCTCGACGCCGACGTAGAGGCCCTCGGTGTTCTCGCGCACGAGCACGAGATCCACGTCGGTGTAGCGGCCCGGGAAGAGCGTCCGCACGGGGCGCACGTTGGCGTAGAGGTCGAACTCCTGGCGCAGCGCAACGTTGACAGAGCGGAAACCCACACCAGATGGCGTCGTGAGCGGGCCCTTCAGCGCAACGCCGGTGCGGCGGATCGAATCGAGCACCGCGCGCGGCAGCGGCTCGCCGTGGGCCTCGACCGCGGCGAGGCCGGCCTTCTGCTCGTCGGTCGCGAGCGCGACGCCGGCCGCCTCGAGCACGCGCAAGGTCGCGCGCGTGATCTCGGGTCCGATGCCGTCGCCGGGCAGCAGTGTGATCTCGTGAGCCATTCCGCCTACGGCGCGGCGCGCTCGAGAATGGGCGTCGGGTCGAGTCCCGGCGCGAGCGCGCCGAAGCCGAGGCCGCCGTCGCCACCGAGACGCGTCGCGCAGAAGGCGTCCGCGACCGCGGCGGGCGCGCCGCGCACGAGCAGTGACGCCTGGAGCGCAAGCGCGAGCTGCTCGACCAGTCGCCGCGCGGCGGGCTCGAGATCGCCCGGTCGCGCGAGCCAGTCCTCGAGGCGCGCCGTCGCGGCGTCGAGCCGGCGGTCGCCGCCGCGCGCCGCGCGCAGCTCGGCCAGCAGCGCGGGCACGCAGTCGGGCTCGCGCGCCATCGCGCGCAGCACGTCGAGGCAGATCACGTTGCCCGAACCCTCCCAGATCGCGTTGACGGGCGCCTCGCGGTAGAGGCGCGGCAGCGCCGACTCCTCGACGTAGCCGTTGCCGCCGAGGCACTCCATCGCCTCGACGATCATCGCGGGCGCGCGCTTGCACACCCAGTACTTGCCGACCGCCGTCGCGATGCGCGCGAACGCGCGCGAGCCCTCGTCGCGTGGCGCTTCGTCGTAGGCGCGCGCGAGCCGCAGCATCAGCACGGTCGCCGCCTCGCTCTCGAGCGCGAGGTCCGCCTGCACGCTCCGCATCAGCGGCTGCTCCCACAGGCGCTTGCCGAAGGCGACGCGGTGCCGCGCGTGGTGCATCGCCTCGGCGAGCGCGCGCCGCATCAGTCCCGCGCTGCCCGACACGCAGTCGAGACGCGTGTGGTGGACCATGTCGATGATGACGCGGACGCCGCGCCCTTCCTCGCCGAGGAGACGCGCGCGACTGCCCGCGAACTCGATCTCGGAGGACGCGTTCGAGCGGTTGCCGAGCTTGTCCTTCAGGCGCTGGATGCGGAAGGCGTTGCGCGTTCCGTCCGGCAGCACGCGCGGCAGCAGGAAGCACGAGAGCCCGCGTGACGTCTGCGCGAGGGTCAGGAACGCGTCGGACATCGGCGCCGAGCAGAACCACTTGTGCCCGACGAGCTCGTACTCCTGCCCGGGCCCTTCCGCGCCGACCGGGTGCGCCTGCGTGGTGTTGCTGCGGACGTCGCTGCCGCCCTGCTTCTCGGTCATCGCCATGCCGACGAGCACGGCATGCTTCTGCGCGACGGGCAGCAGGCGCGGCTCGTAGCGCGTGCCGCGCACGCGCGGCTCCCACTCGGATGCGACGTCGGTCTGGTGACGCAGCGCCGGGACACAGGCAAACGTCATCGTGAGCGGGCAGCACGCGCCGGTCTCGACCTGCGAGAGCAGCGAGTGGAGGGCCGCGCGCGCGACGTATGCGCCCCCGCGCGGCTCGCGCCACGGCAGGTTGTGGACCTCGTGCTCCATCGCGAGGGCCATCACGCGATGCCAGGTCGGATCGAACTCGACCTCGTCGATGCGCGCGCCGGTGGGGTCGTGCGTGCGCAGCTCGGGCGTCTTCTGGTTGGCGCGCGCGCCGAGGGCCAGCACCTCCGCGCTGCCGCAGAGCGCGCCGAAGGCGGCGACGCGCACGGCGGCCCAGCCGCCGCCCTCGCGCTCGAGTCCTTCGCGCAGCACGACGTCGGAGCCGAAGAGGTCGACGTCCGCGAACGCAGGCGTCTGGTTCATGACCTCGTGCGTGCGGAAGCGATCGGCCTGCACGTGGGCGAGCCTACCTCGCGTTACTCGGCGCGTACAGCCGCTGATACGATGAGGCCGTGCGCGAGTTCGCGTTGCTCGTGTGCGTCTCGGTCGCGTCGCTCGGCGCGCTCGCCGACCCGCGGCCGCAGTGCGCGGCGGGCGTCGCCGCGACCGCTGCGAGTGCCGTCTCCGCGAGCGAGATCCCGATCGCCCACACGCCGCCGGGCGGCTATCGCGACCACTTCCCCGCTCCGATCCTCGCGACCTGCACCGAGCCGCTCGCGCCCGGGGCGCCGGACCTGCGAGGTCTGTGGCGCACGCTGCGCGCGGAACGCGCTTACGAGACCTCGTACGAGACGTCGTCGCGGGTCTACTCGGTCGCGCGATTCCTCTTCGGGCAGGCGCTCGGCAGCGAGGCGGAGCGCCATCCCGTCCCGGCGGACCATCCGATCTACGTCTACGTCGAGCGGATCGAGCAGTGCGGCGATCGCATCGTCGACATGGGCGGCGGCACCATCGCCGACGCGCGCGCCGACGGAACTCTGGAGCGCGGCGTGCACGACGTCTCCGCGTTCGACTTCGAGACGAAGATCGACGTGATCGCGAGCTACGAGGACGGCGTGTTCGTGCTGCGGCCGCCTCGGATCCCGATTCGCATCACTCGCAGGCTCGATGCGGAGGGCCACATGGTCTGGCACCGACCCGACCTCGGCGACATGATCGTTACACTCGAGCGGATCGGAGGTCCGTGCGACACGCCGCCCGGCAAGGACTGGGTGCGCTGAGCGCGAAAGAGGAGGTCTCCATGATGCAGGTCCTGCGCACGCCCGACGAGCGGTTCCAGCCGCTGCCCTTCTTTCCGTACGCGCCGCGCTACCTCGACGACCTGAAAGGCTACGAGGGGCTACGGCTGCATCACGTGGACGAAGGTCCGCGCGACGCGCGCGAGGTCTTTCTGTGCCTGCACGGCGAGCCGAGCTGGTCGTATCTCTACCGGAAGATGATTCCGGTCTTCCTCTCGACCGGCTCGCGCGTCGTCGCGCCCGACTGGTTCGGCTTCGGCCGCTCCGACAAGCCCGCCGAGGACGCCGTCTACACCTTCTCGTTCCACCGCAACACGGCGCTCCGCCTGATCGAGCGGCTCGATTTGCATCACATCACCCTGGTCTGCCAGGACTGGGGCGGGCTGCTCGGCCTGACGTTGCCGATGGACATGCCGGAGCGCTTCGCGCGCGTGCTCGTGATGAACACCGGCATCGCGATCGGCGAGCCGGTCAGCGCGGGCTTCGCGGCGTGGAAGCAGTTCGCCGGGACCTATCACGACGTCCCGGTCGCGGGGCTGATCGCGCTCTCGTCGCCGGGTGCGCTCAACCCCTACGACGCCGCGGCCTACGACGCGCCCTTCCCGGACGCGCGCTACAAGGCCGGCGTGCGCCGCTTCCCGCAGCTCGTGCCGGTCGAGCCCGGCATGGAAGGCGTCGCGGAGGGCGTGCGCGCGCGGAAGTTCTTCGCGAACGACTGGCGCGGCGAGAGCTTCATGGCGATCGGGCTGCGCGATCCGGTGCTCGGCAAGCCGCAGATGGAGGTGCTGCGCGCGACGATTCGCGGCTGCCCGCCGCCGCTCGAGCTGCCCGAGGCCGGTCACTTCGTGCAGGAGTGGGGTGACACCGTCGCGCGCGCGGCGCTGAGTGCGTGGGGGATGGCGAGGTGCGAGTCGGACAAACAGGCGTAGTGCGAACTCGATCGTGCTGGTTCGCAGTCTTCTTCTTGGGCATCGGCTGCTCCGATCCAACGGAGCGAGCCCACAAGGTGCGCGAAGCGCTGCTAGTGGAGCTTCCGCTCGGCACCCCGCTCGAGAAGTCGAGCAATACCTCGAAGCACATGCTTCCTCCGTGAGCGAGTTCCCAGCGTCGAAGTGCAACGGATTCGTGTTCGAGCCCAGGTTCCGCTGCGAAGGAGGCTCGGCGCTCGTGGCGACACTCGAGGCCGACGTTCAACCCTGGCAACCATTCGTGCAGACCGACGTTCGAGCCTTCCTCGCGTTCGATCGAGAACAGGAGCTGGTTGCAGTCGACGCCTACATCGAGAGCGGTGAACGCTAGCGGCAATCCGTCAACTGAGAGCACCATCGTGACCGAACTCGCCAAGGTCTCCCGCGCGTACCGCCTTGCTGGAATCGGCTTCGTTCTCCTCGCCATCTACACACTCGGAATCCTGAACTACTGGTTTCCTGCCGTCCGCTGGACCGCGCCGCTGGCCAACACGCTCACGTTCGCCGCGCTGCAGCTCATTCCGTTCACGTTGCTGGCCATTGCGCTCGTGACCGGCCCATCGTGGGCGCGAGTGATGTGCTGCGTCGTTCTCCTCCCTGTCGCAGCGCTCGCAGCGCTGCTCGGATCTTGTGCGGCACTCGAGAGCGCTTGGATCGTTGCAGACGGCTTCGACGCCGGGTTTGAGCAGCGCGAGGTCGTTTCGCTCTCTGCCGGCCACCTCGGTATCTACCGGACGAACGGCGGAGCGACGACTTCGTTCGGCATCGCGGTTCGCCAGGAATGTCGCCTCGCTCCCGGGCTCATGCGGGTCAGAAACATCTGGGGCTCCTATCCGGCGTACGAAGTCCGGACTCAGGTTCTGGCCCCCGATCGTGTCCGATTCTCTTCACCGCCGTACGTCTCTGCACCGCCGTACGGCGATCGACCGTCTGCGTGGGTCGTGCAGGAGGTGGGTCTCGAGCCGCTGTGGTGTCCGCTCGGCGACTAACGCCTCGTGTCCCGCAGCCGGTAGATCGCGCGCAGGCGCACGCTCGCGTAAGCGGCGTCGACCTGCGCGCCGAAGATCGCGACGTCCACGTCGACGAACTCGTGCCCCTTCTTCTCGAAGAGATCCGCGATCGCGGCCTCGACCACGAGCTCGGTGTCGGGCTGGATCGCGTGGAAGTGCTGCGAGGTCGTCTCGAGATGCAGCCACGCCGGCATGTGCACGTTGCGGCCGAGCACCCAGTTGCTCAGGCCTAGCACGAAGGCCGGGTTGGCGAGGCCCGTCTCGCGGAAGACCGGCGCCATCGCGTTCGCGTCGCGGAGGTAGCGCGTGATCTCGGCGGCCTCGCTCCAGCGCGCGCGCAGCGCGCGAAGGCCCGCCGCGCGCAGGCGCTCCATCCCATCGCGCGACGCGACCGGACGCTCCGCGTCGCGCGCGAGCATCGGGTCGCCGCGGCGCGCGGGCGGCGCGGGCGCCGCGACGGGCAGCGACACCTCGGCCGTCGCGCAGAGCGCCTCGCGCGCGTCGACGACGAGACGCGCCTCGTACTCCGCGTCGCTTGCCCTCTCGACCTCCACGCGGAAGCGCTCGCCGTCGTAGAGCGGCGAGCGCACGACGACGTGCGCGTGCCCGCGCTCCAGCCAGTCGCGGCCCCACGCGACCGCGGCGGGATGCAGCAGGCACGCCGACACCGACACGCCGGGCACGAGCCCGCCGCGGAATCCGTACGCGCGCGCGATCTCGTCGCCGTGGATCCGGTTCTCCGACTCGGGCACCTGATTGAACGCTTCGGCGGAGAACGACGCGGGAGCCGGCACGGGGGGACATTACCGCCGCAAGCGCCGACGGCGCGCAGCGAGGCGTAGCCGAGCGAAGTCCTCGAACTAGACTGGCACGAGTGATCGACCTCGCGAAGACGCACCCCTTCGATCCGGCCGTGCTCGAGTCGCCGTGGGAGTACTACCGGGCGCTGCGCGCGGAAGCGCCGGTCTTCCGCGATCCCTTCACCGGCATCTTCCACGTCGCGAGCTACGAGCACGTGCTCGCGGCGGTCCGCGACTTCGAGACCTTCTCGAACCGCTTCGCGCCGGCGATGGGCGGAGGCCCGCATCCGACCGGTGACGCGGAGCTCGACCGGCTGCGCGCCGAGGCGGTGCCCGGCGTCGACACCATGCTGACGGCCGATCCGCCCGAGCACCGCCGCTTCCGAGGACTCGTCAACAAGGCCTTCACGCCGCGGCGTGTCGACGCGCTCGAGCCGGGCGTCGCGAAGCTCGCGGACGAGCTGATCGACGCCTTCGCCTCGAACGGCCGCTTCGAGGTGCTCTCGCAGTTCTCGGTGCTGCTGCCGCTCAGCGTGATCGCGGATCAGCTCGGCGTGCCGCGCGCGGATCTCGCGAGGCTGAAGCGCTGGACCGACGGCTTCACGGCGCAGCTCTCCGGCCTCGCGACCGGCGAGGACGCGCGCGAGGCCGTGCGCCGCATCGTCGAGTTCCAGCGCTACTTCGCGGCGCGCGTCGAGGAGGCGAAGCAGACACCGCGCGAGGACATCCTCTCGGATCTCGTGCGCGCGCGCCTCGAGGGCGAGCGCCCGCTCGACGTGCCTGAGATGCTCTCCATCCTCCAGCAGCTCCTCGTCGCCGGGAACGAGACGACCGCCGCCGCGATCGCCGAGGGCCTGCTGCTTTTGGTGGAGCACCCCGATCAGCTCGCGCTCGTGCGCGACCATCCCGCGCTCGTGCCGCAGCTCGTCGAGGAGGTGCTGCGGCTCGCGACGCCGACGACCAACATGTGGCGCAAAGCGAAGCGCGACGCGGTGCTCGGAGGTGTCGCGATCCCGGCGGGCTCGATGCTGCTGCTGCGCTTCGCGTCGGCGAATCGCGACGAGTCGCGCTTCCCGGATCCCGAACGCTTCGACGTGCGCCGCGCCAACGCGAGCGAGCACCTGGCCTTCGGCCACGGCATCCACTTCTGCATCGGCGCGAATCTCGCGCGCAAGGAGATGCAGGTCGCGTTCCGCGCGCTGCTCGGGCGCCTCGACGGGCTCCGCTTGTCGCCGGGCTCGCCGCCGCCGCGCCACAAGCCGAGCGTGCTGCTGCGCGGCCTGGCCGAGCTCCACCTCGACTTCACGCGGCGGCCGTCGTGAACGAGCCGCGCCGACCGCTGAACGCGCTGCTCGTCTGCGGCGGGAAGTTCCACGACTTCGACTTCGCGCGCGTCGAGCTGCTGAAGCTCCTCGGCGAGAACCCTGAGGTGCGGACCCGCGTCGCCGAGGACTACTCGAACCTCGCGGCGCTGCGCGAGGCCGACTTCCTCGTCACCTACACCTGCGACGTGCGCCCCAGCGCTGCCGAGCAGCAGGCGCTCGCCGACTTCGTCGGCGCGGGCGGGCGCTGGCTCGCGCTGCACGGCACCAACTCGCTGCTCGAGATGACGCGCGAGGGCGTCGCCTCGCCGCGCACGCACCCGCTGCTGATGGAGACGCTCGGCAGCCAGTTCGTCGCGCATCCGCCGGTCGGCCGCTTCCGCGTGCGCGTGTCGCGGCCGGAGCACCCGCTGGTCGCCGGGATCGCGGACTTCGAGGTCGAGGACGAGCTCTATCTCTGCGAGTACCACGGCAGGAACGAGGCGCTGCTCGAGGCGCGCTTCACGGGCGAGGTGGCGGGCTTCGTCGAGAAGAGCTGGCTCGACGACGCGCCGCGCCTCGTCATGTACCTGCGTCGGGTCGGCCGCGGCGAGGTGGTCTACAACACGCTCGGCCACTGCCGCGGTCCCTACGACATGCGCCCGCTCGTGGACGTCTACCCGCGCGTCGAGCGCTGCGCCTGGAACGAGCCCGTCTTCTACGAGCTGCTGCGCCGCGGGATCGCGTGGATGGCGCGCCCGCACGAGTCGTCCGCGGCCTAGACCTCCTCGAGCGCGAGCAGCTCCTCGATCGTCTGGCGGCGGCGGATCAGGCGCGTGCGGCCGCCGTCGAGGAGGACCTCGGGCGCGAGGCCGCGCGTGTTGTAGTTGCTCGCCATCGAGGCGCCGTAGGCGCCGGCATCGTGCAGCACCGCGTAGTCGCCGACCTGCGCGTCGGGCAGCTCGCGCGGCACGACGATGCCGCCCTCCTCCTGCGTGAAGACGTCGCCCGACTCGCAGAGCGGACCGCCGACGACCGTCGGCTGCGTGGTGCCCGCGGCGGGGCTGCCGTCACGGCGCACGATCGAGATCGCGTGGTAGCTGCCGTACATCGCCGGGCGCATCAGGTCGTTGAAGCCGGCGTCGAGCAGCAGGAAGCGGTTCGCGCCGGTGCGCTTCACCGCGCGCACCTCGGCCACGAGCACGCCCGCCTCGGCGACGAGGTAGCGGCCCGGCTCGATCTCGAGCGACACCGGGTGGCCGACCATCTTCGCGACGCGACGCCGCGCGGCGTCCCACAGCGCGTGCAACGCGGTGGTGTCGAAGGGCTCGTCGCCGCTGCGGTACGGGATCGGCAGGCCGCCGCCGCCCGAGATCGCGCGCACGTCGACGCCGAGGGCGCGCACCTGCTCGACCATCGCCTCGCACACCTGCTTCAGGTGCTCGATGCTCGTGCCCGAGCCGATGTGCATGTGGAGTCCGACGAGGTCGAGCCGGTACTTCTCGACGTGGCGCAGCGCCTCGTCGAGGTACTCGTGCCAGACGCCGTGCTTCGAGAGCGGGCCGCCCGTGTTGGTCTTGCGGCTATGGCCGTGGCCGAAGCCCGGATTGACGCGGATCCAGACGCGGTGGCCGGGCGCGCGGCGCCCGAGCTGCTCGAGCATGTCGGGCGAGCCGGCGTTGACCGGAATGCCGAGCTCGGTGACGCGAGAAAGCGTCGGGTCGTCGAGCACGTCGGCGGTGTAGACGAGGCCCGCCGGATCGCCCTCCGCCGTGAAGCCCGCGCGCAGCGCGCGCTCGATCTCGCCGCGCGACACCGCGTCCACCCGCGCACCCGCCTCGCGGAGGAGGCGCAGGACGTGGATGTTCGAGCAGGCCTTCTGCGCGTAGCGCACCACGTCGAAGCCCGAGAGGCGCGCCAGCCGCTCGCGCATCACGCCGGCGTCGTAGAGGTAGTACGGCGTGCCCTGCTCGCGGGCGACGCGGGCGGCGAGCGCGGGGTCGACGGGCTGCATGTCGCGCAGTCTAACGCTATGCGGGCAGCAGTCGCACGGGCAGCTTCGTCACCGCCTTGAAGACGGGGCTCGGGTGCAGCGGCAGCGGCTCGGCGTCCGTGCGCTCGAAGCTCGAGGTGCGCTCGAGCAGCACCTCGAGCGCGATGCTCGCCTCGAGTCGCGCCAGGTTGTGGCCGAGGCAGTGGTGCGTGCCGTAGCCGAAGCTGATGTGCGGATTCTTCTGGCGCGCGATGTCGAAGAGGTCGGGTCGCTCGAAGACGCGCTCGTCGCGATTCGCGGAGCCGAGCCAGCAGAGCAGCAGCGTGTTCTCGGCGACCTTCGTCCCCGCGATCTCGGTGTCGCGGACCACGCGGCGTGGGTCGAACTGCACGGGCGACTCGAAGCGGAGCACCTCGTCGACCGCGCGCGGCAGCACCGACGGGTCGTCGCGCAGGCGCTTCAGCTCGCCGGGATGGTCGAGCAAGGTGAGCACCGCGTTCCCGATCAAGGTGGTCGTGGTCTCGTTGCCGGCCACGAGCAGCAGGGTCAGCATCGCGAGCATCTCGTCCTGATCGAGGTGCGTGCCCTCGTGCTCCGCCTGCACGAGGCCGGTCAGCAGGTCGTCCTTCGGCTCGCGGCGGCGCGCTTCGGCCAGCGGAACGAAGTAGTGGTTCATCTCGTCGCGCAGCGCGAGCTGCCGCCGCATCTGCTCGAGGGTCGGCGGCGCGAAGAAGCCGGTGCCGAGCGTCGCGACCGCCTGGTCCGACCACACCTTGAACTGCTCGCGATCCTCCGGCGGGACACCGATGATCTCCGCGATCGCGACGACGGGCAGCGGATAGGTGAGCGCCTGCACCAGATCGACCTCGCGCCGCGCGAGCGCCTCGTCGAGCAGCGCGTGCGCCACTTCGCGCAGCCGCGGCTCGAGCTGCCGCACGATGCGCGGCGTGAAGGCCTTGTTGACGAGGCTGCGCAGCCGCGTGTGATCCGGCGGATCCATGCCGAGCATGGAGGGCGGCGCCTGCTTCGCGAGCTCCAGCACCTCGGGCGGAAGCAGGCGTCCGCGGCCGAAGTCGTTCGAGAAGAGCGACACGTCGCGCAGCACGCCCTGCACGTCGGCATAGCGGAAGACCGAGACCAGCGGCACCGGCAGGCCGACGTGCGCGAAGACCGGATGCTCGCGGCGACCGCGCTCGTAGAGCGCGTAGGGATCGCGGCGCACGGCGGGATCGATGGGGTTGAAGAGGAAGGGCGTGCTCATCGGGATCTCCGCGGGCGCGGCGCGTGGAGCAGACGGTATCAGGCCGCGGGGCGCTGGGGTCCGCTCCCCGACCCGGCGGCGGTCGCCGTCTCGGCCGGCACCTCGGCGAGCCAGCTCCGCACCAGCGTGTGGAAGAGCACGAACACGACCGAGCCGACGAAGAGCCCGATGATCCCCATGTAGAGGAAGCCGCCGATCGCGCCGATGAAGATGATGAGCATCGGCGCGTCGACGCCGCGACCGAGCAGCAGCGGCTTGAGCACGTTGTCGATCAGCGCGACGAAGAGAGCGAAGACGAGGAAGGCGATCGCCGTGAGGGTGGTGTCGGTGGAGAAGACGTAGATGATGGCCGGCAGCAGGACGAGCGCCGGACCGATCTGGATGATGCAGAGGAAGAGCGCGAGCAGCGCCCAGAATCCGGCGCCCGGGATGCCGACCGCCACGAATCCGACACCGAGGAGAGTCGCCTGGATCAACGCGACGCCGACGATGCCGGTCGCGACGCTCCGCACCGTCGACTCCGAGAGCTCGACGAAGTGATGGCCGCTCTCGCCGGCCAGCCGCCGCATCAGCTGCTCCAGGCCCGCTTGCGACCGCTCGCCGTTCACGAGCACGATCCCCGCGATGATGAGCGAGAAGACGAACTGCAGGATGCCGAGGCCGACGTTCGCCGCCGCGGCCAGCAGCCAGGTGCCGACCAGCTTCAGCTGCGGCGTCAGGCTCTCGAGCGCCATCGCGAGGTTGCTCGCGCACAGGCTCCAGAATGCGGAGAGCTTCGCGCCGATCAGCGGCCAGCTCGCGATCGACTCGGGCGGCGGCGGGATCTGCAGCTCGCCCCTGCGGAACTGATCCGCGAGGTCGTGCAGGCTCGAGACGAGCGCGCCCGAGACGTTCACCACCGGCGCGATGAAGACGGCGAGCGCGAAGAGCACGAAGATCGCGGCGGTCACCTTGGGGCGGTTGCCGAGCGCCGCCGACGCTCTTCTGTAGGCCGGCGCGACGGCGATCGCGATGATGAATCCCCACACGATCGGCGTGAGGAACGGGCGAACGATCTGGAAGCACCAGACGAGCAGCAGCAGCACGAGCCCGATGCGGATCGTCGCCTCGAGGGCGTCGCGGAAGACGCGGGTCCGCGTCGCGCTCGGATCAGCCATGCGGTGGCACGAACGGGCAGCCCGGATCGCTCGGGCTCGCTCCGGGGGCTGTGGGGATCGACGCGTTCATCGACGGAGGACTCGAGAAGTTGAACAGGTCCTCGAGCGGGTCCGCCTCGGCGTCTCGCAAGGTCAGGTGCTGGATGTGCGAGTTGCCGTTGCCCCGGTTGTTGCTCAGGAACCGCTTCTCGATCAGCGCGAGGATCGACGTATGGTCGCCGACCGTGTGCGACACGTAGCCGGGCTTCGCGAACGGCGACACCGCGATGAACGGAACGCGGAAGCCGACCTGATCGAAGTGGGCGCACTCGGCCGGGTAGGGCCCGGAATTCGTGAAGCCCGGGCAGATCGCGAGCGCGTCCTGGCGACTCACCGAGCAATTCGCGCCGTTGCCGGGCGTCTCGCTGGTGGGCGGATTCGATAGATCCGCGCACTGACCCGGATCGATCCCATCGGGAGAGAGCGCGCCGCGTTGCGGGGCCGGTGCGGGAGCGACGTGATCATAGAAGCCGCCGTGCTCGTCATACGTGACGAAGACGATCGAGTCCTTCCAGTTCGGACCGTTGCGGACCGCGTTCACGATCGTCGAGACGAAGGCCTCGCCCTTGCGGATATTGGTCGGAGGATGCTCGTCGTTCTCGTTGGCCGGTCCGAGGAATCCGAAGTTCGGGTCGACGAACGCGACCGGCGGCAAGGTGCCCGCCGCCGCCTGTGCGAGGAACACCGAAACGGGCTGGGAGTGGGGCGTCACGAACGGAGGTGCGCTCAGCCGGAAGATGGCCGAGATCGGGACGTCGGAGAAGTAGTCGACCCACGGGATCCCGTTCGCATCGAGCAGGTCGTAGATCGTGCCCGTGATCGGCTTGTAGCCGGTGCCCGGCGGCAGGATCTCCGAGGTGGTCAGATGGCCGAAGGAGGTCGCGGCCGCGGCGTAGGCGCGATTCGGGAACGTCGGACCGATCACCGAGGCGAAGTAGCGATCGTCGATCGCGAAGGTCTGCGCGAGGCTGTAGTAGAACGGCAGGTCCGCCTGCGTGTAGAAACCCATCGTGTCGTCGTCGGTCGGTGTCTCCGCGCCGTGGTCGGGCTGCGAGGAACCGTCGTTCTGCCGCACGAAGCCGTCGTTGGGACTCGACGCGAGGGTTCCCGCCGGATCGGAGAAGTTCGCCTCGAGGTGGCTGCCCGGCCACCCGTGGTCCAGATCCGGCCCGACGCAGTAGCGCGGGTCGTGGAACGCGAAGGCGGTGCTGCCGTCGTCGTCGACGTTCGAGTTCGAGCAGCGCAGGTCGCCCGCGCCGTCCTGCGTGCAGCTGAGTCCGTCTACGCACCGGTGGTCGTTCTTGCTGCACGGGCCTCCGTGATACAGGCCGCCGGGCACGTACGGGAGCGCGCCGAAGTAGTTGTCGAAGGAGTGGTTCTCCTGCATGACCACGATGATGTGGTTCACCTTGTGGAGATTGCCCTCGCAGTGCGCGGTGGCGGCGACCAGGGCGGATGCTGCCAGGACGAGTCCGATGCGGAGCGTCGCGTTCGTGAGCGGCTTCGTGGAAGACACCTCCGAACCCACTCTCGATCCGCGGAGCGAAACATGTCAAGCCGACGCCCGGCCGGAGTATCCTGGGCACATCCCGCACCGAGGAGATCCCATGGCCTTCGACCCGAACCAGCTCAAGATCGCGCCGGGCGACATCGTCGGCTGGCCGATCCTCAAGATCGACTATCCGACCGACGCCGCGAAGATCGCCGCGCTGCTGCCGCCGGGCCTCGACCCGAGCGGCGAGTCGAACGTCCACCTCTCGATCTACTGCTATCCGGTCCCCGACGAGCCCGAGTACGGGATCGTCGTCGGCGTGGACGCGAGCTACCGCGGGACGAAGGGCGTCTATGCGCTCGCGTACGGGATCGACCAGGAGTCGGCCGTCTACATCAGCAAGGACATGAACGGCCAGCCGAAGTTCCTGGCCGAGATCGAGTACTACCGCGTGGGACCGGCGGTGCGCGCGCGCTGCAGCCACCATGGCTACACGTTCGTCGAGTTCGGCGGGAAGACCGCGGGTCCGCTGCCGTTGCCGGAGAGCCAGCTCGAGCACGAGTGGTGGATCAAGGTCTCGCGCGCCGTCGGCGGCGCCGAGAAGAGCTACGACTTCCCGCCGCACGTCGTGATGGTCAAGGCCGCCTATCGACCGGTGTATCGCGAGCGGGTCGACGGCGAGCTGCGCCTGCTCGCGAGCCCGTGGGACCCGATCGCGGAGCTGCTGCCGATGCGCGGCGCGGCTTCGGCGTGGCTGTCGTGGGCCGCGCCGACCGCGCGCGAGATCACGCTCGAGGGTCGCCTCGATCCGGATGCCTTCTGGCCCTTCGTCGACACGATCGGCAGCTCGCGCTGGCCGGGCTCGATGGGAGGTCCGCGTCGGCGGGCCTGAGGGGAGCCGACGCTTCAAGGTGACGGCAAGGTGACGACGACGGTGCCGGTGGCGTGATCGCCGAGGTCGTTGGCGGCGCGCACCGCCAGCTCGAGCACGCACTCGTCGCCCTCGTCGCGCTTCTGCTCGACGCGCCCCGAGAAGCGCAGCGGCTTGCCCGGCACCGCCGGCGCGCCGAGCCGGATCTTGATGTTCCGCATCCTCGCCTCCGGCCCGGCCCAGTCGGTCACGTAGCGCGCGACGTAGCCGTTCGTGGTCAGGATGTTCATGAACATGTCCGGGGCGCCCTGCGCCCGTGCGAAGACGGGATCGTGATGCGCCGGCATGAAGTCGCGCGACGCGATCGCGCCGGCGACGATGACGGTCGACGTGACGGTCAGCTCGAAGGCCGGCAGCTCGTCGCCGACGGCGATCTCCCGGACCCGGCGCGAGAGCGCGGCCGTCACCGCGCGCCCCCGAGCCGCGAGGGGTCGATCGTCTTCGGATCGAACTTGAGGATGCGGAAGAGCTGGCGCCCGACGACCTCGCCCGAGTCGGTGCGGTACGTGTTGATCCAGGTCACGAAGTAGCCCTTTCCGAGCGCCGTGCTCTTGCGGCTCGAGATCGACTCGACCTCCGAGGCGACGTGGAGCTGCTCGCCGAGGCGCAGGTAGCGCACGAACTCGAGCTCGGAGTTGGTCGCGAGCGTTCCGACGTAGCCGGCCGCGTCGAGCGCGCGCACCGGATTGTCGGAGCGCATCTCGTCGGGCGCGCCGCCGCGCTCGGCGATCCCCTGGATCTTCGGGCGCGGCATGCCCCAGGTCTGGAGCATCGCCGGCGGCGCGACGATCCCGCGGAAGCGCGTGCGCGCGGCGAACGCCTCGTCGAGGTACACCGGGTTGCGATCGTCGAGCGCGTCGACCCAGTGCCGGATCATCGGCAGGTTGACGGGGTCCGGCGCCACGCTGCCGGGTCCCATCGGCCGGCCCACGTACTTCTCGAGCGACTCGCGCAGCTCGTCCCGCTCTTCGCTTCCCGACATCTCCTCCCTCAGCGCCGCGGACGGAAGCGCGGGATCGCGAGCTCCGCGCTCATGTCCTCCCACACGACCTCGACGGGCATGCCGATCCGGATCTCCTCCGGGCTCGCATCCACCACGTTCGAGATCATGCGCAGGCCGCCCGCGTCCTCGAGCGCGATCACCGCGATGACGGTCGGCAGCGGCTGCCCGGCCGCGACGGGCCGGTGCACGATCGTGTAGGTGTAGATCTCGCCGTGCCCCGAGAGCTCTTTCCAGTCGGCCGCGTCGGCGCGGCACTCGGAGCAGACAGGCGCGGGAGGCAGCCGCGTGTGCCCGCAGCGCGCGCAGCGCTGCACGACGAGGCGGTGCTCCGCCGCCGCCTGCCAGAAGGGCAAGGTGATCGCGTCGGCGAGCGCCGGCGGCATGCCGTCCGGGAAGAAGCGCTCGCTCACCGCCGCCCCAGCAGCAGCGCGCTCGAGGGCACGCAGGCCGCGCTCGTCACGAGACACACCTCGGCGTCGTCGACCGGGCAGGTCGACTCGCCGCGCAGCGCGCGCACGCCCTCGACCACGTGATTGAGCCCGTGGATGTAGGCCTCCGAGAGGCTCCCGCCGTGCGTGTTGGTCGGCAGGCTTCCGTGCGGCCACGCGAGCGCGCCGCTCTCGACGAAGGGTCCGCCCTCGCCGCGCTTGCAGAAGCCGTAGTCCTCGAGCTGCATCAGCACGCAGCCGGTGAAGTGGTCGTAGATCTGCGCGACGTCGACGTCGCCGGGCCCGAGCCCCGCCTTGCCGTAGAGGCGCGTCGCGAGCTCTTCGGTGCAGCCCGTCGCGTAGAGCTCGTCGGGGATGTTGGCGTTCGTGAAGTGCCCGAACGCGAGGCCCTTCGGCGCGCCCTGCTCGCTCGCGAGGATCTCGACCGGCCGCTTCGCGAGATCGCGCGCGCGCGACTCCGCGGTGACGACGACCGCACAGGCGCCGTCGCTCTCGAGGCAGCAATCGAAGAGCCGGTGCGGGTCGGCGATCATCGGCGAGGCCTGGTGGTCGGCGAGCGTCATCGGCTTTCCGCCCATCACGGCGCGCGGATTGCGGCGCGCGTGCTCGCGGAAGGTGACCGCGATGTGACCGAGCTGCGAGGGGGTCGTGCCGTAGAGGTGCATGTGGCGGCGCGTCGGCAGCGCGTAGGCCGCCGCAGCCATGATGAGCCCGTACGGCATCGCGAAGCCCATCGACGCGAGCATCAGGGAATTCGCGTGCTGCACCGTCGGCGGACGCGGCGGCGGGGGCGCCGAGGCGTCGACGCCGCCCGTGCCGAAGCGGAAGAACTGCCCCTGACACAGGGAGCGGTAGACGACGACGACCTCGGCCTGGCCCGTCTCGACCGCCATCGCCGCGTTCGAGACGGCCGCGCAGCCGCCGCCTCCGCCCGGCGTCCAGACCATGTTGCCGAAGCGCAGCCGCGGGAGACCGAGCTCGGCGGCCAGGAACACCGCCTCGTTGCGGTCGTCGGCGAAGGACGCGAGGCCGTCGACGTCGTCGATCGACAGGCCCGCGTCGGCGACCGCGTTCTGGATCGCCTGGCACGCGAGCGCGTGCTCGGTCACGTCGCCGATCTTCCCCCAGCGCGCGTAGCGCGTCTCTCCGACGCCGACGATGTGAGCGCGCCGCGGCACGCCCGGACTTTGGACCAGCCCGCGTCCGTCCGCGATGGGGGCGTCGGTCTGCGCGACTCGGGAACGCTCGCCGAGCCGCGCATCCCGACTCCGCTAGGCCGCCTTGCCGGCCGCGAGCGAGCGCACGTCGGAGGCCTGGAGCGCCTTGCCGCCGATGGCCCAGTCGCCGCTCTCGAATTCCTGGATGCGCACCCAAGTGACTCCGCGCATCCGCTCGCCTTCGACCGCGATCATCGCTTCCGTGACGCGCTCGATGAGCTGCTGCTTCTGGTTCGGGGTGAAGACGTCCTTGATCACGTCGATCGTGACGAGAGGCATTTCGGCTCCTTCCGGGTCGATGGAAAAATTGCGCCCGACACTCTGCCGGCCGCGCTCGAGGAGTACCTGCCGCCGCGAGGGGCCGCTTGGAGAGCGCGTGGAGAAAATCTGGAGATTTCCGGGGCGCGCGAGGCCGTGCGCCCTACGCTCCGCTCCGATGATCTACCGCTTCGGTGCCTTCGAGCTCGACCTCGACCGTTTCGAGCTGCGCGAGGGCGGCGAGGCTCGCCCCGTCGAGCCCCAGGTTCTCGCGCTGCTCGCGCTGCTCGTCGAGAACCGCGAGCGCCTCGTCTCGAGGGACGAGCTGATCGAGAAGGTCTGGCAGGGGCGCATCGTCTCCGAGGCCGCGATCTCGAGCCGGGTGAAATCGGCACGCCAGGCGCTCGGCGACGACGGTCGAGCGCAGCGCTTGATCAAGACGATCCACGGTCAGGGCTTCCGTTTCCTCGGCGACGTCGAGGCCGCCGCGCGCGAGCCTCGCGACTTCGTCTCGCGTCCGTCGATCGCGGTGCTGCCGTTCCGGCTGCTCGGCGATCCGGGTCCGTACGCGGCCATCGCGGACGCGCTGCCCGACGAGCTGATCGCCGAGCTCTCGCGTCTGCGTTGGCTCTTCGTGATCGCGCGCGCGTCGTCGTTCCGGCTGCGCGCGCCGCACGCCGGCGTGCAGCAGGTCGGCTCGATGCTAGGCGTCCGCTATGCGCTGGCGGGCGCGCTCGAGATCGCGGGCTCTAGGCTCGCCGTCACGGTCGAGCTCGCGGACACGCGAGACGGCGGCGTCGTCTGGGCCGATCGCTTCGCCGGCTCGCTCGACGACGTGCACGCGTTCCGCGCCGAGATCCTGTCCCGAGTGCTCACCGCGCTCGAGATCCAGATCCCGCTGCACGAGGCGGAACGCGCGCGCCCCGCGGCGGTCGAGGATCTCGACGCCTGGTCGGCCTATCACCTCGGTCTGCAGCACATGTATCGCTTCACCCGCAAGGACAGCGAGGCGGCCGCATCGCTGTTCGAACGGGCGGTCGCGAGGAATCCGAACTTCGCGCGCGCGCACGCCGGCCTTTCCTTCATCCATTTCCAGACCGCCTTCCTCCTCCACCCGCAGGATCGCGCCGGCGCAGTGGCGCGGGCGCGGCGCTGCGCCGAGCGCGGCCTCGAGCTCGATCCGCTCGACCCGTTCGTCAACTTCACGATGGGTCGCACGTTCTGGCTGGACGGCGATCTCGAGACCAGCATCGTCTGGCTCGAGCGCGCGACGTCGCTCAGCCCGAGCTATGCCGAGGGTATCTACGCGCGCGCCTGGGTCGACACGTTGGAAGGTCGCGGGCAGGAGGGCCGCGAGCGCGTCGATCTCGCGATGAGGCTGAGCCCGCTCGATCCGCTGTATTACGCGATGCAGGCGACCCGCGCCCTCGGCCACATCGCGCTCGGTGAGGACGCGCTCGCGGCGATCTGGGCGGAGCGCGCGGCGCGCTCGCCGGGAGCTCACGTGCTGATCGCGATGATCGCCGCCGCAGCGCACGCGCTGGCGGGCGACGCGACCCGCGCGGCCTCGTGGGCGTCGGAGGTGCGCGCGCGCGACGCCGCCCTCACGAAGGACGACTTCTTCCGCTCCTTCCCGATGAAGTCCGAGGCGATGAGGGCGCGGGTGTCGGAGGCGCTCGCGGGCTTCGGGTTCTGAGAGAGAGCCACGGCCGGCACCCCGGGCCGCGGCATGGCATCAGGCCTTCGCCACCTCGTAGGCGTCGGCGTCCGGCTTCGAGGTGCGCTCGCGAAACTCCGTCATCGAGTACGGCCACTGCGTCACGATGCGCCCACTCGGCGTTCGGTAGTAGCCGTTGCAGTCGGCCTGCCAGGCGGCGACGCGACCGATCGCTCGCTGGACGTCGTCGTTGTAGCGCTCCATCGGCTCGCGCCGGACGTCGATCCAGGCGAGGTCCTCGTCTTCGATCCGCTGGATCTGTCGCAGCGCGTACTCCACTTGCGCTTCGATCATGCTGAGGATCGAACCGTTGTTGGTGTTGGGCCCGTAGAGCATGAAGAGATTGGGGAATCCCGTCGCCGTGATGCCGAGGTAGGCGAGGGCGCCGTCGCTCCAGGCGTCGTCGAGGCGCATTCCGCCGCGACCGACCACCTCGATCGCCGACAGGTACTTCGTGGTCGAGAACCCCGTCGCGAGGATCAGGGTGTCGACGCGGCGCGCGCGGCCGTCGGCGGTGACGACGGAGTCCGGCGTGATGCGCTCGATCCGGTCGGTCACGAGCTCGAGGTTCGGCCGGTTGAAGGCGGGATAGTAGTCGTTGGAGAGGAGCGGCCGCTTGCAACCGAACGGATGTCGCGGGCGGAGCTTCTCGCGAAGCTGCGGGTCCTCGACCCCCTCGATCGCGGCGAGCACCGACGCCTCCATCTCGGCGACCGCCGCCGGATCCGAGAAGGTCATGCCGGCGTCGACGCGCCGGTAGATCTCGTCGCGAATCCCCCGCACCGCCTCGGGATGCTCCGCGAAGTACGCGAGCTGCTCCGCGGTGAACGGATCGTCCTGCTTCGGCATCACCCAGTTCGCCGTGCGCTGGAAGAGATGGACCTGTCGCGCCCGCTTCACGATCTCGGGCACGAACTGCACGGCGCTCGCCGCGCTGCCGATCACGCCGACGCGCTCGCCAGACAGATCGTGATCCCAGTTCCAGCGCGCCGAGTGGAAGCTCGTGCCGGCGAAGGAGTCGAGGCCGGGGATCTCGGGCCAGGCGAGCTCGTTGAACATGCCGAGCGCGCTCACCACGATGTCCGCCTCGACGGCCTCTCCCGATTCGAGTGTCAAGATCCAGTGCGCGTGGCGCTCGTCCCAGCGGGCGCTCCGCACGGCGCTGCCGAAGCGGCAGTGCGGCAGCAGGCCGTACTTCTCTGCACAGTGCTCGAGATAGGCGCGGATCTCCTGCTGCGAGCCGTAGGGCCGCGACCAGTCGCGCTTCGGCTCGAAGGAGAACGAGTAGAGGTGAGAGGGGATGTCGCAGGCGCATCCGGGGTAGCGGTTGTGGTACCAGGTGCCGCCGACACCGTGAGCCTTCTCGAGCAGGACGAAGCTCTCGAGGCCCGCCTGGCGCAGCCGCACGCCCACGCAGAGTCCGCCGGGGCCGGCGCCGATGATCGCGATGTGTCGCCGTGATCGCATGCCCATCTACACCCGCAAGAGTCCGAGCGTCAGCGACTCGCCGTCGATCGCGATCTCGCGAAGCTCTGCGCCGGCCGGCGGCGCGGCGTCGAGCGCGATGTCCTCCGCAAGCGTCTCGCGCGCGAGCTCGGCGAGGCGCGGCCGCACCGCGCCGAGCAGCGCCGGCGAGCCGCGCAAGGTCAAGCGGATGCGGCCCGTGTACTCGAGGTCGAGCTCCTTCCGCAGCATCTGCACGCGGTTCAGCACCTCGCGGTAACGGCCTTCCTCGACGAGCGCGGGGTTGAGCGCGGTCCGCAGCACCACCACGCCGACCGGGCCGGACGCCGCGGCGAAGCCCGCGCGCGCCTCGAGCGACACTGCGATCTCGTCGCGCGAGAGCTCGAGCGTCTCGCCCTCGACCGCGATCCGCACGCGGCCCTCGCTCTCGAGATCGCGCAGCAGCGCCGCGCCGTCGGCAGAGGCGAGCGCGGCCTTCAGCTTCGGCATGCGCTTGCCGACGCGCGGGCCGAGCGCGCGGAAGTTCGGCTTCACCTGATAGGTGACGTACTCGTCGGCCTTCGCGACGAAGTGGACCTCGTGCACGTTCAGCTCGTCCGCCACGAGCGCCGCGTGCTCGCGCAGCGCGGCCTCCTGCGTGGGATCGGCGAGCACGATCTCCGCGGCCTCGAGCGGCTGGCGGACGCGCAGCTTCGACACCGTCCGAACCTGGAGACCGAGCGACACGATCTCGCGCACGCCGCGCATCACGCGCGAGAGCGCGGCGTCGATCGCGGAGACGTCGGCGTCGGGCCAGTCGGCCAGATGCACGCTCTCGTGCGCGCCCGGGTCCGGACCGCGCACCAGGTTCTGCCACAGCTCCTCGGTGGCGTAGGGAAGGAAGGGAGCCAGCAGGCGCGCGAGCGCGGTCAGGCACTCGTAGAGGGTCCAGTGCGCGTCGAGCTTGTCCGGCTCGAGGCCCGCAGCCCAGAAGCGCTCGCGGTTGCGACGCACGTACCAGTTCGAGAGCGCGTCGACGAACTCGGTCAGCATGCCCGTCGCCTCGTAGATGTGATAGGCGTCCATGTGCTGCGTGACCGACTGCGTCGTCAGCGCGAGCTCGGAGAGGATCCAGCGGTCGACGAGCGCGCGCGCACTCGCCGGCCGGCGGCCCGCACGGCACGCGGGGTCCGACGGATCGAAGCCGTCGATGCCCGCGTAGATGGTGAAGAAGGCGTAGACGTTGCGGAGCTTCAACGGCAGCTCGCGCTGCGCCGCACGCACCGCGCCGAGGGAGTGGCGCGTCGGGTTCCAGGGAGGATTCGAGGCGAAGAAGAACCAGCGGAAGGCGTCGGCGCCGGGCGCGGGCGTCGCGGGATCGTCGACCCACACCTTCTTCGACGCGTCGAGTCCCGGCACCTCGCGCGGCAGGATGTGCGCGCCCATCGGCGCCGGCGTGACGCCGAGGCGCGTCGCATCGGCCGGCGCGAGCTCGATCACGCGCCGCGGCAGCGACGCGGGCTCGAGCTCGATCTCCCGCGCCGCGGACGCCGCGTCCCCGCGGTAGACGCGAGCCTTCGCGCTGTCGCCGCGCAGGTCGAGGCCCTCGTAGTCCTCGCGCGCGACGCGCGCGCGACCCGGCGCCGGCGGCTCCGCGGCCGACACCGCCGCGAACTCGAGGCGCACGTGGTCGAGGATGATCTCGGGCGGCGTGTAGTTGCCCTTGCTCTTCGACTCCTTCTTGCCGTAGCGGTCGGCGACGTGGCCGAGCACGAGGCAGGTCTTGTACGGGATCGGCAGCGGGCGCTCGGCGAAGAGCAAGGTGGAGATCCAGAGCAGCGAGTTGAACCAGCCGCGCGTCTGATCGATCGCCTCGGAGATGAAGTCGGCCGGGAAGCTCTGCTCGAACTCGCCGCCGTCGCGGTGCGGCCAGCCCCATTGGGCGAAGGGCATCGAGCCGGAGTCGAACCAGGCGTCGATCACCTCGGGCACGCGGCGATAGACTCCGGGCTCACCGGGCCGCGTCCAGGTCACCTGATCGATCCACGGCTTGTGCACGCGGAGGTGCGGCGAGAGCGTCGGGTCCTTCGCCAGCGCCGCGTCGAAGGCGTCGAAGGCGCGCGGATTGCGCTCGAGGATCTCCGCGACACTGGCCGGTGAATCCATGCGGCCGGTCGCGTCGTTCACCCAGATGTTGAGCGGCGTGCCCCAGAAGCGCTCGCGCGAGAGCGCCCAGTCGACGTTGTTGCGCAGGAAGTCGCCGAAGCGGCCGTCGCGGATGTGCTCGGGCAGCCAGTGGATGCGCGCGTTGTTCGCGAGCGCGCGCTCGACGTGCGCGGTGGTGCGGACGTACCACGCCGGGCGCGCGTACTGGATCAGCGGGTCCTGGTCCGAGCGCACGCAGAAGGGATAGTCGTGGCGGATCTGCTCGACGTGCACGACGAGCCCGCGCTCCTTCAGCGCGCGCACGAGCTCGCGGTCGGCGTCCTTCACCCAGCGGCCGGCGGCGAAGCGCTCGGCGACCTCGGGGTCGAAGGTGCCGTCGGGGCGGACTGCGCAGAGCAGCGGCAGCGAGGGATCGCCCGCGCGCTCGCGCTGCAGCAGCTCGAAGTCGACCTCGCCGAAGGCCGGCGCGATGTGCACCACGCCCGTGCCCGCGTCGAGCTCGACGAAGTCGGCCGCCACGACGCGCCAGAGGTTCGCGTCGGGCGTGCGGCGCGCGTACCAGTCGAAGGGCGGCGCATAGCGTCGCCCGACCAGCTCCCCGCCGCGCAGCCGGCGCACGACGGGAAGCTCGCGCCCCGCCTTCTCCGCCAGCACCTCGCGCAGCGCCTCCGCGACGACGAGTCGCTCGCCGCCGTCCTGCACGACCGCGTACTCCACGTCGGCGCGCACGGCCGCGAAGCTGTTCGACGGCAAGGTCCACGGGGTCGTCGTCCACACGCAGAGCGACGTGCCCGGCTCGTCGCAGAGCGGCAGGCGCACGTAGAGAGAGGGGTCGTCGACGCTGCGGTAGCCCTCGCCGACCTCCGCGGCCGAGAGCACGGTGCCGCCCTGCGCCCACCACCACACCACCTTGTGACCCTGGTAGAGGAGCCCCGCCTCGAAGAGCCGCGAGAGCGCCCACCACACGCTCTCGACGTAGGGCTGGTGATAGGTCACGTATTCCTCGTCGAAGTCGACCCAGAAGGCCAGCTTCTCGGTGAAGCTCTTCCATTCCTGCGTGTAGCGGAAGACGCTCTCGAGGCAGCGGCGCACGAACGGCTCGACGCCGTAGTCGACGATCGCGGCGCGGCCCGAGATGCGGAGCTCCTTCTCCACCTCGATCTCGACCGCGAGCCCATGCGTGTCCCAGCCGGCCCGACGGGGCACGTCGAAGCCGCGCATGGCCTTGTAGCGGGGGATCACGTCCTTCATCACGCGCGTCAGCGCGTGGCCGTTGTGCGGCAACCCGTTCGCGGTCGGCGGACCCTCGTAGAACACGAAGCGCGGCGCGCCGCGTCGTCGCTCGAGCGACTTCTCGAAGATGCGTCGCTCGCGCCAGAAGGCCCGGATGCGTGACTCTGCGTCAGGGAAGTCGACGACGGGCGCGACGCGCGTGAAGACGCTGCGGTCCGGAGACATGGGTCGCATAAGCTACCATGCGAGCCTTCGCGGTCGCGCCGCCCTGCATCCGGCCATCGATCGCACACGCGGAGTTCTCGTGGCCGACTTCTTCGATGCGAGCATGCGCTTCTACGTGGACCACATGGTGGACTGGCGCAGCCTGCTCGAGCTGCGCGGGGGAGGCGAGCTCGACGTCGCGGCGGAGGTCGGCGCCTATCGAAGCATCCTCGAGACGGCCGGCGAGCTCGCCGCGAGCTTCCAGGCGGACGCGCGGCTGCATTGGTCCGACGAGGCGACGCTCACGCCGGACGGCGGCGCGCAGAGCCCGCCTCACATCCGCGCCGCCTACGAGAAGCTGCGCGAGGCGGGGCTCGTCAGCACGACGGTCAGCGAGAGCTACGGCGGTCCGGGCCTGCCCGCGCTGCTGAACGGCATGCTGATGGAGATGATCTCGCGCGCGGACCCGTCGCTGATGATGGTGGTCGGCCTCCAGACCGGCGCCGCGGGCGACATCGAGAAGTACGGCGACGAGGCGGTGCGCGCGAAGTGGCTGCCGCGCTTCGTCGACGGATCCGTGCAGGGCTGCATGGATCTCACCGAGCCGCAGGCGGGCTCCGATCTCGGCGGCATCGCCACGCGCGCGACCGAGCTTCCGGATGGCCGCGTGCGCATCGACGGCCAGAAGATCTTCATCTCGAACGGCGGCGCCGAGGTGCACCTCGTGCTCGCGCGCGACGCCGCGACCTTCGAGCAGAGCCGCGGCACGACGAACGGTCTCTCGCTCGTGCTCGTGCCGCGCCACCAGGACGACGGCCGCCCGAACGGAGTCCGCGTCACGCGCCTCGAGCGCAAGCTCGGCATCCACGGGTCCGCCACCTGCGAGGTGCTCTTCACGGGCTCCGTCGGCACCCGGCTCGGAAAGCCGGGCCAGGGCTTCCGCGCGATGCTCGAGCTGATGAACAACGCGCGACTCGGCGTCGCGGCGCAGGCGCTCGGCCTCTGCAGCGCCGCGCTCCACGACGCGGTCCGCTACGCGCGCGAGCGTCGGCAGTTCGGCAAGCCGATCGCCGAGCAGCCGCTCGTGCTCTCGATGCTCGCGAAGATGACGGTCAACACCGAGGCCGTGCGCGCGCTGCTCTACCGCACGTATCGCGTCTACGACTCCGTGCTCGCGCGCGAGAAGGCGCTTCGCCGCGAAGGCACGCCCGCGCCGCTGCGCGCGGAGCTCGAGAAAGAGCTCGAGCGCGACACCACGCGCGTGCGTCTGCTGACGCCGCTCTGCAAGTACTTCGCGACCGAGATCTGCAGCGATCTCACGCGTGACGCGATGCAGGTCTTCGGCGGCATCGGCTTCACCATGGACGCCGACGTCGGCAAGCTCCACGCCGACAGCCTGATCATGACGATCTACGAGGGCACGAGCGAGATCCAGGCGTCGTTCGCGTTGCGCGAGATGGGCAAGGGCGCGCTCGCCGTCGTCTTCGGCGAGGCGCGCGCCGAGCTCGACGCGATGGAGGCCGACCCGGAGCGCGCCGCGCTCGCGAAGTTGGTGCGCGAGGCGCTTGCCGCGACCGAGTCGACCCTCCAGACGCTCGCCACCGACCTCGGCTACGCGCTGCTCCGCGCCAAGCTCGTCGCCGAGATGGTGATCTCGGTGGTGGCCGCGACCGAGCTGCTCGCGCAGGCCGGCGCGGATCCGTCGCGCCTCGATCTCGCGCGCGCCTTCGTCGGGCGCCGCATGCCGGAGGTGGACCACAAGGCGCTGCGGATCCGGCAGAATGCCGCCGGGCGCCTCGAGCGCGACGCCCGCATCGTCGCGCGTCTGGTGCCCGGCACCTAGCAAGCCGGGCGAAGCCGGCGCGCAGCGAGGCGCAGCCGAGCGAAGATCCGAACAAGGAGGAGAGATGGGATTCCTGGATTCGCTGCTCGGTGGCGGCACCGGCCTCGGCCCCGGCGCGCGCGCGCCGGAGTTCGCGCTCGACGACCAGAACGGGAAGCGCGTCGCGCTCGCCGACTTCCGCGGGCAGAAGAACGTGGTCGTCTACTTCTATCCGAAGGACGACACGCCCGGCTGCACGCGCGAGTCGTGCGCCTTCCGCGACCAGTTCAGCGACTTCGCCGACGCCGGCGCCGAGGTGATCGGCATCAGCAGCGACTCGGTCGCGTCGCACAAGAAGTTCGCCGAGAAGTACCGGCTGCCCTTCACCCTGCTCTCCGATCCGGGCGGATCGGTGCGCAAGGCCTTCGGCGTGCCGTCATCGCTCGGCGTGCTGCCCGGGCGCGTCACCTACGTGATCGACAAGAAGGGCGTCGTGCGCCACGCGTTCAACAGCCAGCTCAACCCGGCGAAGCACGTGGCGGAGGCGCTCGGGGTGCTGGCAAGCCTCTCGTGAGTCACGTTCGGACCTAGCGTGCGCGTTCGCGTGCTCGGCTCGTCCGCCGGCGGTGGCCTGCCGCAGTGGAACTGCGGCGGCGCCAACTCGGTCCGGGCGCGCGCGGGCGATGCGCGCATGCCGCCCCGCACGCAAACTGCTCTTGCCGTCTCCATCGACGGCGCGCGCTGGTCGCTCTGCGGCGCGTCTCCCGACGTGCGCCAGCAGCTCGCCGCGTTCCCCGCGCTCCACCCGCGTCCCGGCACGCGCGACCTGCCGCTCGACACCATCGTCTTGACCTCGGCGGAGCTCGACGCCGCGCTCGGCCTCCTGATCCTGCGCGAGGCGCTCTCCTACCGCGTGCTCTCGACGCCGTGGGTGCGGCGCGCGCTCTGCGAGAACGACGCGGCCTTCCGGCAGTTCGAGCCGGTGTGGGGCACCGCGCGCATCGACGAGACGGTCGCGCTCGATCGCGACGGACGCCTCGAGGCGCGCTTCTTCCCGCTCGCGCCGAAGGTGCCGACGTATCTCCGCGACCTCGCGAAGCCGTCGCCCGAGACGACGGTGGGTCTCCGCCTCGTCGACCGCGCGAGCGGCAAGCGCCTCGTCTTCGCCCCGGCGCTCGGCGCGCTCGACACCGCGACACTCGCCGAGCTCGGCGCCGCGGACGTGCGCCTCGTCGACGGCACCTTCTTCACGTCGGGCGAGCTGCGCACGCATCGCCCCGGCGCGCCCGACGCGCAGGCGATGGGCCACGTGCCGATCACCGGACCCGAGGGCAGCCTCGCGCGACTCGCGTCGCTCCCGGGGCGCACGCTCTATCTCCACATGAACGCCACCAACCCGATCCTCGACCCCGACTCGCCCGAGGCCGCGCGCGTGCGCGCGGCGGGAGTCGGAATCGCGAGCGACGGCCTCGAGCTCTCGCTGTGAGCGGCGCGCCGCTCGCGCCGCGCGATTTCGAGATGACGCTCCGGCGCGTCGGCGAGGAGCGCTACCACCACCGCCATCCCTTCAACCTGCGCATGCACGAGGGCGCGCTGACGCCGGGCGAGATCCGGACCTGGGTGTCCAACCGCTACTACTACCAGACGCGCATCCCGATCAAGGACGGGCTCATCCTCGCGAAGTCGCAGGACGCGGTCTTCCGGCGCGCCTGGATCTCGCGCATCCACGATCACGATGGCACGCGACCGGGCGAAGGCGGGCTCGCGCTCTGGCTGGCGCTCGCCGACGCGGTCGGGCTCGAGCGCGCGCGCGTCGAGTCGCTGCGCGACGTGCTGCCCGGCGTGCGACGCGCCTGCGACGCCTACGTCGAACTCGTCGCGTCGAGCGATCTGCTGGCCGCGGTGGCCTCCTCGCTGACCGAGCTCTTCGCGGCCGACATCATGCCGGTCCGCATCGCCGCCTTCGAGAAGCACTATCCGTGGGTGCGCACGTCCGGCCTCGAGTACTTCCGCACGCGCACCGTGCAGGCGCCGGCCGACGCGGCCTACGGGCTCGCGTTCGTGTTGCGCGAGGCGCGCACGCGCGAGGATCAGGAGCGCTGCGAACGCGCGCTGCTGCGGAAGTGCGAGATCCTGTGGTCGCTGCTCGACGCGGTCGAGGCGTCGGGCGCGCGCCCGCGACTTTCGCGGCACGCGCAGGCGCGCCTCGACGACGCCGAGCCGATGGTGGTGCTGCCGGAGCGCGCGCTGCGGCTGCGCGGCAGCGGGCCCGAGCTGCTCGCGCTCTGCGACGGACATCGCAGCGCCGCCGAGATCGCGGAGGCGATGCGCGCCCGACACCCCGACGCGGCGAGCGCCTGGGACGACGCGCACGACTTTCTCGACGCGATGCGGGCGCAGGGCGTGCTGGAGGCGAACGCCGGGTAGACTCGGCCGAGTGATGTCGGCTCCGCGCCCCTACAACCTCGTGGCCGAGCTGACCTACCGCTGCCCGCTGCGCTGCGTCTACTGCTCGAACCCGGTCGGCTGGCGCGACGTGCCCGACGCGCTCTGCGGCGCGCAGTGGACGCGCGCCTTCCGTGAGGCCGCCGCGCTCGGCGTCGTCCACGTGGGGCTGACCGGCGGCGAGCCGACCTTGCACCCCGATCTCGACGAGATCGTGTCGGGCGCCGCGGATGCCGGTCTCTACGTCCACCTCGTCACCGCGGGCACGACGCAGACGCGCGCCGACCTCGCGCGCCTGCGCGAGCGCGGACTCCGCAGCGTGCAGCTCTCCTTCCAGGACGCGCAGTCGGAGCCGGGAGACCGGATCGCCGGCGCGCGCGTGCACGCGAAGAAGCTCGCGTTCGCCGAGTCGGTGCGCGCGGTGGATCTGCCGCTCACCTTGAACGTCGTGCTGCACCGGCACAACCTGGAGCGCGTCGGCGAGCTGATCGCGCTCGCGCGGGAGCTCGGCGCCGGGCGGCTCGAGCTCGCGAACGCGCAGTACGACGGCATGGCGTCCGTGAACCGCGCCGCGCTGCTGCCGACGCGCGCGCAGCTCGACGCGGCAGCGGAGGTCGTCGCGCGCGCGACGGCCGAGGCCAGGAAGCCCGAGATCCTGTGGGTGCTGCCCGACTACTGGCGCGATCGGCCGAAGCCCTGCATGGGCGGCTGGGCGCGCCGCACCTTGGTGCTCGCGCCCGACGGCGTCGCGCTTCCGTGTCACGCGGCCGCAGGCCTTCCCGGTCTCGAGTTCTGGCGCTTCCCGCAGCGGACGCTCGCCGAGTGCTGGCGCGACGCGCCCGGCATGAACGCGTTCCGCGGCGAGAGCTGGATGCGCGAGCCGTGTCGCAGCTGCCCCGAGCGCGGGCGCGACTTCGGCGGCTGCCGCTGTCAGGCGTTCCGCATGGCGGGCGACGCCGCGCTGACGGATCCCGCCTGCGCGCTCTCGCCGCGCCACGAGCTCGTGCTCGCCGCGCGCGCCGAGGCCGAGCGCGATGCGCCCGCGTTCGTGTACCGCGGCGACCGCTCGCTCGCGACCATCCATCCCTAGGGTCTCGTTTGGATCCGCTCCGGCTCTCGATCCTCGGCGCCGCGGCCTTCGCCACCTCCACGCTCTCGGGCATGCTCGGTCTCGCGGGCGGCATGACCTTGCTCTCGATCCTGCTGCTCTTCTACGACCCGCTCGTCGCGATTCCGCTCCACGGTGTCATCCAGCTCGTCTCGAACGCGTCGCGCAGCTTCATCCAGCGGCGGCACGTCGAGCCGGGGATCGTCGGCTGGTACGCGCTGCCGCTCGTGCCGATGGGCTTCGCCGGGCTCGCGATCGCGAAGCAGCTCCCGCCCTCGCTCACCCGCGCGCTGATCGGGATCTTCGTGCTGGCGGCGACCTGGGCGCCCGGCCTGCTGCTGCTCGGCGCGCATCCGGAGAAGCTCCAGCGCAACCGACGCTTCTTCGTGCTCGGCAGCGCGGTCGGGCTCCTCAACACGACGATCGGCGCGACCGGACCGCTGACCGCTCCCTTCTTCCTGAATCTCGGCCTCGGTCGTCAGCAGCTGATCGGAACGATGGCGGCCTGCCAGGCGCTCGGACACCTCGCGAAGCTCGTGGTCTTCGGCGCGGCGGGCTTCGCCTTCGTCGCCTTCGCGCCGCTGCTCGCGCTGCTCTCCGTCTTCGTGGTGCTCGGGAGCTGGGTGGGCAGCCGGCTGCTCGATCACGTCGGCGAGCGCGGCTTCACCTGGATCTACAAGGCGGTGTTGACCGGGATCGCGCTCCACCTCGTGGTGTCGGAGCTGAGGCCGCTGCTCGGCTAGCCGGCGACGCAAGGTGGTGCGCGGGATGCCGAGCGCGCGCGCCGCACGCGCGACGTTGCCGCCGCAGTCGCGCAGCGCCCCGTGCAGCGATGTGGCGGACGGCTCCGCGGCGGCGACGATGCCGTCGACGTCGTCGAGCGCCTTCGCCACGTCCGAGGCGTGGAGCTCGCGGCCGGCGCCGCGGATCGTGAGCCGCTCGAGCGCGTTCTCGAGCTCGCGCACGTTGCCGGGCCACGCGTGCGCCGCGAGCCGCGCGAGCGCGCCCTGCGTGAGGCGCGGCGGCGCGAGGGCGAGCCGGCTCGACGCGCGCGCGAGCAGCGCACGTGCGAGCAGCGGCACGTCGCCCGCGCGCTCGCGCAGCGGCGGCAGGCGCAGGCGCGCGACGTCGAGGCGGAAGTAGAGGTCGGCGCGGAAGCGGCCCGCGCGGACCTCGGCGCGCAGATCGCGATGGGTCGCGGCGATCACGCGCGCGCTCATCGCGATCGGCGCGTCGCCGCCGACGCGCTCGTAGCTCCGCTCCTGCAGCACGTGCAGCAGCGCGGCCTGCATCGGCAGGTCGAGCTCGCCGATCTCGTCGAGGAAGAGGCTGCCGCCGGCCGCGCGCTCGAAGCGGCCCGCGCGGCGCGCGACCGCGCCCGTGAAGGCGCCGCGCTCGTGCCCGAAGAGCTCGCTCTCGAAGAGCGCGCGCGGCAGCGAGGCGCAGTCGGCATGGACGAAGGCCCGGGCGCGCCGCGGCGAGAGCGCGTGTAACGCGCGCGCCGCAAGTCCCTTTCCGGTCCCGGTCTCGCCGAGGATCAGCACCGGAGTGTCGAGCGGGGCGAGCGCGGCGATCTCGCCGCGAGCTCTGCGCATGGCGTCGCACTCGCCGACGAGCGCGCGAAGCGCCGGCTCGGTCTCGGGGTCCACGTCATCCCTCCGCTCGACGCGCGCAGCACACCACGGCGTCGCGCGGAGCTCCAGCCGAAGAGCGCCCCGCGAGCGCAGGAACTGCGCCGCACCGAGCCGGTGACGCTCGGGTTCCGTCGGTGCGCGTCGGAGCGGATCGACTGCGTGACAGGCTCGGACGGCTCTCTACAATTCGCGCGTGCTCCCCCCGCGGTCCTGCGCGCGTGCGCTCGCTCCGCTCCTCGCACTCGTCTCCTGCCGGGGTGGCGAGGAGCACGCGCTGCCGTCCGCGGCGGTCGAGCGCGGGCGCATCGAGCGCATCGTCGTCGCGACGGGGACGATCGAGCCGGTGAAGGAGGTCGAGGTGCGGCCGCGCATCGCCGGCATCATCGAGAAGATCCACGTGCACGACGGCGACAGCGTGAAGCCCGGCGACGCGCTGGTCGACATCGAGCGCGATCTGCTCGCCTCGCAGGCGCGCGAGGCGGAGGCCGCGGTGCGCGAGGCACAGGTCGAGCTCAACTACGCGCGCATCGAGCTCGAGCGCGCGGAGGAGCTGAAGCGAACCGGCGCGGCGTCGCCGCAGCAGGAGGACAACGCGCGCTCGCGCCACGAGCGCGCCGAGGCGACGCTCGCGCGCGCCGAGGCCAACTACGACACCTTGAAGACGGAGCTCTCCTACGCGCACATCACGTCGCCGCTCGCCGGACGCGTGCTCGAGGTGCCGGTCGAGGAGGGCTCGGCGGTGTCGCCGGTCACGGCGGTGACGGGCGGCACCTTGCTGCTCTCGCTCGCCGCCACCGACTCGCTGCATCTCAAGGGACTCGTCGACGAGAACGAGGTCTCGCGCGTGGCGCTCGGTCAGCCCGCGCGCATCCGCACCGAGGCCTACGGGAGCCGCATCTTCCAGGGGCGCGTGAAGGAGATCGCGCCGCTCGGCAAGCGGGTGCAGAACGTCACCTACTTCGAGGTGAAGATCGAGGTCACGGATGCCGATGCCTCGCTGCTGAAGCCGCGCATGTCGGGCGACGGCGAGATCGTGACCGAGGTGGTGGAGGACGCCGTCGTCGTGCCGGAGACGGCGCTCCGCTACGACGGCGACCGCGTGCTGCTCGACGTGCTCGACGGCGACTCCGCGCCCGTGGCGCACGAGGTGCAAGTCGGCATCGTCGACGGCGCGCGCGTGCAGATCGTGAAGGGCATCGAGCCCGGCGCGCGCGTACAGGTGCACTGAGATGTCCGCGTCGTCTCCGCTCGTGTCTCTCGAAGGAGTCTGCAAGACCTACGACACGGGCGAAGCGGCCGTGCAGGCGCTCCGCGGCATCGACCTCGAGGTCGCGCACGGAGAGCTCGTCGCGATCACCGGGCCTTCCGGCTCGGGCAAGACGACCTTGATGGAGATCATGGGCTGTCTCTCGCGCCCGACGTCGGGCTGCTATCGCCTCGAGGGCCGCGCCGTCGAGGACGTGGGCTCCGACGCGCTCGCGCGCGTGCGCGGCGAGCAGATCGGCTTCGTGTTCCAGAGCTTCAACCTGCTGCCGCGCCTCTCCGCGGTGGAGAATGTCGAGCTGCCGCTCGGGTATCGCCGTGTGCCGCGCGGAGAGCGGCGCGTGCGCGCGCTCGAGGCGCTCGCGCGCGTGGGGCTCGCGCGGCGCGCGTCGCATCGCCCGGCCGAGCTCTCGGGCGGCGAGCGCCAGCGCGTGGCGGTCGCGCGCGCGCTCGTGAACGGACCGCGCCTCGTGCTGGCCGACGAGCCGACCGGCAACCTCGACTCGAAGACCGGCGCCGAGATCCTGAGGCTCCTCGACGAGGTGCACGCGGGGGGCGCGAGCGTCGTGATCGTGACTCACGACGCCGCCGTCGCGGCGCGGGCGCCGCGACGCCTGCTGCTGCGCGACGGCTGCATCCAGAGCGACGAGCGCGCGCCGTGAGCTTCCGCGACGCGCTGCTCCAGGCGCTGCGCCACCTGCGCGCGCACAGGCTGCGCTCGCTGCTGACGCTCTTCGGCCTCGTGTGGGGTACCGCGTCGGTGATCTTCATGGTCGCGTGGGGCGAGGGCGTCACGCAGATGCTCGAGCTCGGCTTCGCCAAGACGGGCAAGAACCTCGGCCAGTTCTTCGCCGGCCGCATCGGCGAGGACTTCACCGCGGCCGTGGACCGCCGCTACCTCTGGTATACGCAGGATGATGTCGACCGCCTGCGGCGCCGGGCGCGGCTGCCCGCGCTCATCGGCGCGCAGACTCAGGAGCACCTGCCGCTCGCGCTGGGACAGCGCGCGCTCGACATCGACGTGCGCGGCATGGATCCCGAGGCGGTGGCGATCCGCGGCGTCGCGCTGGCCTCCGGCCGCACGCTCTCGCAGATGGATCTCTCGCAGCACCGGCGCGTGGTCGTGCTCGGCCACGACGTGCGCCAGAAGCTGCTCGGCGCGCGCGGGGGAATCGGCGCCTGGGTGCGGATCGCGGGCCAGCCCTTCCAGGTGGTCGGCGTGCTCGCGCGCATGGGCGATCAGCTCGGGCGCGACGGGGACAAGATCGACGACCAGGCGTGGGTCCCGATCACCACCTTCCGCGTGCTCTGGCCGCGCTGGTGGACGGACCAGCCGTGGGTCGAGTCGATCCTCTACCGCCTGCGCGACCGCCACCTGCGCCTCGAGACCGAGCGCGAGATGCGCGCGATCCTGGCCGAGGGTCTCGGTGTCCGCAGCGACGACACCGAGGCGGTTCTCCACTGGAGCTCGCTCGAGCTGCTGTCGCAGCTTCCGCTCGACCAGATGCGCGGGGTGCTCTTCGCTCTCGCGAGCGCGACCCTGGTGATCGGCGGCATCGGCACGCTCAACCTGATGCTCGACTCGGTGCACGAGCGGCGCCAGGAGATCGGCGTGCGGCTGGCGGTCGGGGCGCGCCGTCGCGACGTGACCTTGCACTTCTTCCTCGAGACGCTCTGCGTGGTGGCGCTCGGAGGACTCCTCGGCGTGGCGCTCGGACTCGCGGGCTGCGCGCTGCTCGCGAGCCTCGACTTCCCCGATCTCGTGCCGGTTCCGGTGCTCTCGTGGCGCATCGTGGCGCTCGCGCTCGCCGTGATGACGGCGGTCGGCTTCGGCGCCGGCGTGGTGCCGGCCTGGCGCGCGGCGCAGGTCGATCCGGCCATGACCTTGAGGATGGAGTGATGCTCGCGGATCTCGCGCGCGAGACGCGGCGCAGCCTGCGCGCGCACGCGCTCCGCTACACGCTGACGTCGCTCGGCATCGTGTGGGGCGCCTTCATGCTCACCTATCTCTCCGCGAGCATGGAGGGCACCGAGCGCCACTTCATGGGCGCGATGCAGAAGATGGGGCCGCGCATCGTCTTCACGGGCGGCGGCGTGGTGATGAAGCAGCGCGTCGGCGAGCGGGGCGCGCGCCCGGTGGAGCTGAAGGCGGCGGACTCCCTGCGCATGTCCTCGCTCTCGACCGTCGAAGCGGCGTCGCCGCGCATCGAGTTGTGGAGCGAGATGGTCCGCTACGGGCGGCGGACGAAGCTCCTCCAGATCGAGGGCGTGAGCGAGAGCGCCGATACGATCCGGAACTACCACGTCGCCGAGGGGCGCTTCCTCTCGCCGATCGACGTCGAGCGCGCGGAGCGCGTCGCGTTCCTCGGCGCCGACGCCGCGGTGCGCGTCTTCGGCGGCGAGCCCGCTCTCGGCCGCCGCATCGAGATCGGCGGCACGTCGTTTCGCGTCGTCGGCGTGGCGGCGCGCAAGGGCATGCAGCTCGTCGACAGCCTCTCTCCCGACGACCGCAAGGTCTTGATCCCCTACACCACCGCGCAGCGGATCCTCACGCAGACCGACAAGATCGCCGAGTTCACCTACTCCCCCGTGAGCGCCGAGCTGTCGAGCGAGTCGGTGCGGCGCGTGCGCGAGCTGACGGCGCCGCACCACGGCTTCGATCCGAAGCTCGAGACCGCCATGTGGTTCTTCGACATCCAGGAGGTGCTCCAGCTGGTCGGCGGCCTGCTCGCGGCGATGCGCCTGTTCAACGTGGTCGCGGGACTGACGACCCTGCTCGTCGGCGCCGTCGGCGTCATGAACATCATGCTCGTGATCGTCGGAGAGCGGCGCGCGGAGATCGGGCTCCGCAAGGCGATCGGCGCGACGGGCCGCGCCATCTTCGTGCAGTTCCTCGCGGAGTCCACCGCCGTGTGTCTCGCCTCGGGGCTCGTCGGCGCGGCGCTCGGCATCGCGCTCGCGCAGCTCGTCGCGCACCTCGCGCCGGCCTCGCCGTTCGCGTCGACGCCCGTCCTCGACCTGAAGACGGTGGTCACCTTGACGAGCGCGCTGGTCCTCGTCGGGATCGTGGCCGGCGTCGCCCCTGCGTGGCGCGCCGCGCAAGTCCCGCCCGCCGAGGCACTGCGGGGGGTCTAGCGGGTGGTCGCGCTCGGGACGCGCGAGTCGAGCGCCGGCGCGCGCCCGGGCTCGGCTTGGCCCGGTGCCGCGAGGAACGGAAAGGCCGCGCCGACGTAGCGACGCACGAAGCTGTCGCTCAGCCGCCAGATGCCGGCATCGACGACGAAGTGTCCCATCGTGGTGCCCATTGTGAGGGCGACCGCGTAGGCGTAGAAGGGCATCAGGTTCCAGCGCGAGAGGAAGGCGACACTGTCGCCGACGACGAGCACTGCGCCGAGGCCGAGCGCGGCGACGACGAGCACGGCGAGGCCCGGCCGGCTGCGAATCGATGTCGCGGGGCCAGCGGACGCGCTGCGCGCGACGTAGTTCATGAAGACGTGGTACTGGAGCCCGTGAGCCAGCGCGAACCCGCCGAATGCAGCGTAACCGCGCAGGAAGAAGGCGGGCAGGAAGAAGGCCGACGCGAGCGCGACGAACAGAAGACGCGGCGTCGCACGGCGCAGCGCGGGTCGTCTCCAGAATGCCAGCGCGAGGACGACGGGCACGAGCGCGTACAGGCCCACCCCGATCTGCCGCAGCGCCTCCCGATGCTCGTAGATCGGGGTGCCCGCGGTGAACGGCACCGCGCCGACGCAGGCGAGCCAGCCCGCGACGGGCGCGAGCTGCAGCGCGACGAGCTCCTCGCGCGACGCCGGCTCCCTGCAGGCGACGCGGCTGCTGATCGAGACGATCCCCCAGTTCTGCTTCTGGTAGTGCCAGAAGAGCCAGAGCGAATAGAGCGCTCCGACATACGCGATGCCGACGCCCGGCCACGCCCAGGTCAGCGCCAGCGTAGCGACGACGAGCGCGGCCGGAGCGAGGTAGTAGCGCGTGCGGTGCGCGGCGAAATACGCGTGCGGAACGGGATCTGCGTAGAACCAGGCCGTCGACGCGACGTGCGCCGGTCCGCCGACGAAGTGCAGCAGCCAGGCCGCGCTGATCGCCTGCGCCTTGGCGGGGTCGAACCCGATCAGGAGCGGTAGCGTGAAGACGGGGAGCAAGGTGACCACGAGCAGGGCGCCGACGAAGCGCCGGAACGCCGGATCCGCTGAAGTCCCTTGGCTCATCGGGAAGCAGTCTAGAATGGCCGCCATGCCCTACGCACACCGACGCATGCACGACGCTGACGCCCACGTGATGGAGACCGCGGAGATGGTCCGCGAGTGCGCGGAGCCCGCTGTGCTCGCGAAGCTGCCGCGCTCCTTCGTCGCGGCGCTCTCTCCCGGCGAGGACGACAAGCTCGTGTCGCACTTCCGCGCGAAGCACGCGGACCCGGCGTATCGCGCCGATGACGCCGCGCAGATCCTGCTGCGAAAGAACTGGGCCGCGACCGGCTCCTTCCTGAAGGAGGACCGATCGCAGGCGCTCGATCTGCTCGGCTTCGAGAGCCAGCTCGTGTTCAACACCTTCATGAACCAGGCGCTGCTGAAGGCCGAGCGCGCCGACGACGTCGACTTCGCCTACGGCTTCGCGCGCGCCCACAACCGCGCGATGCTCGACTTCTGCGCGGTCGATCGGCGATTGCTCGCGACCTGCTACGTACCGCTGCGCGACTTCGAGAGGAGCCGCGCGATGGCGGGCGAGGCGATCGCCGCAGGCGCGCGCGCGTTGCTCGTGCCGTCCGGCTGCCCGCGCGGACACGCGCCTTCCCACCCGGGACTCTTCCCGGTGTGGGCGCAGGCGGCCGAGGCCGGGCTGCCGATCGTCTTCCACGTCGGCGGCGGCATCCGCGCCGCCGACAATGCGCTGCTCGACCGCGACTACTTCGCGAACGGCGGCCCGCGCGTGCCGGACTTCCACGGCGGCGACGAGAACTTCCGCTCGATCGACTACATGGCGATCCCGACCGCGCCGATGCAGACGCTCGCGACCTTGATCTTCGACGGCGTCTTCGACGCCTTCCCTTCGCTGAAGTTCGGCGTGATCGAGCAGGGCGCCTCGTGGATGCCGTCGTGGATGCGCTTCATGGAGTCGGCCTTCGAGGCGTTCCGAAAGAACGAGGAGCGCCTGCAGAAGCTCGCGCTCCGACCGAGCGACTACGTGCGCCGTCAGGTGCGCGCGACGCCGTATCCTGCGGAGGACGTCGGCTGGACGGTCGAGAACGCGGGCGACGAGGTCTGCCTCTTCTCGTCCGACTACCCGCACGTCGAAGGCGGCCGCAATCCGATCAAGCGCTTCGAGGAGAGCATGAGCGCGCTCTCCGAGTCGCAGAAGCAGCGCTTCTACGTCGACAACTTCGTCGACCTGATGGGCCGCGGGCTGGCGAGCTAGTCCCGCGAAGGAGAACGTCCCGATGAGCACCGAAGCCGAGCTGCGCGCCGAGCTCGAGCGACTCAAGAGAGAGAACGAAGCCCTCAAGTCCCGCCCGAAGGGCTCGACCTCGCTGAGGGTGAGCGAGAAGGGGGGCGTGTCCGTCTACGGTCTGGGCCGCTTCCCCGTGACCCTCTACAAGGAGCAGTGGCTGAAGCTGCTCGACATGGCGGACGAGATCCGTCGGTTCATCGAAGAGAATGCCGGGCGGCTGAAGACCAAGGAGTAGCCAGCTAGTACACGATCACGCTTCGAATGGCCTCGCCCGAGTGCATGCGCTCGAAGGCGGTGTTGATCTCCTCGAGCGGCGTCTTGAAGGTGACGTACTCGTCGAGCTTGATGCGGCCACTCATGTAGCGATCGACGTAGGTCGGCAGCTCCTTGCGGCCCTTCACGCCTCCAAACGCCGAGCCGCGCCACGAGCGCCCCGTCACGAGCAGGAATGGGCGGTTGTGGATCTCCTGGCCCGCGCCGGCGACGCCGATGATGATCGACTGCCCCCAGCCGCGCGCCGACGCGCGCAGCGCCTGGCCCATCGTCTCGACGTTGCCGATGCACTCGAAGGTGTAGTCGGCGCCGCCGCCCGTCGTCTCGACGATCCGCTCGACCACGTCGCCGTCGGCCGGGGTCAGCGTCTCCGTGGCGCCGAACTGGCGCGCGAGCTCGAACTTCTTCGGATTCGTGTCGATCGCGAGGATGCGCTCCGCGCCCGCCATCACCGCGCCCTGGATCACCGAAAGGCCGACGCCGCCGAGACCCCAGACAGCGACCGTCGAGCCGGGTTCGACCTTCGCGGTGTTCAGCACCGCGCCGATGCCGGTCGTCACCGCGCAGCCGAAGAGGCAGACCGTCTCGAGCGGCGCATCCTTGCGGATCTTCGCGAGCGCGATCTCCGGCAGCACCGTGCGCTCGGCGAAGGTCGAGGTGCCCATGTAGTGGTGCACCATGCGGCCCTTGTAGGAGAGCCGGCTGGTGCCGTCCGGCATCAGCCCCTTGCCCTGCTTCTCGCGCAGCGCGACACAGAGGTTCGTCTTGCCCGAGAGGCAGTATTTGCAGCTGCGGCACTCGGGGATGTAGAGCGGGATCACGTGGTCGCCGGGCGCGACCGACGTCACGCCGGCGCCGACTTCCTCGACGACGCCCGCGCCCTCGTGGCCGAGCACCGACGGGAAGAGGCCCTCCGGATCGCTACCCGAGAGCGTGAACGCGTCGGTGTGGCACACGCCGGTGGCGGCGAGCCGCACGAGCACCTCCCCCGGCTTCGGCGCGGCGAGATCGAGCTCGTCGATCACGAGCGGCTTCGCGGCCTCGAATGCGATCGCTGCCTTGACCTTCATCACGATCTCCTGGAAAGCGCGCAGTATACCCGTCGCCTCCGATAGAATGGCCGGCCGTGCGACGCCGACGATCTCTGCGCGACGAGTCCGCGTTGCGAGTGACGGGAGCCGCGCTGCTCGGGCTCGCGCTTCTCGGCGCAGGACCCACAGATCGCGCGCTGGAGCAACCGCCGTTCGACCCGAGTCGACCCGGGAGTCACGAGGCGGCCCTCGAGCTCATGTCGGGCGCGGCGAACCGGACCTTCGAAGCCGTGCTGACGCAGTACGACGCCTATCTGCAGCTCCGACCCGACGACGTGTCGACCTGGATCGAGCGCTGTGGCCTCCTCCGCGACGCGGCCTGCGGCGAAGACGAGGGTTGCCCGCACTGGAAGGAGTACGAACGCTGCGCGGACGAGCTCGAGCAGCGCTTCCCGGGCGCTCCCGCGGTCGAGATCTATCGATTGGAGGAGATCTGGGGCGAGAAGGCGATCGAGAAGGGAACGGCGCTGCTCGACGGCATCGCGCGCTTCTGGGAGGTGAAGGACGTCGCGCGCATCCATCAGAAGCTGGCGCAGTGCTACGACGTCCAGAAGCGCGCCGGTCTCGTGCTGGAGCACGCGAGTCATGCGATGGAGCTGGATCGATCGATCGATCTGACCTTGATCGCGGCGCGGGCGCTCGAGCACCTCGGCCGCCGCGACGCCGCGGTTCACATGCTGGTGTCGCGACCGATGAGGCCCGAGCAATATCCGCTGGAGCTCCAGAAGGTCCGCATGCTGGCCGATCTCGGCGCCTTCTCCGAAGCGGAGATGGAGCTCCACCTGCTCGGAGACCCGCCCGAAGGGCAGGGTGATCCTCTGCTCGAGGCCCGGATCTTCTCGGCCGTCGGCCGGGTCGTCGACGCGCGCGCGGCCTTGGCTCGCGCGCAGCAGTCACCTGCGGCGCAGTGGCGCGCTCGCGCGATCGCGCAGGAGCGATTCGATCTCGAGCTGGCCTTCGGCGATCCGGGCTCGGCGCTCGCTGCCTACGACGAGCTGCGAGAGAAGGGGTCGTGGGACCCCCTGCTCCGCGACCGGGTCCGGGTCGCGATCCATCACCCCGATGCTCCGTGGCGCGCGCGGGACGCGCTGGCGCTGCTCGAGACGCTCGCGCTGCTGCTCGCGATCCTGTGTCTGCCCGGTCTGCTCCTGGTCCCCGTGCACTACGTCGGATTGTTACGCGCTCGCCGGCACCCGGATCGGGCTCCGCGCGCGACCCGGTTCGGACTGCGCCAGTGCTGGTGGATGTTGGTGCTGCTCGTCTTCACGCAGCTCCCGATCTTCTACATGGAAGGCGTCCCGTGGCTCGAAGACATGTTTCGCGAGGACGTCTCGCTGGTCTCGGCACGGGCGCCGATTCCCGACCACTCGCTCGCGCTGGCCCTCGCCATGATCGCGCCTCTCGGTCTCGCGGGTCTCGTCCCGATCCTGCGCCGACGCGATCTCGCGCTGCTCGGCCGCGGGAGATGGAGCTGGCGACGAACCATCGGAATGGCGATCGCGTGGCTCGTTCTGGTGCGCGTCGCGGCCCTCGCGTGGGTCGCGTTGTTCCCGGATCTCGCGTCGCACGCGATGACCGCCGCGGTCCTGCCGGCAAAGCCCGCTTCCTACACCTGGCAGATGGTCGCGGCGGTCCGGCGCGTCTACGGACTTCCGGTGCTCGCGCTCACGATCGTCTTCGCGATTCCGCTGTTCGAGGAGATCTCGTTTCGCGGGGTCCTGCTGCAGGGTCTGTCGCGCCATCTACCCGCCGGCTTCGCCAACGCGATCCAGGCGGGCCTGTTCGCGGCCGGTCACGAGCAATGGGGCATGTTTCCGATCCTCTTCGGGCTGGCACTCGGCGCCGGATCGATGGCGCGCCGCAGCGGCGGTCTCGCCGGACCGCTGCTCCTCCACGCGAGCAACAATGCGCTCGCGTTCCTCGTTTTCGCGCGCCTTCCGATCTCGGGTTGAGCGAGACCCGGGCGGGCGCGCGACGGCTCAGGAGCGGCGTTCGACCGCCACGTAGACCGAGCTGTCGCCGCGACGCACGAGAAGCAGCGCGCGCGACCCCGATGCGTCGAGCGCCTTCGCGAGCTCGGCCGCGCTCTTGATCGGCTTGCGATCGGCCTCCACGACGACGTCTCCCGGGCGGATGCCCGCGCGCGCGGCCGGCCCGTCGGGCTCGACCTCGGCGACGAGCGCGCCCTCGTCCTCGACGCCGAGCCGCTGCGCGATCGCCGGCGTCAGGTCCTCGACGTGCATGCCGAACGCGCGCGATCCGCTCGGCGCGCTCTGTCGCGAGGCGACCTGCGTCGGCTCCTCCGCGAGCTTCCCGACCTTCACGTTCATCGTCTCGTGCCGGCCCTCGCGGATCACCTCGACCTCGATCTGCTTATCGACCGGCGTGCTCGACACGATGGCCGGAAGCTGACGCATCTTGGTGATCTTCTCGTCGCCGAAGCGCACGATCACGTCGCCGCGCTTGATGCCCGCCGAGTCGGCCGGGCCGCCCGGCGTGACCTGCGCGACCAACGCGCCCTCGTTCTTGTCGAGCTTGAAGGCGTCGGCGAGCTCGGGCGTGATCGGCTGCACCGCGACGCCGAGCCAGCCGCGCGTCACGCTGCCGTTGTCGCGCAGCTGCGGCAGGATCGCCTTCGCCATGTTGATCGGCACCGCGAAGCCGATCGTGTTGGCCTGCGGGTTGATCGCGCTGTTGATGCCGATCACGTTGCCCGCGATGTCGAGCAGCGGGCCGCCCGAGTTGCCGGGATTGATCGCGGCGTCGGTCTGGATGTAGTCGTCGTAGGGACCCTGGCCGATGTCGCGTCCCTTCGCGCTGACGATCCCGACGGTGACCGTGTGGTCGAGGCCGAAGGGATTGCCGATCGCGACGACCCAGTCGCCCGGCAGGATCGCGTCGGAGTTTCCGAGCGGGAGCGCGGTCAATCCCGTGAGCCCCTCGACGCGGATCAGCGCGATGTCGGTCTTCGGATCCTGGCCGACGATCGTCGCCTTGGCCTGGCGCCCGTCGGCGAACGTGACCTGCACCTCGTCCACGTCGGCGACGACGTGGTTGTTGGTCACGATGTAGCCGTCGTCCGAGATCACGAAGCCGGTGCCGAGGCTCGGGACGGTGAAGCTGCGCGGCTGCTGCTGCGAGCCGCCCGGAGCGCCGGGACCGCCCTGCCCGAAGAATTGACGGAAGAGATCCGGGAACGGGAGCTCGAAGGGCGCCTGCGTGACCGTCTTCGAGGTATGGACGTTCACGACTCCGGGGGCCGCCTTCTCCGCGAGGATCGCGAAGCGCGAGTGGGGCTCCTGTCCGAGGAGCGCGGGGTCATCCGCGGCGAGCGCTCTCGCGGACGGCCCCGGCGCTGCGGCTTCCGACGCGGGCGCGGGAGCCGTCGCGCGTGCCGGAACGCCGAGGCGAGTCAGGCTGCCCGACAGCGCGAGAGCGGCGCCGAGCACGCCGCCCGCGACCGTTCCGATTGCAACCTTCAGACCCGCGCTGGCCATCGTCACTCCATTGTCGCAGCCCGTTCGGCGGCTCGCGATGGTGCCGAAGCGGCAGACGGGCACGGCCTGGGCGCCGTGCCCGTCTCGGTTGGGGATCCCATTGCTCGTACCGCGTCCGGCGAGCTGTAGAAATGACACCGGCCGTCACGATCGCGTTCCGCGTGTGTGGGGCGAGATCGCCGCGCTCAGCGCGTCGTCGAGATGCCGCCGTCCACGGGGATCACGGCGCCGGTCACGTAGGCGCCCGCTCGCGACGCGAGATATAGCGCCACGCCGGCCATGTCCTCCGGCTCTCCGATGCGACCCATCGGACAGCCCTTCACGATCACGTCGCGGAAGCGGTCGAGGGTCGCGGCCATCATCTTGCTCTCGAAGGGGCCGGGCGCGATCGCATTGACGGTGACCTTCGGCGCGAGCTTGCGCGCGAGCACGCGCGTCAGGTGGTGCACGGCCGCCTTGCTCGTCGAGTAGGCGTAGGTCTCGAGCGCCGGCACCTGGAGCCCGTCGATCGAGCCGACGTTGATCACGCGCGCCGGATCGCCGGGGCGCGCCGCCGCCTCGAGCCGCGGCGTCAGCGCGCGCGTCAGGTTGAAGACCGCCTTCACGTTCAGCGCGAGCACCTTGTCGAAGGCCGCGTCCGGATACTCGGCGTAGGGCGCGCCCCAGTTGGCGCCGGCGTTGTTGACGAGCACGTGCACGGCGCTCTCTCGGGCGCCGAGCTCGTCGGCGAGGCGACGGCATTCCGTGTCGAGGGAGAGATCGGCCGGCAGCGCCGTGCAGGAGCCGAGCTTCGAGAGCTCCGCGGCGACCTTCTCGCAGTCCGACGCCTTGCGCGACGACACGTACACGCGCGCGCCGCCCTCGGCGAAGCCGCGCGCGATCATGAGCCCGATTCCGCGCGAGCCGCCGGTCACGAGCGCCACCTTGCCTTCCACCGAGAAGAGCTGCGACGGCTTCACTGCGCACCTCCGATCTTCGCGGGCGTGAAATTCCCCGTCGCCTCCTGCCACGACCGCTTCACCACGAAGTCGCGATCGAGGCGCATCACGAACGGGATCGCCATCACCTCGTAGCCGGCGTCGGCTTGGATCGCCGCCTGCTTCTGCGTGTCCTCGAGCGAGCGGTGGCTGCGCGCCGCCTCCTCGCCGACAGCGGCGAGCTCGCGCATGAAGCCCTGGAAGGCGACGAGCCCCGCGCGGTCCGTCACCGGGCCGTGTCCCGGGATCACGCGGTCGAAGTCGAGCGCGAGCACGCGGTCGAGCGTGTCGGCCCAGGCCTGCACCGAGCCGCCCGCTTCGAGGTCGATGTTCGGGTAGCGGCCGTTGAAGAAGAGGTCGCCGGTGTGGAGCACGCGGTCCTCGACGAAGAGCGCGACGAGATCGCCGTCGGTGTGGCCGCGTCCCGGGTGGATCAGGCGGATCGTCTTGCCGCCGATCTGGAGCACGCGCTCGTCGGCGAAGGTGTCGTTCGGCAAGGTTCCGGCGGCGTCGCCCTTCCAGTAGTTCGCGTCGAGGGCGTGGAGATAGGCGAGTGTCTTGTCGGTGGAGACGATCTGGAGCCCCGCCGCGAAGGCCGGGTTCCCGTGCGTGTGGTCCATGTGGTAGTGGGTGTTGATGATCACGCGCGTGGCGCCGCCGCCGAGTTCCTCGGCCTTCTCGCGCACGTCGCGGCCCTGCATGCGGAAGGTCATCGTGTCGACCACGACCGCGCCTTCGCTGGTCCGCAGGATTCCGACGTTGCCGCCGAGCCCGTAGATCACGTGCACGTCCGGCGTGACGGTCGCCACCTCGAGGGAGCGGATGCGCTGGTAGACGAAGACGGCCGCGCCCGAGATCACGACGAGCAGCGCGACACCGAGCCACATCGCGATGCGCTTCATGGGCACCCCTCCTCCTGAAGCCGCGCAGTATATGCGGCCCTCGGGGCCGACGGGCTTCCGACTGCAGCGGCCGGCCATCCGCCGTGATCGCGTGTAGTTTGGACCCGGCTGGCACCTGCGAATCGATCTCACTGGCACCCGACTCGAATCCAAGTCGTTCATGCCCATCGTAGATACCGAACCCGAAACCACGTGGATTCATTGCAAGGTCGAGAACGCGGTCTTCGAAGCGCACTGCGGACCGCGCATGCTCTCCACGGCGATCGGCCACTTCCTCGCGTGGGCGAGGAGCGCTGCGTAGATCACGTGCTGCGCAGCGGGTGCGGCTTGCCGAAGAGCCAGCCCTGCCCGAACGAGATGCCTAGGCGGCCTAGCGTCTCGAGTTCTTCCAGGGTGTCGAGGCCTTCGGCGATGATGCGCGAGCCGAGGCGCTGCGCGAGCGATTGCAGCGCGCGGAGCAGCTCCTGGCGCGCGGGGTCCTCGTCGATGCGCGTCACGAACGCGCGGTCGACCTTGATGAACTCCGGCGCGAGCTCCATCACTGCCTCGAGGCTCGAGTAGCCGGAGCCGGTGTCGTCGAGCGCGATCTGGAAGCCGAGCTTGCCGTAGGAGTCGCGCACCTCGCGGAACAGCTCGAAGTTGTCGATCGACTCCTGCTCCGAGATCTCGAAGACCACGTCGGTGGGACGCAGCTTGCAGAGCGCGAGCGTGCGCTCGAGCGCGTCGGCGCGGAACTGCGGGTCGTGGATCGTGGTCGGGCGCACGTTGAGGAAGAGCTTGGCGCCGCCGGGCAGGTCGCGCGCGCCTTCCAGCGCGCGCTGGCGGCACAGGCAGTCGAGCTGGAACACCAGATCGTGACGCAGCGCGCTCTCGAAGAGCACGGCCGGCGAGTGCAGCTCGCTGCCCTCGGGACCGCGCGAGAGCGCCTCGTAGCCGAAGACCGTGCGCGAGCTCACCGCGACGATCGGCTCGTAGACCGACGTCAGGTGGCCCTCGACCAGCAGCTGCACGAGGTCGCGTCGCCGCCGCCGCGCGGCGGTCTGCGCGCGCATGCGCGTCTCCTCGCGCGCCTCCTCGATCGCCTCGCGCACCTGCGCGTCCTCGCGCAAGGTCGGGTTGCGGAGCGCGATGCCGGTGCCGACGAACATCGGAGGCAACCGCTTGGTGTAGGGGTAGCCGACGCGGTGGGCGCGACCCGCGAGCCCCTGCGTCAGCTCGCGCGCCACCTCTTCGAGGCCGCCCGCGTAGAAGTCGAGCTCCTCGGACGGCCGGAACAGCAGCACCGCGAGCTCGGCGCGACCGGTCTCGCCGCCGACGACCAGATCCGACACGCAGAGGTGGCTCGCCAGCACCTCGCTCACCAGCGCCGCGAGGTTCGACTGCGCGCCGCGGTAGGCGTCCGCGCCGTAGCGGCGCTCGATCTCGGCGAGCGGCGCCGCGTCGATCAGCACCACGCCGAGGGCGCCGTCCTCCCGGAACTGCTCCGCGATGCGCGCGCTGCACTCGCCGAGCGTCGGAACCGGGGCCACCCCCCGATCCGCCGCGCGCCGAGGAGTCGCGTCGTCCATGGCGGGCTGCATCGGCGCGCCGGCCCGTGGAAATAAGCGCTCGGGGCTAGTGGACCCCGCGACTCGCCACGAGCGTCGCGGGCTCGATCCCGAGGCTGCGCACGACTTGCGTCCACATCGCGTCGACGTCGGTCTCGAACACGACCGACGGATCCGCGGGCGCCACGAGCCAGGCGCCCTGCGCGAGCTCCGACTCGAGCTGACCGGGGCCCCAGCCGGCGTAGCCGAGCAGGATGCGGATGCGACTCGGAGGCTCGCTGGCCATGCGGCGCAGCACCGCGAGCGATCCCGCGAAGCCGACGCCGGGCACGACCTCGCGGATGTCCTCGTCGTCACTCTCCTCGCCCTCGTCTTCCTCGAAGAGCACCCAGCCGGTCTGCGGCTGCACCGGCCCGCCCCAGTGGATCTCGGCATCGGGATCGCCGTGCCAGTCCACCTCGATCGACTCGCAGAGCTGCGCGGCGCGGAGCTCGGTCGTGCGGTTCAGCACCACGCCGAAGGTGCCCTCGGCGTCGTGGTGGATCAGCAGCACCACGCTGCGCCGGAAGTTCGGATCGAGGAGCTGCGGCATCGCCACCAGCAGCGCGGGCGCGAGCGGATCCGACACGCCGGCCAGAGTAGCAGGACGGGGAGCGCGGGCGGTCTCGTACCTTGCCGCGATGGCTGCCCGCGTCGCGCTCGCCTGCCTGGTCGTCGCCGGGGCGTTCGCCGTCGCGGGCGCGCTCACGACCGCGAGCCACTCGCTCCCGACGGCGATCGCGCTCTCGCTCTCGTCGGTCGCGCTCGAGGGAATCCTGCTCGCGTTCGCCGTCGCCGCCGCGCTCGCCGCGCCGGGCGACCCGCGCGTGCGGCTCGGTCTCGTGCGAGCGCGGCTCGGCGTGCTCGAGATCGCGGCGCTCGCGGCCGGCACGCTCGGCCTCTCGCATGCGCTCGACGGATTGCTCTCGCTCTCCGGCTTGATGGAGGAGAGCGGCCTCGCTTCGTTCTCGCGGATCCTCGAGGGCATTCGCGGACCGTCGCTCGCCGCCGCGCTCGTGGCGTTCGGTCTCGTGCCCGCGGTCGCCGAGGAGCTGCTCTGCCGGGGCGTGCTCCAGCGAAGCCTGCGCGATCGCTTCGGGGCGTTCGCGTCGATTGGACTGGCGGCGATCGCCTTCGCGGCGATCCACGTCCAGCCGATCCACGCGCTCTTCGCCTTGCCGCTCGGGCTCTACCTCGGCGTCGCGGGCCATTGGTCGGCGAGCGTGCTCGCGCCGGTCGTCTGCCACGCGGTCAACAACCTCGTTGCGGTCGGCTCGGCCGTCGCGGAGGGGCCGACGACGTCGTCTTCACCGGGCGAGGTCGCGGTCGGACTGCTGGTGGCCGCGGCCGCCCTGGCCTGGGTCGCGCGCCGGCGCCGAGGGCTTCAGCCGACCGCGGGTTCGGTCGACGGATAGTGGCCGGGGGCCGCCGCAAGACCCCCACCGCGGCGAGGTCTTGGAATGGCTTCTTCGGTGCTGCTGCTCGACGACGGAGAGCTCGAGGACATCCAGCGGATCCTCGAGGAGCTGAAGGTACCGCTCGCGCGCATCCGCGGCGGAGCGATCGTGTCCGGAACGCCTCCGCCGCGCGACCTCCTGATCGCGACGCCGCGACGCATCGACGCCGTGATGCCGTCGCCCGGCGGGCCGGGCTCGGCACCGGTGCGGATCGTGGTCGTGAGCGAGGACTCGACGGCTCTTCGCGATCGCCTGCGCCGCTCGGGCTTCGATTACCTGGTCCGGCGACCGGTCCATCCGGAGGCGCTCCGCCTGATCCTGCTGCGAAGCCTCTACCGCGGAGAGGAGAAGCGCGGCGAGCCGCGCGTCGCGGCCGGTCTCGACGTGTCCTACCGGACCGGGCTGCGGAGCCGTCGCGCGATCCTGGCGGACCTCTCGACGCGCGGCTGCCGGCTGGTCTCGCGCAATCCGGTCGATCCGGGACGCCGCATCCGGGTGAATCTGCCGGAGGCCCTCGAGACGGGCGATCCGATCGCCCTGGTGGGTCACGTGCTGCGCTCGGCGCCCGAGGAGCGACCCGGTGTCGGCATCGTCCACGTGGCGGCCGTTCTCTTCGACCGCGTCTCCGACGAGGCGCGCCACGCTCTCGAGCTGCTGATCGAAGATCTCTCTCGCGGCCCCGCGACGTTGCGGCGCGGCACCGACCGCGCGCCCGTCCAGGCTGGTCACGAGCGCGGCAATCCGATTCCCGCGCGACCTGGCGCGCGCGATCACCGCGCGCCTCCTTCGGCGGAGGCCCGGCCCTCGGTCCCTCCGTCGGTCGCGGTCGAGATGGAGGTCGACTCGGACGATTCCGCCCGCAAGGAGCGGCGCGTCCGGGCGCGCGCCGCCTACGAGCTGACGGTTCCCGCCTTCGGCAAGCGCGCTCTGCGCGTGCTGGTGGGGCGCGATCTCTCGATGGGCGGCATGCGCATCGAGCGACTGCCGGCGCTCGAGGTCGGCGACCGCCTGCATCTCGCGATCTACGGCAGCCCCGAAGAAGCGCCCTTCCTCGTCTGGGGGACGGTCACGCGCGACGACGGCGAGTCGGGCATGGGCGTCGTCTTCGACCGTCTCGAGCCCGAGATCGCGCGCCGGCTGGAGCGCCTGGTGGGGTCGCTGCCGGCGGTCGAGTCGCTGCGAGACGGCGAGACGGAGGCGATGGGCACCGTCGTCACCGAGATCCTGCCGGAATAGCGACAGCGCGGGACTCGTCGGGTAGCTTCGCTAGCCCTTTTTCCGTGAGGCCCCGATGGCAAGCAGCAAGAGCAAGCAGAAGCGCAAGCGCCACCAGCATCGTCTCCGCCACAAGCGGCGGATGGCGCGCAAGAAGGCCGCGGCGGCGAGCTGATCGAACGGTCCCCAGAAAGGGAAGGGCCCGACGCCGCACTCGCGACATCGGGCCTCCCTGGGAAGGGGATATTCTGCTGTCTGCCAGGGAAGTGGTCGGCAGGGGCCTCCAGGTGTCACGCGAGCGGAGCTGCTCCGGTCGACTTGCTGCCGCGCTGCTGATCGCTCTCGGGATTCTCTGGGGCTGCTCGGAGCGCGCGCCCGCGCGTCCCGACGTGATCTTCGTCGTGGTGGACTCGCTGCGTGCGGACCACGTCAGCCATCTCGGGTACGAGTTTCCGACCGCCGCCTCGCTCGACGGCTTCCGCGACGACGCGGCGCTATTCACCCAGGCATTCGCTCCGTCGCCGCTCTGCGTCCCGAGCACGGCGACGCTCCTGACCGGCCTCCAGCCCGCCCAGCACCGGCTCGGTCACGAGGAGCGTCTCGCGGACGGGATCGAGACCTTGGCGACGCGTCTGCGTGACGCCGGCTACGGCACCGTCGGCCTGTCGCACCACGTGCGGATCGGCGCGGAGACCGGACTCGACCGCGGCTTCGACCACTTCCAGGGCGTCGAGGGCGGCAATCTGCTCGACTACCCCGACGCCTCGGACGCGGTGGCCTTCGTGCGCGAGTTCCTGGCGCGCGATCCGCCCCGACCCTTCTTCCTGTACCTGCACCTGATGAACACGCACGGGCCCTACCGCGTCCCGCCCGATCGCCGCTCCGACCTGCTGGGGCGTCCGCCGCTCGAGGGCATGCGGTACGGCGATCCGCTGATGCGCGGCGTGCTACGCGACGCGCCCGGCGCGCGCGCGCAGGTGACGAACGCGCACGTGCGGAGCCTCACCGAGCAGTACGACACCGCCGCACGCTACACGCTCGACCGCGTGGCCGAGATCCTGCGGCTGCTCGAGCACGCGGGTGCATATCGCGACGCAGTCATCGTGCTCGCCGGCGACCACGGCGACGAGCTCTTCGAACACGGCAGCTTCGGTCACGGCGCGACGCTCTACACCGAGGTGCTGCATGTGCCGCTCTACCTGAAGCCGCCGGGCGGTGCGAAGGGCCTGCGCGGCGAGGATCCGGTCGGGCTCCAGGACGTCGCGCCGACGGTGCTCGAGCTGCTCGGACTGCCGCCGCTGCCGGGAGCCGGCAATTCGCTCGCGTCGTGGCTTCGGGGCGAACCGGCGCCCGCCCACGCCGACCGCGCGCTGCTGCACGAGATTCCCGGCGACCCGGCGCGCGCGCGCGCCATCACGGCGGGGCGCTACAAGCTGATCCGCCGAGGTGTGGAGCCGGATCCCGTCGAGGTCCGGCTCTACGACCGCGTTCTCGACCCGCGCGAGACGGCCGACATCGCGGTCGGCGGCGGCGAGCTGGTCTCGGATCTGTCGAGGCGCCTCGACGCGGAGTTCTCCGCCCTCGCGCCGCCTGCCGCCGCATCTCCTTGAGACGCGCTGGAGACGATCCGCACCGCGTTGGCGGTCGCGCAGGCGCCCTCCGAGCAGAAGATCTCGTGCAGCAGGTCGGCGGCGACCTGCGAGGCGCTGCGCCACCACATCTTTCCGTTCACGATCACCGCCGCGACGGCGATGCGCGGCTCGTCCGCCGGCGCGACGCCGATGAACCACTCGTAGTGGCCGTCGGGGTCGCGTCCCGTGAGGCTGCCGGTCTTGCCCGCGACCTCGATCTCGCCTAGCAATGGCCGACCGCCGCGCTGGTGGAAGGCGCGCCGCGCGGTCCCCGAGCGCGTGGTCTCGGTCAGCATCTCGCGCAGGCGCCGCGCGAGCTCGGGCGACATCACGCGACGCGTCTCGGGCGTGGGGATCGGCAGCTCGCGTCCGTTGGCGTCGATCACGCGCTCGACCCACTTCGGCGTCACGAGCTCGCCCTGCGCCAGCGAGGCGGCGAGCTGCGCGGCGTGGAGCGGCGTGATCCGGGTGCCGCCGAGGCCGGAGCCGAGGAGGCCGAGGTCGTAGCGGTCCTCGCCCGGGTCCGCGCTGCCGGCCTCGTGCGCGGGCGCGGGTGCCGCGAGCCAGCCGAAGCGGCCGAACGCCTCCATCAAGGGCTCGACGCCGAGCGCGTGCACGGCGATCTGCGCGAAGCACTGGTTGTTCGAGGTCGCGAGCGCGCGCTCGAGGGTGATGGTCGGTCCTGTGCGCGGCGGGTCGACGCGAGAAGGAGTCAGGCGATACGGGCTGCCGCTGAAGCGGCACAGCTGGTCCGCGACCTCGGGGGCGTGGTCGAGCGCGGTCGCCGCCGTGATCACCTTGACCAGCGACGCCGCGGGATAGGTGCGCGTCGGCGGGAAGCGCCGCGTGTCGGTCGCGGCATACGCGAGCACGCGTCCGCTGCGCGGCTCCAGCACGACCAAGGTCCCGAGATCCACGTGGCCGCGGCGCAGCACCTCGTGGGTGCGCTCGGTCAGCTCGCGATCGAGCGTGTACTCGACGCGCAAGGGCCCGGCGAGCTCGGGGTGCGATCGCGAGACGTCGATCTGCTCGTAGAGTCGCTCGCGCGACGCGCCCGGAGCCGAGGCCGAAGGCAAGGTCAGCGCCTCGCGACCGACCGGAAGATGCGTGAACACGTCGTCGGGCACGCGGTCGGGCGGCGGCTCGGCCGCGGCAGGCGACGTGTCGAAGTCCGGCATCGGCTGCACGATCCCGAACGCGCGCACCGCCTCGTGCGGCTCGAGCAGCCAGGCGAGCGCGACAGCGGCGCCCGTCACCATGCTTGCGATCGTGACGCGGCCCCGACGCGTCATCCGCATGACGCGCTCCCGCTGCGTGCGTCGCCAGAGGCTGTCCTCGGCGGCGACGCCTCGATCCAATCGCGGGGGCGCCTCGCGTCCCCTTCCCCGGGCCGGTCTCTGCATCATCTTGGTGGACTCGGCGCCGCGCGGCCCGGGGGTGGCAGCGGACGCGGCAGTGTCGCTAGAGCGCGACGACCTCCTGCACCTCCGGGATCTCCTCCCGGAGCCGTGCCTCGATTCCCATCTTCAGCGTGGCCGTCGAGCTCGGGCAGCCACTGCAGGATCCCTGCATGTAGAGCTCGACGCGCCCGTCGTGGAAACCTGCGAACACGATGTCACCACCGTCCATCGCCACGGCGGGCCGGATCTCGTCTTCGAGGATGCGCTGGATGCGCTGCGCGATCTCGCCTTCGTCGGCGCGGGCCGTCGCTTCGAAGGCCGGACCGAGCGCCGAGCCGCCCTCGCCGAGGCAGGCCTTGATCCCGTCGACGATCGGCTGCGCGATGTCGGTCCACTCGACGTCGGGGCGCTTCGTGACCGTGACGAAATTCGAGGCGAAGAAGACGCCGGTCACACCCTCGATCGTGAAGAGACGCGCCGCAAGCGGTGAGATGTCCTCACCGGGCGCGGCGTCGAAGTGCGCGCTGATCCCGCCTTCCGCGAGCGTGCGACCGAGAACCCACTTGATGCTGTTGGGGTTCGGAGTCCGCTCCGCGTGCATCCGAAAGCCGAGATCCATCGCCATCTGCGCGCATCGACCTCCGCGCGGCCCGACGATTCGCAGAGTAGGGCGGCTTCTCGCCGACGCCAAGAGACGATCGGCCGGAAGTCGGCTCATCCGTAGAGCTTTTGCTCGACGTCCGAGAGCTGGCAGACGAGGTAGCCGTGGTTGCGCGCGAGCTGCTGCTCGCGCGGACCGTTGTAGCCCCAGGCTGCGAGCGCGCAGCGCACGCCGAGCGGCGCCGCGAGGTCGAGGTGGTTGACCTTGTCGTCGACGAAGGTGATGTCGCGAAAGGGCAGATCGACGCGCGCCTGTAGCGCCGCGAGGTGCGCGGTCTTCGAGCGGCCGGCCTCCTTGTCGAGCACGCGCTCGGGCGGGAAGAGATCTGCGACGCCGTAGCGCGCGAGCAGCGCCTGGACCGAGCGCCGGTCCTTGGCGGTGGCGAGCGCGAGCGCCGCATCGCCCGCGCGCCGGCGCAGCAGCGCGATCAGCTCGGGATAGGGAGGCAGCAGCGCGCTCCAGCCTTCGGGGTCGGCGTCCGCGAGCGCGTTGCGAATGGCGTAGAAGCGCTCGTGGAAGAGGCGCAGCCAGGCCGGATCCTGCTCCGCCCGCCACGCGTCGTAGCTCGACTGGTCCGGCAGCGGCCGCGCCTGCTCGAGCGCGCACAGGAGTACCCCGTAGTCCTCGGCGCGGTTGCCGAGCGGCATCGCCTCGACGAACGGCGCGTAGAGCGGCGCCGCGCGCACCGCGGCTTCGGGCGGCGCGCCGCGGCCGTCGAGCTTCTCGGCATGGGCGGCGAGCGGGGACCGCGGTCGCAGCGCGACGTAGGTCCGCAGCGAAACCAAGAAGGACTCGGGCGCGCTGTTCGAGATGACGCCGTCGAAGTCGAGCGCGAGCAGCCGCATGGGCGGGCCAGAGTAGCCGCGCCCTTCTTGTAAGATGCTCGGCCATGTCGTGGAAGCCCGAGCTCGACGAGATCGCGCGCCGGCGCGAGTACGCGCTGCGCATGGGGGGCGAGGAGCGCATCGCGCGCGCGCGGGCGGCGGGTCGGCTCACGGTGCGCGAGCGGATCGAGCGACTGCTCGACCCGCAGAGCTTCCACGAGACCGGCCTGCTCGCCGGTCGCGCCGAGTACGACGCGGCGGGGAATCTCCAGAGTGTCACCCCCTCGAACTTCGTGTGCGGCCGCGGCCGCATCGAGGGTCGTGCGGTCGTGGTCGGCGCCGACGACTTCACCGTGCGCGGCGGCGCGGCCGACGGCGCGATCGGCAACAAGATGGGCTGGTCGGAGAAGGCGGCCCACGACCTGCGCATCCCGATCGTGCGCCTCGTCGACGGCACCGGCGGCGGCGGCAGCGTGAAGCAGCAGACCGCGATGAAGCGCTCGTACGTGCCTTACAACCCGGACTGGGACGTCTCGGTGGCGCTGCTCTCGCGCGTGCCTGTCGTGGCGGCGGCGCTCGGACCCGTGGCCGGGCTCGGCGCGGCGCGCGTCGCGGCGTCGCATTTCTCGGTCATGGTGCGGGGCACGAGTCAGCTCTTCGTGGCCGGACCTCCGGTCGTGCGCCGCGCCTTCCACCAGGAGATCGACAAGGAGACGCTCGGCGGCTCTCACATCCACGCGCGTGGATCGGGCGCGGTCGACAACGAGGCCGAGAGCGAGGACCTGGCCTTCGCGCAGATCCGCCGCTTCCTCTCCTACCTGCCGAGCTCCGTGTACGAGCGGCCGCCGCGCGTGGCGACTTCCGACGACCCGGAGCGCCGCGAGGAGGCGCTGCTCTCGATCGTGCCGCGCGACCGCCGCAAGACCTACGACACACGAAAGCTGCTGGCTCTCGTCTTCGACACCGGCTCGTTCTTCGAGATCGGTCGCTTCTTCGGGCGGCCGCTCGTCACGGCGCTCGCGCGCCTCGACGGCATCCCCGTCGGCGTGATGGCCAACGACCCGCGCCAGCTCGCGGGCTCGATCGACGCCGCCGCCGCCGAGAAGATGACCCGCTTCGTCGACCTGTGTGACACGTTCCATCTCCCGGTCGTGAACTTCGTCGACAATCCGGGCTTCCTGATCGGCGTCGACGCGGAGAAGCGCGGGACGATCCGGCGCGGCGTGCGCGCGCTCTGCGCCGTCTACCAGGCGAGCGTGCCGTGGTGCTCGATCCTGGTGCGCAAGGTCTACGGCGTCGCGGGTGCGGGTCACGGCGCGCACCACCGTCTGAACCTCCGCTATGCGTGGCCGTCCGGAGAGTGGGGCTCGCTGCCGATCGAAGGCGGCGTCGAGGCGGCCTACCGGCGGCAGATCGAGGCCGCGCCCGATCCCGACGCGCTGCGCGCGGAGCTCGAGGCAAAGCTTGCGACCCTGCGCTCGCCCTTCCTCACGGCGGAGGGCTTCGGCGTGGAGGAGATCATCGACCCGCGCGACACGCGCCCGTTGCTGGTCGACTGGGCGCGCCGCGCCTTCGAGATCGTCGACGCCGAGCTCGGCGCGAAGAGACGCGGTCTCAGACCGTAGGGTTGCCCCAGCCGGCCGGGTCGCACTTCTGAACTTCGCTCGCCTGCGGCTCGCTGCGCGCGGCTTCGCCGCTTGCGAGCGCCTCCACCCGCGCGAACAGCGCGTGCACGTCGGGGTGCAGCTCGTCCGCGCGCGTCACGCGTGCGATGCGCGAGAGCGGCAGCGCGCGCCCGACCGCGCGGGTCAGCGCGCCCTGCGGCGCGAGCAGCCGCTTGGCGTCGAGCTCGCGCCACGCCGACTCGTCGGCCGGATCGGGCAGCTGTCGCTCGATCGCGCGCTCGATCCTCCGATCGTGCTCGGGGATGCCGAGCGCGCGTCGGATCGCCGAGGGCACGACGAGGTAGCTCTCGATGTGCCGGCGACCCCACGTGAAGAACTCGAGCTCGAAACCGTTCACGTCGGGCAGCGAGGAGTGACCGTCGTCGCGATCGAGCACGCACAGGGCGCGTGCGCCGGGCACGTCGGCGAGATGTCGCTCGAAGTGTTCGAGCGCGCGGATCGGCTGGCGTCCGCCGAGGATCACCGCGCCGCCGAGCACCTGGCTCGCCCGCCGCGGGATCAGCCGGCCCGCCCACGCGCGCAGGATGCTGCGGTCGCGCGGACCTTCGACGTAGAGCGTCAGGCTCTCGGCTGCGGCGCGAGGCCGCGGGGCGCCTCCGGAATCGAGAAGCAGCACGGCCGCCTCCAGGTCGGGAACAGCGCGCGGGCCCGCTGGAGGTCGGTTCGCAGGGCCTCGCGCCGGGGGCACTGTGGCCGAGTCTACGCGCCGCGTGGCGGATGAGCCACGCCCCGCTCGAGCCGCGTCAGGACCTCGACGTGCGGCGTCTGCGGGAAGAGATCGAAGGCCGTGACGCGGACGGCTACGAGGCCACCTGCGCGGAAGGCGACGAGGTCGCGCGCGAGCGTCGACGGCTCGCAGGACACGTACACGACGCGCGAGGCTGCGCCGCGGGCCAGTGCCTCGGCGACGCCCCGCGGCAGGCCCGTGCGGGGAGGATCGAGGAGCAGGACGTCGGCGTCGCGGACCCGTTCCAGCGCGCGCTCGACCGGCGTCTCCACGACCTCGAGATTGCGGAGCCCGGCCGCGTCCGCGTTCCGGCGAAGATCCGCGGCGGCCGCGGGATCGGCCTCCACTGCGACCACCCGCTCGAAGCGGCGGCCGAGGCCCAGGCTGAAGAATCCGGCGCCCGCGAACAGGTCCGCCGCGATGCGGCCCGATCCCGCCGCGCCGAGCGCCGCCTCGAGCAGCGCGTCGCGGAGCCCGGCGTGCGCCTGGAAGAACACGCCGGCCGAGATCTCCAGCCGGTCGGCGCCGGCGCGCAGGCCGATCCGCGCGGAGTTCGTCGCTGCGCGGCCGTCCTCGAGCGGTGTCGCGCGCACAGAGCCGTCGCCTTGCGCGAGCTCGAGCTCCCCGTCAGCCGGCGGGCTCGCGGAGAATGCGTGGAGCGCCGCGTCGAGATCGGGCACGAGCACGGGGCAGCGCGCGACGGCCTGGAGCGCGCGCGACTGCCGCCGCCGATAGCCGATCCGGCCCGACTCGCAGACGAGCCGGGTGCGACTCCGCCACGCGTAGGGCGACGGAGACGGCACGATCTCGAGCTGGCCGGGGAGCGCGACGCCCGCGATGCGCGTCAGCGCGTCCGCCACGATCCCGCGCTTGGCCTCGAGCTGTGTTGCGTACTCGACGTGCTGCCACGCGCAGCCGCCGCAGCTCCCGAAGACGGCGCACACGGGATCGGTGCGCGCGGCGCCCGGCTCGAGCAGCTCGCGGACCTCGCCGCGCGCGAAGCGCTTGCGCAGCTGCGTCACGCGGACGCGCACGCGATCGCCCGGCGCGGTGTAGGGCACGAACACCACACGGCCGTCGGGCGCGCGCCCGACGCCTTCGCCGCCGGCCGCGAGACGCTCGACGACGAGCTCGATCTCGTGGTCGGGTCTCGCGGCCATCGCGGGTATGCTGGCATCCCGCACGGCGCATCGCCTGTCACCAGGAGGACGCATGCGATCGAAGTCTCGGCTTCTCGGTTGGCTCGGCGTGGCCGTCTGCGGGCTCGCGCTCGCGTCGGCCGTCTCGGCGAAGGACGAGACGGTGCTGCACGTGGGCGCGGCGGCGAGCCTGCGCGAAGTGGCGGAGAAGATGGGGACGCGTTTCGGCGAGATCGCGCCCGGCACGCGCGTCGAGCTCAGCTTCGGCGCGTCGAGCGAGCTGGCGGCCCAGCTCCGAGCCGGCGCCTCCATGGACGTGTTGATGTCGGCCGACGAGGAAATCCCGCGCGCGCTCGAGAAGGAGGGGCTCGGCGACGACCTGCATCCCTTCACGGGAAACCGGCTCGTGGTGGTCGCGAGCGCGGAAATCGCCGGGCGCGTGAAGCAGCCCTCGGATCTCGCCGGCGACGCCGTGAAGCACATCGCGATGCCGCTGCCCGCGGTGCCGATCGGTCGCTACGCGCGCGAGTGGCTGACGAAAGCCGGACTGCTGAGGGCCGTCGAGGCGCGCGTGGTCCAGACCGAGAACGTTCGCGCGACGCTCGCGGCGGTGGACTCGGGGGACGCCGACGCCGCGATCGTCTACGCGACCGACGCGCGCGTGGCGAAGTCGGCGAAGCTCGCCTTCGAGATTCCGCCGTCGCAGCAGCCGCGCATCGTCTACGTGGCGCTGCGCGCGCGCGACACGAAGCAGCAGAAGCTCGCGCACCGATTTCTCGAGTTCGTCGTGGGCAGCGAGGGCCAGCGCCTCCTGAAGGAGGCAGGCTTCAGCGCCCCGGGTGCCGCAGCCGCCCCGTGACCGGCGAGCTTCCCGTCGGCATGATCGCGCTGACCTTGCGGGTGGCGGCGGTCGCGACCTTGCTGGCGCTGCCGCCCGCCGTCGCGCTCGGCTACACACTCGCGCGACACCGCTTCCGAGGTCGCTCGCTGGTGCAGGCGCTGGTTGCGCTGCCGATGGTGCTGCCGCCCGTGGCGGTCGGACTCGGTCTGCTGTGGCTCTTCGGGCGCCGCGGTCTTCTCGGGGGACTGCTCGAGTCGCTCGGTATCGAGATCGTCTTCACCTGGTATGCGGCGGTGCTGGCCGCCGCCGCGGTCGGCTTCCCGCTCTTCGCGCGCGCCTGCGAGCAGGCCTTCGCGGAGGTCGATCCACGCTACGAGCGCATGGCGCGCACGCTCGGCGCCTCGCCGCTGCGCGCTTTCGCGACCGTGAGCCTCCCGCTGGCGCGCCGCGGAATCGTGTACGGTGCGCTGCTGGCGTTCGCGCGCGGACTCGGCGAGTTCGGCGCGACCGCGATCGTCGCGGGGATCGTGCCGGGCCGCACCGAGACGCTCGCGCTCGGCATCTGGTCGCGGATCCAGATGGGCGACGACGCGGGCGCGCGCGCGCTGTGCGCGGCGTCGTTCACGCTCGCGCTCGCCGCGATGCTCGTGGCCGAGCTGTGGCTGCGCCGCGAGGCACCGCCCGTCGCGCCTGCCGCGCGCTCGTGAGCGGCGACACCTGCGTCCGCGCCCGCGTCGCGCGCGGCGACTTCACGCTCGACGTGGAGCTCCGCACGGACGCGCGCGTGGTGGTGCTCTTCGGGCCGAGCGGCTCGGGCAAGAGCACCTTGCTAGAGGTCCTGCTCGGCCTGTGCGCCGGAGAGCGACCTAGCGTGCGCATCGCCGGTCGCTGGCTCGACGACCCCGAGCGGAGGCTCTCGCTTCGCATCGAGGAGCGCGGCCTCGGCTGGGTGCCGCAGGAGCCGCTGCTCTTCCCGCACCTCGACGTCGCAGCCAACCTCCGCTTCGGCGCGCGGCGCGCCGGCGCCGCCGCCGGCCGTGCGCTCGCCGAGGCGATCGACGTGCTCGAGCTCGGGCCGCTGCTCGCGCGACGCGTCGATCGGCTCTCGGGCGGCGAGCGCTCGCGGGTCGCGCTCGGACGCGCACTCGCCTCGGATCCCCGGGCGCTGCTGCTCGACGAGCCGCTCGCCTCGCTCGACCTGCCGCTGCGAGCGCGCGTGCTCCCCTATCTGCTGCGCGTCCGCGACGCGAAGGATCTGCCGATCTTCTACGTGACGCACGATCCGGACGAGGCGCAGGTCGTCGGCGAGTGGGTCGCAGTGCTCGACCGCGGTCACGTGGTCGCGACGGGCGAGCCGCGCGCAGTCCTCTGGAGTCGCGCGGTGTTGCCGCTCTCCGAGGCGCTCGGCCTCGAGAACGTGATCGAGGCGCGCGTGCGCGCATGCGGCGACGGCGCGGCGCAGGTGGAGACGCGCTCGGGTGTGCGCCTCTCGGTGCCGGCGCCCGCGCCGCTGGCCGAGGGCGAGGCCCTGCGGCTCGGTCTGCCCGCGCGGGATCTGCTGCTCGCGGCCGAAGCTCCCGGGCGGATCTCGGCTCGCAACGTGCTGCCGGCCCGCGTGGTCCGTCTCGAGCCCGCGGACGACGGGGTGCTCGTCCACGTCGACGCGGGCGACGCGCTCGTCGCGAAGCTCACTCGCGACGCCGTGCGCGCGCTCGAGCTCGCCCCCGGGCAGCCCGTCTTCTGCGTGATCAAGGCGCAGTCTCTGCGACGGCTGGCCTAGCGACCGCGCTGGAATCCTCCCGCGCGCGGCTCGCGGCGCCCGCACCACGGGCAGAAGCGGAGCTGCGTGCGGTCGGTCGGCCAGCGGCAGCGCGGGCAGCGGTCGGGCAGGTGCGGGTGAGACCACAGGCGCTTCGTCTTGCGCTTGCACATCGGGCAGTAGCGCATGAACGGGCGAAGCTGTCCGTCGCAGCCGGGGGTGCCACAGCGGCGAGTCGCGAGCGGATCGGGCGGCGGGCGCCGGCCGTTGCTGCGGAAGCGGCCCGCATAACACCACGGACACGCCTGCCACTCGGGTCGGACGCTGCGCTCGCACTCGGGGCACACCAGCGCCGCGCGCGTCACCTTCTGGAAGCTGTTGTCCGGAGAGCCGCACCAGGGGCAGTGGGCCATCGCCTCGGCGATCGGCCCGTCGCAGCGATGGCAGGCGTAGCGGAGCCCGAGGGCGCGCCCGTGAGCGCGCCGGAAGAGATCCGCCTGCACGGCGAGCGGCGAGCGCGGCCGCGCGGGTCGCCGTCGCCGCCTCGCGCGCGGCTGCGCGACCAGCGCCGCGAAGCCCTTCTCCAGCGCCTCGGAGAAGACGGCCGCGTCTTCGTAACGCCGGCCCGGATCGAAGGCCTGCGCGCGGCGCAGCACCTCGCGCAGCGGCTCGGGCACGCGCGCGCGGAAGCGCGCGGCGTCCGGCGGCGGCCACTCGAAGGGCCACGTCGGCAGGCGCCCGGTCAGCAGCTCGGTGGCGATCAGACCGAGCGAGAAGACGTCGGAGGCGAAGCGAACGCGCCCGTAGGCCTGCTCCGGCGCCATGTACCCCAGCGTTCCGGTGTCGGTGTAGGTCCGCGTCGCGCCTTGCGTGAAGCGCGACGAGCCGAAGTCGGCGATGGCGGCGCGGCCGTCGGCGAAGATCAGGATGTTGCCCGGCTTGACGTCGCGGTGGATCACGCGGCGGCGGTGCGCGTACGCGAGGCCCGCCGCGACCTGTCGGATCACGTCGAGCGCCACGCCGCCCGAGCGCCGTGCGCGCCCGTACTGCTCGAGGCTCGTCTGCGCGAGATCCGTGGCGATCGCGAAGCGGCCGTCGATCCAGTCGGCGTTGCGAACCGCCACGATGTTCGGGTGATGGAGCGCGCTCGCGATGCGCGCCTCGCGCTCGATCTCCTCGCGCCCCCACTCCTCGACCGCTTCCGGCAGCGCGACCTTCAGCGCGACGGCGCGTCCCTCGACGGTGTCGCGCGCCTTCCACACCTCGGCGAAGCCGCCGCGCGCGAGGCGGCGGTCGAGTCTGTACTTCCCGAGCCGCGAGCCTTTGCGCAGCCGTGTCGCCACTCTCGCTCGAGCCATCCACCCGTTGGGTTGCCGTGGGGAGCGCGCAGTGTAGCGATGGGGTGCGCGCATGACGCCGTCGAGCGTGAAGCTCGAGCCAACCGGGTCTGGACTGCTGATGCTTCGCTCGCCTGCGGCGCGCCGCGCGCCCGGCCTGCGGGCCGGACTTGCTATGCCGAGGCGGCGGGGGTTTTCCGGACCTCCGACGGGGCTCGAGGCATCTTGCGGAGCGGCGCCGTCTATCACCCGAGCGCCCTCGGACGCCGGCGGACTCCGCGTCGCGCACCGGTTGCGCGGCAGGGGGCCCGGGATCGACGTCCTCGATCTCCGCGCCTGTGTTGGAAGCTCCCGGGTCCGGAAAGACCTCCCGCGCCATGACTCCGCGGGCGTCTCCGGGATCGCGCCGGGGCTCTTCCGCGCCCGGCGAGCCGGGAAACTCGTCGCGAAGTCGAGCTCGCTTCCGTCGTCTCTCGGGTCGTGCGCGACCCTCGGCTTCCGATCGTTGCGGCGGCGGAAGCGAAACCTCGGTCTCCTTGCTCGTCGCCGCGGGTCGCACCCGTGTCGCGATCCTACGACTTCGCACCGCGGGATGGCAACCCCGATCTTCGTCGCGTTACGGTGTCACCCCGCGTCGCCGCCGACGTAGTACGCGCGATGCGCGCGCTCCTGCCAGAATCCCGTGTCGGGAATGTCGAAGGGTCTCCGTTTCGTGAGGTCGGGAATCCACGCCGTCAGGAAGCCGGGGCGTCCGCGGCCCTCGTGCACGCACCCGGTGTCGAGACCGCGCAGGTCCGGCGCGACGTGGAGGCCCTGAAGCGACCAGTGTCCGTATGCGATCGCGTAGTCGTGCTCGCGCTCGCTCCACGCGTGATGCCAGGCCTCGAACTCGCCGGTCGGCGGCTCCGCGGACCAATGGCCGTCCGGCGCGACGCTGCGGCAGCAGGTCAGCAGGTCGAGCGCCCCGCGGTCCGGATTCGAGGAGGGTTCGCTCGCGAGGAACGCTCGCGCGGCCTTGTGGCTCGCGCGCAGGCGCGACTCCACGCGCGCCGCGATCCGGCGAAGATCCGCGAGTCCCCAGTCGGGATGCGCTCCCGCATGGAGCATCGCGAAGGGCTGTTCCCCGAGGCGGCCGAACTCGACGAGCGGGAGCCGGCGCACCCACTCGATCCAGTCCTCGGCGTCCGGAGCTTCGAGGACCTCCCCGAATGTGTCGGTCGGTCGTCGTTCGCGCAGACCCCACGCCGTCATGATGAGCGACAGGTCATGGTTGCCGAGCACGCAGCGCGCGCGTCCGCACTCCATTCGCTCGCGGACGCGCTGGAGGGCGCGCAGGCTGGCCGGCCCGCGGTTGACCAGGTCTCCGACGATCCAGACCTCGGCCGCGCCGCCGTAGGTGGCGTCGGCGCGGGCGAGCAGCGACTCGAGCTCGTCGGCACAACCCTGGACGTCACCGATGAAGATCCGCTGCTTCACTCGAGTCCTCTGCGACCGGCAGGAACGTATCGCGATGATGCAATTCGCCCCCAAGGGAATTCTTTCATCGAACCGTGTTCGATCCCGCTACACTGCCTCCCCGCTCGGCGTCCTCGACTCCCGATCGAACCGAGCCCCCCACCGATCGCGAGTCCCGACCTGACGGAGGCCGTGTGGCGCGGCGGATCATCATTTGCGACGGGCTCTCCACGGCCCGTCTCTGGAGTCGGATCGGCGCCGACGAGGACGAGGTACTGACCTGGGTGCCGCGCGAGGACGAGTCTCGCTCCCGGCCGCCGGGCTTCCACGCGCTGGCCGGCGGACTCTCCGCCGATTCGATCGCGAAGCTGGATCCGAAGCCCGGCGACGGCTTCGCGCTCGTCAGCGAGGAGGCCTCCTTCGCTCGCGCCGCGGTGACGGCGGTCGCCGAGGCCGCGCCTGGCGCGCCGATCCTGATGCTCTCCGACACGGTCGGCGCGTCCGAGCTGCCGACGCATGCGTGTCTTCGCGCGACCGGTCTGCGCTCGCTGATCCGCGACGACGTCGACGAGGAGTTCGAGCACCTGTCGAATCTGCGGCGCGTGGTCGAGGTGCGGACCTTGCTCGGTCCGCGCGAGAAGGTCGGCATCCTGCTCCAGCCCGACCCCGATCCCGATGGCATCGCCGGCGGCTACGCCCTGCGCGCGCTGCTCGGTCGCAAGAGTCCGACCGCTTCGCTGATCTCCTTTGGCAAGGTGCGGCGGCCGGAGAACATCGCGATGGTGGCCGCGCTCGGCCTCGACATCCGCACGATCGAGCCCGACGACCTGCAGGAGTTCGACGCCCTCGCGCTCGTCGACGTCCAGCCGACGGTCTTCGGCGAGAACCCGCCGGCGCGCGTGCTCTCGGTCGACGTCGTGATCGATCACCATCCCGAGCGAAGCGGCTACGACGCCGTGATTCGCGACATCCGCCCCGCGTACGGCGCCACGTCGACGATCCTGTGCGAGTACCTCCGCGCGGCGGAGATGGAGCTGCGGCCGCGGCTGGCGACCGCGCTCGCCTACGGGATCAAGAGCGACACGCAGCTGCTCGGCCGCGAGACGAGTCGCTACGACATGGCGGCCTTTGCGTTCCTGCACGCGGCGCAGAGCCCCGCGCTGCTGCGACGGATCGAGCGGCCGGCGCTGCCCGAGGACGCGCTGCGCGCGCTCGGCCGAGCGCTCTCGCGCACGCAAGTGAAGGACGGCATGCACGTGCTCGTGCTCGGTCGCGTGCGCGAGGACGTGATCCCGCAGGTCGCGGACCTCGGGCTCCAGGCCGAGGGCGCCGAGTGGGCGATCGCGGCGGGCATCGTCGGCGGGGATCTCGTCTTCTCGGTGCGCAACGTCGGCTACGTGCGCGCGGCGGGCGAGGTGGTGCGGGCGGTGGTGGAAGGTCTCGGCGTCGGCGGCGGACACCGATCGATGGCGAAGGGCATCATCCCGCTGAAGGCCTTCCGCAAGCTCTACGGCGACGCGACGCGCAAGCGCGTGCAGGCCGTGCTGCACGAGGCCTTCCTGAAGGCGATCGCCCCGAGCGACTCGAAAGCTTAGCAAGCGAGCGCGAAGCGCTTCGCGCGCAGCGAGCCGAAGGCGAGCGAAGATCAGAGGTTCAGACCCGGTGCGCGAGGTGACCCGGGCTCGCCGGCGATCGCTAGCCGAGCGTCAGCAGCTCGTGCGCGCCGAGCATGCGCTCGCGGATCGAGATGCCCTGCGGACACAGCCCGGTGCAGGGCGCGCTGCACGACGCGCACACGTCGGCCTGCTTCTCGAGCTGCGAGTAGAGGCGCATGCCCTCCTTCTCCCACCCGTAGTCCTCGAAGTACATGCGCTGCCGCAGCACGTCGTGGATCGGCAGCTCCTCCGGGCACGAGGACAGGCACTGGCCGCAGTGCGGCGCGCAGTAGCTGCCGGCGATCTGGCGGTCGTACTCCTCGAGGACCGCGAGGTCCTTCGGCGTGAACGGCTTGCCCGACGCCGACAGGTACTCGTCGACGTGCTGGAGCTCGAAGAACGAGATCACCGCGCACGAGACGTCGGAGTTCGAGAGCACCCACTTGAGCGCGGCCTGCGCGTACGAATCGGCGTACGGCTGGAACTGCTCGAGGCCGCGGTGCTTCGCTCCCTTCAGCGTCTTCATCGCGACGACGCCCATGTCCTGCTCGCTGCGGGCGCGGCGGATCAGATCCGGCAGCGCCGGCCAGATGCCGTGGTGGTAGGCGAGCATCATCACGTCGAAGCGGCCCGACTCGATCGCGCGGGTGACCACCTGCACGAGGTTCGGCGTGTGGGTGGAGAAGCCGAGGAAGCGCGCCTTGCCCTGCTGCTTCAATCGGTCGAAGGCCTCGTGGACGTTCGGGTCCATCAGCCGCGCCACCTCGTCGCACGAGTGGATGTGACACAGATCGACGTAGTCTGTGCCGAGCCGCCGCAGGCTCTCCTCGATCGCCTGCATGTAGCGCGCGACGGACGTCCCCGGTCCGAGATGCCCCGTCGGCGTGCAGAACTTGGTCGCGATGAAGAGCTGGTCGCGCACGCCGCGGATCGCGCGGCCCATCGCCTGCTCGCTCCCCGACCCCGAGTAGTCCGGCGCGGTGTCGAAGTAGTTGACGCCGCGCTCGAGCGCGAGCCGCGCGATGCGTTCGCCGTCGTCCCCCTGGATGCGCCCGGTGCCGAGCACGATGTCGGATACGTTCCAGCCCGTGCGTCCGAAGCGTCGGTGCGCGGCGATGCGGCTGCCCTTCCACGACTCCTTCCACTCGGGATTCGTGAAGGCGACGCTCCGGTCGAAGATCTGGCTGCCGACGGCGCCCCAGCCGCCGTTGCCCTCGCCGACGCCGAGGAACGCGCGCGCGGCGCCCGCGGCGCCCGCGAGCGCGACCGAGCCGAGCGCCGCTCCCGCGCCGGCGCCGGCCCCCGTCAGGAAGCGTCGCCGCGACGCATCGACGCTCGCGGCGCGCGCGCTGCGCACGACGAGGAAGGCGGAGATCGCTACCGCGAAGAGCGAAGCGATCACGAGCACGGCGCCCGCCACGGTCGTCTGTAGCCCGGGATTCACACGCAGCGCGATCGCCTGCATCGCGTCGCCGCCCACGAAGTTCGACGGGTCGAGCCCGATCAGCGACTTGTAGAGCACGGCGCCCGTCCACGTGAACCCCACCAGCACTGCGAAGACGAGGCTCGAGACCACCGCGGTGCGTGTTCGCATGCGGACCTCCGTGTGGCGTCGCGAGGGTGGCGACGGTGTCGCGCAGTATACGCAGGTCGCGGCGCGCCGCGGCTGGCCACTCTACGTTCTCGCCGTCCCGTCCGGAGAGAGGATGGCCTCGCCGCTGCTGATGGAGAGCCTCGCCGCGACGCGGCGCTATGTCGGCACCGCCGTGGGGCCGACGCCCTGGATCGAGATCGACGGGCAGCGCGTGCAGCGCTTCCTCGAGGCCACCAGCGACGAGTCCTCGCGAAGCGGGCTCGGCGCGAATCGCGCGCAGACCGCGCCGGGCTCGCTGCTGCTCTCGCTGGTGCCGGATCTGCTGCCGCGCCTGATCGCGCTCGAAGGCTGGACGCGAGGCGTCAACGCGGGAGTCGACGACTGCCGCTTCCCGACTCCCGTGCCGGTCGGAGCGCGCGTGCGCATGAGCGCGCGGCTCGACCGCGCGCGCGGCATCCCGGGAGGCGGCGTACGGCTCTCGTTCGAGGTGCGCTTCGAGCTCGAGGGCTCGGAGCTGCCCGCCTGCACGGCGATGGTCCACTACGCCTATTTCCCATAGGCTCGGCCGCGTGCGCATCGCCATCGCGCAGGTGAATCCGACGGTCGGCGACCTCGCCGGCAATCGCCGACTCGTGGAGGAGGCCGCGGCCAAGGCCGAGGCCGAGCGCGCCGACGTCGTCGTGCTGCCCGAGATGGCGCTGACCGGTTATCCGCCGCTCGACCTGCTCGAGCGCGACGGCTTCGTGCGCGATCAGATGCGCGAGCTCGAGCGGCTCGCGTCGGCCTCGCGCCGCGTCGCCATCCTCGTTGGCGCGGTGTTGCCGCGCGCGCCGGTCGGCCCCGCGCATCTCGAGAACGCCGCGGTGTTGCTGGCCGACGGGCGCCGCGTCGCGGCGCAGGCGAAGACGCTGCTGCCGACCTACGACGTCTTCGACGAGAAGCGCTACTTCGTGCCCGCCTCTCGCCGCGAGCCCGCGCGACTCGGCGACGCGTCGATCGGGCTCACGGTGTGCGAGGACACCTGGGTCGATCCGATGGGCTACGCCGAGGACCCGGTCGGTGAGCTCGCGCGCGCGGGCGCGTCGCTCGTCTTCAATCCGTCGTGCTCTCCGTGGCACGTCGGGAAGGCGGCGGAGCGCCGACACATGCTCGCGACGCTCGCGCGGCGACACCGCGTCCCGATCGTGTTCGTCAACCAGGTCGGCGGAAACGACGAGCTCGTCTTCGACGGCGCATCCTTCGCGGTCGACGCGCGCGGGCGCGTCCATGGCGCGTTGCCGCTCTTCGACACGGCCTTCGGCATGGTCGAGCTGCCGGCCGACTCGGGCGGCTGCGCCGAAGACGAAGTGGTCGACCCGGACGCGGTCGCGCAGCTCGAGTCGGGTCTCGTGCTCGGCATCCGCGACTACTTCCGCAAGCAGGGCTTGCCGCCCGGCGCCGTGCTCGGGCTCTCGGGCGGCATCGACTCGGCCGTGACGGCCCACCTCGCGGCGCGCGCGCTCGGTCCGGATCGCGTGGTTGGCGTCGGGATGCCGGGGCCCTTCTCCTCGTCGCATAGCGTCGAGGACTCGGAGGAGCTCGGTCGGCGGCTCGGCATCGAGGTCCGCCGCGTCGACATCCGGCCGATCTACGACGCCTACCTCGCGGTCTTCCGCCAGCTCTTCGGAGCGAAGGCGGACTACGGAGTCGCGCAGCAGAACATCCAGGCGCGCATTCGCGGCGCGATCCTGATGGCGATCTCGAACGCCGAGAACCGGCTCGTGCTCGCGACGGGCAACAAGAGCGAGCTCTCGGTCGGCTACTGCACGCTCTACGGCGACATGGTGGGAGGGCTCGCCGTGCTCGGCGACGTCTACAAGCGCGACGTCTACGCGCTCGCGCGTCGCGCCAACGAGGGCGCCTTGCGGATCCCGCAGCGGACGATCGACAAGCCGCCGTCGGCAGAGCTCGCCCCGAATCAGCTCGACTCGGACGATCTGCCGCCCTACGACGCGCTCGACGCGATCCTCGAGCAGGCGATCGAGGGCCGCGGAGGACTCGAGGGCATCCGCCCGCCGCCGGGCGCCACCGCGCAGACGGTCCGCGACGTGCTGTCGCGGATCGACCACAACGAGTACAAGCGCAGGCAGGCGCCGCTGGTCCTTCGCACCTCGCGCAAGTCCTTCGGCTCGGGACGCCGCCTCCCGATCGTGCAGCGCTACGGCCGCTGAGCCGGAGGCGCAGGCGCGCCTGCGCTTCGCGAGAGGCCGCCTTGCAATCTGCACGGAACCTCCGCGCGTCGCCTCACGAGCGGCGCCCGCGGAGTCCCGCGTTGCTCCGAGGTCCCACGTGGCACGCTTGATGCTGTCGCCGAAGGCATCCGGGCCTTCATCCAGGAGGTTGCCCATGCACAAGATCGAAGTCGTGGTCGAGTCCGATTTCTTTCCGATCGTTCACGAAGCGCTTCGCAAATCGAAGATCGGTCCCTTCCGCGCGAGCGAGATCCGCATCTTCGACCCGCGCGCGCCGCTCAACGGCTGCTATCGCGGTGTCGAGTACCCGATCGGCCGCGACTGCCTGAAGCTCGAGTGGATCGTGCGCGATCACGAGGTCGAGTCGACGGTCGATGCCGTGCGTCACGGGCTCGACGAGCTCGGCGAGGGCAACGCCGAGGTCATGGTGCAGGCCGTCGAGGAGACCGCTCGGCTCCGGCCGTCCGTCTGGACTCGCAAGCGCGCGACCGGCTGACCGAAGGGGCGGAGCGCTACGAGCTCTGCCCCTCGACGACCATGCGCACGTTCTCGGCACGCGGACCGCGCGGGCCCTCCTGCACCACGTACTCGACGAGATCGCCCTCGGAGAGCGAGTCGTACTCGTTCGGCCCGAGGCCGGAGCGGTGGAAGAAGACCTCCTTGCCGTCGTCGCCGCGCACGAAGCCGAAGCCGCGCTCGGGCACGAGCTTCTTCACGCGCCCGCGGACCTTGGGGCCGGTCGGCATCGCGCGCGCCGCCGGTGGACGACGTCCTCGCGCTCGCGGCCGACGCGGCGCGGCGTAGCGCTCGCTCGCGATGAACTCCTCGCAGAAAAGCGACACCGGGACCATCAGGTCCTGCATGCCGTCGTCGGTCTCGGGGGAGAGCAGGACCTCGTCCTGGCTCACGTCGACGACCGCATAGCGGAGACCCGTGTTCTTGTGCACCACGGCGACGCCCGGAGCGATGTCTTCGATCATCAGCATGGCGGACCTCGTGTAGTCGCGGAGCAGGGCGGGACTCCGCTCCCTGCGGCACGCGCTGGCTGCGGCAGGGCCCGGAGTGGACACCGGGACGGCGCGTCGGGTTCCGGCTCCCTAGGGGGGAATCCCAGCGGGCGCAGCAAGTTACGACACGGCGCGCGGGCGGTCAAACAGAACTTCGAGAGCCCGGGGTATGCTGCGCGCCCGGATGGCGGGGGCGAGGGACGAGCGAGCGAGGCGAGGCGCCAGGCGCTCGGGCCGGGTCCGCGCCGCGGTCCTCGCGGCGCTCCTCCCGCTCGTGCTGCTCCCCGCGATCGCCATGGCGAAGCCCCGCGGCGGCACCCTGCGCGTCGGGACCAGCGGCGACTACGCCCCCTTCAGCGTCGCGAAGAGTGCCGAATCCTCTCGCTACGAGGGCTTCGACGTCGAGCTCGCGCGGCGCTACGCGCACGACCGCGGTCTCGAGATCGAGTGGGTGCGCTTCCGTTGGCCGACCCTGCTGCGCGACCTCGAGGCCGGTCGCTTCGACGTTGCGATGTCGGGCGTGACCGTCGCGCCCTCGCGCTCGGTCGCGGGGAGCTTCAGCGTGCCGCTCGTCGAGACGGGCGCCGTCGCCCTGGTTGCCGATTCGAGGCGCTTCGGGACGGTTGAAGCGCTCGACCATGACTCCGTCCGCATCGCGGTCAACGCGGGCGGGCACCTCGAAGGCGTCGCGCGCTCGATGTTCCCGCACGCGACCCTGCTCGCGATCCCCGACAACGCCGGCGTGGTGAAGGCGCTCTCGGACGGCGCGGTGGATGCGGCGCTCACCGACAGCGCGGAGGCGTCGCACTGGGAGAACGAGCTCCCGGACGTGAAGCGGCTCGGCCCGTTCACGCAGGACCGCAAGGCGTTCCTGGTCGCGGCGGGCGCGACCGATCTCGCCGCCGATCTCGATCGCTGGCTGCTCGAGCGCGAGGCCGACGGCAGCCTCGACGCCCTGCGCCGGGAGCGGCTCGGTCCGGGCCCGTGGCCGCGCGTGGCGGAGCCGTTGGCCGCGCTCGTCGCCGCGATCGACGAGCGACTCTCGCTGATGCCGTGGGTCGCCGCCGCCAAGCGGCGCGATGGACTGCCGCTGGTGGCGCCGGCGCGCGAGGCCGCGGTGCTCGAGGAGTCGACGAACGCGCTGCTCGCCGACGCGAAGTCGCGCGGTGTCGCGCCGCCTCCCGAGCCGTTGGTTCGCGCCTTCTTCGAGGCGCAGATGGAGGCGGCGAGGCAGGTGCAGCGCGACGTCTCGCGCGACGCGAGCTACAGCTCTCCAGAGTCGCTGCCCGATCTCGACACGGCCCTGCGCCCCGCGATCTCGCGCATCGGGGCGCGCGTCGCGCGGCTCGTGCTGGCGCTGCCGCCCGACACCGATCGGGAGCGGATCGCGAAGGCGTTGGCGACCGGTGTCCGAACGACCTGGGTCACACCCTCGTCGCGAGAGGCGATCGCCGGCGCGCTCGCGGCGCTGGTCGCGAGCCGTGAGGCGAAGCCGGCGAGCTCCGACGCGCGCGACGCCACGCCCGCGCGCAGGCGCGCTCTTCAGTAGAAGACCGAGCGCGTTCGGTGGCGCGGACGCGCCTTGAACTCGGGGCGCTGTCCGCGGAACCAGAGCCGGTGATCGAGGCTCTCCGCGCTCGCCTCGACCCCGAGCTTGCGGAGCTCCGCGACGCAGAGCTCGACTACGTGCAGAGCGCACGCGCGCAGCTCGACTTCCTCCTCGCTACCCGCTGGAATCTCCTGCTCCGCCTCGATCCGCTGCACGAGCTCTTCCCGGTACGCGAGCGCGCCCTCGAGCCGCAGCACGTGCGGGACGAGGTTGTCGGCGAACATCGTGAGCCCGGCGCGGTCCTCGAAGCGGCCCGGACCCTCTCCGCCGAAAGCGTTCGCGAGATCCGAGACGGTGATCTGCGCGCGCTTGTAGAAGGGCACGTCGAAGCCGGCGTAGCGCGACACGTCGCGGTAGAAGGGCATCTCCGCGAGCAGCAGCACGAGCGCCGAGGCGCGGCTGTCCGCCGCTTCGACGAGACGCTCGAAGCGACCGCCGAAGCGGGCGTCGAGGAAACGCCCGAGATCCCGGAGAGCGCGCGCATACAGAGCCATCAGCTCTTCGGCCGGACTCGACTCGCCGCCGCGGCGCGTCTCCTGGCCGAACACGCGAGCGCACTCCTCCTGCGTGAGCTCCTGGAGCTCGGCACTGCCCCAGGGCCCGTGCGCCTCGAAGCGAGCGCGCAGCGCGCTCGCGATGGTGAAGTAGCCGGAGCGGCCGCCCGGCTTGCGCAGGTGCGGGAACCAGCCGGAGCCGAAGTTGATCGCGTCGAGCGTGACGACGAAGGCGAGCGTGTGGGCCGGGTCCGCGAACGGTCGCTGCACCGGATCGCTCGCGGTCTGCGGCTCGGGCTCGGCGGCGAGCCGGCGGCAGAGCGCCGCGAGCCCCGCGTCGTCGATGCGGACGTGGCGTGACCGCTCCGCCACGCGCGCCGCGGCGGATCGGATGCCGTCGAAGAAGTCGCTCACGCCGGCGGTGCGACGACGCGCAGCGCGCCCGGCATCACATCGAGGCGAGCGGGCAGGAAGCCCCGCGGCTCTCCATCGAGCTCGAGCGGGACGCAGCCTTGCGGCGCGTCGGCCTCGATCACGCGCCCGCGAGCGAAGCGCACCGCCGGATCCTGGAGATGGGTTCCCGAGTAGATCGTGCGGAGCTTCACGAGCAGCGCAGGCCTCGAGAGCCCGCGCACCACGACGACGTCGAGGAGTCCGTCGTCGAGCACAGCCTCCGGCGCGACCTGCATGCCCGCGCCGAACCAACGGCCGTTCGCGCCGGTCGCGAGCACGAGCGGGGCGTCGTGGATGAGCTCGCCGTCGACGCGCAGCGCGACGCGCTCGCTGCGGTAGCGCACGATCGCGACGAGCGCGCCGATCAGGAACGCGGCGGTGTCACCGAGCCAACGCGGCGTGCGGCTCACGATTTCGTCGACGAGGCTGCTGATGCCGAAGCTCGCGACGTTCGCGAACCAGGCGACGCGCTCCTCGCCGCGGGATCCACAGAAGCGCGCGCGCCCCGCGTCCACGCGGCGCGTCGCGCCCGCCGCGATGCACGCGAGCGCGGCGTCGATCTCGCGCGGCAGGCCTAGGCTCCGCGCGTAGTCGCTGCCGGTCCCGAGCGGCAGTACCCCGATGTCGGCATACTCGGCGAGCCCGGCCCCGAGCAACCCGCCTGCCACCTCGGACAAGGTGCCATCGCCGCCCGCGACGACGAGCCGCTCGACGCCCGCCCGCACGCCCTCGCGCGCGAGGCGCTCGGCGTCGCGCGGTCCGCGCGTCATCTCGATCTCGACCGGGCCGAGCACGGAGCGGACGCGCGTGGCGAGCGCCGGCCAGCGCCGGCCGGTCGCGCCGCCGCGGCTATGCGGATTCACGACCACCAGGGTCCGCTGCGCCACGAATCGAGAGTACCGCGACACACCGCGGGGAAATGCCGTTTTTTTCCCTCATCCCGGGGCGCGGACGCGTCGATTCCACGAGGCGGAGCGGAGGACGCCCGTGTACGCGCAGCTTCTCGAGCTGACCGCCCTGATGTCCTTCTGGCTCTGTCTCGGCGCGTGGCAGGAGGAAGGCGCGGCTTCGGGGCGGCGCGCCTTCGTCGGTTTGTCGCTCGGCGTCTTTGCGTGGACCGTCGGCGTGCTCGCGCACGCCGAGGGCATCGTGTGCCTGCGGCAAGCGCAGCGCATCGCGATGCTCGGCGCGATCCCGATTCCCGCCCTGTGGTTCAGCCTCGGCCTGCTGGCCGCGAACCATCCGCTGGTGCGCTGGCGCCGCTATCTGCCCTCGATCCTGACCGCGCCGCAGGTCGTCCTCTATGCATCGCTCTACGTCGACTTCGCCCCCGGCTTCTTCCTGTCGACCTCGGGCGATCACACCGTGCTAGGTGTCGGCGGCTGGGTGAACGCCGCGTACTCGTGGATCCTCGGATTGCTCGGCTCCTGGTACTTCCTGGCGGGCGCGCGACGGCTGCACGCGCAGCGCGGGCCGCGCCTGCTCGTGTGCGTCGCGAGCACCGCGCCGGTGCTGGCCAGCATGGTCATGCTCGCGACCGGGCGGGACGACATCGATCCGACGCCGATCCTCATCTGCGCCGCGCTGCTGCCGCTCCGCTTCGCGCTCTTCAGCGGCGGCTGGCTGCACGTGCTCGCGCTGCCGGAGCACGCGATCGTACGTCACATCCCGCGTCCGCTGGTCTTCACGGACCGAGACGGCGTGGTCGCGGGCCTGAATCCCGCCGCGCAGGCGCTGCTGCGGATGTCGCCCGAAGACGCACTCGGCCGCGCGCTCGACGCGGTGCTGGCGGAGGCCGCTCCGCAGAGTCGCTGCGCGCACTGGCCGATCGCGGTCGGCGGCGGCGTCGCGGGTCACGCGGTGCTGCTCGAGATGCCGCCCGAGAGGAGCTCCGCATGAGGTTGCTCTCGCTGCCGCTCGAGCTCTCGATGCTGCTCGCGATCGCGATCGCGAGCGCGATCGCGCAGCGCGATCCCTCGACGCGCGGGCGCCGCACGCTCGTGATGCTGTGTCTGTGCGTGCTGATCGTGGCGTTCGGCGAATGGCTCATCGTGCGGGGTTTCGCGTCGGAGCGCATCGGCGACCGCATCAAGTACATCGGCTCGCTGGCGCTGGCTCCGCTCTGGCTCGGCTTCTGCGCGCAGGTCGCGGGCCTCGAGATCGCGCGCCGCGTGCCCTGGTTCCCGGTGCTGCTGCTCGCGCCGGCGCTCTGCGTCTATCCGCTCTTGTGGAGCACCGGATACGGGAGCCTCTTCCTGGTTACGGTCGAGGGCGCCGACAATGTGCACGGCCCGCTCTGGTTCATCGTCACGACCTATCATCAGGCGCTCTGCGCGCTCGGGTGCGCGATCCTCGCGGTGACGGCGGTCCACCGGCGCGACGCGCGGCGCACGATGCGCTCGCTGATCGTCGCGCTCGTGCCGATGGCCGCGATGATCGGAGGCACGCTCTACCGCGGCGGCTGGCTGCAATGGCCCTACGACGCGCACCCGGTGCTGCTCGGCGCGGCCCTGCTGGTGATGCGCGAGGCCTTCCTCGGTGGGAGCCTGCTCGACCTGCTGCCCTTCCCGCAACGCGAGCTGCTGCGCCAGCTGCCGCTCGGCCTCGTGCTGACCGACCGCGCCGGCGCCGTCGCGCTGATCAACGGCGCCGCCGAGCGGGCGCTCGGCATGGAGCCCGGCGAGGCGATCGGGCGCGACGTGCAGGAGCTGCTCTCCCGCGCGCGGCGGGTCACGGTCGACGATCAGGTGCTCGCGCGCGGCGGGCGGCTGCTGGTGCTCGGGTAGCAAGCGCGGCCGCAGGCCGCGCGCGCAGCGAGCCGAAGGCGAGCGAAGTTCAGAAGTCTAGACCCGGTGCGTGCGAGCAACGCGCTCGCTGGAGTGGGTTCGTCAACCTTGCCGGGCTTGCTTCCGGAGCAGGTTCAGCGCCGAGCCCGCGCGGAACCACTCGATCTGCTCACTCGAGAGCGTGTGGGTCACCGAGACCGCGTCTTCGCCGCCGTCCGCGTGGTGGAAGACCGCGCGCAGCGGCGCGCCCGGGCGCAGCTCGCGCAGGCCGAGGATGCTGACGCGATCGCTCTCGCGGACCTTCTCGTAGTCGGCGGCGTCGGCGAAGCGCAGCGGCAAGAGGCCCTGCTTCTTCAGATTCGTCTCGTGGATGCGCGCGAAGCTCCGCACGATCACGGCGGCGCAGCCGAGCAGGCGCGGCGACATCGCCGCGTGCTCGCGGCTCGACCCCTCGCCGTAGTTCTCGTCGCCGACCACCACCCAGCGCAGCGCCGCGGCCTTGTAGCGGCGCGCGATCTTCGCGAAGGGCAGATCGCGCTCGCCGCTGAGGAGGTCGGAGCCCGTGCCCGTCTTGCCGTCGAAAGCGTTGACCGCGCCGGAGAACATGTTGTCGCTGATGTTCTCGAGATGGCCGCGGAAGCGGAGCCACTTGCCGGCCGGCGAGATGTGATCGGTCGTGCACTTGCCGGCGGCCTTCAGCAGGAGCGGCGCGCTCACGACGTCCTGGCCGTCCCAGGCCGGGAAGGGCTCGAGCAGCTGCAGCCGATCGCTCCCCGGCGCGACCTTCACCTCGACGCGCGACGGATCCCTCGCCGGCGCCTCGTAGCCGGCCGAGCTCGTCACGAATCCCTTCGCCGGGATCTCGGGCGCGGGCGCGGGAGGCTTCAGCCGGAAGCGCTTCCCGCCGCTCTCGAGCTCGTCGCGCAGCGGGTCGAAGTCGAGCGTGCCCGCGAGCGCGTAGGCCACGACGATCTCGGGGCTCGCGATGAAGGCGTAGGTGCTCGCGAGCCCGTCGTTCCGCTTCTTGAAGTTGCGGTTGTACGAGTTGATGATCGAGTTCTCGTCGCCTTCCTTCACGTCGTCGCGCCGCCACTGGCCGATGCACGGGCCGCAGGCGTTCGCGAGCACGATGCCGCCGATCGACTCGAAGTCGGCGAGCTGGCCGTCGCGTCGGATCGTCTGGTGGACCTGCTCGGAGCCGGGCGTCACCCACAAGGTCGTCTTCGTGCGCGCGCCGTGACGGTGCGCCTGACGCGCGACGTCGGCCGCGCGCTCGAGATCCTCGTACGAGGAGTTGGTGCAGCTCCCGATCAGCGCCGACGAGAGCGCGAGCGGCCAGCCGTTCTCGCGCGCGTCGGCGCGCAGGCGCGAGACCGGGCGCGCGAGGTCCGGCGTGTGCGGACCCACCACGTGGGGCTCGAGGCGCGAGAGGTCGATCTCGATCACCTCGTCGAAGAAGCGGCCCGGGTCGGCCTCGACCTCCGCGTCCGCGCGCAGGAGCTCCGCGTGGCGGTCGGCGAGATCGGCGAGCTCCTCGCGGCGGGTCGCCTTGAGATACGCCGCCATGCGCGCGTCGTACGGGAAGATCGACGTCGTCGCGCCGAGCTCGGCGCCCATGTTCGTGATCGTGCCCTTGCCGGTCGCGCTGATCGACGCCGTGCCCGGCCCGAAGTACTCGATCACGCGGTTGGTGCCGCCCTTCACGGTGAGGAGCTCGCAGACCTTCAGGATCACGTCCTTCGGCGCGGTCCAGCCGGAGAGGCTGCCCGTCAGTCGGATGCCGACGAGCGAGGGCTGGAGCACCTCCCACGGAAAGCCCGCCATCACGTCGACCGCGTCGGCGCCGCCGACGCCGCAGGCGAACATGCCGAGGCCGCCTGCGTTCGGCGTGTGCGAGTCGGTTCCGATCATCATGCCGCCCGGGAAGGCGTACTTCTCGAGAACGACCTGGTGGATGATGCCCGAGCCCGGACCCCAGAAGCCGACACCATATCGCGACGACGCGCTGCGCAGGAACTCGTAGACCTCGGCGTTGGTGACGCGCGCGGTCTTCATGTCGGCGTCGGAGCCGACATGCGCCTGGATCAGGTGGTCGCAGTGGATCGTGGTCGGGACGGCGGTCTCGTTGCGGCCGGCGAGCATGAACTGGAGCACCGCCATCTGCGCCGTCGCGTCCTGCATCGCGACGCGATCGGGGTGGAGCAACACGTAGGCCTGGCCGGGGTCGAGCTCCTGGGTCTCGACGTCGGCGAGATGTCCGAGGAAGACCTTCTCGGCGTAGGTGAGCGGGCGCCCGAGCCGGCGACGCGCGATCTGGAGACGACTCGCGAGCGTCTCGTAGACGCGTCGGACCAGGGCGGGAGTCGTCTCGATGGCGGGCATGGATCCTCCGGAGGGCGAGCTGAACCTAGCAGCAGGTCGGAGGCGGGTAGAGGTCGCCTGCGGCGGCCATCTGTTCCTCCTCGGCGACCTCTACCCGCATCCTCTGCGCGACCGAGGCAGGGCGGCGCGCAGCTCGTGCGCGAGGTGCGCCGACGCGCGGGCCGCGCGCCGGAAGTCGTCGAGGTCGAGGCTCTCGTTCTCGCCGTGCGCGTTGCAGGGCGGGTCCTCGAGGCCGAGCAGCAGCGCCGGTACGCCGGCGAGCGCCTCGACGAAGGGGCCGACGAAGGGGATCGTGCCGCCGCAGCCGATCGCCGACGCCTCCTTCCCGTAGCCGGCCGCGAGCGCGCGGCGCGCCGCGTCGAAGGCGGGTCCGTCGGCGCGCGTCTTCCAGCCCGGCACCGCGGCGATCGCGTGCGCCTCGACCCGCGCGCCGAGCGGCGGGTCGCGCGCGAGGAAGTCGAGCAGCCGGTCGCGCACGCGCAGCGCGTCCTGTCCGGGTGCGACGCGCACCGACACGCGCGCCTTCGCCTCGGCGACGAGCTGGTTCGCGGCCTTCGCGAGCGGCATCGCCTCGAGTCCGATCACGGCGAGCGCGGGCCGGTGCCAGATGCGCTCGTAGATTCCGTACGACGCATCGCCCGCGAAATCGGCGCCGTGCGGCATGCCCGCCTCCTGGCGGAACGCAGCGGCGTCGAACGGCAGACGCGCGAGCTCCTCGCGCTCGCGCGCATCGAGCGGCGCGACGTCGTCCTCGAGCCCCGGCACGCGGATGCGACCCTTCGCGTCGACCAGCCGCCCGAGCAGCACGCCGAGCGCCGTCGCGGCGTCCGGCACCGGACCGCCCCACATGCCGCTGTGCAGGTTGTGATCGAGCGAGCGGACGGTCACGTCGACGTTCACGATGCCGCGCAGACTCGTGGTGATGCAGGGGAGGCCGGTTGCGAGGTTCGCCGTGTCGGAGAGCACGAGCACGTCGCAGCGCAGGCGCTCGCGATAGCTGCGCAGGAACTCGGCGAGATGCAGCGAGCCGATCTCCTCTTCGCCCTCCACGATCATGCGGACGTTGATCGGGAGACGCCCTTCGGTGTCGAGCCACGCGCGCAGCGCCGCGGCGTGGAGCAGGATGCCGGCCTTGTCGTCGACGACGCCGCGGCCGTAGAGACGGCCGTCGCCGCGGCGCGTCGGCTCGAACGCGGGGGTCTGCCAGTGCTCCACGCGGCCCGGCGGCTGCACGTCGTGGTGCGCGTAGACGAGCGCCGTCGGCGCGTCCGGACCCGCGCGCATCCACTCGCCGAGCACGTAGGGGTGCGCGCCCGGAACCCGCAGGATCTCGACCCGTTCGAGGCCGCTCCGCTCGAGCAGCGCGGCCACCGCGTCGGCCGAGCGCTCGAGCTCGCGCGGCTCGAAGCCGGGAGCCGACACACCGGGGATGCGCGCGAGCGCGACGAGCTCGTCGACGGTCTCGTCGAAGCGTCGCTCGAGCGCGTCGATGACCGTTCCGGGCGCCCCCACGCTGCGACGGTAGCACCACGCGCACTCGGGCTAAGATGGCCGCCCATGCGACCCCGATCCATTCGCGCGCGCGGCGCGCACGATCTCGACCTGCACCTGCTCGAGTGGAGTCGCGAGGGCGTGCCGCTGCTGCTGCTCCACGGTTTCGGCAACGACGCGCACATCTGGGACGATTTCGCGCCGAGCGTCGCGCCCCACTACCGCGTGCTCGCGCTCGACCACCGCGGCCACGGCGACTCCGCCTGGGATCCCGAGCGTCGCTACGAGCACGAGGCGATGGTCGAGGACGTCGAGCGCGTGACGTCCGAGCTCGGCATCGATCGGCTCGTCGTCGTCGGGCACTCGCTCGGCGGGCGCATCGCGACGCTCTTCGCGGGTCGCCATCCCGAGCGCATGGCCGGGCTCGTGATCGTCGACGTCGGCCCGGAGGTGGATGCGCGCGGCAAGCTGCGGATCCGCATGGACGTCGAGTCGCGTCCCACGCCGGTGTACGCGTCGGCGGCGGAGTACGCGCGCGATCTCTCGCTCGCCTATCCGGCCGCGCGGCCGGACGCGCTCGCGCGCATGGCCGAGCACGGGCTGCGCCGGCGCGCGGACGGGCTCTACGAGCTGAAGATGGATCCGGCGCTGCGAGGCGCGATGTCGGCCGCGGAGACGCCCGCCGAGGCGGAGGCGCGCGAGCGCGAGATGGAGCGCCTGCTCTGGGATGCGCTGCGTAAGATCCCGTGCCCGACGCTCGTCGTGCGCGGCGCGGCCTCGGACATCCTCTCGCCGGACGTCGCCGACCGCATGGTCGAGGAGGTGCTGCCGAAGGGGCGCCTCGCCGTCGTCGCGCGCGCGAGCCACTCGGTGATGACCGACAACCCCGACGGCTTCCGCGAGGCGGTCTGCGACTTCGTGCTGGGGTGACGATCGGGGGCGAGGCAGCGGTCCCCGAGGAGGAACAGATGGCCGCCGCAGGGGGGCCTCTGCCTCGCCCCCTCGTGCGGATTTCCTCTGCAACTTGCTAGGCGCGGTTGCGGTAGAGCGCCTCGTTCACCGCCGCCGCCATCTTCTCTTCGTCGAGCCCGCCGCCGAGGAACGCGTTGACCGCGTGCGCGGTGGTGGTCGGGTCGGCGACCGCGTCGGCGTAGTGGACCTCGAGCATCTCCATGTTGGGCCGCTTCCGCGCGTAGAGGCGCGCCGCGACGATGTCGTTGCGGTACGCCTCCTTCATCGCCTCGAGGTCTCCTCCGGGAGCCGCGTTGCCGAGCCGGTCGAGCATCTTGTCCTGGCTCGCGAGCACCTCGTCGAGATGGCGGCGCATGTAGACGATCCGATACGCGTTGTCGGGCGGCAGGTGCCGCAGCAGGAACGAGATCACCTTGAGCGCGCGCCCGCGCGCCTCGCGCAGCCAGCCGCGGTCCGGATCCCTCTCGAGATCCATCACGCGCCGGTGCTCGTAGTAGCCCTCCGGGTTGTCGATGTCGGCGCTGCGCGCGCCATCGGTGAAGGGCTCGATCCCGCCCGCCGCCAGCATGCGCATCATCATCGAGGTGCCCGAGCGCGGAAGCCCCGACACCACGACGATCGGCTCGCCGTAGCGGCGGCGCCGGAGCCAGCGGCGGATCTCCTCGAGCATCGCGGCGACCTACAGCGTGACCCCGAAGCGGTCCTTCAAGGCGAAGCCCGCGATCAGCGAGAGCCCGAAGAAGCTGGCGAGGATGCCGAGCTCGCCGCCCGGCAGCAGGCCGAGCTTTCGCTCGGGCGAGGCCAGCGAGATGCGCGAGATCGCGGAGTCGCGCGGCAGCGCCGGCTCGCCGGGGTAGAGGAAGGCCTCGAGGCTGCGCGTGCGCAGCGACGACACCTTCCGGTGATCGCCGCCGACCGACCAGCGCTTCGTCTCGGTCCGGCCGCCGGCGGAGAGCGTCAGCACGTGGTCGCCCGGCGCCTCCGCACGCAGGCGCCAGAAGATCTCGCCGTCGGGCGTGCGCACGGGCGGCGCGTCGAGCGCGACGCCCGGCGGCCGCTCCAGCTTCACCTCGCGCGGCGAGACGCCGCTCTTCGGGTCGAGCTTCACCTTCAGGAGCTCGACCGTGCCGACCGGAACGGGGTCGAAGGCGTAGTGCGCCTCGAGCTGCGCGAGCACGGCGATCATCGGCACGAGCAGCACCGCCATCGGTACGAGGTTGTACGCCAGGTACACGGTGTTGTAGAGGAGCACCCGGCCCGTCGACACGAGCACCGCGATGGGGTCGTGGCGGAAGAGCCGGATCTCGTAGAGGTATGCGGCGATCTGCTCCTTGGTGCGTGCGATGCCCGCCTGGTTGCTGACGCGCTTGTAGACCCAGAGCGCCAGCACGCCGCAGACGATCGACCACAGCGCCAGGTCGAACCACGCGGGACCGTGGCCGAAGGGCGCGAGCAGCACGTCGAAGACGGCCGAGAGAGCGGCGTTGGCGGTCGCAATCACTAGCTGATGTAGCCGAGCCCCTTGAGGCGCTCGCGCATGTCCTTGTCGTCCTTCGCCCCCTCGAAGTGGAGCATCTCCTTCTCGAGGATGTGCGTGACGAACTCGTCGACGGTCGCGTAGCCCGCGACGTCGGCCACCTTGCGCAGCTTGTCCACGAGATCGCGGTCGAGCTTCACCTTCACCGTGCTTCCACCGAACATGGTTCCTCTCCAGCGATTCAGCCGGCGCCCGCCGGCGTCGAAGCGCCCGCCCGTGCCGGCGCGGGCAGGAACGACCGGCCCACCATGCCGGGCAGCGGCGGCAGGCCGAAGTGATCGAGGATCGACGCGCTCACGTCGGTCAGGTCGTGCTCGCCGTCGGTCACCGGTCCGTTCACCATCAGCACGCCCGGCACGAGGCGCGGGTCGATCAGGTGATTGCCCGACCAGCGCGAGGTGTTGTCCTCGAGCACGGCCTCCGTCACCTCTCCGAGCGTCGATTGATCCGAGCCCGCGTAGCCGACCTCGTATCCGACCACGAGGTCCGGTCCTTCGGGCGCGCGCTCGCCGTGGAAGATCTCCGAGCCCGGGTACGCGCGCAGCACCACGTGCTTGCCGTTCTGCGGGTCGATCTCCGCCTCGAGCGCGGCCGCGATCTCCGCGAGCAGCGCCTGCTTCTCGTCCGCGCGCACGCTGCCTTGCGACTCGCGGCCCGCCATATTGAGGTAGAGGCCGTTGAAGCCGATTCCGTAGGCGCGCGAGTGCTGCCAGTCGACGTCGGCGAGGCCGAGCCGGCCCGTGCGCTTGCCGTCCTTCAGCACCAGATAGCCGTGGTCGCGCAGCCACGCGTTCAGGTGGAACTTCCGCAGGAACGGCTGGAAGCCGTGATCGCTCATCACGATCAGGAGCGTTCCCTGCGGCAGGCGCTCGCGCACGCGGCCGAGCGCGACGTCGACATCGCGGTAGAGCCTCTCGATGTCGTGCGCGTGCGCCGGCGCGACGGCCGGATCGCGCGCGGGGTGCCCGAGGCCCGGGTACTTCGGATCGGCGTGGCGCCACAGCATGTGGCACTGCAGGTCGATGTCCGAGAGGTACACGAAGGCGGCGCCGCCGGGCGCGAAGCGGTCGAGCGCGAGCTCGAGCATCGCGCGGCTGTCGCGCTGCACGAGCCCGACCTGCGTCAGGTAGTCGTCGTCGCTGAAGACGCCGTCGCGGAGCGCGCCCGTCTCCTCGGGCATGCCTTGCGTGTAGAACTGCCCCAGCGCGGTGTAGAGCTGCCCGATCCATTTCGTGGGGCTCGTGACGGGCTGGGGCGGTTTCTCCGCCGAGAGGTTCACGGGCGAGACGTAGAGCTCGAAGGCGGGGCGAAGCTGCTTGGCGAAGAAGCGCACGGCGCCTTGCAGGTTCATGAGACCCGCGGGCAGCGCCGCGAACTTCACCTGCACCCAGTCGGACCACTCGCCCGCGCGCAGGAGCACGGTCTCGTCGCCGACCCGCACCACCGCGGTGTCGCTCTCCGGATCGAGCTGCACGGTCACGCGCACGGTCAGGTAGTCGCCCGGACCGGGGAGCTGACCCGGCCGCAGGTGGAAGAGATCCGGCGGGCCCTTCAGGGTCGCCTCCACCGTGTCGGGCGTCCCGTCGAGATCGAGGTCCTGCACGCTGACGCGCTCGATGTCGCCCTTCGGATCCTCGGGCTCGACCGGGTGATCGGAGAAGAGCGTGTAGGTGCCGTAGCCGCCGCGCATGTCGACGGTGCCCATGCCGGAGAGCACCTTCGCGTCGCTCGAAGGGACGGGATAGTTGCCCGGCACGCGATACACCTCGGTGTCGATGCCGGCGGCGACGAGCGCGTCCCACCAGGGCGTGCCGCTGCGGTTGTTCGTCGGCGCGGGCGCGCCGATCGGGATGAGGAAGCCGAAGAGCGGGAGCGCGTGGCCCGGATTTGTCACCGGCGGCGTGGCCGACGAGATCGGCAGATAAGTGGCCGGATCGCGGTGCACGAAGTCGAAGATGCCGTGGCCGCCGGGATCGCGACCGGTCACGAAGTTCGACCACGCGACCGGGCTCTGTGGCGGGTTCGAGGTGCCGAGGCGGCGGTAGCTGCCCGTCTTCGCGAGCTCCGCGAAGTGCGGGAGCTGATCCTCCGCCATCAGCCGGTCGAGGATCACGGGGTCGAGGCCGTCGATCCCGAGGACGAAGAGGCCGTCGCGCCGCGGCGGCTCGCTCGCCTGCGTGCCGGCGGCGATCGCGACTGCCAGCGCGCAGAGCGCCAGCGCGATGCGCTTCACGCCGCGTCCTTCTCGCGCGTGACCCGGGCGCCCGGCGCGGCGCCCGACTGCTCGAGTCGCTCCGCGTCGAAGCCGCCCGCGACCTGCGCGTCCGCCCCGAAGATCATCTCGCCCTGCATGTGGCGCGCGCGCTTCTGGCCGAAGAGCTCGACGATCGAGACCGGGATGTCGATCAGGCGCGGGCGCTCGGTCGCGATGCGGCGGTTGCAGAAGAGCACGCCGGGGACGATCTCCGGGTCGACGCAGTGGTCGCCCGACCAGCTGCGCGTGTTGTCGCTGAAGACGCTCGCGGTGACGGCACCGGTCGCGCACTCCCACGAGTTGCGGTAGCCGCCGTCGTAGCCGATCAGCAGGTCGGGCGCGTCGAGGCGGTAGGGGCCGTCGAAGGTCTCGTTCGTAGCGCGCACCTTGCGGATCGCGCGCCGTCCGGTCTCCGGGTCGACGAGCGCCTCGAGCTTCGCGGCGAGCTCGGCGCAGAGCTTCCGGTACTCGTCGCCCTCGCGCACGATGCCGCTCTGCTCTCGGCCCTGGCGGTTCACGAACATGCCCGTCAGCCCGAGCGAGAAGGCGCGCGTCTTCGTCCAGTCGACGTGCTCGAACCAGTCTCCGCTCGTGGTGTGGCCGTCCTTCAGCGCCAGATAGCCGTTCTGGTACAGCCAGGTGTTGAGGTTCACGCCGCGGCGGAAGTTCGTGAACCCGTGGTCGCTGATCACCAGCAGGACCGTGTCGCTTCGCAGGGCCTCGCTCCAGATGCGCCCGAGCAGCGCGTCGAGCCGCTCGTAGACGCGCGCGATCGCGTCCTTCCACTCCGTCGTGTCCTTGCCGGCGTTGGCCGGATGCGAGGGATCCAGGTAGCGGTAGAACATGTGCTGCACGCGGTCGGTCGTGTCGAAGACCGTCGTCACCAGGCCCCGCTTCGTCTGCGCCAGCGCGTCGAGGAACATGCGCTCGCGCTCCTCGTAGATCGCCATCGCCTGCTCGAAGAAGGCCTTCTCGTCGATCACGCGCTCGTTCAGCGCCCAGGTGTCCTCGGCGAGGCCGAGCGTCGCGAAGGGGCCCTGCTTCTTGGCCAGATACACCGAGTAGATGCTCGGGTGGCTGATCGGCATCGCCGGGTTCTCCGGATCGATGTGGATCGGCGTCACGTAGAGCTCGACCTCGGGCTCGACGGAATTCAGGTAGAAACGCGCGATGCCGTAGACCTTCACGTGCAGGCCGGGTTGGAAGCAGAGCCGGATCCACGGCGAGTAGGTGCGGAGCGGCAGATCGAAGGGCTCGCTGCCGTCGATCTCGATGCGCACGCCGGTGCGGTCCGCCGCGACGGTGATCGTCATCGGCAAGGTCATGCGCCCGCCCGAGCGCAGCAGGCTGTTGTCGGGGCCGACGAGCCGCGTGCGCATGCGATCGCCCTGGCGGCGCAGCACCGTCTGCTCGCCGCCGGTGTGTGTCGGGTGGCCGTGCTCGTCCTGCTTCGTGCTGAAGAACGAGAACGTGCCCTGGCTGCCGCGCAGGTCCGGAACGCACATGCCCGAGAGCAGCAGGCCGCGGAAGGGCACGGGTGGGAAGGTGATGGGGACGCGCTGGATGATGCTGAAGATGTGTCGGTCGCCGAGCAGCTTCCAGAAGGCCTGCGACTTCTGGAGCAGCTTGATGCGCGGCTTCGAGAGCGGCACGACGTAGCGGCCGATGTTCGCGACGCGCTTGGCGGCGCGGATGTCGGTCGACGAGAGCAGCGGACCGTAGGTGCAGGGGTCGCGCGTCAGGAAGTCGTAGATGGCGTGTCGGCTCGCGTCGACCCCGGTGCTGAAGGTCGACCACGCGACCGGCGAGATCGAAGGGTTCGACGTGTCGAGCGGACGGAAGACGCCCTGCTCGGCGAGCTTCTGGAAGTTCGGGAGGCGGCCCTCGCGCATCCACTTCAGCGCGAGCCCGGGGTCCATGCCGTCGAGCCCGAGCACGATCACGCGCTGCGCGAGCGCGTGCTTGTAGGGATTGCCGATCCGCAGCGCGCGGTACACGACCGTGAAGGGCCAGGTCAGCAAGGTGAACACGACGAGCACGAGCGTGGTGAGCAGCACCATCGTCGCGCCGACCACCGCGAAGCCCGCCCCCGGACCGATGTACGCGAAGGCCGGACTCGCGAACATCGCGAGCGCGAGCGCGACGCCGACGGCGATCCGCCGTCGCGCCGCGCGGGAGGCCTTCGGATCACGAGCCACGCGTTGCCCCCTGGGGTTCGGGAGAAATGGAGGAGCGAAAGGCGCAAGAGTATCGGCGTCGCGCCCGGACGCCCGATTCGCGCCGATGGGTGAGTGACAGACACCGCCGCCTGGGGTACCCCCCTCGGCCGTCTCCCATCCTTCTGACCGATCGGATCGCCCGATCGCACCCGAGGCCACGACGATGCAACGCGCCGCGCTCCTGCTGCTCTTCTGCCTGTTGGCCGGCTGCGGCGGCGGTCCCGAGGCCCGGCTCGAGAAGGCGCGCGAGGCCCTCGCGAAGGGCGATTATCCCGCCGCCGCGGCTGCCGCGAGCGAGGGCCTCGCGGCAGGCGCGCAGGGCGCGACGGCCTGGCGACTCGAGCTCGTGGCGCTCGAGGCGGAGGCGCGCGGCGGACGCAGCGCCGACGTGGTCGCGCGTCTCGGCCGCCTGGCATCGGGGCCGTTCGCGGCGCAGCTCACCGGTCCGCTCTACGTGCAGACGGCGGGACAGGTGAAGCAGGCCGGTGACGCGGCCGGCGCCGTCAGCGTGCTCGACCTCGGGGCCAGGCGCTTTCCGCAGGATGCCGACCTCGCGCAGGCGATCGATCGCGCGAAGTCGACGGGCGGCGCCGCGGAGGTCGAGCGGCTCCGCTCGCTGGGCTACGTGGAGTAGATGAAGCGACGACGCGTCCCTGGAGCGACCGAGGAGCGCAGGCGCTTCCTGCGCGCGGCTTCGGTGGCGGGCATCGCGCTCGCGAGCGGCGCCGGCAGGACCGCGTGGGCCGGGTCCAGCGAGCCCGAAGCCGAAGGCGCGGAGGTCACGCCGGGCGAGGATCTGATGCAGGAGCACGGCGTGCTCCGCCGCATCCTGCTCCTCTACGACGAAGCGATCGCCCGGGTCGAAAAGCAGCGGGCGCTCGACCTCTCGGTCGTGACGAAGGCCGCCGGAATCGTCCGCCGGTTCGTCGAGGACTATCACGAGAAGCAGGAAGAGGAGTTCGTGTTCCCGCGCATGCGCTCGGCGCAGCGGGAGGTCGAGCTCGTCGCAACGCTCCTGCGACAGCACGAGCGCGGTCGTCGGCTGACGGACGAGATCATCCGCAGAAGCAGCGGCGCGGCTCCGGATCTCGTGGGAATGCTGCGGAGCTTCGTGCGCATGTATCGCCCTCACGCCGCGCGCGAGGACACGGTCCTGTTTCCCGCGTTTCGCGACGTCGTCGGGCGCGCCGCCTATCGAGAGCTCGGCGAGCAGTTCGAGGACAAGGAGCACGAGCTCTTCGGCGAGCACGGCTTCGAGGCGGTCGTCCGCGAAGTGGCGGAGCTGGAGCGGAGTCTCGGGATCTACGACCTCGCGAGCTTCACGCCCGCCTGATCCCTACGCCTGGGAGCGCGTCAGCCCGGCGCGCCTCCAGCGCGACGGGATCAGCACGGGCAGCACGATCAGCGTGGTCAGCAAGCTGAAGGCGACGCCGAGGGTCAGCATCTGACCGAGCGTCGCGAGGCCGCGGTGGGACGCGAGGCCTAAGGTGCCGAAGCTCGCGATCGTGTTGATGCCGCTGAAGGCCACGGCGCGGGCGGTGCTCGTCCCGAGCAGCGCGATGCCGAGCTCTCCCGTCTGGCGCGCGCGGTGCACGAGGTGGATGCCCGAGTCGACGCCCATGCCGAGGAGCAGCGGCAGCACGATCACGTCGGCGAAGTTGAACGGGATGTCGAGCAGCACCGCCGTGGCGGCCGTGAAGATCCCGGCGAGCACGAGCGGCGCCAGCACGAGCGCGGTCTCGAGCACGCGTCCGCCGGAGAGGATCAGCAGGATCACCGTGATCGCGCCGACCGCGAGCATCAGCGCCTGCCGCAGCGAGCGCACGACGCTGCGGCCGCTCTCGACGATCTCGGACGCGCTGCCCGTGATCGAGACGTCCGGCACGGCGGCCTTCACCCCGTCGACGAACTGCGCCAGCGAGGAGTGATCCGAGAGGTTCTCGCGCGGGAAGATCTGCACGCGCACATGGCCGTTGTCGGCGACCATCTGCTCGACCAGCGCGCGCGGTAGATTCTCGAGCGTGACGTGGCCCGCGCCGAGCGCGGCGTCGAGGATGCGGAGCTGCTCGGGCAGGCTGCCGAGCACGCTCTCCTGCAGCGCGTCGAGCTCGGTGTCGGCGGCGTCGCCCGGCGGCAGCGAGGCGAGATACGCGTCGAGTTCGCCCGCCAGAGCTTCCGCGCTTCGCGCGAGCGCTGGATCGGTAGGCACGCGCAGCAGATGGCGCAGCTCGTCGGAGAGGTGTCGCAGCGACGCGACGCGCGTCTCGACGCTGGTCTTCGGCGGACCGCCCTCCGCCGGAGTCAGCGGACCGAGGAAGATTCCCATGTCCTCGATGATGCCGAGCTTCGCCTCCTGGTCGCCCGGCACGAAGTCCGTGACGGTGACGACCTGGCCGACCTCCGGCACCGCGCGGAGCCGCTCCGCCAGCGCCTCCGCGCTCGCGAGGTCGGGTGACACCGCGTTGAGCGACCACGGCGAGGTCGCGCCCCGATCGAGCAGGTCGGAGAGCGCGCGCACCGACTCGCTCTTCGGATCGCGCACGTTCAGCGGGTTGTTGTCGAAGTGCGCGCGCGGCAGCACGAGCACCGAGCCGATCGTGAGCGCCACCGCGCCGAAGCGCACCGCGCGCGGGTGCCGCACCGGCAGATCGACGAGCCGCGTGGTCCAGACGGCGTCGCCGAAGGTGACGCGCGTCTCGGGCCGCCTCGAGATCGAGATCAGCGCGGGCAGCAAGGTCACCGTGCAGAAGAAGCCGATCAGCGTGCCGGCGCCCGAGATCACGCCGAGCTCGGCAACCCCGACGAACTCGGTCCCGACGAACGCGAAGAAGCCGATCGCGGTGGTGATCGCGGAGAGCGCGAGCGACGTGCCGACGTCGCCTGCCGTCGCGCGCAGCGCCCGGTCGAAGGGCTGTCCCTCGGCCAGGATCTCCTGGAGCCGCATCAGCAGGTGGATCGCGAACTCGACGCCGAGGCCGATGTTCAGCACGGCGAAGGCGGCGGAGATCATGTTGTAGTGGCCGATGAAGAGCGCGGTGAAGCCGACGGTCAGCACCAGGCTCACGACCAGGGTGGCGAGCGTCGAGAGCACCATGCGCGCGGAGCGCAGTCCGCCGACCAGCAGCACCCCGACCAGCAGCAGCGACGCGACGCCCGACGCGACGGCCTGATCCTTCACCACCTCCATCTCTTCGTAGGTGAGCGCGGCGTCGCCGGTGATGCGCACCGTCACGCCCGACGCCGCGCCGAGGCCGAGCTCCTTCGCGGCGGCGCGCACTGCCAGGATGGCGGCGCGCGCGGGCTGGAGGTCGTTCACGTCTTGCACGGGCTGCACCATCAGCACGCGCCGGTGCGGATCGCCGCCGAGATCGCGCGAAGCCAGCACCTCCGCCCACGAGACCTGATAGCTGCGGCCCTCGCGGCGCGCGGCGAGCGCCTGGGCGGCGCGCTCGTACATGGCGGAGAGCTGATTCCCCTCGACGTCGCCCTCACGCACGGCGCGCGCGCCGCGCGCCATGATCGACGCCAGCGCCTGGAGCGAGCCGTCGCGCGAGATCGCCGCCAGGTAGGGCTGCGCCTGCGCGAGACGATCCGCGAGCTCCTCGAGGTCGGGCGTGTCGAGGTACAGGAAGGCGTTGCGCTCGAAGAACTCGCCGCCGCCCGGCAGGAAGACCTGGTGGAAGTTGCGGTGGTCCTCGCGCAGGCGATCGGCCAGCGCCTTCGCGGCGACACCGGCACGCTCCGGCGTCACCCCGTCGATCACCACGAAGAGATTCTCGAACTGATCGGGGAACGCCTCGTAGTAGGCGCGCTCCGCAACCCGGAAGGGAATGTCGGTCGCGAAGAGCGAGTCGACGTCGCCGCGAATGCCGAGATTCTCGACCGCGTAGACCACCGAGCCGACCACGGCGAGCGCGAAGGCGCCGATCACGAGCCAGGGAGCGCGCTGCACCGCGCCGACGCACGACGCGATCGCGCGACCTACTCGCTCTTCGAGTCGATCCTGCAAGCCAACCCTTCCACGCGTCGTCGCAGAGTGCGGTGGCGAGGCCGCACCCGGTCGCGTCGCCCGCGCTGGCCCTGATTTCGCAGGCCCTCATTTAGCAGAAGCGGTGAATCGGACGCGAAGAGTTTCGTCCGACGCGCAGACGCATCGAGATGCTTCGCTAGACTGTGCCCCCGTTTCCCCTCGGGCCCAACCCCGCCGAGAGTGACGTCGCGCAGCTGCGGGAACGCCCGCAACGAGGTCGCAATGAGGTTCACGAGAACGCTCTGCGCCGTGGTCTTCGCCGCGGCGTCGCTGTCGATCGGATCCCCCGTGCCCGCGGATCCCGCCGCCACGGAGCCGGCCGCCTCGGGACCGTCGCAGTCGATCGACGGTCTGCACGCCGCGCTGCTCGACGTCATGAAGAATGCGAAATCTCTCGGCTACGAGGGTCGCGCGGCGAAGCTGACGCCGGTGATCCCGCGTTACTTCGACGTGTCGTTCATGGCGGAGAAGTCGGTCGGCGTCTACTGGGAGAAGGCGTCGGAGGCGGAGCGCAAGCGCTATCTCGACGCCTTCCTGCGCTTCATGGTCGCCAACTACGCGGGTCAGTTCGACAGCTGGACCGGCCAGAGCTTCCAGACGCTCGGTGAGGATCCCGCGCGCATGGACACGAAGATCGTGCGCAGCAAGCTGATCGACCCGGGCGACGAGGACGTCGAGCTCAACTACCGCATGCACCAGATCGACGGCACCTGGAAGATCATCGACGTGTATCTCGACGGCACCGTGAGCGAGCTGGCGCTGCGGCGCTCGGAGTTCTCCGGCATCGTGAAGCGCGAGAACTTCGACGCGCTGATCGCGGCGCTCGACGAGAAGATCGCGAAGCTCGCCGCCGGCAACGCCGCCAAGACCGAGACTGGGCGAAAGCAGCCCGGCTAGGCAAGGAGGCCGACGTCAGTCGGCCGACGCGCAGCGAGGCAAGCCGTCCGGCGCGCAGCGAGGCGAAGCCGAGCGGAGATCGCACGGGCGAAGCCGGGCGAAGGCCCGACTAGGGCTCCCCGCGCGCGACCCGCGCCTCCTGCACCGCGCCTTCGCGCGACTGTGTGTAGGCGCTGCGGAGCGCCGCGTAGAAGTCCACAGACGCGTCGCGCAGGGCGTCGAGCGCGTCGGCATTGGCCTCGCGGTAGGCGATGCCCTGGCTCCCGCCGAAGATCAACGACCACTGGAGCTGGAGCGGCGCGAAGAAGTAGGTGAGCGGGTTCATCGCCTGGTCGGCCACGTTGCCGACCGTGTCGCGCGCATTGCTCGGGCCGAAGATCGGCACCACCAGGTAGGGGCCGCTCGGGATGCCGTAGACGGCGAGCGTCTGCCCGAAGTCGGCGCTCGTGCGCGGCCAGCCGATCACGTCGTTGGCGAAGTCGAAGACGCCGGCAACCCCGAGCGTCGTATTGGCGGCGAAGCGACCGAAGGTGAGCACCGCATCGCGGCCGCGACCCTGGAGGATCAGGTTCGTGAAGACGACCGGCTGCTTCAGATTGACGAAGAAGCGCTCGACGCCGCGCCGCGCCGGCGCCGGCACGAGGAAGCGGTACCCGCGCGTGATCGGGTCGAGCACGTAGTGATCGACCTTCTCGTTGAAGCCGAAGATCGCGCGGTTCATCGGCTCGAGCGGATCCGACACCGGCTCCGTCCCCGCGTCGTCGGCGGATTCGTCGTAGAGCGGGTCGTACTTCTCGATCGAGCTCGCCGCGCCGGTCGGCGGAGGCGTGCCGGGCTCGTCGGCTCGTGCGCGCAGCGACAGCAGACCGAGCAGCGCGCAGACCCCGAGCGCGACGAGACGGCGACGGCGCATCGGATCGGATCTCCCGGAGTTGTGGGGGGAGAAGCCTGAATCGGACGCAGGGGGAGCGCGCAGTCTAGCCTGGAATTTCGCAGCGTCTCCGCAGGTCTGCCCGTTTTTTCGAAGGTTGCAGGACCGACACCTGCGCGACTAGCACATCGCAATTGGCCCCATGGGGATCCGCGAAGTGCAGTGAGGTCTTCGTGCGATATGATCGGCGACCTCGCGACCGGACCCCGGGTCGCCCCTCGTCGAGAGCATCCGACCCCGCTTCGGCTGCAACCCTGCCATCGAATTCCGTTCGACTCACACCCCTCGAAGAGACGACCGATGACTCGAAGCGCGCCGCGTCGCGATGACCTCGAGCCGACCCCTCGGAGGCGATCCACGTTGGACATCTTCTCGAAATGCGGTGAGGACGAACGGGTTCAGCTGGCTCGGGCCGCCGACGCCATGCCGTATTACCGTGCGATCACCTCCGGCCAGGACCCGGTCGTCATGTTGGATGGCCAGGAAGTCGTGATGCTCGGCTCGAACAACTACCTCGGCCTGACCAGCCATCCCGAGGTGAAGGAGGCGGCCGCGGAGGCGCTCGCGCGCTACGGAACGGGCTGCGCCGGCTCGCGCCTGCTGAACGGCACGCTCGACATCCACGTCGATCTCGAGGAGCGGCTCGCGCGCTTCACCCAGCGCGAAGCGGCGCTGACCTTCTCGACCGGCTTCCAGGTGAACCTCGGCGTGCTCTCGTGTCTGCTCGGTCGCGGCGACGTCGCGATCCTCGACGCGCTCGACCACGCCAGCATCATCGACGGCTGTCGCCTCGGCTTCGGCCGCTCCTACAAGTTCCGCCACAACGACATGGGCGATCTGGAGAAGAAGCTCGAGTTCGCCCGCGATCACGCGATGCTGATCGTGGTGGACGGCGTCTTCTCGATGGAGGGAGACGTCGCGCCGCTCCCGCGCATCGCGGAGCTGAAGCGCCGCTTCGGCGCGCGCTTGATGGTCGACGACGCGCACGGCCTCGGCGTCTTCGGCGAGCACGGACGCGGCACGCCGGAGCACTTCGGCTGCGAGGCGGACGTCGACCTCGTGATGGGCACCTTCTCGAAGTCGCTCGCCGCGATCGGCGGCTTCGTCGCCGGCGACGCGCCGGTGATCGACTTCATCAAGCACCACGCGCGCACGGAGATCTTCTCGGCGGCGCCGCCGCCCGCGTC
>DATKND010000115.1:0-38982 GCA_035541475.1 Myxococcota bacterium | reverse complement strand
CGATGGACGTGCGGTATTCGCGCGCGCCGTCGCCGCGCAGCGATCTCGCCGCGCGCTGCAGATCCACGACGTTTCCGGAGAAGAGCAGCGCGGCCGGCTGACCGATCAGCTCTCCGCGCGAACGGCCGGTCATCCGCAAGGCGGCGGCGTTCGCGCGCGACACGAATCCGCCCGCGTCGACGGCCAGCATCGCGTCCGGGGCGGCCTCGAAGACCGGGTCGCGCTCGCCGGCGTCGCGATCACGCGACGCACTCGCAGGCCGAGCGATTGCGACGAGTAACGGCGCGGCGGGCTCGGTCGTATGGATCTCGAGCATGCTGATCTGCACGGGGACGATCTCGCCTTGTACCGTGCGCAGGTCCAGAGGTGTTGCGGTGAGGAAACGCCGTTTTCGCAGGTCCTTCCGCAGCGGGAATACCTGCTCGGGATGCGGGAGCTGCTCGACGAATCGGCGGGCATCCGCGCCGATCTCGAGGGCGTCGGCGCCGAAGAAATCCGTGAGCCCCTCGCTCATCCACACGATTCGATGACGCGAGTCTGTGACCAGCAGCCAGCGATAGATCTTCGACAGGTCGTCGAGGAGTCGCTGGATGTCGACGCTCTCGAAGAGCTGTGTGCCCGCGAATTGCTCAGCGGTCATGGGACCCGAAATCCCCGGAGTCTCGGCGACAGCTCGCGGTCCACTGCGTCAGCGCGCTCGAGTTCAGCTCGTGGCAGGTGACCGAAAGCCCTGGACCCCCGTACCGGCCCCACCCCTACCGAAAGCAACTCGATCCTATCACCGTGCGAATCGCAGGGTCAATGCGACGAACGGAGTTTCATCAGCTCGTCACAACCGGTGTCGTCACGCGCGCGGTCAATCTCATTGGAATCTTCCATCGTCGATGGTTCTCCCCTCGGTGCTCGCCTATGTTGGCCCCCCCGTCCGGTCGATGAGGAATGTGAACCCTCTACCCCCAGGGGGTGAGCTTGCACAGGGCCCATCTCGCCATCCTTGCCTTGCTGGCCATCGCCCTGATCTCGGGCGGTCGCCCGAGTAACGCATTCGGTGCGGATTCCCGTGGCGCGTCGGGTGTCCAGGCCGATGAAGCCATTCGCATTGCCGCGATCATGCAACGCGTGAATCCGACCCTTTCGGAGGTCGAGAGCGCTCGCATCGGTCGGGCGGTGCTGCGGAGCAGCCAGCGATTCCGCCTCGATCCCGAGCTGGTCACAGCGGTGCTCCTGGTGGAGAGCAGCGGCCGCCCGTGGGTCCGGAGCCCGAAGGGAGCGCTCGGTCTGATGCAGGTCATGCCGCACATGGCGTCCGGGATGCGGATCGCGGGCAACCTGACCACGATCGAGAGCAACATCGAGGCCGGCTGTTGGATCCTCGCTGGAAACATCCAGCGGCTCGGTGAGGCCGGTGGCATCTCGGCCTACTTCTGGGGATCGGACGTTCGCGGCGTCAGCTATCTCGATCGCGTTCGAGCTGCCCGCGCGGCCGTGCGCCGGTTCTCGGAGTCCTGACGCGCGGCGCGGTCGAACCGGTTGCCAGCGTGCCGGCCCGGATTCGTCGCGAAGAACGGCACGTCCGGGGGGCAGGAGAGCGCGACATCTTCTCGCGCGCCTGGCTGCCGGACGATCCCTCGGCGTCGGTGCTCCTGATCCACGGCTTCGCGGAGCACAGCGGGCGCTACGAGGAGGTGGCGACGTGGCTCGCAGCGCGCGGCATCGCGGTCCACGCCTTCGATCACCAGGGGCACGGTCGCTCGAGTGGCCGCCGCTGCTACGTGCGCCGCTTCTCCGATCTGCTGGACGACACCGAGCAGGCGTTGGCCCGTGCGCGCGACGCGCATCCGGGTCTTCCGCTCTTCGTGGTCGGTCACAGCATGGGTGGACTCGTGACCGCCTCGCTCGCAGTCGAGCGAAGGCCGGAGGTGTCGGGCTATGTGACGTCCGGCGCCGCGCTGGCCGCCCCCGCCGCGATGTCGCGCTCGCGGCGCTGGCTTCTTCGGGCGCTGCGCCGAGTCGCCCCGACCCTCTCCCTGGCGAGCGGGCTCGATCCCGAAGGTCTCTCGACGGACCCCGCGGTGGTCCGCGCCTATCTGGAGGATCCGCTCGTCGAGCGCCGCATCACGACCTCGCTCGCGGCGGAGCTGTTCGCAACGATGGGACGCACGAGCCGTCGAGCGAGCGAGGTCGACTCGCCGCTCCTCGCGCTCCACGGAGAGGACGACCCGATCTGCCCGCCGTCCGGGAGCCGCGAGTTCGCCGCCGCGACACCTCGTGGTCGCTACCTTGGGTTCCCCGGAATGCGACACGAGATCTTCAACGAGCCAGGCCGCGAGGCCGTATTCGAGTCGATGCGCAAATGGCTCGGCGAGAGCTCGTAGAGGAAGCAACCTTGAGCGACAAGCTGACCCATCTCGATCCCGACGGTCGCGTCCGGATGGTCGACGTGGGTAGGAAGGCGGTATCCCATCGGGTCTGCATTGCCCGCGGGGCCGTGCGCATGTCGGCCGAAGCGCTCGACGAGATCGTGAAGGGGCGAACGCCAAAGGGCGACGTGGTCGCGACCGCTCGTCTCGCCGGGATCCAGGCCGCCAAGCGCACCGACGAGTGGATCCCGCTCTGCCACTCCATTCCGCTCGATTCGGTCGATCTCCAGATCGAGCCGGACCGTGCGGGTCCGCGAATGCTGATCGAGGCGCGCGCGGAAGCTCATTCTCGGACCGGGGTGGAGATGGAGGCACTGGTTGCAGTTTCTGCCGCTGCGCTCACGATCTACGACATGTGCAAGGCGATGGATCGCGGCATGGTGATCGAAAGTGTGCACCTCGCCGGGAAGCGGGGGGGCAAGAGCGGGGATTGGCAACGCGCGGATGATCCGCTCCGGCAAGGCGCAAGGCGGCGCCTGTCGTGAGGCGACCCGACGCGGGAGGGGAACCCGGAAACGAAGCGCGGTGTCCGACGCCCCGGATGCAGACCCTGGTCGCAGAAGCAGTCGCGTCGGCTTCGGCACTGCCGGAGACCTCGGCGAGTGCCATTTCCGCCAGCGACCCCGACGCCGAGCTCGTCGCGCACTGGCAGGCCGGGGATCTACGCGCCTTCGAGACGCTGGTCCGGCGTCACGAGCGCCGTGTGTTCCGATTGCTCTACCGCATGCTCGGAAGCCGCGAGGAGGCCGAGGACGCAACCCAGGAGGCGTTCCTGAGTCTGCACCGCCACGGCCATCGCTTCCGGCGGGAGGCGCGCTTCTCGACGTTCCTCTATCGCGTCGCTGCGAACGCGGCGCTCAATCGCCGCCGGAGCCTCGGCCGCGCGCGCGCGCGCGTCGAGGAGTTCGGCCGCCGGCATCTCGTCGGAGACGAGGGTCCGGCCTCGGCCCCCGATCCCGAAGCCACCGCCCACGGCGCTCAAGTGCAAGGCGCGGTGCAGCAGGCGCTGCTCGAGCTCCCGAAGGACCTGCGCATGGCCGTCGTGCTCTTCGACATCGAGGGTCGTGCGTACAAGGAGATCGCCGACGTCCTGGGAGTGCCGGAGGGCACGGTGAAGTCGCGAATCCACCGCGGCCGGAGCGCGCTGCGGGAGAGTCTGCGTGAGTTTCTCGAACGGAGGGAGCCAGGAGAGAAGCCGTGAGAACGAAGCACACGGATCGGTTGGCTCTGAGCCGGGACGAGGGTTCCCGGTACGACGCGGACGAGATCGACGCGGTCGTCACCTTGCTTCGATCGTTGCCGGATCCGGAGCCGAGCTCCGACCTGGCGGCTCGGATCATGCGCCGGGTCTCCGAAGTCGAAGCGCAGCCCCGCGTGTTACGCGCGTTCTTCGGAAGGCCGTGGACTTCCAACGTCGCAGCGGCGCTCGCGGCAGGGATCGCCTGTGCGGTCGTGGGACTTCGTCTGGCGCCCCTCGCGACGCCGTCCGGTGTCGTAGCGACGCGTCCGGGCGATCCACACGCGTCGATCATCGCGGCCGCCGGGCCCGCGATCGAGACGCGCGCCGCGCACTTCTCCGGCTCACCGCCCGAGGCGGCGCTGCCGGTCCTTCCGACCGCCAACTTCCAACCCGCGAATCTCCTCGACTGGCGTCTCGACATGCAGCTGAACGAGCTCCAGCTGGACCCGCAGGCGTTCTTCCGCCGGCTCGAGCGGGTCCGCGAACGCGAGCGCTTCGTGCAGCGGCTCGCCGAACGCGCCGCTCGTCGGGGCGATGCGGCACAGGTCGCGCTGAACGTCCGGACCGTTTCGCACCCGCTGGCGCAGCCGGTCGTCGAGCAGCTCCTGCATGCGTCGTTGATCCGGCAGGTCTCGACGTCTCCTCGCTGACGCGCGCTCGCTTGTCGCGCGCCCCGGTCCGTCGGTAGAGTGCGCGGCCCCGATGCGGAAGCGCCGAATCCGACTGCTCCTCGCGCTCGCTGCTCCGATCGCGCTCGACGCACGCGCCGCCTTTCCCGAGACGGCGAAGCCCTCCGAGAAGCCGCAGGCCATCGACGTCGTCGAGCTGATCCCGCAAGAGCCGCCGAAGTGGTCGCCGACGAACCTGTTCGCTCCGATCACGGGATTCTTCCACGGCGGTCCGGGCTACTGGTACGGCGAGCGCTCCGTCGAGATCGAGACCACGCCTCCCGGCGCCGTCCTCGATCTCTTCTACGTACGGGGCAACTTCCAGAAGCGCTACGAGCAGGCGGACGCGCCGGCCCGCGTGATGCTGCCCCCGCGCATCGAGGCCACGGATCGCGACAACCTGACGGTGCGCGCGCTGCTCGACGGGTATCGCCAGCGCGAGATCCAGATTCCGGTTCGCTCGCAGACCGACCGCGTGATGATCGATCTGTCGCCCCTGCCGAACTCGCTGCTGGCCTTCACGCAGACGACGTTCGCCGGCCGCAGCTCGCTCACCTTCCTGACGAAGGAGGCGGTTGCGTTCCGGCTGCAGAAGAGCCAGGACGGCTTCGACGTGGTGCTGACCCAGACCGCGAACACGCCGGCGGCCGACGCGAACATGCAGGGTGTCGCCAGCTCCTTGATCGAGGGTCTGCAGCCGCAGCAGCTCGGCGAGGACCTGATGATCCGGGTCCGGCTCACCGAGCTCGGTCGGAGCGACCAGTTCGAGACGCGCTCCCGACAGGGCTTCGATCCGGTGCGGAGCGTCCATGTCTTCAATCTCGATCTGTCCGCTCGCGAGGGGGACAACGCCGCGCGCGAATCGGCTGTCGGCGCGCTCGGCCGGATCCGCACGGCCGACGTCACGGGCTGCGCGCTCGACTTCGACGAAGCGCTCCGCGAGCAGCTCGACCCCGAGGCCCTCGCCCGGGCGTTGACACCGAACGGCAGCCACACGGATCCCTACCTGCGCGCCGCGATGAAGCGCCTCGGCGAGCTGTCGCCGGACGGTGTGATCCGCATGCGAGACGGCTCTCGTTTCCGCGGATCCGTTCCGATCGAGCTGATGGCGGCCGCGACGGAACCGAACGAGGCGCTCGGCTATCTGGCGCTGCTGCGCCGCTTCGTCGCGGAGATGGAGGCGGAGCCGTATCGGGAGTCGACCTTGCGTGGATTGATCGCGCCCGAGCTGCCTCCGGATCGCTTCGACGCATTGCTCCGCCAGGCAGAGGAGCGGGAGCAGAGCTGCGATCGCGGCGCCGGCGCCAAGGCATCCGCCGGCTGAGTCCCGCGCTAGACTGCGCCCCGCTCCCGGTCCCGGAGCCAGCATGCCGCTTCGGGAGTCCGCATCTTCCGCTCGGCCGGACTCGAGCCGCACAGCCTCTCGCAGCGCGGACGGAGATCGGGAGGAGCTGCCGCGCGAGCGGCTCTTCTCGCGAGGGATCCACGCGTTGTCGGACGCGGAGCTGATCGGTCTGATGCTTCGGACCGGCGGATCGGGATCGCGAGTCGCGTCCGTGGCGGCCGACGTGCTGGCGCGTCAGGGCGGGCTCTCGGGACTCGTGAGGAGCAATCCTCGCGAGCTGATGCGCGTGCGAGGAATCGGACGCGCCAAGGCCGCCGCGCTCTTCGCCGCCGTCGAGCTCGGGCGCCGGCTCTCGCAGCGACGCTTGCGCGAAGGCGACGCGATCCGGAGCCCCGAAGACGTATTCCGCCATTTCCACATGCGCCTGCGACACGCGAGCCAGGAGCACTTCTTCGTGCTGCTGCTCGACGGACGTCATCGGGTCCTCGGGGAGGAGCTCGTCTCGCTCGGCACCTTGACCGCGAGTCTCGTGCACCCGAGAGAGGTCTTCCGGCCTGCGATCCGTGCGAGCGCCGCCGCCCTGATCCTCGTCCACAACCACCCCAGCGGGGACCCCGAACCCAGTCCCGAAGACCGCGCCGTGACCGAGCGGCTCGCCAGCTCCGGCGAGCTGCTCGGGGTGCCCATCCTCGATCACGTGGTCGTTGCCGAGAGAGGCTTCCGCAGCCTGCGAGATGCGGGCGTCCTCGGCGCCCCGGCCCGATCGAGGAAGGGCGACTAAGGCCCCGCCCTCGTCCGGTCGATGAGGCCAGAGCGGGATCGAGCGACACCCCGCAGCGGAACCCGATGAAGACCACCGTACAGCGAAGCGCGCCGCGTGGTGTCGAGCGACGGCGTTGGGAACGCACCGACCTCGTGGTGCGCGTCGACTACAAGACGGTCGACGAGCTGTTCTCGGAGTTCGCACGCAACATCAACGAGGGCGGTCTCTTCGTCGAGACCGACGCCCCGCCCGCGATCGGAGCGAGCGTCGCGCTCGAATTCCAGATTCCCGGTAGCGACGAGCCCATCCAGGTGATGGGTCGCGTCGTCCGAGTCTGCGATGGCAGCCACCAGGAAACGCCGGGAATGGGCATAGAGTTCGAGAACCTCGACACCCAGTCCCGGGACCTGATCAATGACCTTGTCCGGCAGCTGCGCGTCGGCGCTCGCGAGGGCAGCTAGCCGACCGACCCGTTCTCCGACTTCGCGCAGCTGACGAGCGGTGTTCAGAACGGGATGTCGTCGGCCGGCGGCGGCGGTGCGCCTTCGTCGTCGCTCGGCGGCGCGTCGGGTCCGGCACCACCCGCGCGAGCGCCCGCGCCGGAGCCGCCTCCGTCGCGACCGCCGAGGAACTGCACGGTCTGCGCGACGATCTCGGTGGTGCGGCGCTTCTGGCCTTCGCGATCTTCCCACTCGCGCGTCTGCAGCCGGCCCTCGACGTAGACGCTGCGGCCCTTCGAGAGATACTGCGCGCACAGCTCGGCCGTCCGGGCCCACGCCACGATCCGGTGCCACTCGGTGCGCTCCTGACGCTCGCCGTCCTTCGTCGGGAAGCGCTCGGTCGTCGCCAGAGTGAAGTTGGCGACCGCCTGACCTCCCTGCGTGTAGCGCAGCTCCGGATCCCGACCGAGGTTGCCGATCAGGATCACCTTGTTCACGCTAGCCATGCGTCTCTCTCCGTCGAAATAATGGGGTTGGTTGCATCTTCACGCCGAGCCTCCACCGGGTCAAGGGAAGCTCGAGCGCTAAATGCGTCGAACGCCGTTTGGATACCAATGCATGCGTCGGCGTTCGTTGGCGAGACCTCGCAGCGCCTCGTAGCATCGACGAGCGAGGCGGCTCGTGGTCTATCTCTACCGCTACCTCATGATCGTGCTCTACACGATCTTCTGGGGCGTGGTCGCCTGTCTCCTCGCGCTCTTCGACCGCAGCGGCGAAGGCGTGATCTGGGTCGGGCGTCATTGGGTCTCCTGGATCCTCGCCACCTGTCGGATCGAAGTGGAGTGCCAGGGACTCGACCGGATCGACGCGAAACAGCCGTACGTGTTCATGTCGAATCACCAGAGCGTGATCGACACGGCGGCCATCGTCGCGACGATCCCCGTCTCGTGGCGCTTCGTGGCCAAGCGCGAGCTCGTCTGGATTCCATTCTTCGGCTGGGCGCTCGGGCTCGGCGGGCACGTGATCATCGACCGTGGCGATCACGACGGCGCGGTCCGGAGCCTGAAGCGCGCCGCCGACCGCATCCGCTCGGGCACGAACGTGATCATCTTCCCGGAAGGGACGCGCAGCGAGAGCGGCGTCCTCGCTGAATTCAAGAGCGGAGGGTTCCACCTCGCGATCGAGGCCGGGGTCCCGATCCTTCCGATCACCGTGTCCGGCAGCAATCGCATCACGCCGAAGGGATCGCTGCGGATCGAGAGCGGACGCGTGCGGATCCTCTACGGCGAGGCGATTCCTACCGCCGGCCTGGGGCTGGAGGCGCGAGGCGAGCTCAAGGATCGGGTGCGGCGTGCCATCGTCGCGGGCTTCGATGCGGAGCTCCAGGGCGCTCCCATCGAGTCGTCGTGGAGCCGGACGCCGGTCCGCGGATAGCGGCGACCCTCTTCCGGCGAATTCGCCGGACTGGTTGAGCGCGCCGAGCGCTTCTACCCTGCCGCGGTGTCTCGCAGCCCGGGGGGGTGAGCGAGTCCGACCGCGCGACCTCGGCGTCGCGCTGGCGAGGGTTTCATGCGCGAGACCTCTCTGCCGTCCGGGCCGCATCGTGGCTAGGGGCGCGACGTCGGGGCGAAGCCGCGACGCGAGTTTGCGGAGGATCCTGATCCACGAGTGCGCCGGCCTCGCTCTGCTCGGGATCTCGATCGTCTGCGCGATCTCGCTCTGGAGCTACGACGGGAGTCGGCCCGTCGCCAATGCGGGCGGCGCGCTCGGCGGCGCACTGGCATCCGGTCTGCTGCGGACGCTCGGCCTCGCGTCCTGGCTCGCCGTCGCCGCCGCGGCCGTGCTGGGGATGCGCCTCGTCGCAGGACGCGGCCTGCCGCGCATCTCGTCCCGCTTCTGGTTCGGCGTCGTCTGCATGACGCTCGCGATCTCGACGCTGCCCCGTCTGCTAGCCGTCGCGATGTCGGAGCCCACCGATCGGGTGGAGGTGGGGTGGCTGGGTCGACATCTCGCTTCGCTCGAGGTGTGGGCCTTCGGCTCGTGGGGCGCCATCGTGCTGAACGCGGTGGTGGTGGCGATGGGCATCGCGATCGCGTCGCCGGCGTCGGCGGGCACGCTGGTGTCCGCTTTCAGTGTCGCGGTCGGGCGCAGCGTCGCCGCGCTCTTCAGAGTGGTGGTGCGCGCCGTGCAGGTGGCGGCCGCGATCCCGTCGAGCGTGCGCGGTGCGTCGGAGAGAGGCGTCACCGGCATCTTGCACGGCTGGCGCGCGGCGAATGTCTGGCGCGAGCAGCGGGCACGGCGGGCGCGCGTCGCTGCAGCGCGTGACGAACGCGAGGTCGAGCCGCCGATGGAAGCGCCCGCCAGCGCCGAGGCGGCGCCCGAGCCGACGCGGCCCCGGCGCGTTCGTCGCGGAGAGCCGGAGATCGTGGATCACGCCCGAGAGCGCGCGCCCGGCGCGCGGCAGGAAGCCTTCGCCTTCTCGGAGACCCCGTCGGGCGGTCCCTTCCGCCTCCCCGACGTTTCGCTCTTCCAGGAGCCGCCCCGCGGCGCACACGCCTACGACCGCGACAGCCTGATCATGAACTCCCGGATTCTCGAGAAGAAGCTTGCCGACTTCGGTGTCGGTGGCAGCGTCGTGACCGTGCATCCCGGCCCGGTCATCACGATGTACGAATTCGAGCCGGCGTCGGGCATCAAGGTCAACAAGATCACGGGACTCGCCGACGACCTCGCCCTCGCGCTGCGAGCGCTCTCGGTGCGGATCATCGCGCCGCTCCCCGGCAAGTCGGTCGTCGGGATCGAGGTCGCGAACGCCGATCGCGAGGTGGTGTATCTGCGCGATCTGCTCGAGAACGATCGCTTCCGCAACAGCAAGTCACAGCTGCCGGTGGCGCTCGGCAAGGACATCTTCGGGAACCCCGTCGACGCCGATCTCGCGAAGATGCCCCACCTGCTCGTCGCGGGCGCAACCGGAACGGGAAAGAGCGTCTTCCTCAACGCGCTCTTGTGTTCGATCCTCTGTCGCAAGACTCCGAGCGAGCTCAAGCTGCTCCTGATCGACCCGAAGCTCCTCGAGCTGTCGGTCTACGCGGGAATCCCGCACCTGATCGCCGACGTGGTGACCAATCCGAAGCGGGCGTCGGCGGCTCTCGCCGGCGTCGTGCGCAAGATGGAAGAGCGCTATCAGCTGATGGCGGCTCTCGGCGTCCGCAGCATCCAGCAGTTCAACGAGCGCTGTCAGAAGGAGCTCGCGGCGGGCTCGACGACCTTCCGCCTCCGCCCCGCCCCGGGCGAGGAGCAGGGCGTCGAGGTTCCGTACGAGCCGCTGGCCTACATCGTCGTGATCATCGACGAGCTCGCCGACTTGATGGTGGTGTGCGCGAAGGACGTCGAGGAGTCGCTCCAGCGCCTGGCGCAGATGGCGCGAGCGGCCGGCATCCACCTCGTGTTGGCGACCCAGCGCCCGAGCGTCGACGTACTGACCGGAATCATCAAGGCCAACTTCCCAGCGCGCATCTCGTTCCAGGTCTCGTCGCGCACGGATTCGCGCACCATCCTCGATCAGAACGGAGCCGAACATCTGCTGGGATCGGGCGACATGCTGTTCCTCCCGCCCGGCACGTCGAAGATGCAGCGGCTCCACGGCGCGTTCGTCACGGAGGACGAGGTGGCGAAGCTGGCCCGGTTCCTGCGCGAGCAGGGCAGTCCGCGGTTCGACGAGCAGCTGGTTACCGTCGAAGTGGAGAGCGAAGATGCGGTGCGCGACGAGGACGTCGACGAGATGTACGACCAGGCGGTGCGCATCGTCGCGGAGACGCGCAATGCTTCGATCTCCTACATCCAACGACGGCTCAAGGTCGGCTACAACCGCGCGGCGCGGATGATCGAGCAGATGGAAGCCGAGGGAGTCGTCGGACCGCAGGTCGGCACGAAACCCCGCGACGTCTTCGTGAGCGCCATCGAGCCCTGAATCGAGTGCGCACCGGAGACGTCTCACGCTCGATGCGGCCGAAGCGGCGAATCATCACTTTCGTGTGTGGAGTCGCGATCGGCGTCGCGTTCGCGGCGAGCGCGGGCGCCGACGCGGCGTCCGCCCCGAAGAAGCCGGCAACCCCTGCACCCGGCAGCGACGCGCAGGAGGCCTGTCGTCAACACGCGGTCGCAGCCGTGCAGCACCGCTACGAGAGCATCCGCGACCTGCGCGCTCGGTTCGTTCAGACTACGCGGCCGGCGAGCGTGGGCGATCGAGCCGCGGAGAAGACCACGTCGCGAGGCAGCGTCGTGGTCGCGAAGCCCTCGCGCATGCGATGGTCCTACGAATCGCCGGAGCCGAGTCTCGTGGTCAGCGACGGCAAGACGTTGTGGATCTACGACCCCGCGTTCGCAGAAGCACAGCGCATGCCCGCGGATGGAGCCTTCTTCTCCGGGGCCGCGCTTCAATTCCTGCTCGGTCGAGGAGACATGGAGCGTGAGTTCGCGATCCGGCTCGTCTCATGCGAGGACAAGGCCGTCGAGCTCGAGCTGACACCGCGCGAGCCCACCTCCTACGAGAAGCTCTTCCTGGTGGCGAATCCTGGCACCGGAGACGTGTTTCGGACACGCATCGATGATCTGCTCGGCAACAGCACCGTCGTCGAGTTCTCGGACTTGCAGGTGAACCTCGATCCGCCTGCCGATCTCTTTCGCTTCGAGCCACCCGCCAACGTCCGAATCATCGATCTGTCGCAGCCGTCCAATCGGTGAAATGGGCGCATCCCGTTCCCAATCTCGGAACGATTCTTCCTCACGCCGCGAGTTCGATTCCTGCCTCTCCGCTGATCACTTCGCAGCACGCCTCTCCGACGCCCGAGCGTCAAAAAAGCTGCAACTCGCGAGCAACTTCGCACCGCGAGGCGGCAGGTGCGTCGCGTGGGGGCAGCGATCGTGCGCTGGGGCGAGACCGAGCGCGCAATGGCTCGCCGAGTGGTCCGGATCGAGCGTACGCGCGATCGAAGCAGAGCGTCGCGACGCGAAATCAGCTGGCGCGAAGCGCACATGCGCGAGCACGCTGCTTGACACCCCGAGGCCCTGCGATATGCTCGCGCGCGGGAAAAGGACCGGAATTCCAGTAACTTGCAGGCCTCGGCGCACCTCCACCCACTCGAGACGATCAGGCTCCAACCCCACCGATCCCGTGGAGACGCAGGAGCCCTGGCGATGGGCAATCGAAGAGCGGCACTTCGAATCGCTTCTAGACGAAGCGCGCCGCCGAGCTGGGGGCACTCCACATCAACTCGCGACCGTCTATGCCGTGAGGCCACGTCGCGCCTCGTACGGTTGCGGTCTGTGTCTCTGCTTCGACGTACGCGGCATGCGGATTGCAGCGCACTTCCGACAGGCGCACGACCGGCAGCGGTCGGGCGCTTCGAGCTGATCGAGGAGGTGGCATGAGCGAGTTCGATCCGAAGTCCGGAAGAAAAGGATTCGTGCGCGACGTCATGCGACGCATCTCTTCGGCACCGACGCCGCCTGGCGATCCGCTCGCCGAGCCCGACTCCGATCCGGATGCTTCCCGAGCGCGCGACGACATCGAGGAATTGCGAAACGTCCTGCGTCTGTTCGGCAGCGAATCGCCCGAGTTCCGCCGGCGCCTCGATCGCCTGATCGCGGAGTTCGAATCGCTGCGCCGCCGCTATCAGCTCGCGCGCGAGCAGTTCACGGACGCGGAGCGCCAGAACGAACGACTCGTCGGAGTCCTCCAGGAGGCGAAGCAGCAGATCGAGCTCCTGAAGGAGGAAGTCGACAAGCTATGCGCACCGCCGAACACCTACGGAATCTTCCAGCGCCCCAACAAGGACGGCACGGCCGAGATCCTCGTCGACGGTCGCCCGATGCGGGTGAACGTGCACCCGAACGTCGATCCGTTCCTCTTCGTCGAGGGACAGCACGTTCTCCTGAACGAGGCGCTCAACATCGTCGAGCCGTCGGGCTTCGTCTCGCGCGGTGAGATCGCGTCGATCGTCGACTTCCTCGCGGACAACCGCGTGATCGTGCTCGGTCACACCGACGACGAGCGTGTCGTCACTCTCTCCGAGCCGCTGCGGCGCGAGAAGCTCAAGGTGGGAGACAACCTCCTCTACGACCCGCGGACCCACTACGCCTTCGAGAAGCTTCCGAAGTCCACCGTCGAGGAAGTCGTGCTCGAGGAGATCCCGAACGTCACCTATGACGACATCGGAGGCCTCGGCGGCCAGATCGAGATCCTGCGCGACTCCGTCGAGCTGCCGTACATCTACCCGGAGGTCTTCGCGGAGCACCAGCTGCAGCCGCCGAAGGGCATCCTCCTCTACGGTCCGCCGGGCTGCGGAAAGACGCTGATCGCGAAGGCGGTGGCGAACAGCCTCGCCAAGAGCATCGAGCAGCGCACCGGGCGCGAGACGACGCCGTACTTCCTGAACGTGAAGGGCCCCGAATTACTCAACAAGTACGTCGGCGAGACGGAGCACAAGCTGCGCGAGGTGTTCAAGAAGGCGCGAGACAAGGCCAGCGAGGATGTGCCGGTCGTGATCTTCTTCGACGAGATGGACTCGCTCTTCCGGATGCGCGGATCGGGCATCTCGTCCGACATGGAGGCGACCGTCGTCGCGCAGTTCCTCTCCGAGATCGACGGTGTGGAATCGCTGAAGAACGTGATCGTGATCGGCGCGAGCAATCGCCAGGACCTGATCGACCCGGCCGTGCTGCGCCCCGGTCGCCTCGACCTGAAGATCAAGGTGCAGCGGCCGGACGCCGCGGCGGCGGGTGAGATCTTCTCGAAGTACCTCACGACCGATCTGCCGTTCCACGACGAGGCGCGCAAGACGTACGGCGAGGACGCGAAGAAGCTCGTGGCAGGCATGATCGCCGATACGATCGAGCGCATGTACAAGACGAGCGAGGAGAACAAGTTCCTCGAGGTCACGTACGCGAAGGGCGAGCGCGAGATCTTCTACTTCAAGGACTTCGCCAGCGGCGCGATGATCCAGAACATCGTGTCGCGGGCGAAGAAGCGCGCGGTGAAGCGCACGATCGAGAAGCAGGAGCGCGGCATCAAGCTGGAAGATCTGATCGAGTCCGTGAACGAGGAGTTCAAGGAGAACGAAGATCTCCCGAACACGACGAACCCCGACGACTGGGCGCGGATCTCTGGTCGCAAGGGCGAGCGCATCATCAACGTCCGAACGCTGATGACCGGCATCAGCCGCAAGGAGCGCTCGATTGAAAACATCACCTCGGGCCAGTATCTCTAGAAGCCGCGACCCCGCGCGTGCGGAGACTCCATGGCCGTCCCGAAGGTGATGGGCACCGAGGTGGAGTACGGGATCACCGTCAAAGGTGATCCCGACTTCGATCCCATCTCGAGCTGCGTCCTGCTGGTCAACGCGTACCGCGAGGACCAGGCGGGCGACATTCTGTGGGACTACGACCAGGAGAATCCGCTCGCCGATGCGCGCGGATTCCAGGTCGACGGCGAGAAGTACACGCCGAACCAGCAGGAGAACATCGCGCGCAACAAGACGCTGATGAACGGCGCGCGCTACTACGTCGATCACGCGCACCCCGAGTACTCCTGCCCCGAAGTCACGAATGTGCGCGAACTCGTGATCCACGAGAAGGCCGGCGAGCGGATTCTCGAGGCGTCTCGCCGAGAGGCTAACGCGTTGCTGCCGCCCGGTGCGCAGCTCTTGATCTACAAGAACAACAGCGATCGCAAGGGCAACAGCTACGGGTCCCACGAGAACTACCTGATGGACCGCCGAACGCCCTTCAAGCAGATCGTCGAGCATCTGCTGCCCTTCTTCGTGTCGCGCCAGATCTACTGCGGCGCGGGCAAGGTGGGGTCCGAGAACCGCGGGCACCCGGTCGACTATCAGATCTCGCAGCGCGCCGATTTCTTCGAGACCGAGGTGGCGCTCGACACGATGGTGAAGCGCCCGATCATCAACACGCGTGACGAGCCCCACGCGGATCGCGAGAAGTACCGCCGTCTCCACGTCATCGTCGGAGACGCGAATCTCTCCGAATACACGATCTATCTGCGAAACGGCGTGACGGCGCTGATCCTGTCGATGATCGAGGACGGCGCGATCAAGAAGAGCCTTTCGCTGCGCGATCCCGTGAAGGCGATCAAGGAGGCGTCGCACGACCCCAGCTGTCGCGTGCGACTGCAGCTCGACGACGGCAAGAAGGTGAGCGCCGTGGAGCTCCAGAAGGAATTCCTGGAGATGGCGCTCGCCTACACGTCGTCGCGCTCGCTCGACGTCGTGACCAAGGACGTGATCGTGCGCTGGCAGCACGTCCTCGAGTGCCTGGCTCGCGACCCGATGGAGCTCCACGAGAAGATCGACTGGGTGATGAAGAAGGCGATGATCGAGAGCTTCATGGAGCGCAAGCAGCTCGATTGGGACTCGCCGCAGGTCGGCATGCTGGACCTCCAGTACCACGATCTGCGGCCCGACAAGGGGTTGTACTACCTTCTCGAACGCCAGGGTCGCGCCGAGCGAATCGTGACCGACGAGGAGATCGCAGCCGCCGTCCACAACCCGCCGCGGGACACGCGCGCGTACTTCCGCGGCGAGTGTCTGCGTCGTTACGGCAGCGCGGTCTTCGGCGTCAACTGGGACGCGATTTCGTTCGGCGTGAACGGCGAACCGATCAAGCGGATCCTCATGGCCGAGCCCCTGAAGGGCACCAAGGTCTACGTGGAGGATCTGCTCACGAGCTCTCCGACCGCTGCGGAACTCGTGCGAAACCTTCGGACCTGATGCGGCCAGACGAGGAGGAAACCATGCGACACCAGAACACGACGCGACGACTGGCGAATCACGCCGACGCGGATTGCTTCGCCGTCTTCGCCGCATCCGACTCCACCCAGAAGCAGGTGCCGCGAAAGGGCGACTCCGACGAGCAGTCCGGCGAGGGCGGTGGACCGCAGAAGCTGGCGAAGCGCGGCAAGGAGCTGAAGGAGAGCATGGACGCCCTGGTGGACGAGATCGACGAGGTCCTCGAGGAGAACGCAGAGGAGTTCGTCAAGAACTACGTGCAACGAGGCGGCGAGTAGTCCCGCGACGCAGTCCGGGAGGGGGGAGCACGGTTTGCGATTTTCGGGGTTCGGGGGGACCTACGAGGGCTCGAGCTTCGCCGAATTGCTCGAGATCGATCAGCCTCAGATGCGCATCGCCTGGAGCCAGCTGCTCCAGCAGACCGGGGCAGCTCCGATCGCCGCGCCGCACGGCACGACGGTGCTCGCGTTCAAGTACGCGGACGGAGTCATCGTCGCCGGGGATCGGCTCGCCACGGAGGGCTACCGGGTCGCCTCTCGCGACGTCCAGAAGGTGTATGCGACGGACGGGCACTCGATGATCGCGATCGCCGGTGCCGCGGGGCCGGCGATCGAGATGGCGAGACTCATGCGCATCGAGCTCGAGCACTACGAGAAGATCGAAGGCGAGGCGCTCGAGCTCGACGGCAAGGCCAACAAGCTTTCGCAGATGGTGCGAGCGAATCTGCCGGCGGCGATGCAGGGACTCGTCGTGGTGCCCCTGTTCGCCGGCTACGACCTGCGCCGGCGGCAGGGACGCATCTGGAAGTTCGACGTCACCGGCGGTCGGTACGAGGAGGCCGACTTCGACGCGACCGGCTCGGGCGGCTTGTACGCAAAAGAGGTGCTGAAGCAGCGCCATCACTCGGACGCGAGCCGCGCGGAGGCGCTCGAGATCGCGGTGACGGCGCTCCAGAACGCGGCGGACGAGGATCGCGGCACCGGCGGCATCGACACCGTGCGGAGGATCTTTCCGACCGTGCTGACGTGCTCGCACGCGGGCATCCAATCTGCGGTCGAGAGCGAGATCGAGTCGGCCTATCAGCGCAGCGTGGCTCCGCGCGCCAACCCCCGCATGGAACACCGAGGAGCCGGCGCGTGAGCATTCCGTTCTACGTCTCCCCCGAGCAGGTCATGCAGGACAAGGCCGAGTACGCCCGCAAGGGCATCGGCCGGGGCAAGTCCAGCATCACGCTCGAGTATCGCGACGGCATCCTGCTGATGGCGGAGAACCCGTCTTCGCTCTCGAAGATCGGGGAGATCTACGACCGCATCGCCTTCGCGGGCGTCGGCAAGTTCAGCGAGTTCGATCAGCTCCGGAAAGTCGGCGTCCGCTATGCCGACGTGAAGGGCTACGCGTACAGCCGCGACGACGTGCGCGCGCGCGCGCTCGCAAACGCGTACTCGCAAGCGATGGGCGACGTCTTCACGCGCGAGCTGAAGCCACTCGAGGTCGAGGTGATCGTGGCCGAGGTGGGCGATCCGGAACTCGCCGGTCACGAGCACAACACGATCTATCGCATCCAGTTCGACGGCAGCATTTCCGATCACGAGAACTTCTGCGTGATCGGCGGCCTCTCCGATGAGCTCGGCAGCTTCCTGCAGAGCCGCTACCAGGCCAGCATGCCCCTTGGGGAGGCGCTCCAGCTCGGCCGCGCGGCCTTGGAGCGAGCGAGCAATGGCCGTTCGAGCGTTCCGCCGCAGAATCTGGAAGTCTGTCTTCTGGAGAAGGCGAGAATCGGCCGCAAGTTCCGACGCCTCGCCACCGATGAGCTGAATCAGCTGCTCGCCGGCTAACTCGCCCAGAAGTCCGACAGGCGGTCGCGTGCAGAAGCGCATCTACGGGATCGAGACGGAGTACGGGATCATCTTCACGCCCGAAGGGCGCAAGACCCTCCCCGTCGAGAAGGCGATCCGCTTCCTGTTCGAGAAGCTCATCACGACGGAGCACTTCCTCAACGTGTTCCTCGAGAACGGTGCCCGTTTCTATCAGGACACGGGTTGCCATCCCGAGTACGCGACACCGGAGTGCGCCTCGCCGCGCCAGCTCATCGTCTACGACAAGGCCGGTGAGCGGATCCTCGAGGACCTGCAGCTCTACGCGGAAGAGAAGATCCGCGAAGAGCGTATCGCCGGGAAGCTCTCGATCTTCAAGAACAACACCGATTTCGTCGGCAACAGCTACGGCTGCCACGAGAACTACCTCGTCGACCGCGACGTCGACTTCTACTACCTCGCGGAGCAGCTGATCCCGTTCCTGGTGACGCGCCAGATCTTCTCCGGCGCGGGCAAGGTCTTCCAGACGCAGGACGGTGTGCACTACTGCATAAGCCAGCGCGCGCAGCACATCTATCAGAAGATCTCGGGCACCACGACCAACGACCGCTCGATCATCAACACGCGCGACGAGCCGCACGCGGACCGCGAGAAGTACCGGCGACTGCACGTGATCGTCGGCGACTCGAACATGTCCGAGTACACGAACTTCTTGAAGGTCGGCACCTGCGCCGTCGTCCTCCAGATGATCGAGGACAACTTCATCAACCAGGACTTCACGCTGCGCAATCCGGTCAAGGCGATCAAGGACATCTCCTACGACACGACCTGCAAGCGCAAGCTGCGACTCGACAACGGCCGCGAGTACTCCCCGATCGAGATCCAGATGGAGTACTGCGAGATGGCGCACAAGTACGTCGAGCAGTACCCGGTGTCCGATGAGCTGCGGGACGCGGTGACGAAGTGGCAGCACGTGCTGGACTGCCTGAACGACGATCCGGATCGGCTCGACCGCGAGATCGACTGGGTGATCAAGCGGCGCATGGTCAACTCCTACATCGAGCGCAGCAACGCGACCTGGAACGATCCGCGCGTGTTCATGCTCGATCTCCAGTACCACGACCTGCGGCTCAATCGCGGTCTCTACTACCTGCTCGAGCGCAACGGCCTCGTCGAGCGCGTGCTCGACGACGAGGAGATCATCAAGGCCAAGACCGAGCCGCCGCCCGACACGCGCGCGCGCATGCGCGGGGAGTTCATCAAGCTCGCGCGACAGAATTCGATCCAGTACGACCTCGACTGGTCGAACATCCGCCTCGGCAACCTCCTCAACGTGCGCGTGATCTGCAACAACCCGTTCGAGACCGACATCGAGAAGGTCGCTGAGCTCGTGCGCACGATCCAGAAGACGAATCTGCGCAAGACAAGCCTCTCGAAGCTGGTCATCCAGTCCTGAGCTCGCGGGTGACGACTCCCGGCGCGCAGGATGCGAGGCCCCGGCTGGTGCGAGGCGGCGCCGGCGCCGACCCGGTGGATGCGCGGACGGGCCCGACGCGGCGCCGCGCTTCCTGGGTGCTCGTGGTCGTGCTTGCCTGCGCGATCGCCGCGGCGGCCCTCCAGAGCAGTCGCCTGGCTCGCATGACCGAGCGCGCGGATCAGCTCGCGGCCGAGTCGGCGGCGCTCCGCAGCCAGCTCGGCGATGCGCAGGCGCAGATCCGAAGCTTCGAGAAGCAGCGGGGTCTCGTGCGCGAGTCGGTGGCCGACCTCGCGGCGCGCGTCGCGGCGCTCTCCGAGCTGGTGAAGCGAAGTGTCGCGCAGGCGCCGGCGGCTCCTCCCGCAGCGGAACCTTCCGCTCAACTTCCGCACCCCGAGGGCCGATAGGAATCCCACACCTTCGCGGCCAACGTGCCGTTGGAGATCGGGATTCATGCTCTTCGACGCAATCGCCGGCCTCTTCTCCCACGACCTCGCGATCGACCTCGGAACCGCCAACACCCTGGTCTACGTGCGCGGCAAGGGCCTCGTCTGCTCGGAGCCCTCCGTCGTCGCCGTCTCGCAGGACCCGGGCGGGCGCGGCGAGCGCGTGCTGGCCGTCGGATTCGAGGCCAAGGAGATGCTAGGCCGCACACCCGGCGACGTGCGTGCGATCCGCCCGATCAAGGACGGCGTGATCGCCGACTTCGAGATCACCGAAGCGATGCTGCGCTACTTCATCCAGCGCGCGCACAACCGCGGCAAGCTGATCCGACCGCGCATCGTGATCTGCGTGCCGCCCTGCATCACCAGCGTCGAGAAGCGCGCGGTGCGCGAGTCGGCGCTCTCTGCCGGGGCGCGCGAGGTGTTCCTGATCGAGGAGCCGATGGCCGCGGCGATCGGCGCGGGTCTCGACGTCACGGCGCCGACCGGCAACATGGTCGTCGACATCGGCGGCGGCACCACCGACGTCGCGGTGATCTCGCTGTCCGGCATCGTGACGTCCAGCTCGATCCGATGCGGCGGCGACAAGATGGACGACGCGATCGTCAACTACGTGAAGCGCAAGTACAACATGCTGATCGGCGAGCGCACCGCCGAGAACGTGAAGATGACGATCGCCAGCGCCTCGCCCGAGGGCCACTCGGACAGCATGGAGATCAAGGGCCGCGATCTCGTGGCTGGCATCCCGAAGGTCGTCGTCGCGACCAGCGAGGAGATCGCCGAGGCGCTGGTCGAGCCGATCCACGCGATCGTGGAGACGGTGCACCTGACGCTCGAGAAGACGCCGCCCGAGCTCGCCGCGGACATCGTCGACCGCGGCATCATGCTCGTCGGCGGCGGCTCGCTGTTGCGCGACTTCGACCACGTGCTGCGCCAGGAGACCAAGCTGCCGATCCTGCGCAGCGACGACCCGTTCACCGCGGTCGTGCACGGTGCCGGGAAGGTGCTCGACAACGTCGCGCTGCTGCGCGAGGTCGCGATCACCTAGCAAGCGCGGCGCTTCGCCGCTCGCGCAGCGAGCCGCGGGCGAGCGGAGTCGGCTCAGTCTGGCGCGATCGCCGCGAGCGCGAGCTGCATGGCGACGCGCATGTCGCCTTCGATCGCGATCTGTTGCGTCATGAACGCCGTCTGCGGGTCGAGCGTTCCCGCGCGCAGGTCGCGGTAGGCCTGCGCGTCGAAGCGGATCGACGTGACGGGCGCGTCGGGGATCGGCGGCGGCCCGAAGTGGGTGCGGAGCGCAAAGCCGCCCTCGCCCGTCACCTCGAAGAGCACGAGACCGGAGAGGCCCGCGAGCGCCTCCACGCGCGTGCGCGTGAGCTTCATCTCCTTGGCGAGGCCCGAGAGCCCGCCGAGTAGCGCCATCGCGGAATCGCCGGACTCGAGCGCGATGCGCTCGTAGGCCCGGCGGTCCTGGAGCAGCGTGAGGAACGGCGGATGGGCCGCGCTCTCTCCCGCGCTCATCCGACCCCCGTCGATGTTGAGATAGAAGGTGCCGCCGCCCTTCCCTTCCACGTCGACGCGGATGGTGGCCGACACGGCGCGCATGCCGTCGTAGACGCGCTGCCCGGGCGGCCCTTGCGCCGCCTGCGCGTCGAGCGCGCGGTTGAACTGCGCGGGAATGCGCTCGCAGTAGAAGGCGCGCGGCTCGGGCACCCCCGTGCTCACGAACCCTCTCTCCGGCGCTGGTGGCGATTCACGGCGGCGAGGTGCTCCGAGTAGCTGCGCGAGAAGACGTGCGTCCCGTCGTTGCGCGACACGAAGTACAGGTACTGACTCTCGGCCGGCTCCACCACCGCGCGCAGCGACGCGAGCCCCGGGTTGGAGATCGGGCCCGGCGGCAGGCCGGCGACGCGATAGGTGTTGTAGGGGTTGGACTCGTTCTCGAGATCGCTGCGCCGGAGGTTGCCGCCGAAATCGGGGATGCCGTAGATCGTGGTGGGATCGGACTCGAGCCGCATGCCGCGCGCGAGTCGGTTCGCGAAGACCGACGCGACCAGCGGGCGCTCGTCCGGTGCGCCGGTCTCCTTCTCGACGATCGACGCGAGCGTCACGACCTCGCGCAAGGTCAGCCCGCGCTGCTCCGCCTCGAGCGCGAGCGGTCTCCAGGCCTCGAAGAACTGCGCGACCATCGCGCGGGCGATCTCGCGTGGATCGAGCCGGCGCGGGAAACGATAGGTCTCGGGGAAGAGATACCCCTCGAGCGTCGGACCGGGCAGCGACAGCTCGCGCGCGAATTCCGGGTCCGTGCACACGGCCGTGAACGCGTCCGCGTCGGCGAGTCCTTCGGCCGCGAGCCGCTCCGCGATCTGCGCGATCGTGAAGCCCTCGGGCACGACGACCGCATGCAAGAGCACCTGGCCCGAGGCGATGTGCTCGAAGATCTGCTCGGGAGTCATCGCAGGCGAGAGACCGAACTCTCCAGCACGCAGGCGCGGCGCCAGTCCGCGCAGGCGCGCCCACCACTCGGCGATCCGCGCATCGCGCACGAGTCCGGCGCTCTCGAGCTTCGTCGCGACGCGCACGAGCGTGTCGCCGGGCTCGACCTCGAAGGCGATCTCGGGGACACCCGGACCGGCGACCGGCGACAGCGTATGCGCGAGCCACACGGTCGCGGCGAGAGCGCCGGCCGTCGCGACCGCGAGCCCGATCGGAAGGACGCGCTTCATCGCACTGCGCCGCCGCGCGACTGCGCGTCGAGCCAGCCGCGCAGCAGCAAGGTGGCGGCCATCGCGTCGATCACCTGCTTGCGGCCGCGTCGCGTCTTGCGCGGAGCCTGCGCGAGCGCGCGCTCCGCCTCGCGCGTGGTCAGGCGCTCGTCGACGAGCTCGACGGGCAGCGAGGTGGCGCGGCGAAGGGCCTCCGCGAACTCGCGCGCCGCGCGCGCGCCGGTGCCTTCGCGGCCGTCGAGGAGCAGCGGCAGCCCGACCACGATCCGCACGGCACCCTGCGAGACGGCGAGAGCGCGCAAGGCTTCGAGGTCGCCCGCGAGATCGCGACGCTGATGGAATCCGGCCGGGAACGCGAAGCGCCCCTCCTCGTCCGAGATCGCGAGCCCGATGCGGCGCTCGCCGAGGTCGATGCCGAGCACGCGACCCATCATCGAAGCGGAGCCTAGCTCCAGCGGCTCCCGGCTCTCGGAAAGTCCTCGGGTGTCCGTCGCGCGCCGGCGCCCTCCGATCGCCTCCGCCACAAGACTTCGAGTTTCAAGCAAAATCCAAGCCACCTTTCTCCTTTCTTTCGCCACTCAGCCGATTGACTGAGCAGGCGCCCGGGACGTACTCTCGGCTTGTCGCCGGGCCCCCTCCCCACCGCGGCGACGCTCTGCTCCGCGACCCCTCCAGTTGCGGCTTCCGTCCGCCGTGCGTGCGGCTCGGTCTCGCAGGATTCCGTCATCGGCTCATCGGCTCCCCAAGCGAATCGGGACGAGCCCCGATCCACATCCGCGAAGGCCGCCGGCAGCGCGGTCGGACGCCGTCTCGCCCTCGTGGTCGCGACGGCCGGAGGAGCCGGATATGCGCCTGTGGCGCCCGGCACGGCCGGAGCGGGAGTCGGAGCCGCGCTCTATTGGATCCTCGCTCCGTATGGAGCCGCGATCGTCGCGGGCACGGCCGTCACCCTGCTCGCCGTCGGGATCTACGCCGCCGACATCGCCGAACGCGTCTTCGAGCGCCGCGACGACGGTCGCATCGTGATCGACGAGGTCGTGGGTCAGCTGATCGCGCTGGCGCCGGCGGCGCTGTGGTCTGCGAACCCGCGCAGCCCCCTCTGGCTCGCGATCGGGTTCCTCGCGTTCCGCCTGTTCGACATCTGGAAGCCGGGACCGGTGCGCTGGGCCGAGCGCAACTTCGCAGGCGGCGCCGGCGTGATGTTCGACGACGTGCTCGCGGGACTCCTGGCAGCCGTCTGTGTCGCCGCCGCCCGCGCGGCGTCGTCGAGGCTCGCCGCATGAAGGCCGAGGTCCTCACGATCGGCGACGAGCTGATGCGCGGCGAGATCGTCGACTCGAACAAATCGTTCCTGTCCGACGCGCTGCTCGCGCTCGACGTCGAGACCTGCTTCCACAGCTCGGTGCGCGACGACCCCACCGACATGACCGACGCCTTCCTGCGCGCGGCCTCGCGCGCCCGCATCGTGCTCGTCTCGGGCGGCCTCGGCCCCACGCGCGACGACCTCACCGCCGAGGTGCTCGGGCAGACCTTCGGCCGCAAGCTGGTCCTCGATCCTGCCGCGCTCGCGGAGATCCGCGGCTTCTTCCGCCGCCTCGGCCGCGACATGACCGAGAACAACGCCAAGCAGGCGTACTTCCCGGAAGGCGCCGAGATCCTGCCGAACCCGATCGGCACGGCGCCGGGGTTCCTGCTCGAGGAGGGCGGCGCACTCTTCTTCTGCATGCCGGGCGTGCCGCGCGAGCTGATGCGCATGATGGGCGAGCAGGTCCTGCCGCGGATCGCGCGCCGCATCGGACCCGCGAAGGGCAGCCTGCGGGCCGCACTGCTGCGGACCTTCGGCATGGGCGAGTCCGCGCTCGACGCCGAGCTCGCCGAGGTCGCGCGCGAAGGCTCGGTCTCGCTCGGCTTCCGCACCGCCTTCCCGGACAACTACGTGCGGCCGGTGGCGCGTGCCGCGAGCGCGGGCGAAGCGGAGCGACTGCTCGCCGACACCTGCCGCACGATCCGCGAGCGCCTCGGCGCGATCGTGTACGGCGAAGGGGACGAGACGCTCGAAGCGGTGGTCGGGCGCCTGCTGCGCGAGCGCGGCCGAACGCTCGCGGTCGCGGAGTCCTGCACCGGAGGGCTCGTCGCGCAGAAGCTCACCGACGTGCCGGGCTCGTCGGCCTACTTCCTCGGCGGCGTGGTGGCGTACAGCGACGCCTCGAAGCGCGCCCTGCTCGGCGTGCCGGCGGATCTCCTCGCAGCACACGGAGCGGTGTCGGACGAGGTCGCGCGCGCGATGGCCGAGGGCGCGCGCGCTCGCTTCGGCGCCGATCTGGCGGTCGCCACGACCGGGATCGCCGGACCGGGGGGCGGCAGCGCCGAGAAGCCGGTCGGCCTCGTGCACATCGCGCTCACCGACGGCGCGCGCACTCACGCCGACCACTTCGTCTTTCCCCTCGACCGCGCACGACACCGCGTGCTCAGCGCCCAGGTGGCCCTCGACTGGGTGCGGCGCTCGCTGCTCTCGCTCGAGCTGGTCGGCCCGAGCCTGCTGCGGAGGACAGGGGGTGGCAACGCGCCCGGACGCAGCACATGAGATCCGCGCCTTCGTCGCCGTCCCGCTCGACGCGCGCGCACGCGCGGCCGCGTACGAGGCGGTGCACGCGCTGCGCGGCGCTCCGCGCGGCGACTCCGTGCGCTGGGCGCGCGAGGAGACTCTCCACGTGACCTTGCGCTTCCTCGGCAACCTCGCGCCCGCGCGCATCCCGGAGCTGGTGCGGCGGATCCGCGCCGAGACCGCTCGGGTCGAGCCCTTCCGGCTCCGGCCGGGACGCATCGCGCCCTTCCCCGATGCGCGGCGACCGCGCGTCGTGGCGCTCGTGCTCGAGCCGGAGGCGCCGCTCGCGACCTTGGCCGCGGCGGTCGAGCGCGGAGCCGTCGCCGCGGGCTTCGCGCGGGAGACCCGGCGCTTCCGCGCCCACTGCACGCTCGGCCGCGCGCGACTGCGCGGCGGCCTGCCGGACGTGACCGTCCCTGTCACGCTGCCGGATTTCACTCTCGACGTGACAGAGGCCGTGCTGTTCCGCAGCGATCTCGAGCCGGGCGGGGCGCGCCACACGCCGCTCGAGCGCTTGCCGCTGGCCTCCGGCGCGTGACGATTTCACCCCCATCAGGAAAAGCAAAATCCACGGGAGACAGGACGACATGAGCACCAAGGGCCGCATCGAGACGAAGACGGGCCGTGATTCCGAGCGCGAGAAGGCCATCGCGCTAGCGGTCTCCGCCATCGAGAAGCAGTTCGGCAAGGGCGCCATCCTCACCATGAGCGCCGACGGCATCGACCGCGAGATCGAAGCCGTCTCCACGGGCTCGGCGAGCCTCGATCTCGCGCTCGGGATCGGCGGGCTGCCGCGCGGTCGCGTGGTCGAGATCTTCGGTCCGGAGGCGAGCGGCAAGACGACCTTGGCGCTCCACTCGGTCGCCGAGGTGCAGCGCCGCGGCGGCGTAGCCGCCTTCGTCGACGCCGAGCACGCGCTCGACGTCGGCTACGCGCGCCGCCTCGGCGTGCGCATCGAGGATCTGCTCGTGTCGCAGCCCGACACGGGCGAGCAGGCGCTCGAGATCGTCGACGTGCTGCTGCGCTCCGGCGCGATCGATCTCGTGGTCGTCGACTCGGTGGCCGCTCTGGTGCCGCGCGCGGAGATCGAGGGCGAGATGGGCGACCAGCACGTGGGGCTCCAAGCGCGCCTCATGAGCCAGGCGCTGCGCAAGCTCACCGGCACGGTCTCGAAGTCCAACGCGACGGTGATCTTCATCAACCAGATCCGCATGAAGATCGGCGTGATGTTCGGCAACCCCGAGACCACCACGGGCGGCAACGCGCTCAAGTTCTACTCCTCGGTGCGGCTCGACGTGCGCCGCATCGCGGCGCTGAAGGAGGGCGAGGAGGTCGTCGGCAACCGGACGCGCGTGAAGGTCGTGAAGAACAAGGTCGCGCCGCCCTTCCGGCAGGCCGAGTTCGACATCCTCTACAACCAGGGCATCTCGCGCGAGGGCGATCTGCTCGATCTCGGCGCCGATGCCGGCATCGTCGAGAAGAGCGGCGCCTGGTTCTCCTTCGAGGGCGAGCGCATCGGTCAGGGACGCGAGAACGCGCGGCGCTTCCTGCTGGAGAATCCGGCCGTGTGCGAACGCCTCGCGGAGGCGGTCTACGCGCGCCACGGCATCAAGCGCGGGGTCCCGACCGGCGCGGCGGCCTCGGTCCCCGAGACGCCAGCCGACGAGGAATAGGGGGCCTAGAGCGGCTCGAGCGTCAGCGTCTCGCTCGGCGGCACCGGCGCACGTCCGGTGCCGCCCGAGCCGAGCACCCCGACCTCGATGCGGCGGAGCGGCGTGCGCACCGGGAAGCGCCGTACGGGCACCCGCACCGGCTCGCCCGTGTAGGTCTGTGAGCCTGCCGTGGTGGTGCCATCCTCGGCGATGCGGAGCGAGAAGGCGGACGTGGGATCGCCGCCCGCGTGCTCGATCGCCTCCTCCACGTCCGTCAGATAGCCGCGCAGCGCCGTCCGCATCTGCGTCATCGGGATGCGGCGCTCGACGTTGCAGCGGCTGCCTCGCGTGCCGTCGATGCGGCTCCACTCTCCGGTCTCGAGGTCGATCGCGACGACGCCACAGCCCTCGCCGGCGTCGCGCAGATCGAGAGCGGTGCGCGTGTCGGCGGCAATGCGGAGCTGCGGCTGGCCGAACTCGCCGGGCGGGCCGCAGGCTTCCCCGGGCAGCTCGATCCCGTGCGATTCGCGGGGGCCGGTCGCGACGCGCAGGCTGTCGCGTGGCAGACCGGAATCCGGATCGAGAGCGCGCGTGACCTGGAACGTGCGGCCGAGCCAGCGCGCGTCGCCCTCGTCGCGCAGGTCCGACGGCTCGAGCGGGAGCGCGTCGTCGGACGACGAGGCCGGTGGCGTGGGCTCGCCCTTGCGCCAGACGACCTCCGTGCCGCTGCCCTGGCTCGACAGCCGCGAAGACGAGAGCGCGCGGTCGAACTCACCGGCGGGCTCCCACAGGAGCAGCTCGCCTCGCGCCGTCCACGCCAGGCGTCGCGACGCTCGCTCGAGCGAGAGCGCCACCGGCGCCGCGCGACGCGCGAGCGCATCGGTCGGTCGCACCTCGACACTCGCAGCGTTGCCGTCCGAGACCATCCACGCCACGTGGGCTCCGTCGGGCGCGAGCGCGAGATCGACTACGGGTCCCTGGCAGTTCTCGCCGCGGCCGAGCCCGCGGCGCGCGGCGAGCAGGCGTTCGAGCTCGCGCTGCTCATCGCGCCGGGCGCGCGTGTCTTCGCGGGGGTGGAGTGCCTGCCACGCCGCCTGATAGCGAGGCGCGTCGGCGGCGTGTGAGCCGATCGGCCGGCACGAATCGCGCCGGTCGTCGTCGTCGAGTGCGCGGGACAGGTCGATCTGCACGGGCCCGTCCCCGACGATCTGCGGGGCCGCGCAGCGATAGCCGTCGGCGATCACGCCGACCACGCGCGCCTCGCTGCGGACGAGCGGCCACACCGAGACGCCCGGATGCGCGCTGCGCCCGAGCTCGAAGCTTCCGTCCGCAGCGGAGATCCGCTCCACGTGCGCGATCACGTCGCGATCCGGAAGCAGATCGTCGTAGCGCGCGTCGAAGCGCACGACGACGACGGCGCCGGCGACCGGCTGGCCGGTCGAGGCGTCGCGCACCTGTCCCGACACCGGCGGCGTCAAGACCATCGGGATCGGAACACAGCCGAGCGGGCCGGTCGCCGCGAGCGCGGCGGCAAGAACGACCTCGCGCACGCGCCGGCCCATCTCGGCCCCCGGCATAGTCCCCTCCCGCAAGCGATTCGTGCGAGGCGCGGCGCACGCGCCCGACCTCTTCGTTTCGTCCGCTCGGCGCGCGACCTGAGCGAAAGCGTCGTCTCAAGAGGGCTCCGGGTCCGGTCGAAGAGTCGTGCGGATCGGGCCCGAGACCCGCGAGAGGACGCAGAGTTGGAGCTGAACGAGATCCTCAAGATCGCGCTGAAGGGCGGCGCCTCGGACATCCACCTGAAGCCGGGCCTGCCGGCCATGTTTCGCGTGGACGGCGCGCTCGTGCCGCTGAAGAACGGCGAACGGCTCTCGCCCGAGCAGGTCCAGAAGATGGCCTACGGGATCATGAGCCCCGTCCAGAAGACCCGCTTCGACGAGACGCGCGAGGTCGACCTCGCCTACGGCATCGCGGGCCTAGGCCGCTTCCGCGTCAACTGCTTCCAGCAGCGCGGCACCGTCGGGATCGTCTTCCGGGTGATCCCCTTCGGTGTCAAGTCGATCGAGCAGCTGCACCTGCCGAAGGTGATCGAGTCGATCGCTATGGAGCAGCGCGGCCTGATCCTCGTCACCGGCACGACCGGCTCCGGCAAGTCGACCACGCTCGCCGCGATGATCGACTACATCAACAGCAACCGGACCTGTCACATCATGACGATCGAGGACCCGATCGAGTTCCTGATCCGGGACCGCCGCTCGATCGTGAACCAGCGCGAGATCGGCGTCGACACGATGACCTTCGCCAACGCGCTGCGCGCCGCGCTGCGGCAGGACCCCGACGTGATCCTCGTCGGTGAGATGCGCGACTTCGAGACCATCGAGACGGCCATCACCGCGGCCGAGACCGGCCACCTCGTGATGAGCACCCTGCACACCCTCGACGCCACCGAGACGATCAACCGAATCATCTCGGTGTTCCCGCCGTACCAGCAGAAGCAGGTGCGCATCCAGCTCGCGTCGATCCTCAAGGCGGTGATCTCCCAGCGCCTGGTCCCGCGCGCCGACGCGAAGGGCCGCGTGCCCGCGCTCGAGGTGCTCGTCACCACGGCGCGCGTGCGCGAGTGCATCGCGGACAAGGATCGCACCAAGGAGATCCACGACGCGATCGCCAAGGGCTACACGACCTACGGCATGCAGACCTTCGACCAGTCGCTGATGCAGCACGTGAAGAACCAGCTCGTGACCTACGAAGAGGCGCTGAAGCACGTGTCGAATCCGGACGACTTCGCGCTGCGCTTCCGCGGCATCGCCTCCACCTCCGACTCGACCTGGGACAACTTCGAGGGCGACAAGGAGAAGGCCGAGGAGGAGATCATCCCGGCCGAGAAGAAGCCCGAGGACGACGGCTTCATCCAGAGGTTCTGAGGTTTCCTCCCGGCGGGACCGGGAGTTACGGCGCTATTCTCCGGCCTCCTTTTCGAGCCCCGGAGGACCATGGCGCTCTCGGCCGACAAGATCCGCGAGGCGTTCCTGCGCTTCTTCGAGGAGCGCGGGCACCGGCGCGTCCCGAGCTCGTCGCTGGTGCCGCAGGGCGACCCGACCCTGCTCTTCACCAACGCCGGCATGGTGCAGTTCAAGCGCGTGTTCGTCGGCGAGGAGACGCGCGACTACAAGACCGCCACCACGTCGCAGAAGTGCATGCGCGTGTCGGGCAAGCACAACGACCTCGAGAACGTGGGCCGCACGCCGCGCCACCTCACCTTCTTCGAGATGCTCGGCAACTTCTCCTTCGGCGACTACTTCAAGCGCGAGGCGATCGCCTGGGCCTGGGAGCTCGTGACCCGCGTCTACGGCCTTCCCGCGGCGAAGCTCGGAGTCACGGTCTTCCGCGAGGACGACGAGGCCGCGCGCATCTGGCGCGAGGAGGTGGGGCTGCCGGCCGAGCGCGTCGTCCGCCTCGACGAGGCCGACAACTTCTGGCAGATGGGCGACACCGGGCCGTGCGGACCGTGCTCGGAGATCTACTTCGACACGGGTGAGAAGCCCGGCGGCCGGCCGGGCTTCGACCCGACCGACGATTCGGGCCGCTGGCTCGAGATCTGGAACCTCGTGTTCATGCAGTTCGACCGCGACACGGCCGGTCGGATGAACCCGTTGCCTCGTCCGTGTGTCGACACCGGAGCGGGTCTCGAGCGCATGTCGGCGGTGCTCCAAGGCAAGACGTGGGTGTACGACACGGATCTGTTCGCCCCGATCCTGCTGCGCGCGCAGGAGCTCTCGGGAGTCGCGCGCGGGCGCGACCCCGAGAAGGACGTCTCGCTGAACGTGGTCGCCGACCACGCGCGCGCGCTGACCTTCTTGATCGGCGACGGCGTGCTGCCCTCGAACGAGGGCCGCGGCTACGTGCTGCGCCGGATCCTGCGCCGCGCCGCGCGCCACGGCGTGCGCCTCGGCATCGAGCGGCCATTCCTGCACCAAGTCTCCGGCGCCGTGATCGATGCGATGTCTGGCGCCTATCCCGATCTCGCCGAGCGCCGCGCCTTCATCGCCGACCGCATCGAGCGCGAGGAGCGGCGCTTCCTCGAAACCCTGACGCGCGGGCTCGCGCTGCTCGAAGAGGAGATCACGCGCCAGAAGCAGCGCGCCGCGACGCAGCTCCCGGGCGAGATCGGCTTCCGCCTCTACGACACCTACGGCTTCCCGCTCGATCTGACCGCCGACATCCTGCGCGATCAGGGGATGACGCTCGAGCAGCCGGGCTTCGATGCCGCCATGGAGGGACAGCGCGCGCGCGCCCGCGCCGCGTGGAAGGGCAGCGGCGACGAGCGCGTGGGCGAGGTCTACGGACGGCTCGCCGCCGATCTGCACAGCGTCTTCCGCGGCTACGAGGCGCTCGAGACGCGCTCCACGCTCCGCGCGCTGCTCGTCGACGGCGAGAGCCGCGAGGTCGCGCGAGCCGGCGAGGACGTGGAACTCGTGGTCGACGAGACGCCCTTCTACGCCGAGAGCGGCGGCCAGGTGGGCGACCGCGGCAGCCTCGTGACCGACACCGGCAAGGTCGCGATCCGCGACACGCAGCGTCCGGTCGGCGACCTCGTCGTCCACCGCGGCAAGGTCACGGAGGGCGAGATCCACCTCGACTCGCAGGCCCGCCTCATGGTCGACGCCGACGCGCGCGCCGCCACGGTGCGCAACCACTCGGGCACGCACCTGCTGCACGCGGCGCTCCGGCGCGTGCTCGGCCCGCAGGCGATGCAGAAGGGCTCGCTGGTCGCGCCCGATCGACTGCGCTTCGACTTCACGCACGACGCGCCGCTCGACCCGGAAGAGATCCGCGCGATCGAGGACCACGCGAACGACTGGATCGAGCGCAACGCGCCCGCGCAGATCCGGGAGATGGGCTACCGCGAGGCGATCGAGTCCGGCGCGGTGGCGATCTTCGAGGAGAAGTACGGCGACGTCGTGCGCGTGATCCGCTTCGGCGACTTCTCGACCGAGCTCTGCGGCGGCACGCATGCGCGCGCGACCGGCGACATCGGCCTCTTGAAGATCGTCGGTGAGTCGGGCATCGCGGCCGGCGTGCGACGCATCGAAGCGTTGACCGGCAAGGGCGCGCTCGAGCACCTGCGCCAGCAGGAGCACCTGCTGCGCCGGCTCGCGGAGCTGCTGCGCTCGCCCGTCGGCGAGCTGCCGGCGCGCGTCGAGAAGCTGCTCGAGGAGCGCCGCGCCGCGGATCAGGAGATCGAGCGGCTGCGCCGAGAGAAGCGCGGAGCCGCCTCCGCGGATCTCTCCGCGAAGGCCGAGTCGATCGGTGGCGTGCGGGCCGTCGTCACCCAGGTGGACGGCGCGGACCCGAAGGAGCTCCGCAACCTGGTGGACGAGCTGCGCGCGAAGCTCGGCAGCGGGCTCGTGCTGCTCGCGGCGCCGGGCGACGATCGCGTCACGCTCGCCGCGGGCGTGACTCCCGATCTCGCGAAGACCTTCCATGCGGGCCAGCTGATCGGCGCCGTGTCGGGTGTCGTCGGCGGCAAGGGCGGCGGGCGCCCCGACTTCGCGCAGGGCGGAGGCCCGGACGTCGCGAAGCTCGAAGCCGCCTTCGAGAAGTTCCGCGAGCTGGTGCGCGAGAAGCAGGGCGCGTGAACCCTGGCTTCTGCGCCGACCCCTTCGCCTCGCGGCGAAGACCGACGCGCGTGGTGCAGGTCGGTGACGTCGCGATCGGCGGCGACCACCCGATCCGCGTGCAGTCGATGACCACGACCGACACGCTCGATACGTCGGGCACCGTCGATCAGACGGAGCGCCTCGTCGCGGCGGGTTGCGAGATCGTGCGCATCACCGCGCCGTCGCTGAAGGAGGCGCAGAACCTGCGCGCGATCTCGCAGGAGCTCCGCCGGCGCGGCGTGCGCGTGCCGCTCGTCGCCGACATCCACTACACGCCGAACGCCGCGCTCGAGGCCGCCCTGCACGTCGAGAAGGTGCGGATCAACCCGGGCAACTTCGCCGACAAGAAGAAGTTCGCGGTGCGCGAGTACAGCGACGCGCAGTACGCGGAGGAGGTCCTGCGCGCGGCCGAGCGCTTCCGCCCGCTGGTGCGGCGATGCCGCGAGCTCGGGCGCGCGCTGCGGATCGGCACGAACCACGGCTCGCTCGCCGACCGCATCATGAACCGCTACGGCGACACGCCGCAGGGCATGGTCGAGAGCGCGCTCGAGTTCCTCGACGTCTGCGAGGACGAGGGCTTTCGCGATGTCGTCTTCTCGATGAAGGCGAGCAACCCGCAGGTCGCGATCGTGGCCTACCGCCTGCTGTCCGCGCGCCTCGAGGAGCGCGCCGCGCGCGAGGCCCGCACGCGCGAGGGTTCCTTCGCCGCGCCGAGCTACCCGTTCCACGTCGGTGTCACCGAGGCCGGCGACGGCGAGGACGGCCGCGTGAAGAGCGGGATCGGGATCGGCGCCCTGCTCGAGGACGGGCTCGGCGACACGATCCGCGTGTCGCTGACCGAGGATCCGGTCAAGGAGATCCCCGTCGCGATCGCGCTGGCGCGGCGCAGCGAGGCGCGCTGGCGCGCGGCGCCCGCCGCGCCTCCGCGTCCCGGCGCCGACTTCTCGGACGACCCGTTCGCGCACCGGCGCCGCGCGACGCGAAGCCTCGGGCAGGGCGAATTCGCCGTCGGCGGCGCGAACCCGGTGCGCGTCGTGCTGCACCTCGGCTCCGTGCCCGACGCGCCGGAGCGCGCCGCCGACGCGCTCGCGGCCTCGCTGTCGCAGGTGCCGGAGGTCCGCTGCGAGGGCGTCGGCGTCGACGCCTTCGACACGCCCGACGCCGCGCGGGTCGAGGCGTTCGCGCGCGCGCTGCACGCGCGGCTGCCCGATCTGTCTCTCTGCGTGCGGGCCGAGGCGCGCATGGCGCCGGGCTACGCCCGAGCCGGGTCGCGCCTCGTCGCGCTCGCAGGCGCGCTGGTGAACGACGACGAGCTCCTCGCCGTGGCGCTCGCCGCGCGCGAGCAAGGCGCGACGCTCGAGTGGGAGCTCCGCGGCGCGCTCGCGGAGGTCCCGAGGCTCGTCGATCGCGTGCTCGATGCGTCGGCGCGCGCGGAGCTCTCCGACTTCCTGATCTCGATCGATGCAGAGCCGCCGATCCAGGCGCGACGACTGCTCGCCGCGCGGCTGCGCGCGCGCGGCGCGGCCGACGTGCCGATCGCGCTCCGCCATCGGCGCCGCGCCGGCGAGAGCGCTTCGGACGCCCTGCTCGGCGCATCGGTCGACGTCGGCGCGCCGCTCTGCGACGGCATCGGCGATCTCGTCTCGCTCGACGGCTTCGACGACCCGGCCGCCGCGCTCTCGCTCGGCTACCGCATCCTGCAGGGCGCGCGGCTCCGCACCTCGTGGACCGAGTACATCTCGTGCCCTTCGTGCGGCCGCACGCTCTTCGACCTCGAGGAGACGACGGCCCGCATCCGCGCGCGCACCGGTCACCTGCGCGGTGTCAAGATCGCCGTGATGGGCTGCATCGTGAACGGGCCCGGCGAGATGGCCGACGCCGATTTCGGCTACGTCGGCAGCGGACCCGGCAGCGTGAACCTCTACGTCGGCAAGGAGTGCGTCGACCGCCACGTCCCGAGCGCCGAGGCGGATCAGCGCCTGGTGGATCTGATCCGCGAGCGCGGCCGCTGGACCGACCCGTCTTAGCCGGGGCTTCGCGCTCGCTATTCGCTCGCGCTCGGGCTACCGGCCTTCGTTCGGCTCCGCCTCACCGCGCGTCGGCCGACGTGCGTCGGCCCCCTTGCTAACTCCTTCGAGGCGCCGGATCGCGTCGAGGTGGCGGCGCCGCGACGTCGGGCAGTGGCTGCGAGACGCGATCGGCCATGCGCTCGAGGCGCTCGAGCGCGGCGATGCTGCGCGAGCCCGCGACGAGCGACGAGTCTCGCCCGACCCACGAGGTCAGCACGAGCAGCAGGATCGCGCACACGAGCACACCCTCCGCGGCGCCGAGCAGCGCGCCGCCGAGCCGATCGGGCAGACCGAGCCACGCCATCTGCGCGCCACGCCGCAGCAGGCGTCCGAAGAGCGCGCCCGCCAGCAAGGTGCCGATGGCGAGCGCGGCGCCGGCGAGCCACGGCGCGAGCGCGTGCGCGATGCCGCCGTGCGAGCTCCGCTCCATCCAGCTCGCCACCTCGGGCGTGTAACGCCGCACGACCATGCTCGCCGCGAGCAGCGAGGCGATGCTCACGACCTGGCGGATCAGCCCGAGGAAGAGGCCGCGCAGGATCGCGACCACGAGGATCGCGCCCGCGATCCAGTCGACGAGCTCGACCGAATGAAAGCCCCCACTCACCGCGCGTTGTCATAGCGCGGAAAGCGCGCAACGTCCGCGCCCGTCTCCGCTACGCTGCCGCGCGTGCGCTGCGACGCGGTCGTGATCGGCGCCGGTCACAACGGCCTCGTCTGCGGGGCGTACCTCGCGCGCGTCGGGCTGCGCGTCGCGATCCTCGAGCGCCGCGACGTGCTCGGAGGCGCCGCGAGCAGCGAGGAGCTCTGGCCCGGCCATCGCATCTCGCGCGGCGCTTATGTGGCCGGCCTGCTGCGGCCGGCGGTCGTGCGGGAGCTGCGGCTCGCGGAGCGCGGACTCCGCCTGCTGCGGCGCGCACCGTCCTCCTTCACGCCGCTGCCCGACGGCCGCGGTCTGCTGCTCGGGGCGGATGTCGCGCAGAGCTGCGCATCGATCCGGCGCTTCTCGGTGCGCGACGCCGTCGCCTATCCCGACTACGAGGCCCTCCTCGACCGCGTCGCGCGCTGGCTCGAGCCGCTGCTCGACGAGACGCCGCCCGACCCGCCGCGATTGCGCGCGCGCGATCTCGCGCTCGCCTGGCGCATCGCCCGCGGCGCTTTCGCGTTGCGGCGCGACCTTCCCGAGATCGCGTCGCTGCTGCTCGGCCCCGCGCGCGCCACGCTCGAGGGCTGGTTCACGAGCGAGCCGCTGCGCGCGACGCTCGCCACGGACGCTGTGATCGGCGCCTTCGCGCCGCCGTCCGCGGCGGGCACGGGCTACGTGCTCTTCCACCACGTGATGGGCGAGACGCACGGCGAGCGCGGCGTGTGGTCCTACGTCGAGGGCGGCATGGGCCGCCTCGCCGACGCGCTCGAAGGCGCGGCGCGCGAGGCCGGCGCGGAGATCCTCCGCGGCACGGAGGTGACGCGCGTGCGGATCGCTCGGGGTCGCGCGCAGGGCGTGGCGCTCGCCGACGGCCGCGAGATCGAGGCGCCGCTCGTCGTCTCCAACGCCGACCCGCGTCGCACGCTCTTCGATCTCGCCGGCCGCGAGCACCTGCCCGAGCGCGTCGCGCGAAGCCTCGACGCGCTCGACTTCCGCAGCGGCTCGGCGAAGCTGAATCTCGTGCTCGACCGGCTGCCGAGCTTTCGCGGCTCGGCGCCGGGAGCCGGCCCCGAGCACCGCGGCACGATCCATCTCGGCGCGTACGACCTCGACGCGATCGAGTCGGCGTTCGGCGCGGCGGACGCCGGACGCCTGCCGGAGCGCCCGATCGTCGAGCTGACCCTGCCCTCCGTGCTCGACCCGAGCCTCGCGCCACCCGGCCGCATCGTCGCGTCGATGTTCGTGCAGTACGTGCCGCCGTCGCTGCCGTCGTCGGCGTGGGATGCGCTCCGCGGCGAGCTCTCGGCGCGCTGCTTCGCGATGGCCGACGAGGTCGCGCCCGGCTTCAGCGAGAGCGTGCGAGAGTGCGAGGTGCTCGCGCCACCCGATCTCGAGAGCCTCTTCGGCCTGTCGGGCGGACACATCTTCCACGGCGCGATGTCGCTCGATCGCCTGCTCTTCCTGCGCCCGGTGCCCGGGCTCGCGCCCTACCGCACTCCCGTCGGCGGCCTCTATCTCTGTGGAGCCGGCACGCATCCGGGAGGCGGCGTGATGGGCGCTTCTGGGCGCAACGCGGCGCGCGAGATCCTGCGAGACCACGGGCGCAAGCGGGCCGAGTAAGCTGAGCCCGCGTAGGAGATCCTATGGACCGGACCCGCTACGACGCCATCGCGCGACGGCCCGACGAGGAGGGCGCGCGCGATTCGTTTCCGAGCGGCTTCCCGAGCCCGATCCACGTGCCGGCCGCGCGCTACGTCGACCCCGCCTTCCTCGCGCTCGAGCAGCGGCACGTCTTCGAGACCTGCTGGCTCTTCGCGGCGCACGCCGACGAGCTGCCCGGTGTCGGCGCCTGGCGGATGCTCGACGCCTTCGACCGCATGGGTCATCCGCTCTTCCTCGTGCGCGGCGAGGACGGCCGGATCCGCGCCTTCTACAACGCGTGCCGGCATCGCGGCGGTCCGCTGGTCGACGCGCCGAGCGGATCGACCGGCCGGCGCCTCGTCTGCCGGTACCACGCGTGGACGTACGACCTCGAAGGACACCTGATCGGCTTTCCGGAGGCGAAGAACTTCCCGCGCGACGCGAAGTCCGACTGTCCGGGCCTCGCGGAGGTCGCCTGCGACACCTGGGGGCGTTTCGTATTCGTCAAACTCGCGCCTGGCGGTCCCGGACTGCGCGAGCACCTCGAGCCGGTCGCGAGCGAGCTCGATCCGCTCCTCGGCGAGCGCGCCGGCCCCGTGCATTTCGTCGGAAGCAAGCAGATCGACGTCGCCTGCAACTGGAAGTCGCCCGGCGACGGGAACATCGAGACCTACCACGTCCCCTTCGTCCACCGCGAGAGCGCCGCACCGCTGCTCGACGAGAAGCGCACCGGTCAGTGGCTCCTGCCGCAGGGCCATTCGCGCATGCTGATCCGCTTCCGCCACGAGCTGCCCGCCGCGCTGCCGCTGCCGCGCTTCGAGGGCGACGCCTCGCTCGCCGAGCTCGGCATCTACTCCTTCCACGTCTTCCCGAATCTGAGCATCGTGTTAGGCGGTCCGACCTTCGCGTTCTTCATCACGGCGTTCCCGGACGGAGTCGGGCACTGCGCGTATCGGACGCACTTCCTCTCGCCCGTCGCGCGTGGCGACGCGAACGGCGCCACGCTCGACGCGGTGATCGACGCGAACTGGCGCGTCCTGCTCGAGGACCTCGCGAGCCAGACCTCGGCGCAGAAGTCGATGCAGTGCGGGGCGCTCGACGTGCTGCGCCTCCAGTACCAGGAGCGCCGCATCCGCTACGTGCACGAGGAGATCGATCGCCGCATCGGCGCGGACCGCATTCCCACGCGCCTGCGCGTGCCGCCGCTGCTCGACGCCTACGTGGAGAAGGAGTGAGCGTGGAGCCGTTCGTCGCGCTCATGCGCCGCTACTGCATCGACTACACGAACTCGCACGATCAGAAGGTCTGCGACGAGATCATGGCGCCCGAGTACGTGGTCCACATCTCGGGCTTCGATCTCCCGCGCGACGCGGCCTACAAGCCGGCGGTCACGCGCGTCTTCGCGCGCTTCCCCGGTCTCCAGCTCCAGGTCCACGAGCTCGTCACGAACGGCGAGCGCCTCGCGATGCGCTTCAGCGAGCACGGCGCGGCCGCCGACGCCGCCGGACGCCTCGCGGCGTGGGGCGGCATCGGCCTCTATCGCTGGAACGGTCGCCAGCTGCTCGAGAACTTCGTCGAGCAGGACTTCCTCGCGCAGGAGGAGCAGCTCGCGACCGGAGTGCCGGCTCCGCTCGAGAGCCCGCACCTCGATCCGTGGCTCGCGACGCGGGCCGAGCCCGCGAACGCGCGCGCCGAGGCGGTCGTGCGCGAGTGGCTCGCGCGCGGCGATCTTCGGGCCGCGAAGGGCGCGGTGATCGACGGTTCCTGGCACGCGCCGCTCGCGCCGTCGCCGCTCGAGGTCGAATCGGTCGCCGTGAACGACCTCTTCTCGGCCGGCGCGCGCGTCGCCTTCCACGTCACGCAGCGCGGCCGCTACCGCGGAGGGTTGCCTGGGTTGGACGCCTCGCATGCCGGAAGCGCGATGTCACTTCGATGCGTCGGGCTCGCGCAGGTGGAGGGCGACGAGGTCCGCGCGCTGCGCGCCGTCACCGATCGCCTCGGCTCGCGCATGGCGCTCGCGCAGGACGCCGCGTGAGCGGGCGGCCGGCCATGGATCTCCTCGACCCCGACTTCTACGTCGGCGATCCGCATCCCGCCTACCGCTGGATGCGTCGCCACGAGCCGGTCCTTCGCGACGAGAAGAACGGGCTCTGGGGTATCGCGCGCATGCAGGAGCTGCGCGCGGTCGAGCGCGACGCGGCGCGCTTCGTGAGCAGCCGCGGCTATCGCGCGATCCACGTCCCGAACGAGACGTCGATGATCAGCAAGGACGATCCGGCGCACGCCGAGCAGCGACGCCTCGTCTCCGCGCGCTTCACCCCGCGCGCGTCGCGACGCGCGAAGCGGAGATCCGTGAGATCGTCGTCCGCTCGATCGAGCGCGTGCGCCCGTACGGGTCGATGGAGGTCGTGCACGCGCTCGCGGCGCGCATCCCGGCGACGCTCACGTGTCGGCTGCTCGGCTTTCCCGACCGCTGCTGGCGCCTCCTCGACGACTGGTCCGCGCGCCTCATGCGGGTCGACATGACCTTGCGCGACATCTCGGTGCTGAACGACTCGCGCCAGGCGATGCTCGACCT
>DATKND010000114.1:0-29315 GCA_035541475.1 Myxococcota bacterium | reverse complement strand
GACAGGAAGAAGCGAATCGTCTGGTCCGCGTCCGTGCTGTAGAGCGAGCTCCGCACCGAGCCGTCGTTCTGGAGCATCCACTCGACCAGCTCGATCGGCTGCTTGTCGGGCGTGCAGTCGGTGCAGGTCGAGGGAAAGAACTGGGTGTAGGCCCAGTCGTTGATGCGCGTCTGGATCACGCTGGTCTGCGCCAGATTGGTGACCGCCGGACCCGAGTCGTCGAGGACGTAGAATTTGATCAGATTCCCATAGTCGAAGCGCACGATGAAGGGGCTCACGCCCACCACGCCGAACCCGCCGGCGCTCGAGCCGGAGAGCAGCACTTTCGAGGCGAACGGGAACATGTGGTGCGTCAGATCGATCGCGGCCGTGACGTTGCGAACGCCGCGGTGATGCCGCACGCCGTTGCCCGGCGTGAAGGACGGATCGGTCACCGTGTTGTCGCCGCCGAAGACCGAGCCGTCGCAGTAGCTGACGAAGACCATCGAGTAGTCGGCCAGCGGATTCTGGATCACGTTGCCGTTGTCGTCGTAGGAGTCGGCGAACATGCCGACGTCCGGGGGCGGGGTCTGGCTCGCCTGCAAGCTGCAGAAGTAGAAGTTCTGCCAGCAGGCGCCGCCGCCGTTCAGGAAGATCGCGACCTTGTGCGGGTCGCGCTCCCGCGTGAAGACCGTGAACGGGCTGCCGTCGATGCAGATCGGCCCGTCACCGCCCTGCGTGTCGAAGGTGTACTTCGTCCAGTCGCCCGCCGGCTCGGAAGTCGCGGGCTCGAACTTTCCGATGTAGCGATCGACACCGGATTTGTGCAGATCGAGGTAGGCCGCGATGTTGAGGCCGAGCGGGCACTGCGTGCCCAACATCGAGATCGACAGGAACGCGAGTAACAGGATCGCGAGGCTTCTTACCGAACGGAACGTCATGGTCCCCTCCTGAGCAGATTGCTCACCCCCGAGGTCCGTGCGCACCAAAGTCCCACGGCGCCGCAGTCGGCGTCAATCGGCTTCGTGGGGCTTCGTGACGGGCCGTCGGTCCCGACGTCGGGAAGCCGGGATCGCCTTCGCGACCGGCGGTTGGCAACCCCCTCGTCGAGTGGAAGAATCGCCGCGAGCCCCGATCCCGGAGGGAAACACATGTCGGCTGCACCCGAGACCGAGCGGCCCTACGTCGTGATCTCCGCCGATACGCACGCCGGCGCGAGCATCGCGACCTACCGCGACTACCTCGATCCCGCGCTGCGCGACGAGTTCGACGCCTGGCGCGGCACCTACTCGAATCCGCAGAAGGAGCACATCGGCAGCAAGAAGCACAAGAACTGGGACGACGCCGAGCGCATGCGCGACATGCAGACCGAGGGCGTCGTCGGCGAGGTGGTGTTCCCGAACACCGTGCCGCCCTTCTTCAAGACGAGCGTGCTGATCTGCGGCAATCCGCGGCCCGAGGACTACCGGCTGCGGCTCGCAGGCATCCGCGCGCACAACCGCTGGCTCGCGGACTGGTGCGCGGAGTACCCGGAGCAGCGTGCCGGCATCGGCATCGTCTATCTCAACGACATCGACGAGGCGATCGCGGACGTACGCTGGATCGCGTCACATGGCCTCCGCGGCGGCGTGCTGCTACCGCACGTGACGGACGACTGCACCGCCTACATCAAGCCGCTCTACGCGCCCGACTACGACCGCTTCTGGGCCGTCTGCCAGGAAGAGGGCGTCGTGCTGAACCACCACGGCGGCACGGGCTCGCCGGACTACGGCCGCTATCCGATCGCGCTGCCGATCCGGCTGATCGAGACGCCCTTCTTCTCGACCCGCTCCTACGGCCAGCTCTTGATCTCGGGAGTCTTCGAGCGCTTCCCCGAGCTCCGCTACATCAACACCGAAGCCGGTTGCGCCTGGGTGCCCGAGATGCTCGCGCGTCTCGACTTCGCCTGGGAGCGCGTGCGCGGCGGCGCGGCCGGCGAGTTCGAGTTCGCGAAGGGCGTCGCGACGCCGGAGCCGCCGAGCTTCTACGCGCGCCGCAACTGCTGGTACGGCGCGAGCTCGCCGTCGCCGCGCGAGCTGCGCGAGCGCGAGAAGATCGGCATCGATCACATCCTCTGGGGCAGCGACTACCCGCACTACGAGGGCACGTATCCGCACACGCGTCTCGCGCTGCGCCACACCTTCCACGACATGGATCGGCGCGAGGCGCGCGCGATCCTCGGCGAGAACGCCGCGCGGCTCTACGGCTTCGACCTCGAGAAGCTCGCCGCGCTCAGCGAGAAGTACGCGCCGACGCCGGAAGAGATCTCGGTGCCGCTCGCCGAGCACGAGTTCCCGCAGAAGGTCCACACCGCGGCGTTTCGGAGATAGGGCGCGCGCTCCGCGCTTCCCATCTCCGCTTCCTATCTCTTATAGGGGCGAAGGCCTTCCGCCGGGGACCCCTCGGGGCTCGCGCTCAACGCGCCTTCAGCCCGTTCTGCTCGAGCCGCCACAAGAGCACGTCGAGCCGGTCCTGCCCGAAGAAGGGCTCGCCGCGGAAGGCGCAGGTCGGCACACCCCAGTGTCCCGCCGCCGCGTGGTCCTTCTCGTTCTGCGCGATCACGGCCTCGATGCGCTCCGTCTCGCGCTCCGCGGTGCGATCGAGCTCGGCGAGGTCGAGCCCGGCGCGCTTCGCGGCCTGCGCGAGGTGCGCGCCCTGGTGCCAGCTCTCGGTGCCGCCCCAGATCACGCGCGAGACCTCGTCCGCGAACTCGATGCCGCGGCCGCGCTCCTCCGCGACGACACCGGCGCGCGTCAGGCGGTAGATGTAGGGCTGTTCCGGCGCGGTCTTCGGCCGGCCCTCGTGGAAGGTCTGCACGATCGGGTCCGGGCGCGGCCACTGGAAGGGCAGGCGCAGGAACTGCGCCACGCGGTGCACGTCGATCATGAAGTAGCGGAACCACAGCGGGTGCACGCGCTCGAAGAACTCGGGAGTACGGATCGCGATCGGGTAGACCGGCCGGAAGCGCACGCGCAGCTCGTAGCGGCGCTGCCACTCGGCGAGCCGCGGCGTCGCGAGATACGACCACGGACTGCGGAAGGACCAGAAGACGTCGATCTCGAGCGGCTCGGACATGGGGGCCTCGTGGAATGCGGGGACGACAGGCTAGCGTGCGACCCGGCATGCGCTGGCTCCGACGGATCCTCGCTCTCGCCGCGGTGCTCGCGCTTCTCGCGGGACTCGCGCTGGTGTACCGGCGCCCGCTCGTCGCGTACGCGCCCGGACTGCTCCGCGATCTCTTCGATCCGATCGAGGGCAATCACCCGATCGCGTGGCAGCAGGGACCGGCCACGGCGGACGCGCCGCCGTCGGAGCGGCCGCCCAACATCGTCGTGATCCTCGCCGACGACCTCGGCTGGAACGACGTGAGCCTCCACGGCGGCGTGGCGGGCGCGCCGACGCCCCACATCGATGGCCTCGCGCGCTCGGGCGTGCGCTTCCACAACGCCTACGCGGGCAACGCGGTGTGCGCGCCATCGCGCGCGATGCTGCTGACGGGTCGTTATTCGACGCGCTTCGGCTTCGAGTTCACGCCGACGCCGAAGGGCCTCGGCACGGTGGTCGGGCTCTTCGAGCCGCCGCCGGACCGCAAGCTGCGGCCCCAGGTCGATCTCGACGCCGCGCGCCGCATGCCCGACATCGAGGACCTCGGCATGCCGACGAGCGAGATCACCCTGGCCGAGCTGCTGCGCGACCGCGGCTACCAGACGCTCCACATCGGAAGGTGGCACCTCGGCCGCCGGCCCGAGTTCCGGCCGTCGGGCCAGGGCTTCGACGAGAGCCTCCTGATGCTAGGCGGCAAGTATCTGCCCGAGGACTCTCCGGACGTCGTCAACGCGAAGCAGAGCTTCGACCCGATCGACGCCTTCCTCTGGTCGAACACGCGCTACTCCGTGGCGTTCGACGACGGCAAGCCCTTCGAGCCGAAGGGCTATCTGACCGACTACTTCACCGACGAGGCCGTGCGCGCGATCGCGGCCAACCGCAACCGACCCTTCTTTCTGTATCTCGCGCACTGGGGTCCACACACACCGCTTCAGGCGCTGCGCACGGACTACGACGCGCTCTCGCACATCGAGGGCCACCGCATGCGCGTCTACGCCGCGATGGTGCGCGCGGTCGACCGCAGCGTCGGGCGCGTGCTCGCGGCGCTCGAGGAGAACGGCATCGCGCAGAACACGCTGGTCTTCTTCACGAGCGGCAACGGCGGTTCCAACTCCATCGGCCTGCCCGACATCAACCGCCCGTACCGCGGCTGGAAGCTCACGCTCTTCGAGGGCGGCATCCACGTGCCCTTCTTCATGGCGTGGCCGGCGCGCATCCCGCCGGGCGGGAATTTCTACGATCCCGTCTCGCAGCTCGACATCTTCGCGACGTCCGCGGCGGCGGCGGACGCGCCGCTGCCCGACGACCGCCCGATCGACGGCGTGGATCTCCTGCCGCTCGCGACCGGCGCAGTCTCCGCACTCGAGCCGCGCCCGCTCTTCTGGCGCGAGGGCTACTACCAGGCGGTGCGCTCCGGCGGTTGGAAGCTCCACGTCTCGAAGCACCCCGATCGGGTCTGGCTCTTCGATCTCACTGCGGACCCGACGGAGCAGCACGAGATCTCGGCGGATCATCCCGAGAAGGTGGCCGAGCTGCGCGCGCTGCTCGACGCGCACAATGCGGAGCAGGCGAAGCCCTTGTGGGACTCGTTTGCCGAGATGCCCATCGCGATCGACAAGACGCTCGCGCAGCCGGAATCGCCGGACGACGAGGTGATCTGGTGGCCGAATTGAGCGCGGCTCAGGATTCCGACCCGACACTCACGCGGAACGCCGCGCGGTAGCAATCGCCGGGCGCGACGAGCGTGAGCCCCGCGCCGCGGCACAGCGCGTTGGTCGGCGCGGTCATCGGCTCGATGGCGACGAGTTCCTGACCCGGCGGCGCGTAGAGCTGCGCGTACGCGTAGCCGGAGAGGAAGTCGACGCGGATCCGCCGGCCCGCTCCCGAGACCGAGAACGAGGCGCCGGCGGCATCGAGGCGGAAGCCGTCGTCGAGGCCGCGCGCGCCGAGCTCGGCGTCGATGCGAGCCCAGGGCTCCTCCGCGCCGGTCGGGAGCATGCGCGCGTCGAGGACGAGCCTTCGCATCGCCGGAGTCGCGAGCCGCCAGCGCGCGCGCGACAGATCGGGAAGGCCGAAGTAGGGATGGAAGCCGAAGCTGACCGGCACGGCGCCCTCCCGCCCCGCGACGAGCGTCGTCTCGAGCGTGAGGCCGTCGCGATCGAGCGTCGCGGCGAACTCCATCCGATGCGGAAACGGGAAGACCGCGAGGAGATCCTCGCGGTTCCAGGCGAGCCGCGCCGACACGCGATCGCGTGCGGACACGACGACCTCCCACGCGAGCGCCGACCACGGCACGCCGTGGATCGGCAATCCGTTCGCGTCGAGATGGAGGAGCGGCGACGATGGATCGAGCCGCACCTGGCGGCCGGCCGCGCGGTAGCGAAGCCCTTCGAGCCGGTTGGCCCACGGGTGGAGCAGCGGGATCCCGGCCGTCGCTCCTTTCGCGGTCGCGATCGGCAGGTCGTCGACGCGGCGGAGCATCTCCACTCCTCGGTGTCGGAGCGACGCGCCTAGCATCCCCTGCGCCGGCAGGAAGACCGCCTCGAGCTCGCCGGCTGCGAGGCGAACGGGCTCGGTCATCCGACGGGCCGCGTGTCGTTCCAGAGCCGGATCGCCGGCTCCGTGCGGTCGTGGTCGTAGCCGAGCACGCCGTAGCTCGCGGTCCCGAGCACGAAGAGCGCACCGGAGCCCGGCGGCAGACCGAGCCAGCGCGCCGCGAGCACGCGCAGGAAGTCGGCGCTCGAGAAGACGAGCACGTCCGCGTCGAGCGCGCGCACGCGCGCGATCACGCGGTCCGCGCGCGCGCCGATCTGCTCCGGCATCTCTCCGCCCGGGCAGCCGTCGCGGAAGAGGCGCCAGCCCGGGCGCTCCGCGCGGATCTCGACGGTGCGGCGGCCCTCGTAGGCGCCGTAATGCCACTCGACCAGATCCGGATCGGGCTTCGCGACGCTGCCGAAGCCCGCGAGCTCGCAGGTGCGCGACGCGCGCTGGAGCGGGCTCGTGAAGACCTGCGCGAAGACGGGTCCCTTCAGCCGCTCGCCGAGGCGCATCGCATCGCGCTCGCCTCGCTCGGTCAGCGGCAGATCGGTGAGGCCCGTGTGCTGCCCCGACTTCGTCCACTCGGTCTCGCCGTGGCGCGCGACATGGAGGGTCGGGAGCGCTGCGTTCATCGACGAATGAGTACCTTGTCTCCGCGAGGCCTGCCCGAACGTCTACGAGGTGACGTGACGCTCATCCTCTGGTCGCATCCGTTCTTCCTTCGGACAGAAGGTGGTGATCGCCCTCCACGAGGCCGCGCTTCCGTTCGAGGCGCGGCTCGTCGACTTCGGCTCCGAGGCGTCGGCGGCCGCATTCCGCGCGCTGTGGCCGCTGGCGAAGATGCCGGTGCTCGTCTAGCCCTTCCGCGGCGGCTGGCCGCGGCTCGCCGCGTACTTCGATCGCCTGCTCGCGCGCCCGTCGTTCGAGCGCGCGCTGCGCGAGGCCGAGCCCTATCGCCAGAACTTCCCGAGGCCGCGCGTCAGAACTTCCAGGTGAGCAGGGTCCGCACTTCGCCGCGCGTGTAGACGTCGCCGATGCGCGTGAAGGCGGGCTCGAGCGTCCAGTAGAGCGAGCGGCCGAGGAAGAGCGTGTACGAGATGCGCGCGTTGCCGCCGAACTCGAAGCCCGATCCGTCGGCGTCGTCGACGAACTGGAAAGACGGCCCGCCCTCAAGATCGAGGAACTGCGTCTCGCCGATGCGGAAGGAGAAGGCGAGGCCCGGCGTCTGCTCGACGAAGACCTTGGGGCTGAAGTAGCCGCCGGGATCGCGGTGCGGTTCGTCGGGTTTCACGGCGTAGTCGTCGTCCTGGTAGTGCGCGACCTCCGCGGCGTAGAAGGTCGACAGGTCCCACGCGCTCGACTCGTGCAGCGGAACCGCGAGGCGCGCGCGCGTGCCGACGAGGAAGTTGTCGCCCGCGCCGTTCGCCGACACCCAGCCGATGTAGGGCTCGGCGCGCGCCTCGAGGCGGCCCCAGGTCGTGCCCGCGACGCCGTAGAAGCGCTGATCGCGCGCGGCGCCGATCGACTCGCCGTCGATCTTGTCGCCGACCAGCGCGACGTACGAGTCGTACCGCAGCGCGCGCTCGAAGCCGGCGCGCAGCTCCCAGCTCTCGCCCTTGTGCCCGTACTCGAGCTTCCCGACGATGGCGTCGTCTTCCAGCGAGTGGTAGCCGATCTTCGCGACGAGCTGCTGCGCGGGGTCGATGCGCCACTCGCCGCCGAGCTCGGCGAATCCGCTCGCCGTGCTGTTCTGGCGCCAGTAGTCCTCGAAGCCACCATCGAGTGTCAAGGTCACGAAGGGCGTCACGTCGGCCTGGCCCGATCCGCCGGCCACGACCCCGTCGAGCTTCGCCTTCGAGCCTCCGCGCTGCACGAGATAGCTGAAGAGCGGGCCGACCCTCGGCTCGCGACCGCGCATCAGGTCCTCGCGCAGGCTCGAGAGGTTGCGATCGGTCGCGCCGTATTGCGCGGCCAGATTGCCGTGGTGGAGCGCCTGATCGCGGTCGCCGGTCCACGCGTAGGCCTGCGCGAGACCGGCGTGCGCCTGCCCGTTCTCCGGCTCCTGCGCCACCACGCGCTCGTACTCCTGGATCGCGAGCGGCACCTGATCCTGGCGCCCGGCGTAGAGCGCCGCGAGCTTCATTCGCACCTCGGTGTCGCCCGGCTTCTCGCGCAGCAGCGCCTGGTAGATCGAGATCGCCTCGTCGCGCGAGCCGGACTTGCCGGAGAGCAGATCCGCGAGCTCGATCCGCGTCTGCCGGCTCGGCTTCTGCTTCAGCACGATCCGATACTGCTCGATTGCGTCGTCGCGACGGCCCTTGTCGAGCGCGAGCGCCTGCGCGTACTCGAGGCGCAGCGCGCTGTCGGCCGGCTTCTTCTCGACCAGATCCGCGTAGCGCGTGATCGACTCGCGTCCGCCCGGGTGCTGTCGCGAGATCAAGCGCGCGAGCTCGTGCTGGACCTCGAAGTCGCTCGGCCGCTCCTCGGCGAGACGCCGATACTCGCGCACGGCCTCCTCGAGGTGGCGCGGCTCCCACAGGAGCAGATCGCGGTATTCGGCGCGCCATTTCGCGTCGTCGGGCTTCGCCGCGAGCAGGATCTCGTACTGCTCGATCGCGGCGTCGACCTGCCCCTTGTCCTGCGCGAGCAGGCGCGCGAGCGAGTGTCGCCGCGTGAGGTCCTCGCGCGAGGCCAGGCCCATGCGGTAGTAGCGGATCGCGTCCTGACGCCGATAGGCGTAGCGCGACCAGCCGAGCGCGTCGGCCTGCTGGAACGCGATCTCCGGATCGTCGTGGTACTTCGCGAGGTAGCGGTCGAACTGCTCGATCGCCTTGTCGGTGAGTCCCTGCTTCTGGTAGGCGACGCCGAGCGTCTTCAGCGCCTCGCGATCGCTCGGATCGATCTCGAGCGCCTTCTGATAGGCCTCGATCGCGGCGCGGTAGTTCTCGATCTGCATGTTGGCCCGACCGCGCTCGAGGTACCAGCTCTTCGCCCCGGGACCCGAGGCCGGCTGCGCCGACGCCGCCCACGGCGCGCACAGCGCGAGCGCAACCAGCAGCCAGAGCGCGCGCCCGATGCTAGGCCGCAAGCTCGCACTCCGGCGCGCACGCGCCCTCCGGCGCGTCGGTGCGCGCGATCCCGATCCTCCAGACACCGAGCAGATTCCTCCTGGTGTAGACGACGCGCCCCCAGCACGAAGGTCCGTAGAGCCCCGAGAGCTGCCAGGGGCCGCGGGCGTGCGGGGGCGCGCCGAGGCCGACGAGCGAGAGGCCGCGCGGCGAGAGATCGCGCAGCCACACGCGGCGCGTGTCGCCCGCGCACAGCAGGCGCAAGAGGCCGAGCCGCCGCCGGCGCGGATGGCGCCGCCGCCGCGGGCGCAGCGGCCGCCAGCAGCCGAGCAGCGCCGCGACGAAGCGGCCGCCCGCGACGAGCGAGGAATGCGTCTCGCGCGCGTGCACGTCTGCCCAGGTGCGCGCCTGCGCGAAGACACCGAGCAGCAGCGCGCGCCGCTCGTCCGGAGTCGGATCGACGAAGGCGAGCGCGACGCGCGTCCGCCCGCGCACGCGCTCCTGATGGACGAGCCTTGCTCGCAGGGTGATCCGCGGCTCGAGCTCGAGCGAGACCGAGAGCGCGTCGGGAAGGGCCCGCGCCCCGCGGAGCAGAAACGAGCAGCCGCCGAGGCCGACGTCCTGCGTGCGCGCGTCGAGCGCGCCGTCGGCGAGCTCGATGCGAAGCGGCAGCGCGCAGACGACGCGCTCCTCGCTCCGACGCTGCGGCCGCTCCCACGCGAGGTAGAGCGCGGCGAGCAGGAAGAGGAGGTTGTAGCCCGCCCAGGCCAGGTTGAAGCAGTACGCGTCGCGCTCGATGCCGAAGTGGTGGAACTCGTAGAGGCCCTTGCCGATCGCGAAGGCGGTGAGGCCCGCGGCGAAGGCGGTCCACTTCGCGGACCGCCAGTCGAAGCGGCGCTCGGCCGTGACGATTCCCTTCGGCGTCGCCTGGAATGCCAGCGACTTCGGCAGCAGCAGGTCGAGCATCGAGCGCGCGAGCGGCGCGCTGACCGCGCTCTCGTAGAACGGGCCCCAGAAGAGGCGCGGCCAGTCGGGGAAGAGGAAGCGCGAGATCAGCGGCAGCACGACGAGATACGGCAGCACCAGCGCGGAGAGCACCGCGACGTCCGACAGGATCGGGTGGAGGTGGAAGAGCAGATAGCAGAGCGGGGCGGCCCAGAAGACGACCCGCGCCAGCGGGTAGAAGAAGTGGTAGAGCGCCGCGAAATAGCCGAGGCGGTGCCGCAGCGGCAAGCCCCGACACCAGAGCGGGTTGTCGCGGAAGAAGATCTGGAGACAGCCGAGCATCCAGCGCCGCCGCTGCACGACGTAGGACGCGAGGCTCTCGGCCGAGAGGCCGACGGCGAGATCCCGGTTCACGAAGACCGAGCGCCAGCCGGCCGCATGGAGGTGCTGGCTCGTGTGGATGTCCTCGGTGACCGACATCAGGCGGAAGCCGCCGACCGAGTCGATCGCCGCGCGCCGGAAGACCGCCCCGCTGCCGGCGAAGAAGCTGCCGCTCCACGCATCGCGCCCGCCCTGGATCGCGTGGTTGAAGAGGTCCTGCTCGTTGGCGATGCGGCCGGCAACCCGGAAGGCGCGCTGGAAGATGTCGGCGTTGACGAAGTGGTGCGGCGTCTGCACGAAGCCGACCTTCGGATCCTGGAAGAAGGGCACCGTCTCCTCGAGGAACGAGGCGACCGGGATGTGATCCGTGTCGAAGACGGCGAAGAGCTCGCCGCGCACGTGGCAGAGCGCGTGGTTCAGGTTGCCGGCCTTCGCGTGCCTCCGCGGACCGGCCAGGTACTGCGCGCCGAAGCGGCGCGCGAGCTCGCGCACCGCGTCGCGGTGGCCGTCGTCGAGGACGGTGACGGTCTTGCGGGCGTGACGGATCGCGTTCGCCGCGGTGAGCGTGCGCTCGAGGATCTCGAGGGGCTCGCGGAAGATCGGGATCAAGAGGTCGACGCTCGGCGGATCGGCGGGCGGAGCCGGCGTCGCGCGCCGGCGCGGCGAGCCGAAGCCCACCTGCACGAGCAGCAGCAGCACCGAGCCGAAGCAGTAGAGCTCGGCGAGCCACAGCGCGATGCTGATCGCCGGTCCCGCCGGCTCGACGAAGTTCAGCGAGTGACCGGCGCGCCACACGAGGTAGCGGAGGCAGACGGCGAGAGCCGCCGCGAGGAAGCCGCTCGCCGCGATCCTCTTCCAGCGCGTGCGGCGCGCGAGCCGCGCGACCGGAAGGAGTGTCAGGCACGCGGCGAAGGGCACGAGCGGGAAGCTCGCGCGGAAGGCGTCGAAGTCGAAGGGGCGCAGGAACGCGAGCGGCTCGCGGAACGTGCGCGTCGAGCCGGCGTCGAGCGCGGCGTCGAACCAGAGCCAGTTGTGGAGGTAGTAGGGCGTGTCGGTGCCGGCCAGCGCCTTCGTCCACAGGCCCTCGAGCTTCTCGGCGCGCAGCCGCTTCGCGAACTCCGGATCCTCCACCAGCGCGAGCGCGTGCGCGGTCGCGTAGAGCGGCAGCGCCTCGAGCTGCGAGCGCGGCGCGCCGTCGAGGTCGTAGCGGTCGTAGAGCGCGCGGCTCTTCGAGTAGGCGTCGCGCAGCGGCGCGAGCATGCGCGCGCGCAGCTCGGCGTGCCCGCGCCAGCTCCAGCGCGCGTCGAGCGCGACGCGCCAGTAGATCGGGAAGGCGTCGTACGAGAAGCCCTGCGCCGGCTTTCCGCGCGGCGGCTCGATGCGAAACGACTTCGCCTTCACGTCCGCGTAGACGACCTCGGGCGGGAACGCGACCTTCTTCTCGAGATAGAGCCACTCGAGCAGGCGGTACGAGCCGTCGACCAGGTGCTGCCACGGGCGCCGCGTGTCGACGCGCGCGAACTCCGCATACGCGTACGGCGCGAGGTACGCGACGTGGATCACCGGCTCGCGCTCGCGCTTCACCCAGTCGCCGGCCGTCGGCACCGCGACGTCGCCGAGCTGCTGCACCTCGAGCTTCCAGATGTCGGCGAGGATCGCGCGCCACTCGCGCTCGTAGTCCGGCGCGGAGAAGCGGCGCGAGGCCAGCAGCAGCGCGAGCGCGATGTCGGTGTCGGCGTCGGTCGCGGAGCTGCGATCGAGCACCTTCCCCTTCCACTTCCACGCGAAGAGGTGATCGCCGCGGACCTGGAGGTTCGCGCGCGTCCAGCCCCAGACGCTCGCGAAGGTCTCCGGATCCTCGGACCAGACCGCGCGCAGCAGCGCATAGCCCTGGCCCTCGGAGGTCGTGATCTTGTCCTCGTCGAGGCTGACGACGCGGCCGCCGTCGATGTACTGGAACTTGTAGAAGCTCCAGAGCGCGGAGAGCGCGTCGAGACGCCGCACGCTCTCGTCGGGCCTTCGCGGCGCGCTCTCCGCCGCGGAGCAGGCGCCGACCGCGAGCGACGCCGCGACCGCCAGCGCAGCCATCCACTTCTTCCGCATTGCGAGCCCAGCCCACTCCGGTCTCCTATCCGTAACCGATCGACGCGCGGGGCGCCCACCGTCGGAAACTTGTGGCATCATGCCTGCCGATTCCAGCGCGCGGGGCCGCGCCGCCGCGGCGCACGAGGAGGACGCCGATGTCGGAGCCGCTCGCAGAGAGCCTCGACTTCCTGGTCCGCAAGAGCGACTGGAAGAGCACGCGCTTCGTCGAGGGACCCGCGCCGTGGGAGCTGCCGCCCGGCCGCGTGCTCTTCCGCGTCGACCGCTTCGCCTTGACCGCGAACAACATCACCTACGCGCTGGCAGGCGACAGCCTCGGCTACTGGCGCTTCTTCCCCGCTCCCGACGGCTGGGGCCGCATCCCGGTGATGGGCTTCGGCGACGTCGTCCGCTCGACGCATCCCGGTGTGGCCGAGGGCACGCGCTGCTTCGGCTTCTTTCCGATGTCTCGCTACCTCGTGATCGAGCCCTCGCGCGCGACGCACGAGCAGATCGTCGACGGGGCGCCGCACCGCGCCGGCCTCGCGCCGACCTACAGCCAGTACACGCCGGTCGCGGGCGATCCGCTCTACTCGGCCGCGCACGCGGATCAGCACCTGCTGATCCGCGGTCTCTTCCTGACCTCCTTCCTCGTCGAGGACTGGCTCTCCGAGCGCGACTACGCGGGCGCGCGCGCGGTGCTGATCTCGAGCGCGTCGTCCAAGACGTCGATCGCGCTGGCGTACCAGGTCTCGCGCGCGGGGCGCGCCAAGGCGGTGGGACTCACCTCCGCGCGCCACGTCGACTTCGTGAAGGGCCTCGGCTTCTACGACGAGGTGCGGACCTACGACGAGATCGGATCGCTGCCGGCGAGCGCGACCGCCGTCTTCGTCGACATGGCGGGCAACGCGGACGTCGTTCGCGCGATCCACGAGCACTACGGATCGCAGCTCGTCGTCTCCTGCACCGTCGGCGCGACGCACTGGTCGGCCGCGAACCCGGCCGCCGCCTCGAACCTGCCCGGCCCGAAGCCCGAATTCTTCTTCGCGCCGGCGCAGATCCAGAAGCGCGTGAAGGACTGGGGCGCCGACGGCTTCCGGCAGCGCGCGGGGGATGCGTGGCGGGTCTTCCGCGACGCCTCCGATGCGTGGCTCCACGTCGTGCGCTCGCGCGGCCGCGAGGCGCTCGAGCGCGTCTATCACGACACACTCGCGGGTCGCACGCGCCCGCAGGACGGCCACGTCCTCTCGCTCCAGGAGAGCGCGTGATGGCGCACCCGCTGCGGATCGTCGGCGCGCCCGGGTCTCCCTACAGCCGCAAGCTGCGCGCGGTGCTGCGCTACCGGCGCATCCCGCACCGCTGGATCCTCAACTTCTCGCGCGAGTCGCGCGGGCTGCCACAGCCGCGCGTCGCGCTCCTGCCGGTGCTGATCTTCCCGGACGAGAGCGGCAAGCCGATCGAGGCCGCGACCGACTCGACGCCGCTGATCCGCCGGCTCGAGCGCGAGCACGACACGGGGCGGAGCGTCATTCCGCCGACGCCCGCGCTCGCCTTCCTCGACGCGCTGCTCGAGGACTACGCCGATGAGTGGCTCACGAAGTGCATGTTCCACTATCGCTGGGCCTTCCCGGCCGACATCGACTACGCGTCGCGCGTGCTGCCGCGCTGGAGCGCGATCGCGCGCAGCGACGCGGAGATTGCGCCGCTCTCGAAGCAGTTCGCGGAGCGGCAGATCGGGCGCCTCGGCGTGGTCGGCTCGAACGACACGACCGCGCCGGTGATCGAGGCGAGCTACCGGCGGCTGCTCGCGCTGCTCGACGCGGCGCTCGTCGAGAACCCCTTCATCTTCGGCGCGCGGCCGGCGTCCAGCGACTTCGCGCTCTACGGGCAGCTGACGCAGCTCGTCGGCTTCGACCCGACGCCGATGGCGATCGCACGCGCGGAGTTCGCGCGGATCTGCGCGTGGGTCGACGTGGTCGAGGATCTCTCGGGTCTCGACGTGAGCGACGGCGAAGGCTGGGTCTCCGAGAAGCCGGTGCGCGGCGCGCTGCGCGCGCTCTTCGCCGAGATCGGTCGCGTGTACGCGCCGTTCCTCCTGGCCAACGCGCGCGCGCTCGACGAGAAGCGCGAGCAGGTCGAGTGCACGATCGACGGGCGGCGTTGGGTGCAGCAGCCGTTCCCCTATCAAGGAAAGTGCCTGCGCGCGCTGCGCGAAGGCTATGCGGCACTCGCGACCGGAGATCGCGCGACGGTCGACGCGTGGCTCCACGGCACGGGCTGCGAGGTGCTCTTCTGATGGCGGCGTGGTGGATCTGGGGTGGCGCGCTCGCGCTCTACGCCGCGTTCCGGCTCTGGTACGACAGCTGGCGCGGCCCGCTCACGAAGCAAGAGATCGAGACGTACATGGCGCGCGCGGCGAAGAACTCGCAGATCGCGCCCGATCGCATCGCCACCGTGCGACGCTTTCTCGAGTCGGACGACGGCCGCGAGTTCTACATGCTGAATCTGCTCGCCGCGCACCGCGAGCCGGTCGCCGACCCCGTCAGCGGCGAGAAGCGGCCCGCGGCCGACGTGATGAAGGGCTACACCAGCCACTTCATGCCGGCGCTCTTCCGGCGGGCGGGGCACCCGGCCTTCGTCGGACGCGCGGCCGGCGGCTACGTCGAGCACTGGGGCGTCGAGGAGAATCCCGGCTGGACCTTCAGCGGAATCATCCGCTACCGCAGCCGCCGCGACATGATCGAGCTCGCGACCGATTCGCGCTTCGAGCCCGCGCACGCCTACAAGATCGCGGCGCTCGCGCACACGTTGGCCTTCCCCGTCGCGCCCGTGCCGATCTTCGTCGGCCCGCGCGTGTGGGTCGGACTCGGTCTCGCGCTCGCCGCGGCGCTCGCGCAGATTGCAGTGGTAGCGTTGCGCTGATCCGTGGTTTCGACCCCATCATAAGCCATTGACTGACTATGCCAATGGCTTATGCTAGGACCGCGTGGAGTTCGAATGGGATCCCGGGAAGGACCGGATCAACCAGCGCAAGCACGGGCTCTCCTTCACCGATGCAGAAGCACTCTTCGAATCGGGCGTAGACTATCTCGACATCTTCGATGCGAAACACTCCGAGTTTGGAAGACCGATTCATCGCGATCGGGCCCATCGAACGCGGAATCGTGGTCGTCATCTACACAGAGCCAGAAGAGGGTCGAATACGAATCATCGGCACTCGGCTCGCAACCAAACGCGAACAGGATCTCTTCGACTCGCCGAGGAATCGACTTCGATGACAGACATTCCTGAACTGACGGACGATCAGCTCGAGAGAGCGATCCCGGCACGATTGCGGAGGCGGTTGATGCGGGGGCGCTTCGAATCGGGCGCTGATATCGCAGCGCTGCGGACGTTCGTGGGGCTCACCCAGGCCGAGTTCGCCAGGGCGATTGCGATCAGCGTGCACACTCTGCGCAACTGGGAGCAGGGGCGAAGGAAGCCAGAGGGACCGGCCGTCGCACTGCTGAGGATCGCCGCGCGTCATCCGAGGATCCTTCGCGAAAATCTAGAATCCGCGGCGTGACAACGGAGATCGGAGGACCGCTCGAATGACCGTCGCGATCGACTCCCTCACCCTCTACCGCAGCGCCGTCGCCGACAACCGGCGCTGGGCCGGCTTCACGCCGCGCCCGGACGACATCTTCGTGTGCACGCCGGCCAAGTGCGGCACCACCTGGATGCAGACGATCGTCGCGAGCCTGCTGTTTCCCGACAACGCGCTGCCCGCCCCGGTGCTCATCATGTCGCCGTGGATCGAGGCGGAGTTCGATCCGGTGGACGAGGTGCTCGCGCGCCTCGAGGCGCAGCGCCACCGCCGCTTCATCAAGACCCACACGCCCGCCGACGGAATCCCGTGGTTCCCGGACGCGAAGTACATCTTCGTCGGGCGCGACGGCCGCGACGCCTTCATGTCGATGTGCAACCACATGGCGCGCATCCGGAACGACGTGCGCGAGAACCTCAACGCGAAGATCACCCACGAGAGCGTGATGCCGTTGCCGCCCTGGACCGGCGACGTGCACGGCTTCTACTCGGTGTGGCTGCCCGCGATGGGAATGCTCGAGCACGTGGCGGGATTCTGGGAGCGACGCCGCCAGCCGAACCTGCTGATGGTCCACTACAACGACCTGAAGGCCGATCTCGCGGGCGAGATGCGCCGCGTGGCCGCATTCCTCGGCGCGCGCGTCACCGACGCGCAGTGGCCGCAGGTGGTGGAGCGCTGCACGTTCGAATCGATGCGCGCACGCGAGGCGGAACTCGGGGAGATCGACCGACTCTTCGAGGGCGGCGCGAAGAGCTTCATCTTCAAGGGCACGAACGGCCGCTGGCGCGACGTGCTGACACCCGCCGAGCTCGACGCCTACGCCGCGCGCGTGAAGGAGCTGCTGCCGTCGGAAGGCGCCGCGTGGCTCGAGTCCGGCCGGCGCGGCGGCGAGCCGCGCGAGGGCTGATCCGTCGTTCCCGGCCGGGAGGGGCCCTGTCCTTCGAGACCGTCTTCATCCTCCTCTTCGTGGTGGCGAGTGGGGTGGCCATCGCGGCGCAGCGGCTGCGCGTTCCCTACACCGTCGCGCTCGTCGTCGCGGGACTTCTGCTCGGAAGCCTGCACCTGTTCGAGCCTCCGCACCTCACTCGCGAGCTGATGTTCTCGCTGATCCTGCCGGGCCTCCTCTTCGAGGCCGCCTTCCACATCGAATTCCGCGACTTCTCGCGCGAGAGCGTTCCGATCCTGCTGCTGGCGGTCCCCGGCGTGGCGCTGGCGATCGCGCTGACCGCCGGAATCCTCGTCGGCGTCGCGGGCGCGCTCGCGCCGGACAATCCGATCGGCTGGCGCCACGCACTGGTGTTCGGAGCGCTCATCGCCGCCACGGATCCGATCGCGGTGATCGCCCTCTTTCGCAGCGTCGGCGCGCCGCGGCGGCTCGCGCTGCTGCTGGAGAGCGAGAGCCTCCTGAACGATGGCACCGCCATCGTCTTCTTCACCTTGGCGCTCGGTCTGCTCCAGGGCGGCGACTGGTCGGCTCGGGCCGTGAGCGTGGACTTCGTCACCGTGGTCGGAGCCGGCATCGTGGTCGGCGGCGTGGTCGGCATCGCGGTCTCGCAGGTGATCCGCAGCGTCGACGACGCCATGATCGAGATCACGCTGACGACGCTCGCCGCCTACGGCTCGTTCGTGCTCGCGGAACAGCTCCACTACTCGGGAGTCATCGCCACCGTCACGGCGGGCATGCTGTGCGGCAACTACGGCGCGCGCACCGGCATGTCGCCGTCGACGCGCGTCAGCGCCGAGACGTTCTGGGAGTTCGTCGCGTTCGCGCTCAACTCGATCGTGTTCCTGCTGATCGGTTTCGAGGTGAAGCTCGATGCGCTGCTCGCGGCCTGGCCGGCGATCCTCCTGGCCTACGTCGTAGTGACCCTGGGCCGCGCCGGCGTGATCTTCGCGGGCACCGGGTTGTTACACCTCTTGCGGCAGCCGCTGCCGCATCGCTGGTCGGCCGTGCTCACGTGGGGCGGCCTGCGCGGCGCTCTCTCGATGGTGCTCGCGCTCTCGCTCGATCGCGACATGCCCGGCCGCGACCTGATCGTGATCATGACCTTCGGGGTGGTCGTGCTCTCGATCCTCGTCCAGGGTCTCACGATGTCTCCCCTGCTCCGCTGGCTCGGACTCGTCGAGCGCCGCGAGCTGCGCGGCCCCTACGAGCTGGCGAGCGGCCGCCTCCAGCACACGGTCGCCGCGCTCCAGGAGATCGAGCAGATGGAGCGCTCGTTCCAGGCGCCGCAGAGCCTGCTCGCGTCGCTGCGGGCGGAGTACCAGCAGCGCATCGATGAGCTCGTCGGCGAGGTCGAGGCGTTGCGCGCGAAGGGTGAGGATGTGTCCGCGGACGAGGCGGAGCGGCTGCGGCGACGCCTGCTGCTCGTGGAGAAGGACCGCCTGCTCGAGCTGCACCGCACCGGCGTACTCGGCCGCGGTCCCTACGAACGACTGCTCGCGGATCTCGACGCGCGCCTGCTGCGGATGGAGTCGGGTCGCTCGGATGCGGCCAAAGGGGCGTCGGCGGAGAACGCATCCACTCCGACAGATGGCGCCTGACGATCGCGGCGTCCGCGCTCAGGCGACGAAGCGCACGTGCCGGCTGTCGCGCACGTAGGACGGCGGGTGACCGAAGCTGCGCTGCCAGGTGCGCGCGAAGTGCGAGTGGTCGGTGAATCCGGCCTCCTGCGCGACTTCCGTCCAGGTCGCATCCAGCTCGAACTGCTCTGCGGCCTTCATGCACTTGAGCCAGTGTTGATAGGTTCGGAGCGGCAGGCCCACCGCGCGCGAGAACAGGCGAGAGGCGCGCGCGTAGGAGACGCGCAGCTCGCGCGCGACGTCGTCGAGCGAGCAGTTCGGATGCTCGTTCAGGAATGCGCGCAGCGAATCCGCGCGCAGGTCGGGGCAGCGGCCGTTCGGGAGCTGCGCGACGGCGCGCGAGACGAGCTCTTCGAAGAGGCGCTCGGCGTCCACGCGCGTGAACGCGCCTTCGTATGCTCGTTGCATCGGCGCGTCGAGCGCGCGGAAGCCCTCGCGGTCGAGCGGCGCGACGCCCGGCGCCGGGATCTCGCCGAAGACGCCATAACAAGGGTGATGGACCTCGACGTTCACGCTCACGAGCGCGACGTCGACGGCCCGCAGCCCGCGCGCCGTGTGGGGAGCGATCGCCACCGCGTCGCACTTCTCGGTGCGGCCGTTCAGCTCGAGCTCGAAGGGCCTCCCACTCGCGCTCAGCAGCACGACCGCCGGGTGACGCACCGTGCGCGCGGTGACGACCCACGGGCTCGTGAAGAGGAATCCGCGCGCGCCGAACCAGTAGAGCTGATCCTTCGCGATCGCGGAGAGCACGCCGTAGGCGGGCGGGGCTGCGTGGCGGGGGGCGAGGGGCACGTGCGCCTCCGACCCCGTCCGGCTCGCAGTCTACCAGTGCGCGGCGAATCCGTGCGCCGAATCTCGGGGCGACAAGTGCGTACAAGACGGCGCGCCGAGCGCCCGCATAGGCTGGGCGCTCGTCCGCGGCGCCGCTCGGCGCCTGTGCCTTTCGAGGAGAGACCCGCCGGACGCGGGGAAACGAGGATCCAGATCCAGATCTGGTAGTCGGCGAGAGTCGGTCTCGCGGTGTCGGCGCGCATTTCCCGCCCGCGCGCCGGCACCGCGAGGCCGCAGCCGAGCGGTGTCGCCGTGCCCCCTTTTCACTCGCGGCTCACGCCGAAGCGGCTGCGGTAGGGCTCGAAGCGCCGCTCGAGCTCCGCCGCGTCGAGACCGAAGTCCTCGAGTCGATAGCGGTGCACGCCGCGCCTGTCTTGCGGATTCGCGGCGAGCCAGCGCTGCATGGACGCCTCGGTCGCCGGCGCGAGAGAGAGGCCGACGAAATCGTAGATGCGCCGGATCTCCTTCATGGGATCCGCGATGACGTTCGCATACGCGACGTCGAGGAACGCGCCGGGTGTCGCACGCTCGCGCACCGCCATCGCGCGCGTCACCGCGCGGACCGCCCGGTCGGCGAGCTGCGCGCCGAGCTCTCGCGCGTCGACCCGGTCGCTGAAGAGCGCGCGGCCGTGCGCCATCATGCTGCAGAACGACGCCACCACCCGCGCCGGGTCTCGGTGCGTCTGGATGATCTTCGCGTCGGGGAAGACGCCCTGCAGCGCGTCGAGGTTCTCGAGGTGATGCGGCGTCTTGCCGAGCCAGCGCCCGGATCGCTGCCAGAGCAGCAGCTGGATGATGCGGCGGAAGTAGCGGTACGCGGGACCTTGATCTGTGTCGCGGAGCCAGGACGAGTAGCTCGGCACGCGGAGAGTCGCGTCCGCGGTGGGACTCACGAACGTCAGATCGAGCAGCAGGACATCTTCTTCGGGTGCGTGCGCCTCGACCGGGTGGATCGCAAAGAAGGCTGGCGCCAGATAGCGGAGCCCGCGCTCGGCCGTCTCGGCGAGACGCATGCGCGGATCGCGACCCGGGCGCGCCCGACGCCATCCCGGGGTCGCGGGGAAGGGAGCAGGGTTCAGCGCTTCCCACGAGAGCAGCGGCCGCAGCGCGGGCTCGCAGGTGAGCAGACGATGGAGGAGCGTGGTGCCGGTCCGCTGGAGACCGACGATGAAGACCGGCGCCTCGACCGGCTGCTCGCGGATCGCGGGATGGCGGACGCAGAGATCCTCGAGCCGCAGCCGATTCACCAGCGCGCGCACCAGACTCTGACGCAGCAGCATCCGACCGAGCGGGTGGAGGCGGGCCTCGTCCTCGAGCGACGCGAGCAGCCGTCGCAGCGGATCGCGAAAGGACTCGTCGGCGAAGTCGTGGAGCCCGCTGGCGCGCCGCGCGGCGGCGACGAGGGAGGCTTCGCCGAGCGCTGCGCGCGCCACGCCGACACTTTCGAGCACACGCCAGCCGCCGAGCGCGCCGCGCACCGGCAACGGGAAGGGCGGCGGCCGGAAGCCGGCGGGCTGCGACGTCATCGAGCCCGCAGCTCGGAGAGCTTCACGACGCGCGTCCTCGGCTGCGGATGCGCGTCGGCGCGGATCCAGCGGAAGCACATCGTGCCCTGCGAGTGGCCGGCCGTGTCGATCCAGTTCTCGACTCCCGGATCCCGCTGCGCCACCACGATCCGGACGCTTCCGTCGTCCCGGTAGCGGGCCGTGTGCTTGTTCACGTGGATGCGGTGATAGCGATAGTCGAGCGACTCCATCCAGTGATTGTCGAGCTGGAAGTTCCACGACTTGCACGCGGGAGGCTTCACCTCGATCACCAGCGCCTCGTCGGGCTCGAGCTTCCAGTAGCTGTGGTAGTAACAGATGTTGGGATCGCCTCCGGCACCCATGGAGATCTTGTCGTCGAACTTCGGCAGCTCGTTGGTGTGCTTCTGGAAGCCCTGTGCCCAGTTCGAGAAGAGAGCGGCGCAACCTGCCACCAGACCCGCTGCCGCCCGGAAGCCCGCATCGAGCCGCTCCGGCGTGAACGGCGTGGGCTTGCCGTCTCCACCGACCCGCTCGATCCGGAGCTTCGCGGGCTCTTCGCGGTCCCGGTCCAGGAAGGTCTGGCGCACGATCAGCGCGGTCGTGTCGGGCGTCATGCGCAGCCAGTTCCCGGGCCTCGGCTCGCACGAGAGCAGGATCTCGAAGCGTCCGTCCGGCCCGATCTCGCAATCGCTGGCGTCCAGATGTCCGCCCTGGCGCGAGTTGCCGGAGCTGGCGACGCCGCTCGTCTGTGTCGCGAAATCGAGATAGTGGATCGTGCCGCGCGTGCCCGTGATCCGATACTCGTGCTTCCCGCTGATGCTCGCATGCTGGTAGTAGTTGTCGGGATTGTCCGCGCCGATCTTCGCAGTCTCGTGCACCGGGCGGTGTAGCACCGGCGCGAGCGGATCCGCGTATTCGATGAAGGTCTCGAGGGCGGCCCGAGTCAGACGGCTCAGGTAACGGAAGCCCTCGGCGCGATCGAGCGGGTCGTCCGGCGAGCCCTCGGCGAGGATCGTCTGGCCCGCGCGCTTCAGGGTGTCGCAGAACTCCTCCCACGATTTCCCGGTCATGACGCGGTCGAGTGCGGTTTCGGCGGACACGAGACCTCCTTGGCGTCCAGGTCGGTGAGGAGCCCGAGGCTATCACCACCGGTCCAGGTGCCGAGTGCGCTCTGTGCGCGGCGACGACGAAGCGGCGCGGCGGCTCGTCGAGCGGCTCGTCGGAGAGATCGAACGTGCCGTAGTGGATGGCGACAGCGCCATCAGCAAGGAACCCGCCGGGCTGACACCCGCCGCAGCCTCGCGGCCGCGACCAGAGCCATCACGACCGCGAGGGCGGCCAGACCCGGGAGTCCGAGCGACGGCACCTGCGGCGCCACGGAGACATTATCGAGGCCGAGATATTGATATCCAGCACCGGACGACGTGCCGACGATGGTGATCTGCGTAGATGTCGCAACGGCGACGAAATCGAAGCTGAAATTCTTCCACTGATTTCCAACGCCCGATGGAACGAACGTGAACGAGGTGCTCGATGAACCAGCTGTCACGGAGACCGACTTCGTCCCGCTATTCAAGGGTTGGCCCTGATCCGCGCCGAGCGACAAAGTGAGGGTGTACGCTTGATTTGGAGTCGTGACGATTGTCTGGGTCACTCCTGCATAGATGCTGTTGTCGTGATTTCCGGTCAAATCCAGGAAGTAGGAGCCGAACGGTGTCGCGACACCGTAGATGTTTGCATTACTGATCCAGCCCAGCTGAGCGTTGGTCACGGTCCAACCGGGGACGAGCGTGGACCCGACGGGAAGAGCCGCGTTCATGACGCCTCCGCCTTCATCCACGAAGGTGCCGCCCGTATTCTCGAAGCTCCCATTCACGATGAGATTCCCTGCACGCACTGGCGATGAAAGCGACACCGAAAATGCCGCGACCGCCAGAAGCACGCGCCATGAATGGGTCGTGATGCTCTCCATGTCCGCCGGCTCCCTTTCTGTCGATGCCGGATTCTGCTCTGCATCGTCATCCGGAAGAGAAGAGCATCCTACGCCCGAACAGGGGTGTGCCGTCAACTCGGCCTGGTGCGGTGCCACACAAGTGTCCAGGCTGAGTTGGGGGCCGTCTCTGCGCGGTGCGCCGTTACCCTCGCGCGAGTCAGAACTCGCGCGTCTCGCCGATGCGGAGCACCCACGCGCCGCCTTCGCCTAGCGAGCTGTTCGACGCGGCCGCGACGAAGCGGCGCGGCGGCTCGTCGAGCGGCTCGTCGGAGAGATCGAAGGTGCCGTAGTGGATCGCGACCGCTTTGCTTGCGTGGAGATCGAGCGCGGCCTGCACGGCCTCCTCGGGATTCAGGTGCGAGGGCTTCATCATCGCGGCCGGCTCGTAGGCGCCGATCGGCAGCGCCGCGAGATCGAAGGGTCCGAGTGCCTTCGCGATCTGCGTGAAGCCCGCGAAGTAGCCGGTGTCGCCCGCGAAGTAGAAGCGGCGCGACGGGCCCGTCACCACCCACGACGACCAGAGCGTGGCGCGCACGTCGCCGAGTCCGCGCCCGCTCCAGTGCTGCGAGGGCACGCAGGTGATGCGTACGCCTTCGTGTGTGAGCGAGCCGCCCCAGTCGAGCTCCTCCACGTTCGCGATGCCGCTCTCGCGCAGCAGCGCGGCGTTGCCGAGCGGAACGAAGAAGCGGGTCTGGTTGTTGCGCGCGGCCAGCGCGGTGAGCGTCGCGAGATCGAGGTGGTCGTAGTGGTTGTGCGAGATCAGCACGAAATCGATCGGCGGGAGGTCTTCGAGTGCCATTCCCGGCGCGACGAAGCGCCGCGGACCCAGGAAGGAGACGGGGCTCGCCGTGTCGGACCAGATCGGGTCGGTGAGGAAGGTCACGTGGTCCATCTGCACGAGCAAGGTCGCGTGACCGATCCACGTGACCGTCGGCTGGCTGTGTCGGGCGTTCTCGCGCAGGAAGGCGCCGTCGTTCGCGACGCTCGCCGGCGCGCCCGGCCGCTCGCGGAACGAGCCCGCGATACGCCGTAAGAAGAATGGGAAGCGCACACCAGCGCTGCCGCGCGTCAGCTCGCCGACGCTGTTCACGAAGCGGCCGTCGGCGTCGCGGGGCGCGGGGCCGAGGGCGGCGAGGTCCTGCGCGGAACCGGGGAAGGAGCAAAGGAGAGCGAGCAGCAATCCGAGCGTCAGGGATCGCACGCGTCTCAGCGCCGCTTCGCGGGCGCCGTCGTCGACCAGACCGGGACGTACTCCGGGTACCACATCGAGTCCCTCACCAGCGCGTCGATTTCTTCCTCGGCCACGCGACGCCCGAGCCCCGCGCTGCTGGCGTAGCGCACGATCGCGGCCGCGATGCGCCGGCTGACGCTCCGCAGCTCCGACGTGTCGGGGAACAGCGCGCCCTGCTTCAGGCGCGCGTCGCTGACACAGTCCGCCAGGGTCCGGGCCGCCACCAGGAAGACGGCCTCGTCGATCTGCGGGGTCTCCGACAGGATCGCGCCGAGCCCGACACCGGGGAAGACGAAGACGTTGTTGGACTGGCCGATCACGTGACGGACGCCCTCGTGCTCGACGTCGGCGAACGGACTGCCGGTGGCGACGAGCGCCCGGCCGCCGCTCCAGGCGATCGCCTCGCGCGGCGTGCACTCGGCCTTCGAGGTGGGATTCGAGAGCGGCATCACGATCGGCCGCTCCACGTGCCTCGCCATCTCCGCGATCATCGCCTGCGTGAAGGTCCCGGGTGAAGCGGTGGCGCCGACCAGGATCGTCGGACGGAAGCGCGCGATGACCTCCTCCGGTGTCGGGTGCTCGGCGCCGTCGAGGCCATGGCGCGTGAGCACCGCGCGGCTCGCCGCCAGCTCCTGCTTGTGCGGTTCGGAGAGCGGCACCCCTTCCCGGAGCAGTCCCTGGCTGTCGATCGCCAGTCGCGACGACTCGACCTCCTGCGGTGTCGCGCCGGCCTCGCGCATCGCCGCCGCGAGCAGCCGCGCGATTCCCGTGCCGGCCTCGCCCGCGCCGACGAAGAGCGCGCGCTGCTCGCGGATCGGCAGCCCCGTGAGGCGCAAGGCGGCGAGGATGCCCGCCAGCGCTACGCCGGCCGTGCCCTGGATGTCGTCGTTGAAGCAGCGGATGCGCGGGCGGTAGCGCTCGAGGATCCGGAAGGCGTTGCGCTTGTGGAAGTCCTCCCACTGCACGACCGCGTGCGGGAAGACCTCGGTCACGCCCGCGACGAAGGCCTCGACGAACTCGTCGTAGGCCGCACCCGAGAGGCGACGCGCGCGGTGCCCGAGGTAGAGCGGATCTTCCAGCAGCGCGGAGTTGTTGGTGCCGACGTCGAGGCTGACGGGCAGCACCTTCGAGGGGTGGATGCCGGCACCGGCGACGTAGAGCGCGAGCTTGCCGACGGGAATCCCCATGCCGCCGGCGCCCTGGTCTCCGAGGCCGAGGATGCGCTCGTTGTCGGTGACGACGATGAGGCGGATGTCCTGGTAGGGAAAGTTGCGGAGCCGATCGGGAATGCAGTGGAGGTCGTCGGGCGTGAGCCAGATCCCCCGCATGTCGCGCACGATGTGGCTGAAGCGCTGACACGCTTCTCCGACGGTCGGCGTGTAGACGATCGGCATCAGCTCGGCGAGATGCTCCACCAGCACGCGGTAGAAGAGGACCTCGTTGCGATGCAGGAGCGCCGCGAGCCCGATGTAGCGCTCGAGCTCGCTGCCCTTCTCGCGCAGGTGCTCGAGCTCGAGCTCCACCTGCTGCTCGATCGTGAAGAGCGCCGCGGGCAACAGGCCGTGCAGGCCGCAGCGCTCGCGCTCTTCCGGCGTGAAGGCCAGACCCTTGTTGGTGGCGGGGTTCTTGAGGAGCCAGATGCCGCGCTTGCGGGTCTCGATGCGGTCGGGGCCGCGAAGACCATTGGACATGGAAGTCGCCCTCCGTCGCGTCCGGGCTCGAACCTAGCTCCGAACTCCGCTCGGCTTCGCCTCGCTGCGCGTCGGCCGACCCTCGAGTCGGCCTCCTGGCCCCGATCCGACTTGCCAGGATGCGAGGAGTGGAGGGACAGGGTTCCCCACGAGCCCTCGACCTGAGGCAGCGCTCCACTCGTTGGACGATCGCCGCGCGCGTGCATGGCGACCGGGCGGCATGCGGATTGCTCCATACCCGCGCGCAAGGAGGGAACCATGACACGAGGGAACGCCCTCGCGACGGCCGTGCTGCTGCTCTCTTCGGTCGCACTCGAGCCGGTCGCGGCCGAGGAGCGGGTGGAGTCGGGCAGGGAGCTCTATCAGAAGTACTGCGCGTCGTGTCACGGTGTGAACGGCCGTGGAGAAACCCCGACCGCGAAGCTCTTCACCGCGCCACCGCCCGACCTGACGAGCATTGCGACCCGGCGCGGCGGATGGTTCCCCGCGTTCGTCGTCAACGAGATCGTGGACGGGCGCTTCGCGGCCCACGGAGCGCGCGAGATGCCGGTGTGGGGCGAGATCCTGACCACCGACCAGATCACGCTCGTCACCGAGTACCTCTCCAGCATCCAGCACCACTCGACGCCGGCTGCGCCGTAGCGGGACGAAGAGGGATCCGAGCGGGGGATTCGAGCGGGCGGTCGAGCCGTCGCGCGCGAATTCGCTTTCCGCCATCTGTTCCTCCTCGGGCGGCCTCTGCTCCGCCCCGCACTGCGCTATCCCGAGGGCCATGTCCGAGTCGTCCCCGTACTTCGTCAACCGCCCGCCCGCACCGCTCCTCGCTCTCGCGGAGAGCCTGCGCCACCTGACCGAGACGATGCTCTGCGTGCCCGCACTCGACGCGGAGCTCGCCAGCGAAGTCGAGCGCGGCCGCGCCGCCATCGACGCGCTCGAGCGCGCGCTCTCGCCGCACGCGCTGCACGATGCGGTGCCGCGCATGGGTGCCGAGCCGCCGACGCAGCGGCCCTACTACATAAGCGGCGTCATCCTCGGGCCGCACCATCCGCTGCGCCCCGAGCTCCGCATCGCGTACGAGGACGGCGTCACCCACGGCACGGTGCGCTTCGGTGTCACCTTCGAAGGGCCTCCCGGCTGCGTGCACGGCGGCTTCGTCTCGCACTTCTTCGATCAGATCCTCGGGCAGCACAATCTCTCGGCGCGCATTCCCGCGATGACGGGCACGCTGAGCGTGCGCTTCCGCAAAGGCACGCCGATCCTGCGCGAGCTCGCGTTCGACGTGCGCCACGAGCGCCGCGGCGAGCGCAAGGTCGTCACGAGCGGTCGCCTGCACGCGGGCGGCGAGGTCTTCTCCGAGGCGGAAGGAACGTTCGTGGTGCCGAAGCCCGAGCGCTGGACGCTCGGGTAGCGAGACCCGGCCGTGGGATGCGGCTCAGCCGACCAGGCGGATGCCGAGCAGCTCGAGCGCGCGCCGGAAGTCGGGGTGATCGGGGTCGATCGGCGACTCGCGTCCGTCCGCGACGAAGACCTTCACCTGCGCGGCGGTCAGGGGCTCGAAGAGCGCAAAGCAGCGGAGATCGTCGCCGTGGCGGGAGAGATAGGTGATGCCGTCGAAGGCCCGCGCTCCGCGCTCGGTAGTCTGCTCGAAGACGAAGCGCGAGATCTCCTGCGTCAGGCGACGTGGCGCGGTGTGGCGGATGGCATTCGGGTCGAGCGCTCCCATTCCGTAGTGGACGAGCCGGCCCGCGAGATCCCGCTGGATGTGGGCCAGCGACTCGGCGTGCCCCATGTCGGCGAAGCTGCCACGCAGGCTGACGGCACCGATCCGGCGCGGCTCCCACCACGAGCGGTCGAGGCAGCCGGGCGGGAGCCCGTCGCCCTCGCCGCGGATCTCGGCGAGCTCGCGCACGACGAGCGGATCGGGGCGGAAGCGCGCGAGCGACTCGACGAAGGCGCCGAGCAGGCTGCTCGCGGTGTAGAGCACGCGATAGGAGCCGAGCAGATCGTCCCAGCGGTTGCCGAAGGTGTGATCGACGGCGACGTGCAGCCAGTCGGGCCACGCCCAGGGATCCGGCGCGCGCGCGATGCGGTAGAGCGGTCGGTCCGCCTCGCGGAATTTCACAGCAAGGAGGCCGACGTCGGCCGACGCGCAGCGAGCCGGAGGCGAGCGGAGTTCACCGTTCTAGCCGCCGCTCGTGAAGACGCGCGCCGCGGAGAGCACTTCGGGCCCGACCTCGTGCAGATCGCCCTCGCGCAGCAGCCGCGCCGGCGAGCGATCTTCGAGCTGGGGATTGAGACCCTGGAACCAGGCCTGCACCACGCGCGGGCTCTCGTGCTGCGCAATCAGCATCGCCACCTGGAGCGCCAGGCGCAGCCGCGGGATCGGCGTCTGCGCATCGCGCGCACCCCCGACCCAGCCGCGAACCGCGTGCGTGTCACGCACACCCGCCAGGTATGCGACCAGCTTCGCGCCGAGCAGATCCGAGAGCTGCTGCACCACCGACGGAAACGGCAAGCGCGCCGCCTGCTCGTAGGCCGCGAGGTCGGGCATGGGGGGAGGCGAGAGGATGGGGGGCATTGCGTGTGGTGAGGCCTCGAGTGTGGGAGCGTGAGCGAGGGCGACCGAGCGCATCCGTAGCCTCCCGACCGGGTCGGAGCGGAGGATCCGACGGATCGCGCGCGTGAGACGATGCCACGCGTGAACGGATCCTCAAAGTCGGTCGCGCGGCCGGCGAACCGCGTGGCCATTCACGCCCGCATCGCGCGACCCTACCGTCTCGCCTCCAGGAGGACCGTGCGATGAAGGGACCGCTCCACGGGATCCGCGTCGTCGATCTGAGCATTGCGCTGTCGGGGCCGTGGGCCGTCGGCATCCTCGCCGATCAGGGCGCCGACGTCGTGAAGGTCGAGCCGCCGGGGATCGGCGACATCGGGCGCTGGGTCGGGCCCGCGATCGGCGGTGTCTCGGCGCTGGCGCAGATCGTGAACCGCGGCAAGCGCTCGCTCGCGGTGAACCTGCAGAAGGAGGACGGGCGCGCGATCGTGCGCACGCTCGCAGCGCGCGCCGACGTGTTCGTGCAGAACTTCCGGCCCGGCGTGATCGAGCGGCTCGGCCTCGGCTACGACGGGCTCGCCGCCCTGAACCCGCGGCTCGTCTACGTCTCGATCAGTGGCTTCGGCGCCGAGGGACCGTACGCGGGGAAGAGCGCCTACGACCCCGTCGTGCAGGCCTACGGCGGGCTCGCCGCGGTGCAGGCCGGCGCCGACGGCACGCCGCAGCTGATCCGACATACGGCGGCCGACAAGATCACCGCGCTGACCGCCTCGCAGGCCATCACCGCGGCGCTCTTCGCGCGCGAGCGCGGCGCCGGAGGCCAGCACCTCCAGATCTCGATGCTCGAGAGCGTCGTGAACTTCGTCTGGGCCGACGCGGCGGGCAACGAGGTGCTGCTCGATTCGGACGGCAGCCAGCCCTCGAGCTTCTCGCGCGACCAGAAGCTCTGGCCGACGGCGGACGGCTACGTGATTGCGGCGCCGGTCTCCGACGAGGACGTTGCGCGCATCTGTCGCGGCGTCGGCGTGGATGGCTACGACGATCCGCAGGTCGCGACCATCGTCGCGCGCCGCCAGAACCCGCAGGCCTTCCAGGCGCTACTGCGCCGCGTGTATGCCGCGGTCGGCAAGATGACCACTGCCGAGGCGATCCGCGGCATGGAGGCCGAGAAGGCGCCGTGCGG
>DATKND010000113.1:0-52236 GCA_035541475.1 Myxococcota bacterium | reverse complement strand
CGTCATGTTCGACCTCCGGGATGTCGAAAGCCATCTTACTCCGAAGCGACCCGACACCTCCGCTACCTTCCGGCTTCCATGCACGGGCCCGAGCGTTTCCTCAACCGCGAGCTCTCCTGGCTGGATTTCACGCGGCGCGTGCTGGCGCAGGCGGAGGAACCGTCGCGACCGCTGCTCGAGCGGCTGAAGTTCGTCGCGATCTTCTCCCGCAACCTGGACGAGTTCTTCCAGGTGCGCGTCGCGGGCCTCCAGGACGAGGTCGAGGCCGGCATCGGCGCGATCGCGCCGGACGGCCGCACGCCGCAGGGGCAGCTGCGCGACATCCGCGAGCGCGTGCTCGAGCTGACGTCCGCGGCCCAGGATCTCTTCCGCGGACAGCTCCTGCCGGCGCTCGCCGCCTCCGGGATCCAGATCGTCGGCTGGGACCTGCTCTCACCCGAGGAGGCGGAGAAGCTCTCGGCGCGCTTCGAGGCGGAGCTTCACCCGGTGCTGGTCCCGCTCGCGGTCGATCCCGCGCACCCGTTCCCGTACGTGTCGGACCTGTCACTGAACGTCGGCGCGGTGCTGCTGCGGCCGGCGGACGGCACGCGCCGCTTCGCGCGCGTGAAGGTGCCACCCTTCGCCCCGCGCTTCTGGCGCGCCAACGGCGAGCGCTTCGTTCCGGTCGAGCAGGTGATCCGCGCGCACCTCCATCGCCTCTTCCCGGAAGACGAGGTGCTCGCGGCCGGCTACTTCCGCATCACCCGCGACGCCGACCTCGAGCTGCGCGAGCGCGACAGCGGCGACCTGATGAAGGACGTCGAGGCCGGGCTGCGGCGCCGCATGCGCGGCAGCGACGCGGTGAGGATAGAGACGAGCCCGGGTCTCGACCGCAGCGTGCGCGATCTCCTGATGCGCGAGCTGCTGCTCGAGCCGGCCGAGGCCTACGAGTCCGAGTGGCTCGACCTCGGCGACCTGATGGAGATCGTCGAGCTCGAGCGGCCGGACCTGAAGCTCGCGCCCTGGACGCCGCAGCCGGTCCCGGGCCTGCGCACCGACGACCCGGACGCGCTCTTCGCGCGCATGCGCCGCGGCGACGTGCTGGTCCACCACCCGTACGAGAGCTTCGAGGGCTCGGTCGAGGGCTTCCTGCGCGCGGCGGCGCGCGATCCGGCCGTGCGCGTGCTGATGAGCACGATCTATCGCACGGGGGGCTCCGAGAGCGGCATCGTGCACGCGCTCGAGGGCGCGGCCGCGCGCGGCAAGCAGGTCGTGGTGCTGATCGAGCTGAAGGCGCGCTTCGACGAGGCCGCGAACCTCGAGCGAGCGCGCGGCCTCGAGCGCGCCGGCGCGCACGTGATGTACGGCGTGATCGGGCTGAAGACGCACGCGAAGATCGCGCTGGTGGTGCGCGAGGAGGAGGACGGGCTGCGCCGCTACTGCCACATCGGCACCGGCAACTACAACCCGGTCACGGCGCGCAGCTACGAGGACCTGGGGCTGCTGACGTCTGAGCCGGCGCTGTGTCGCGACGTCGCGGAGCTCTTCGGGCGGTTGACGAGCGGGAGCGGCGCGCGCCACTACGAGCGGCTGCTGGTCGCGCCGGAGACCTTGCGCCGCGGCATGCTCGAGCGGATCGAGCGCGAGGCGCACGCCCCGGACGGCCGCATCGTCGCGAAGATCAACAACCTGGCGGATCCCGAGATCATCGACGCGCTCTACGCGGCCTCGCGCGCGGGCGCGGAGGTCGACCTCGTGGTGCGGAGCATCTGCTGTCTGCGCCCCGGCCTGCCGGGACTCTCCGATCGCATCCGCGTGCGCTCGGTGCTCGGCCGCTTCCTCGAGCACAGCCGCATCTACCGCTTCGGCTCCGCCGCGCGCGGCTACGAGTACTGGCTCGGCTCGGCCGACCTGATGACGCGCAACCTCGATCTGCGCGTCGAGGCGCTGGTTCCGATCGACGACCCGGGGCTGCGGAGCCGCCTCGAGGAGCTTCTCGCGCTCTACCTCCATCCCGACCTCGACGTCTGGCTGCTCGACGCGAGCGGCGCCTGGAAGCGGAGCGGCGGCTCGATCGATCTCCAGCGGCGCCTCTGCCACACCTCGCTGGCCGAGGTTCGTTAGGCGGATCTCAGCGCAGCCGCGCGATCAGGTTCGCGATCAAGGTCAGCACCACGCTGATCACGATGCAGGTCGTGAGCGGGAAGGTGAAGGTGAAGCCGGGCCGCTGGATGCGGATGTCGCCCGGCAGCTTGCCGAGCCAGGGAATCTGGGGCGCGAGCTGGAGGATCAGTCCGACCGCGACGAAGGAGAGGCCGAGCCAGAAGAGCAGGCGGCCGAAGTTCACGCGCCGGCCTTCGGGGGCCGCGCCTCTTCCAGCGCGCCCGCGCCGACGAGTCGTTCGATCTCGGCGTCGGCGAGGCCTAGCCACGCGCGGCAGACCTCGCGCGTGTGCTCGCCGAGGCGCGGCGCCTGCCGGATGTCGGCGTCGAGCATTCCGCTCCCGCGGAAGCAGGGCCCCTCGAAGGCCATCCGCCCGAGGTCCTGCTGCTCGGTCCAGCGCGGGTAGCCGCGCGCGGCGAAGTGCGGGTCGTCGAGCTGGTCGGTCGCGGTGAGCATGGGTCCGCAGGGCACGCCGTGGCGCTGGAGCGTCGCGGCGACCTCCGCCTTGCTGCGCGCCGAGGTCCAGCTCTCGAGCTCCGCGTCGAGCGCGTCCTGGCGCGCGAGGCGACCTTTCGCGGTGTCGAGCGCCGGATCGCGCGCCCAGGCCGGATCGCCGAGCGCCGCGCGCAAGCTCTTCCAGTCCGCGTCGTCGCGGACCGTGATCACGCACCACTGATCGTCGCCCGCGCAGCGGTACGCACCCCACGGCGCACCGCGCTCGCTGCGGTTCCCGCGCGGCGCGACCGAGCCGGGCTCGATGCCCGCTTTGCAGAGGAGATCGCCGAGCACGCCCGTCACGACCTCCACCTGCGCCACTTCGCCGTGTCCGCCGCGTCCGCTGCGCTCGCGGCGCAGCAGCGCGGCCAGCGCGTTGATCGCGGCCAGGCGACCCGCCAGGTGGTCCGGGAAGATCGAGGTCGATCCGGCCGGCGCTTCCCGGTCGGGGTAGTTCCAGAGATGGACCATGCCGCCCATCGGCTGCGTGTTGGGGCCGTAGCCGATCCAGCTCTTCCAGGCGCCGTGGCTGCCGAGGAGCTGGCTCGACACCAGCACGCAGCGCGGATTCAGCCGCTCGATCTCGTGCCAGCCGATGCCCATGTCGTCGAGCGTGCCGGTCGAGTTGTTCTCGATCGCGACATCGGCGCACGCGAGCAGGCGCTTCAAGGTGGCGAGCCCTTCGGCGTTCTTCGCATTCACGCCGAAGCTCCGCTTGCTGCGCGAGGACGATGCGAACGAGGCCGACATCTCCGAGCCCATGATCACGCGGATGAAGTCGGGGTAGCTGCGCGACTCGACCTTCACGACGTCGGCCCCGTACTCCGCCAGCATGCGGCCGGCCTCGACGCCGACGCCGCCGATGCCGAAGTCGAGCACGCGCAGGCCCGCCAGCGGCGCCGACGGCGCGGGCGCCGCGCCCCGTGGCGCCGGCTTCGCGGCGGGCGGAGCGTCGAGCAGCGACTGATGCTCGCCCGGCTCGGGCGCGCGCCCGCGAAATCCGAGGCGCTCGCCGTCGAGCTCGTGGAAGCCCTGCGCCACCGGACCGCGCACGCCCTTCGCGATCTCGGTCTCGGCGAAGGTGCGGCGCGAGACGAAGTGCACGTTCGAGAGCACCTCTTCGGGCCGCAACACCGGCGTGCACACGATGCCTCGTCGCTGCGCCTCGCTGCAGACCTCGTCCATGGTCATCGATGCGAAGTGCTCGGTGTAGAGCGCGTTCAACACGTCGGCGTTCTGGAGCCGCGCGAGGAAGGTCTCCCAGTAGGGATCCGCGAAGGCCTCGGGCTTGCCGAGCCACTCCCACATCGCGCGCCACTGGCGCGGCGAGAGCACGATCAGCCGCACGTAGCCGCCCTTGCACGCGTAGATCTTGTAGACGGGCCCGGAGCCCTGACGCTTTTCCCCGTAGGCCATGCCGGCGACGCGCGTCACCGCCGCGTTCGAGAGCGACCAGTCGGTGATCTGCGCCAGCGCCTCGACCGCGCACAGATCGACGTGCTGCCCGCGACCGGTCGTGCGCCGCTGCCACCACGCGCAGAGCGTCGCGAAGGTGGCGAGGATGCCCGCCACGTCGGAGGCGATCGCGCCGGGCGGGATCAGCGGCTCACGCTCCGGCACGCCGGCCTTGAACATCATGCCGCCGACGGCCTCGAGCACGGCGTCGGTCGCGACCCAGTCGCGGTACGGGCCGCTGCGGCCGAAGTCGCTGATCGAGGTGACGACGAGATGCGGATGGCGGCGCACCAGCTCCGCGGGATCGAGTCCCTGCGCCGCGAGCACATCCGGCGCGAAGGACTCGATCAGCGCATCTGATCCCGCGCAGAGCGCGTGCAGCTTCTCGCGGTCGGCGGGCTGGCGCAGGTCGAGCGTCACGCCGCGCTTGCCGAGGTTCCGGTATGCGAAGAAGAGACTCGTTCCGCCCGCGAAGGGCGGAAGCCGGCGCGAGCGCGCGCCGCCCGGCGGCTCCACGCGCACCACGTCGGCGCCGAGATCCGCGAGCATGCGCCCGCACAGCTCGCCCTTCTCGTCGGCGAGGTCGACGACCCGGAAACCCGCCAGCGGCCGCTCGCTCATCGCACCTCCACGGAAGATCGCAGTCTACTCCGGCCGCGGCGTCGGCGGGCGGTAGCGCAGCAGTCCTTCCTGCGCGCAGCTCGCGACGAGCGCCCCGTCGCGCGTGTAGAAGGTCCCGCGCGCGAAGCCGCGCGAGCGCGCCGCGACCGGACTGTCCTGCACGTAGAGCAGCCATTCGTCGACGCGGAACGGGCGGTGGAACCACATCGCGTGGTCGAGCGACGCGGTGCGAAATCCGGGCGTCGCGAGGCCGACCGGGTGCGGCTTCACGGCGGAGACGAGCAAGGTCAGATCCGAGGCGTAGGCCAGCACGCACTGGTGCAGGCGCAGGTCGTCCGGCAGACGCCCGCGCGCGCGCATCCAGGTGCGCGTGAAGGGCGGCTCGACCTCCGCGCCGGCGAAGTGCAGCCCGCCGACGGTGCGCACCTCGATCGGGAGATCGAAGCGGCGGTCGTCGGCCTCGATCACCATCCCGTGGCGCGCGATCTCGGCGCGGATCGCGTCCTCGTAAGGCTCGCCCTCGGGCTCGCCGGTTGGCTCGTGCACGGCCTGGTGATCGAAGCCGCGCTCCGGCTCCTGGTACGAGACCGACATGTTGAAGATCGCCTCGCCGCGCTGGATCGCGCGCACGCGCCGCGTGGTGAAGCTGCGGCCGTCGCGGATCGGGTCGACCTCGTAGAGGACCGGGATCGCGGGCTCTCCGGGGCGCAGGAAGTAGCCGTGCAGCGAGTGCGCCTCGCGCTCGCGCGGCGCGGTGCGACCCGCGGCGACGAGCGCCTGGCCGAGCACCTGGCCGCCGAAGATGCGGTCGCGCCCGTTCCGCGGGCTGACGCCGCGGAAGAGATTCTCCTCGATGCGCTCGAGGTCGAGCAGCTCGAGGAGCTGCTCGAGCTGTGTGGCGAACATGATGTCCTTGCGCGGGGCCGGGCGGGCGGTGCAGCATCGCGCGGCGCGAATCGACGCGCCACGCGGAGCACCCCTCATGTTCGAACTCGACGGCAAGGTCGCGCTCGTCACCGGCGCGGGACAGGGCGTCGGCGCGGGCATCGCACGCATGCTCGCGGCGCAGGGCGTGGCCGTCGCCGTGAACGACCTCGTGCGCGAGCGCGCCGAGCGCGTCGCGAAGGAGATCGCCGCGAAGGGCGGACGCGCGCACGCGGAGACCTTCGACGTGACCGACGCGAAGGCGGTGCGCGCGGGCGTCGCGCGCGTCGAGTCGGCGCAGGGACCCATCGATGTGCTGGTCAACAACGCGGGCGTTCCGGACGCGATGAAGCTCGAGCCCTTCCGCGACACGACCCCCGAGACCTGGGCGCGCTACATCGATCTCAACCTCTACGGCGTTCTCCATTGCACGCGCGCCGTGATCGACGGCATGTGCGAGCGCCGCTCGGGGCGCGTGATCACGATCTCGTCGGGCGCCGGACAGATGGGCCTCGCGATCGGCGTCTCGCTCTACGGGGCGGCCAAGGCCGGCGCGGCCGCCTTCATGCGCCACCTCGCGATGGAGGTGGCGCGCTTCGGTGTCACGGCCAACACCTTGGCGCTCGGCCTGATGGCCAACGCGGCGGGCACGCCCGGCATCCCCGGGATCGAGCGCACGATCCCGCTCGGGCGCGCGGGCCTGCCGGAGGACGTCGGCGCCGCGATCGTCTTCCTCGCCTCGCGCGAGGCCGGCTGGATCACCGGGCAGACGATCGGCGTGAACGGTGGCACGATCACGAGTTAGGGGTCTCCGCTCGGCTTCGCCTCGCTGCGCGCGGCGCGAAGCGCGCGGCTTGTTAGTGCGCGATCTGTGAGGGGGCGAGGCAGAGGTCCCCGAGGAGGAACAGATGGCCGCCGCAGGGGACCTCTGCCTCGCCCCTCTCGACTAACGGGCGTCGTGGAAGATGATCCCGAGCGCGGTGCGGTGGCCCGAGCGCAGGCGGCTGACACCGTGGCGCATCTGCACGCGATGGAAGCCGCGGCCTCCCTGCACGGGGCGCTCGCGCACCGGGAGGAAGACGGCGTCGCCCTGCGCGAGCGGCACGACCTCCGCGCGCGACTGCATGCGCGCGCGCTGCTCGGTCAGCACGAACTCGCCGCCCGTGAAGTCGCGCCCGGGCTGCGAGAGGAGGACCGTCGCCTGGAGCGGAAAGACCTCCTCGCCGTAGAGGTCCTGGTGCAGCCGGTTGTAGTCGCCTGCCGAGTAGCGAAGCAGGAGCGGCGTGGGCCGCGCCTGACCGGCGGCATGGCAGCGCGCGAGGTACTCCGCGAGCCGCGCGGGGAAGCGGACGCCCGTCGCGAGCGACTCGCTCCAGCGGTTCGCGACGGGCGCCAGGCGCTCGTACAGTAGACTGCGTAGCTCCGCGACGAGCGGCGGCAGCGGAGCGCCGAAGTATTGGTACTCGCCCTGCCCGAAGCCGTGCTGCGCCATCACGACGCGCTTGCGGAAGCGGCGCGCGTCGCCGTAGAGATCGATCAGCGCCCGGCACTCGCCGGCGTCGAGAAGCTTCTCGACGGTCGCGAAGCCCTGGGCGTCGAGATCGCGCGCGGCGGCGTCGAAGTCGAGTCCGCGCACGCGCATGGCGAGGTCGGCACCCCTCAACGCGCGCCCTCGAGCGCGAGCAGGCGCGCCTTCGCGTCCGCGCCGCCGCGGTAGTCGCCGAGCGCGCCGCTCGACGGCAGCACGCGGTGGCAGGGAACGAGCAGCGGGAGCGGATTGTTCGCGAGCGCGCTGCCGGCCGCGCGCGACGCCGCCGGGCTGCCGGCCCGCGCCGCGACCTCGCGATACGACGCGGTGCGGCCGTAGGGGATGCGCGCGGTCGCGCGCAGCACGGCGCGCCGGAAGCCCTGCGCGAGCCGCCAGTCGAGCGGCAGCTCGAAGCGGCGGCGGCGCCCCGCGAAGTACTCGTCGAGCTGGCGCCGCGCGTGGTCGAGCGCGTCGGCCGGGCTCGCGAGCACTCGCGGCGAGACGCGGCGCGCGAGGTCGTCGAGCACGGCGTCCTCGCCCTCGGCCGGGAGCCCGACGCGCACCACGCCGCGCGACGTGACGCCGAGGATCAGGGTGCCGAGCGGCGACGCGTGGCGCGCGAAGGCGACGTCGACGAGGCCGCTCGCGACGGCGCGCGCTGCGAGCGCGCCGCGCGCGCGCTCGAAGCGGTCGGGCGAGGCGGGCGCCCGGCGGAGCCGGGCCTCGAGAGAGCTGGAATCGGATCGGAGGTCGATGTTCGTCATGTTCGTGAGACGGCGGAGCGGCGCGCGACGTGAGATCGCGCGTCCGGCTCGGGGGCTCGCTCATCGTCGCAGCTCCGCGCGCAGGCGCGCCAGCGCCTCGAAGACGTTGCGGCGCGCGGCCGCCTCCGAGATGCCGAGGACCCGCGCGATCTCGCGGTGGGAGAGGTCGGCCTGGAAGCGGAGCGTCACCGCCTGGCGTTGTTTCGGCGGGAGCGCGCGCACGCGCGACCAGAGCGCCGGGTCCGGCTCGGGCGCGGCGCCGACCGCGCCGAGCGCCTCGAGGTCGGGCTCGGGCCGCGGAGCTCGCGCGCGCTCGCGGTGGAGGTCGATCGCCTTGCGCGCCGCGATCGCGAAGAGCCAGGCGCGGATCGCACGTCGGTCGCGGAGCTCTGCGTAGGCCCGCAGCGCCGCGAGCAAGGTCTCCTGGAAGCAGTCGTCCGCGCGCTCGGGTCCGACCTCCGCCGCGCAGTAGCGGAGTAGCGCGGGCCCGTGGCGCAGGACCACGCGCTCGAACGGCGGAAGGCCGGTGCCGGCATCAACCATCGCCTTCCGGACGCGCCGGGTCGTCATTTCGTGAGATTGTCGCAGCCCAGAAGCCCGCGGCGGGGAGCGACGTCCGGAGACGACTACTTCTTCTCCGGGTGCGGGATGTGGAAGACGACCACGTCCGGCGACGTGCGGCGGCTCCGCACCCGCACCTCGCGCCGGCTGGTGCGCTCCGTCATCACCTCGAGGAAGCCTTCGATCGCCGTGCGGGCCACGTCGGGCAGCGAGACCGAGTCCGCGACCTCGACCTCGTAGCCGCGCGGCGTGTCGCGGAAGGTCCATCGGCCGAAGTTGAAGATCGCGCCGGAGATGGAGGCCATGAGCCGCCCGTCGCGCTCCGTGAAGACGTTGTCCCCCGACTCCTCGGTCAAGGTGCCGATCGCCATGCTGTGGCGGAGCTGCGCGTAGAGGCCCGAGTCGAAGGCGCGCTCGGCCGCGCGGGCGCCGCGACCGCGCAGGTACGCCGGGTCGCCGTGGCCCTCGTAGCGCCACAGCAGCTCGACGACGCGCGCGTAGGTCCGGATCGGGATCCATGCGGCCGGCGAGACCTTGCTGTCGAAGATCTGCAGGTCCTTCGGCTCGAGCTCGGCCTCGATCTCCTCGCGGCGGACCTTCCCGCAGTCGATCAGCTGGTGCAGGTCGGTCGCGGCGAGGTCGAAGGCGACTCCCTTGATCGCGGGCTCGGACATCCGGCTCTCCGGGGCGGCGTATCGGCCGGCCGGCGCCGCGCGTTGAGCTTCGCGACCTCGCGCGCCCGAGGGGTCACACCGTTATGATGCCGGCCGTGACGGCGCCTCAGAATGTCCGCCTGCTCGACGAGGGCCTTCGCGCCGACGACCTGCGCGAGATCTGGAGCTTTGCCAACCCCGAGGAGAAGGTCGAAGGCTTCCGCTCCCTCTCGCCGGTCGAGGCGGAGGATCTCTTCCTCACGCTCGACACGCGCGCGCAGTCGGATCTGCTCTGCGCGCTCCCGGCCAACGAGCGGCAGCTCTGGATGCGGCAGCTCCCGCCGGACGACGCCGCCGACCTGCTCCAGGCCGCGCCGCCGGAGCAGCGCGAGTCGCTGCTGCGGCTCCTCGACGAGCCGACGCGCCGCGAGGTCTCGGCGCTGCTCGCCTACTCCGAGGACGAGGCCGGCGGCCTGATGAGCCCGCGCTACGTGCGGCTGCGGCCCGACATGACGGTCGACGAGGCGATCAAGTACCTGCGGCGCGCGGCCCGCGAGCGGACCGAGACGATCTACTACATCTACGTGCTCGACGCCGAGCAGCGTCTGGTCGGCGTCGCCTCCTTCCGCGAGCTCTTCTCCGCGCCGCCCGAACGCACCGTGCGCGAGGTGATGCGCACCAACATCGTGACGGTGCGCGACGATCTCGATCAGGAGGCCGTCGCGAACATCATGGCCGGCAGCAACCTGATGGCCGTGCCGGTGGTGGACGCCGAGGGCCGCATCAAGGGCATCGTCACGGTCGACGACATCGTCGACGTGGTGCGCGAGGAGGCGACCGAGGACATCCAGAAGATCGGCGGCACCGAGGCCCTCGACGCGCCCTACCTCGAGATCTCGATTCGGCACATGGTGCGGAAGCGGGCCGGCTGGCTGGTGGCGCTCTTCCTCGGCGAGCTGCTCACCGCCACGGCCATGGGCTACTACGAGGACCGCATCGCGCGCGCCGTGGTGCTCGCGCTCTTCATCCCCTTGATCATCTCGTCCGGAGGCAATGCCGGCTCGCAGGCCACGACGCTGGTGATCCGCGCGATGGCGATGGGGGAGGTGCGCCTGCGCGATTGGTGGCGTGTCTTCCGGCGTGAGCTGACCACCGGCGTCTTGCTCGGCGCGGTGCTCGGCGCGATCGGACTGATGCGCATCCTGCTCTGGCCCGCGCGCCACCGGCTCTACGGCGAGCACTTCATCCTGGTCGGGGTCACCGTTGGCTGCTCGCTGATCGGCGTGGTGCTGTGGGGTGCGCTCGCGGGCTCGATGCTGCCCTTCGTGCTGCGGCGCCTGGGCTTCGACCCGGCGAGCGCGTCGGCGCCCTTCGTTGCGACACTCGTCGACGTCACCGGGCTCGTGATCTACTTCAGCGTCGCGACCGTCGTCCTCTCGGGCACGCTCCTCTAGTGAGCGCCGCGACCGCGCGCCATGGCTGAGCCGATGCGCGCCGAGCCGGGCCGCACGCGCGTCGGCTGGATCGGGCTCGGCGTGATGGGCGCGCCGATGTGCGCGCACCTGCTCGACGCGGGCTTCGCGGTCGCGGCCACGACGCGGAGTCGCGCGAAGGCGGAGGCGCTGCTCGCGAAGGGCGTCGCGTGGGCGGACTCTCCGCGCGAGCTCGCGCTGCGGAGCGATCTCGTCTTCAGCATGGTGGGCTTCCCGAACGACGTGCGCGCGGTGATGTTCGGCGAGGGCGGAGCGCTCGCGGGTCTGCGTCCGGGCGGGGTGCTCGTCGACATGACCACCAGCGAGCCAGCGCTCGCCGCCGAGCTCGCCCTCGAGGCGCGCGCGCGGGGCGGCTTCGCTCTCGACGCGCCGGTCTCGGGCGGCGACGTCGGCGCGCGCGAGGCGCGGCTGTCGATCATGGTCGGCGGCGACGCCGCGGCCTTCGACGCGGCGCTTCCCTGCCTCGAGCGCCTCGGCCGCACGATCGTCCACCACGGCGCCGCGGGCGCCGGTCAGCACGCGAAGCTCGTCAACCAGACCTTGATCGCGGCGAACATGCTCGGGGTCTGCGAGGCGCTGCTGTACGCGCACCGCGCGGGGCTCGACCTCGAGGCGGTGCTGCGCTCGGTCGGCTCCGGCGCGGCGGGGAGCTGGTCGCTCGCGAACCTCGCGCCGCGCATGCTGTCCGGCGACTTCGCGCCCGGCTTCTTCGTCGAACACTTCGTGAAGGACATGGGCCTCGCGCTCGCGGAGGCGGCGCGCATGGGCGTCGCGATGCCAGGCCTCGCGCTCGCGCGGCAGCTCTACGTCGCATTGTCCGCGCAGGGCCACGCGCGCTCGGGCACGCAGGCGCTCGTGCTCGCGCTCGCGTCTCTTTCCGGTGTCGATTGGGAGCGCCGCGGGCCATGATGCCGGCGCGGCTCCGCCGCGCGCTCGCGAACTGCGCGCTCGCGCTGGCGGCGACGGCGCTCTCGCTGCTCGCCGCCGAGGCGGCGCTGCGCCTGCAGGCGCGCTTCGAGCCCGCGTCCGAAGCGCCGGCGGAAGATCCGGAGCTCGCGGGGCTCCCACGCCTCGAGGACGTCTTCGCGCTCGCGCAGCCGAACGCGCGAGGCATCCACCGCGGCGTGTTGTGGCGCACCAACAGCGCCGGCTTCCGCGGACCCGAGACGACCCTGTGGCCCGCGTCCGGCGTCTTTCGCATCGCGGTGGTGGGCGACTCCTTCGCCGCCGGCGACGGCGTGCGTGAGGAAGACGCCTACGCCGCGCGGCTCGAGCGGATGCTCGCGGCATCCGGGTCGGGCACGCGCTTCGAGGTGCTGAACTTCGGCCTCGGAGGTCTCAACATCGCGCAGGTGCTCGAGCGGGCCTCCTTGCTCGGCGCGCGCTTCCACCCGAATCTGTTCGTCTACGGCCTGACCTTGAACGACATCGACGTCGGCAGCGAGGCGGAGGAGCGCGTCCACAACGAGCAGCGGCGCGAGATCGGCAAGGAGATGCTGCGCTTCGCCGGATCGCCGTCCTATCTGCTGCGCGCGCTGTGGCCGCGACTCGTCTCGCTGCGCCAGGTCATGTGGCCGCGTCCGGGGGAGGACTACGCGCAGGCGCTCGCGGAGGCCTATTGCGATCCCGAGAAGTTCGCGCGCATCGAGCGCGGCCTCGACGGCTTCGAGGCGCTTGCGGACCGCAGCGGCGCGTGCGTGCACGTGCTCGTCCACACGGATCTCGCGCACCTGCGCTTCGCGCACCCGTTCCGCGACGCCTACGACCGCATCGAGCGCGCGGCGCGCGAGCGCGGGCTCACGGTGACGCAGTCGTTCCCGGACTACCGCTGGCGCGACTCTACGGACCTGCGCGTCTCGCCCCTCGACGGCCACCCGAACGCGGAGGGCCACCGCATCCTGGCCGAGGCGCTCTATGCGGGGCTTCGCGAGCTGCCGCCCCATTGCGGCTTCCCGGCGCTGCCGTGAGGATTTCTGATGACCCGTCAGTAAATCCCGTAGAATGGTTGGGTCCAACGGAGGTGCCGGCATGAAGCCCGACGACCTGATCCTCGTGAGCGTCGACGACCACGTGGTCGAGCCGCCCGACATGTGGGCGGGCGTGCTGTCGGCGCAGTGGCAAGCGCGCGCGCCGCGCATGGTGCACAAGGCCGACGGCAGCGACGTCTGGGTCTTCGAGGGCGCGCAGATCCCGAACATCGGGCTCAATGCGGTCGCGGGCCGTCCGCCCGACGAGTACGGCATGGAGCCGACCTCGCTCACGCAGCTCCGCCCGGGCAACTACGACGTGAAGCACCGCGTCGAGGACATGAACGCGGCCGGCATCCTCGGCTCGATGTGCTTCCCGTCGGTGACCGGCTTCTGCGGCGAGCTCTTCGCGCGGCAGAGCGACAAGGAACTCGCGCGCGCGATGCTCCAGGCCTACAACGACTGGCACATCGACGGCTGGTGCGGCGCGCAGCCCGGCCGCTTCATCCCGCTCGCCATTCCGATCCTGTGGGATCCGAAGCTGATGGCCGACGAGATCCGCCGCGTCGGGCGCAAGGGCTGCCACGCGATGTCGTTCCCCGACAACCCGACGGGCCTCGGATACCCGAGCCTGCACAACGACTACTGGGAACCGGTCTGGAAGGCCGCGGCCGACGAGGGCTGCGTGCTCGCGATCCACATCGGCTCGGGCACGGGCATGAAGCTCCAGGACACGTCGGCGCCGATCGAGATCATGATCCACGCGACGCCGGTCTCGCTCTTCGGCTGCGCGTCGGAGCTCGTGTGGTCGAAGTTCCTGCGCAACTACACGGGGCTGAAGATCGCGCTCTCCGAGGGCGGCATCGGCTGGATTCCCTACTTCCTCGAGCGCGCCGACTACGTCTACAAGCACCACCGCTTCTGGACGCACCAGGACTTCGGCAAGAAGCTGCCGTCGGACGTCTTCCGCGAGCACATCGTCACCTGCTTCATCGACGACGCCGCGGGCATCGAGAGCCGGCAGCGCATCGGCGTCGACACGATCACCTGGGAGTGCGACTACCCGCACTCCGACACGACCTGGCCGGAGGCGCCGGAGATCCTGTCGCAGGCGCTCGTCGGCGTGCCCGACGAGGAAGTCCGCAAGATCACCTACGAGAACGCCTGCCGGCACTTCCGCTTCGACCCGTTCGCGCACCGCCCGAAGTCGCGCTGCACCGCCGGCACGCTCCGCGCCGAGGCGAAGCACGTCGACCTCGCGCTGAAGAGCAAGGGCGGCAAGCCGCCGGCGCCGAAGGACGCGCCCTTCGTCACGATCGGTCACGTGATGCAGCAGCTCGCGTCGGCCTTCGCGACGCCCTTCGACAGCGCGGCGCCGGCCGCCGCGTCGGAGAAGGCGCTCGACGAGGCGAAGCGGCGCTGGGATCGGAACTAGCGTCGGTCGCGATACCCGGCTTTCAGGGCGTCGGGTTGGGGTCGCTGCCGTCGGCTCGGAGGTGCAGGGTCTTCCCCTGCTGCTCCCGGAGCTGCCGGACGCGCTCGATCTCGTCGAGGAGCGACTGGCGCAGCTGCTCGAGGCGCCGCTCCTCCGCCCGGAGCTCCTCGTCGCGGCCGGAGCAGGGCCGCCCGATGCGCGGCTCGAGGGCCGAGAGCGCGTAGGCGGCGGCGCGGTCGGCCCAGCCGCCGACGTCGTGTCGCGACAGCTCGCTCAGCTCGAAGACCGCGGCGTACTCGGCAGGCGGCTCCTCCTCGGGGCTGCGGAACTGCACCGCGGAGAGCAGCGACGGATCCTCGAAGCGCCCCGAAGGGTCGGCGACGGCGTAGCTCTCGAACTGCGCGCGCGGCACGATGCTCATCGCGGCGAGGAAGACCGACGGATTCTGCGCGCTGCGGCGCAGGCGCAGCAGCGCGTGCCAGTAGGCGGCGGATCGCTCGTCGACGACCTCGAGGCCGAGCTTCGGCAGCGCGTCCCCGCAGCGACGAGTGGCGGGAGCCAGGCCCGACGGATGTTAGTCAGAACGGGGATGCGGTCGACGTAGCACCGGGCTCCGCGGCGCTGCAACCCGTGCCGATCCCGGCCGGTTCGCGGCTACCCCGAAGGCGGGTCGTACCAGATGGGGCTCGTCCAGGCGCGCTCCTGGATCGTCTTCGGCACGCTGGCGTCGCAGCAGGCCTCGAGGCCCGCGGGCGCGCCGGCGTCGCAGTCGACGTGCGCGCGCAGGCATACGTAGCTCTGCCAGCGGCAGCTCGGGTTCTCGACCACGCGCGCGTACCAGAGGGCGGGCGCGGCGGGGTCGAAGTGGGGGTCGCGCCAGACCTCGCAGAGCTGCACGAAGCCGCGGCCTCGCGGCGCGCACGTGCCCAGATCGACATCCGCGCCGTCGTGCGCGTCGCCCGCGACGTCGAAGACGCGCTCGCGGGCGGCGCCGCCTTCGAGCCAGAGCTTCACGATCTGCACGCGTTGGAGCGGCGTGCCCGGATGATCCGCGACGCCGGCATCGGCGAGCGCCCAGACCGCGAGGGTAGGCGCGCCGCGCGCGCCATCTCCGGGGAGAACCGCGCCCATCGGCACGCCGCCCGCGTAGCCGCGCGCCGCGAAGTCGTCGTGCGCGCAGAGGTCGTCGGGGTAGTCCCAGCCGGCGAAGAAGCGGACCGTCATGCGCGGTCCGCTGGTGCCGTACGCCTCGCGGCGCCGCATCGCAGCGAAGAGCGACTCGCGTGAGTTCTCCTCGGCCCACAGCACCGCGAGCCCGCCCGGGTTGAACTGCGGCTGATCGGGCATCGGCGGGATCTCGAAGCGGCTCGACACGATCCCCGCCGCGTGACCCACGTGCGTGTCTTCGTCGACGTGGCCCGGCGCGCCGAGGTGCGTGTCGGTCGAGCCGATCAGGCCGAAGCGGAAGGGATTCGCGCCCAGGCGCGCCTGCTGCACCAGCCCAGCGCCTAGCGCCTCGCGCGCGAACGAGAGCGGCGGCGCCTGCGCCCAGCGCCACGGCGTCGCCGAGTCCTGCATGCGCGCCCACGGCAGCTTCTCGTAGCCGCAGAGCTCGTCGGCCTCGTTGGCGCGGCACTCCGAGTCGCCCTTGTGCTGCATCACCTCGACCAGCGGCTCGAGCGCGGCGCGGCGCAGCGCGTCCTCGCGCGTGATCGGCGCGCCGTCCGGGCGCTGCGTCGTCCACATCAGCCCGCCGCTCACGTTCGAATTGTGCGGGATCGCGAGCGCGTCGCAGCCGTCGCCGCGCGAGATGCACTCGCGCTCGAGCGCGTCCCACAGCCCCTCGGCGGTCGGCGTGTCGATGTAGTTGGTGGGGAGCCGCTGCGTGCGCTCGTTCCGGAAGATGACGTTGCGGTGGATGTTGTTTCCGCCCGGCATGCCGGTCCACTCGTAGCCGACGAAGGTCGTGAAGCGACACGCATCGCTGTGGTCCTGCGCCTCCTCGGCCGCCTCCTGGATCTCGCGCCACGGTCCGGAGGCCGCGTCGCGGCAGTCGCGGCCGGCCTCGCCGCAGAAGCGGTAGCGGGCCGGAGCGAGCTGGCTGTAGACCCGCGCGTTCACGAGCACGTAGCCGAGGCGCGGCCAGCGCCGCACGACGCGACACACCGTCGAGTCGTAGCCCGGCGCGCCGGGCGACGCGCACAGACGCGTCTCGCCGAGGAGCTCCGAGTGATCGGTCACGACCGCGAAGTCGAGCGGGCGCCGCAGCCGGATCGTCTGCTGCGCGCGGCCGTTGGCGCCGAAGGGCTGGATGCCGAGCGGCTCGCCCTGTGCGAAGCGGTAGGCCTCGCGCGGCGTGGTGCGCGTGCCCTGTCCGGCGGCGTCGAACGAGAGCGCCGTGTGGACGTGCGTGTCGCCGAAGAAGGGTCGGCGCAGCCGATCGCGATGCGCGCAGGGCGACGCCTCGCGCGGCGCGGGCGGAGGCGCGCTCGGCGCCGGAGCGGCCGGGCTCTCGACGCGCGCGAGCCCGAGGATGGTGCGGAGACCGCCGCGCGCCGAGGTATCGAAGGGCGTGACGTAGGGATCGCCGAGGAGCGCCCGCGCGACGCCCGCAGCGACGGCGCCCCACACGACGCCCGCGCGCGCACGCGACGGCAGCTTTGCTAGCGCGCGCGAGAGAACCACCGCCGCGAGCCAGAGCGCCAGCGCATACACCAGCACGTGTGCCAGCAAGAGCGCGAGCAGGATCGGGAGGATTCCGCCCGCCCCCTCGGCGATCGCCAGCGCGACGCAGACGCCGCTGAGCAGCAGATAGTGCGCGACCGGCGCGAAGGCCCCGAACCGGAGCAGGGGCAGCGGCACCAGCACGAGCGCCGCGAGCCAGAGGACGAGGCGGATGGCGCGCGGAGTCAAGCTCGTCCGATCCTGGTGAGACGGTGAGTATAATGCGGCGAAGCGAGTCCCCCGTGCAGCTCACGCATCGCCTCTACTCCTGCGACGACCACCTCGATCTCTTCAACGTGCCGCGCGCGTTGTGGCAGGAGCGCCTGCCGGCGAAGTTCCGTGAGCTCGGCCCGCGCGTGATCGAGCAGGGCGGCCGACCGCTCTGGCAGGTCGGCTCGCGCATCCTCGGACCATCGGGTCTCGGCCCGTACCCGACGGCGCTCTCGCGCGTCGCAGTGGCCGACGACGGCTTCCGCCCGAGCGACCCGAAGCTCCGCCTCGAGGACATGGAGCGCGACGGCATCCACGCGTCGGTCGTCTACGGGCCAGCGGCGCTCTTCGCATTCCCGATCCAGGATCCCGAGCACCAGAAGGCCGTGCTCGCGGCCTGGAACGACTGGGCCGCGGAGGTCTTCAACCGCGAGGCGCCGGATCGCCTGTTCGCGTTGCCCTTCCTGCCTGCGACCTCGCCCGAGGACGCGGTCGCCGAGCTCGCGCGCTGCGCGGCGCTCGGACACCGCGGTGCGATCCTCTCGCCCTTCGAGGCGGACGTCGCCGACCGCAAGTGGGACCGGCTCTGGGCCGCGGCCGCCGAGGCGGGTCTCCCGATCAGCTTCCACATCGGCGGCGGCAGCCGCATCCGTCCGCACGAGGGCGGCTGGAAGATCGCGGGCTTCGCCGCGGTGGCGCCGATGCAACTCGACGAGCCGCTCTCCTGCATGGTCTTCTCGGGCGCGCTCGAGCGGAATCCGGGCCTGCGCCTCGTGCTCGCGGAGTCGGGCGTCGGCTGGGTCCCGTGGTTCGTCGCGCGCATGGACGCGACCTTCGAGAAGCACTGCGCGCCGCATCCGCAGCACAGCATCCGCACGCGGCCGTCCGAGCTCTTCCACCGACAGGTGTACGCCACCTTCGAGGAGGAGCCGCTCGGCCCGCGGCTGATCCCGCTGCTAGGTCCCGACAACTTCATGTGGGCCTGCGACTTCCCGCACCCCGACAGCACCTGGCCTCGCTCGCGCGAGGCGATCGAGCACGCGCTCGCCGGACTTCCGGCCGACGCGGTCCGCAAGGTGACCGGCGAGAACTGCCGCGCGCTCTACCGCCTGCCCTGAGCCGCAGGCGTCGACCCCCCACGCACCCAAGGAGCATCCCGTCCCATGCGCTTCAGCTACGCCGAGTCGATGTGCGATCCCTTCCAGCTCGGACCGCTGGCCCAGGCCGCGGAGGAGGCCGGCTACGACTCCGTCACAATCCCGGACAGCGTCTGCTTCCCGGCCGAGTCATCCACCGAGTACCCGTACAACAAGGACGGGAACCGCGAGTTCCTGCTCGGCAAGCCGTTCATCGAGCCGTTCGTGCTGATGGCGCACCTCGGCGCGCTGACCCAGCGCGTGCGCTTCACGACTTTCGTGATCAAGCTGCCGATCCGGCAGCCAGTGCTCGTCGCGAAGCTCGCGACCTCCGTCGCGTATCTCACGCGCAACCGGCTCGTGCTCGGCGTCGGCACGAGCCCGTGGCCCGAGGACTACGTCGTCACGCAGAGCCTCTGGGAGGGCCGCGGCGCGCGCATGGACGAGATGATCGCGATTCTGCGCGGCCTCTTCGCGGGCGGCTTCTTCGAGTTCCACGGCAAGTACTACGACCTGCCGGCGATCCAGCTCTGCCCGATCCCGACGCAGCCGATCCCGATCCTGATCGGCGGCCACGCCGACGCCGCATTGCGTCGCGCAGCGGCGCTTTCGGACGGCTGGATGCACGGCGGCGGCATCAAGGAGAACCTCGGCGATCTGCTCGCGAAGCTCGCGCGCTACCGGCGCGAGGCCGGCACCGAGAAGAAGCCGTTCGAGATCCACGTGATCTCGATGGACGGCTTCACGCTCGACGGCGTGAAGCGCCTCGAGGACCAGGGCGTCACCGACGTGATCGTCGGCTTCCGCAACGCGTACGAGACCGACAACCAGACGCTCCAGCAGAAGCTCGACGCGCTGCGCGGCTACGCCGAGCGGGTGATTCACAAACTCTGAGCAGGCGACCGAAGGTCGCTTGCAGTTTCCGCTTGCCTTCGCGCGCCATTCGCTGTATGTAGCGATCGTTACAGACGTGAGGAGGAAGCCCTTGGACCCCGATCGCACCCTCGAGCGCGCGCGCGAGCTGGCCCCGCGGCTGCGCGAGCGCGCGGCCGCCTGCGAGGCACTGCGCCGCATTCCCGACGAGACCATGAAGGAGCTGCGCGAGTCGGGTCTCCTGCGCGCGCTGCAGCCGCGCCGCTTCGGCGGCCACGAGCTCGATCCGTGGACCTTCTACGAGGCCGTGATGGAGGTGGCAAAGGCCTGCGCCTCGACCGGCTGGGTGCTCGGCGTGCTCGGCGTCCACAACTGGCAGCTCGGGCTCTTCCCGGAAGCTGCGCAGCGAGACGTGTGGGGCGACGATCCGGGTGTCGCGATCTCCTCCTCCTACGCGCCGACGGGGAAGGTGGAGCGCGTCGAGGGAGGCTTCCGCCTCTCCGGGCGCTGGTCCTTCTCGAGCGGCTGCGATCACTGCGACTGGGTGTTCCTCGGTGGTGTCGCGCCGGGCGAGGGGGTGCCCGACATGCGCACTTACCTGCTGCCGCGCCGCGACTACGCGATCGACGACAACTGGCGCGTCGCGGGGCTCTGCGGCACGGGCAGCAAGGACATCGTGGTCGAGGGCGCGTTCGTGCCGGAGCACCGCACGCACCGCTTCGTCGATGGCTTCTCGCTCTCGAGCCCCGGGCAGTCCGTCAACCGGGGGCCGCTCTACCGGCTGCCTTTCGGCTGCGTGTTCGGCTGCGCGATCGCCGTCCCGGCGATCGGCGCGGCGGAGGGGGCGCTCGCGCACTTCACGGCCGCGACGCGCAAACGCGTCAGCGCGATCCCGGCCGGACGCCCGGCCGAGGACGCCTTCGTGCAGGCGCGCGTCGCGGACGCGGCGTCGTCCACCGACGGCGCGCGCGCCGCGCTCCACCGCGACTGGCAGGAGCTGCTGGCGTACGCCGAGGCGGGAGCCGGGATTCCGCTGCCGCCACGCGTGCGCTGTCGCCTCGACGCGACGCAGGCGGTCGCGCGCGGCGTGCACGCCGTCGACCGCCTCTTCGAGGCGAGCGGCGGCCACGCGATCTTCCTCGACAACCCGATCCAGCGGATCTTCCGCGACGTCCACGCGATGCGCGCGCACGCGATCAACAACCCCGACAAGGGCGCGCGCCTGTTCGGGCGCATGCAGCTCGCGCCCGACTCTCCGCCGACCGAGATCGGCGATCTCTTCCTCTGATCCGGAGGTTCCTCATGACCCGCATCCGACAGCTCGGCTACCTCGGCCTCGAAGTCGGCGATCTCTCCGCCTGGGAGCGCTTCGCCGAGGGCGTGCTCGGTCTCTCGCCGGGACGCCGCGGCGCGGACGGATCGCTCCCGCTCCGCATGGACGATCACGAGCAGCGCATCGTGCTGCACCCGGGTCGCGCCGACGACCTCGCCTACCTCGGCTTCGAGGTCGCGAGCGACGCCGAGCTCGAATCCCTCGGCGCGACGCTCGTGCGCGCGGGCTTCGCCGTCGGCGAGGGCAAGCCCGAGACCTGCGCGGCGCGCCGGGTCGCGCGGCTCCTCCAGCTCGCCGACCCCTCCGGTATCCCGGTCGAGCTCTACACCGGCGCGTCGCTCGCGCAGCAGCCGTTCCGCTCCACGCAGATGGCGTCCGGCTTCGTGACGGGCGACGAAGGGCTCGGTCACGCGGTCATCGGCGCGAGCGATCCGGCCGCGAGCGAGCGCTTCTACGTGGAGCTCCTCGGCATGCGCCTCTCCGACCGCGTGCGCATCCCGCTGAACCCCGACTTCACGCTCGAGATCCGCTTCCTGCACGCGAACGCGAGGCACCACACGATCGCGTTCGCCTCGGTGCCGATGCCGAAGCGGCTCCACCACTTCATGCTCGAGGTCCGCGACGTCGACGACGTCGGGCGCGCGCGCGACCGCGCGGTGGCCGCGGGCGTGCCGCTCACCATGGATCTCGGCCGGCACCCGAACGACCGCATGCTCTCCTTCTACGCGAAGACGCCGTCGGGGTTCGCCGTCGAGGTCGGGCACGGCGGCATCAAGGTCGACGATGCGACGTGGAGCGTCCGCACCTACGACCACGTGAGCGTGTGGGGCCACCAGACGCCATCGACGCCGCGCGCCTGACGTGCGCATCGACGTCCACCATCACGTGCTCCCTCCCGAGTATGTTGCGTCGCTCGCGCGTGTCAGCGTGACGAGCGGCGGCGGCGTCGCGTTCCCGAGATGGGACGCCGCGAGCACGCTCGAGATGATGGACCGCCAGGGGATCGCGGCGGCGGTCACCTCGATCTCGGCGCCGGGCGTCCACTTCGGCGACGACGTCGCCGCGCGCGGCCTCGCGCGCCGCTGCAACGAGCTCTCCGCGCGGCTGGTCGCCGATCACCCGACGCGCTTCGGTGCCTTCGCGGTGCTGACCTTGCCCGACGTGAAGGGCGCGCTGCACGAGCTCGAGCACGCGCTCGACGAGCTCGGGCTCGACGGCGTGGTGCTGCTCGCGAGCCAGAGCGATGGCCGCTACCTCGGCGATCCGCTCTTCGACGATCTGCTGGCCGAGCTCGACCGGCGCGCGGCCGTTGTGCTCGTACACCCCGCGGTGCCGAAGTCGAGTGAGGCGCTGCCGCTCGACCTGCCCGAGGCGATGGTCGAGTTCACGTTCGATACCACGCGCGCGGCGCTGAATCTCGTCTTTCGCGGCGCGACCGCGCGCTTCCCGAACGTCCGCTACATCCTGTCGCACGCGGGCGGCACGATCCCGTATCTCGCCGGCCGGATCGCGCTGACGGGCGCGTTGCCGGGCCTGCGCGAGCGCGTGCCGGACGGGCCGCTTCCGCAGCTGCGCCGCTTCTACTACGACACCGCGCTCTCGGCGACGCCGCATGCGCTGCGTTCGCTGCGGGAGCTCGTCGGATCGGATCGCATCCTCTTCGGCAGCGACTTCCCGTTCGCGCCGGAGGCGGTGGCGCGCGCGTCGATCGATGGGCTCGCGCGCTACGACGGCTTCGACGACGCCGGACGGCGTCGGATCGACGGCGCCAACGCGCTCGAGCTGCTTCCGCGTCTCGCCGCGCGCGTGGGGGTCGCGCGATGAAGCGGGCCGCGCCCGCGCGCCGCGCGCCGACCCGCAAGCAGCAGCAGGGTCTCGACTCGCGCCGGCGTATCCTCGACGCGGCGTCGTCGCTGATGACCGAGCGCGGCTTCGCCGGCACGAGCATCTCGGAGGTCAGCCGGCTCTCGGGGCTTCCCGCGAGCTCGATCTACTGGCACTTCGAGAGCAAGGAAGGGCTGCTCGGCGCGGTGGTGGAAGAAGGCGCACAGCGCTGGTTCGAGTCGCTGCCGGCGCCCGCGGAGAGCGTGCGGCGGGGCGCGCGCGGCGCCGCGCTGCTGCGCGCCGCCGCGGCGCAGCTCGAGAAGGGGCCCGAGTTCCTGCGGCTGATGCTGCTGATCGCGCTCGAGCGCAAGGAGATCGACCCGACCTCGCTCGCGATGATCCGGCGCGTGCGCCGGCTCGCGCTCGATCGCATCGAGAAGATCGTCGCGCTCGAAGGCGGCGCGCCCGGCGCCGAGCTCGCGCGCGACCTCGCGAGCCTGGTGCTCGCGGCGGCGGACGGCCTCTTCGTCGCGCATCACATCGATCCGCGCGCGACCGACCTGGCGGCGCAGTTCGAGTTGCTGCGGCGCGCGCTCGCCGCGCTGGCGCGCGAAAGCAAGGAGGCTGACTGAAAAGTCGGCCGACGCGCAGCGAGGCGAAGCCGAGCGAAGGCCGGTAGCCCGAGCGCGAGCGAATAGCGAGCGCGAAGGCCCGGCTAAGTCACCCGCGAAGCCGCGGTAGCACCGCCTTCTCGAACAACCGCAGCGACGCCCACGAGAGCTCCGGGTCGATGCCGCCCATCAGCGGGTGGAAGAGGATCGCGTCCATCGGGCCCATGCCGCGCGCGATCTCGAGCAGCTCGTCCGGCGTGTGGATCGGGTACTGGCCGGACGCGCGCAGCGCGTCCGCATCCTGCGTCTCGCGGTAGGGACCGGACGCCCCGGCCTCCGACAGCCAGCGGCCGTAGGCGTTGGTCTCGTGCAGCGCGTGCGGCGCGATCCGCTCCCAGGCGGCGTCGGGATCCTCGGCCACGTACACGAAGTTGCCCGTCGTGCGCGACAGCGGGCCCGGGTCGGGCTTGCCGAGGCGAACGCGCTCGGCGCGGTAGACGTCGAACTGCCCGGGCAGCATCGGGATGAAGTGATCCGCGAAGCGCGCGGCGCGGCGCGCCGCGGCCGGCACCGAGCCGCCCATGAAGATCGGCGGGCGCGGGCGCTGCACCGGGCGCGGTGTCACACGAACCGTCACACCATTGTGTACGAACGGCTCGCCGCTCCAGGCGCGCTCGAGGAAGGGCACGATCTCGTCCATGATGCGCGCGCGGTCCGCGAGGCGTTTGCCGAACGCGCGGAACTCCGACTCGACGTAGCCGGCCGCGAGCACCGGGATCACGCGCCCGTTCGAGATCACGTCGAGCACGGCGAGGTCCTCGGCGAGGCGGATCGGGTCGTGGAGCGGCGCGATCAGCGCGCCGAGCAGGAGCCGAAGGTTGCGCGTGCGCGCCGCGATCGCGGCGCCGAGCACGAGCGGAGAGGGCAGGTAGCCGTCGGGCGAGCCGTGGTGCTCCGAGAGCGTGACCGTGGCGAAGCCGAGGCGGTCGGCCCACTCGCACTGTTCGATCGCCGTACGGGTCAGCTCGGCGGAGTCGGCCTTCCCGAACGGCGGACAGCGGAGGTCGTAGCGCAGATTCAACAGGGGCATCGATGCACTCCTGGACGGCGGGCCAGCATAGGTGTCATGCACCCCCGGCGCAGCCGGCGTGGCGGTATGATGGCGCGTCTTCGACCCCACCCGAAGGAGCCCGGCATGAACTTCGACTTCTCCGAGGAGCAGAAGCTCCTGCAGAAGACCGCGCGCGACTACCTGGCGGAGCATTGCACGCTCGCGACTCCGCGCGCGGTGCTCGAGTCGGGCGGCACGCACGACGAGGCGCTGTGGAAGGGCGTCGCCGAGATGGGCTGGCTCGGCGCGGCGGTGCCCGAGAGCTACGGCGGCGCCGGCTTCGGACGGCTCGAGCTCGCGCTGATCTCGCAGGAGCTCGGCCGCGCGCTGGCGCCGATTCCCTTCGGTCCGACCGCCTACCTCGTCAGCGAGGCGCTGCTGGTGGCGGGCAGCGAGGCGCAGAAGCAGCGTTGGCTGCCTCGCCTCGCGAGCGGCGAGCTGGTCGGCGCCTTCGCCTTCGACGAGCGCGCCGGACGCCCGAGCGCGGCGCAGCTCGAGACGCGCGTCGAGGGCGGGAAGATCCGCGGCCACAAGTTCCCCGTGCAGGACGGCGCTTCGGCCGGGCTGCTGCTGGTCGTCGCGCGCGCGGGCTCGCGCAGCGCGCTGGCGCTTGTGGAGGCGTCACAGTCCGGCGTCAGCGCCACGCCGATCGGCTCGCTCGACGGCTCGCGTCCGCTCGCGAAGGTCGCCTTCGACGGCGCGCGCGCCGAGCTGCTCGGCGCGGACGGCGGCGACGAGGCGCTGCTCTCGCATCTCCTCGACCGCGCCGCGGTGCTGGCCGCCTTCGAGCAGATCGGCGGCGCCGAGCGCGCGCTCGAGCTGACGCGCGACTTCACCTTGAACCGCTTCGCCTTCGGGCGCCCGGTCGCGTCGTTCCAGGCGCTGAAGCACCGTATGGCCGACGTCTACGCCGCGATCACCCTGGCGTCGTCGAACGCCTACTACGGCGCATGGGCGCTCTCGACCGACGACGCCGAGCTCGCGACGGCGGCGTGCGCGACGCGCGCCGCGGCCAGCGAGGCCTTCGAGCTCGCGGCCACAGAGATGATCCAGATGTACGGCGGCGTCGGATACACCTGGGAGTACGACTGCCACCTCTTCTACCGGCGCGCCAAGCAGCTCGGAGTCTGGCTCGGCAGCGCCGCGGAATGGCGCGACAAGCTCGTGCTGCGACTCGCGCAGAGAGGTTGAAGCAAGCCCGGAGGGCGCGCAGCGAGGCGCAGCCGAGCGAAGGAGAATCAGGATGGACTTCCACGACACCCCCGAAGAGGCCGCCTTCCGCGCGGAGGCGCGCGCCTGGCTAGACGCCAACGCGGAGCCGCTCCCGCCGGGCGAGCGACGCGAGAGCCCGATGGGCGCGAGCGAGGGCCGCAAGGGCATGCTCGAGCGCGCGCGCGAGTGGCAGCGCACGAAGGCCGACGCGAAGTGGGCCTGCATCACCTGGCCGTCCGAGTACGGCGGGCGCGGCGCTTCCTCCATCCAGAACGTGGTCTGGAACCAGGAGGAGAACCGCTACCGCGTGCCGCCCAACATGTTCACGATCGGCCAGGGCATGCTCGGGCCGACGATCATGGCCCACGGCACGCCGGCGCAGAAGCAGCGCTATCTGCGTCCGATGCTGCGCGCCGACGAGATCTGGTGTCAGCTGTTCAGCGAGCCGGCCGCGGGCTCGGACCTCGCGGGACTTCGCACGAACGCCGTCCGCAAGGGCAGCGAGTGGGTGCTGAACGGCCAGAAGATCTGGACGTCCGGCGCCCACTACTGCAAGTGGGGGATGATCGTCACACGCACGGATCCCGCGGCGAAGAAGCACGCGGGCATCACCTACTTCATCGTCGACATGGAGTCGCCGGGCATCGAGATCCGGCCGATCAAGCAGATCAACGGCGCGTCGGACTTCAACGAGGTGTTCTTCAGCGACGTGCGCGTGCCGGACGAGAATCGCGTCGGCGCGGTGAACGACGGCTGGCGCTGCGCGCTCACCACCTTGATGAACGAGCGCGCGACGATCGGCAGCGGCGGTGGCATGGGCGTCGGCATCTCGGAGCTGATCAAGCTCGCGCGCGAGACGCAGTGGAACGGGCGCCCCGCGCTCGAGGACCCGTCGGTGCGCCAGCGCATCGCCGAGTTCTACATCGGGCTCAAGGGTCTCGAGTACACGAGCTACCGCACCCTGACCGCGCTCTCGCGCGGCCAGACGCCCGGCCCCGAGAACTCGATCGGCAAGATGATCGGCGCGCCGCTGCGCCAGAAGCTCGCCAGCTTCGCGATCGAGCTCCAGGGCGCGGCGGGCGCGACGCTCGACGCGGACGCGACGCCGCTCGGTGGCACCTTCCAGCACGGGTGGCTCGGCGCGCCGGGGCTGCGGATCGCCGGAGGCACCGACGAGATCCTCCACAACATCGTGGCGGAGCGCGTGCTCGGGCTGCCGGGCGAGCCGCGGGTCGACAAGGATCTGGCGTTCCAGGATGTGCCCACGGGCCGAGGATGATACGGGCCTCGCCCAGTCAGCCGGAGGCTTCGCCCATGTTCGACGTCGTCATTCGCAACGGCCAGGTGGTGGACGGAACGGGCGCGCCCGCGCGGCGCGCGGACGTCGCGATCCGCGGCGATCGCGTCGCCGAGATCGGCGCCGTGACGGAGCGCGCGCACGCCGAGATCGACGCCGCGGGACGCGTCGTCTGTCCCGGCTTCGTCGACGTGCACACGCACTACGACGCGCAGGTCTTCTGGGACGGCACCTGCTCGCCGTCGCCCTACCATGGCGTGACCACGATCGTCGGCGGCAACTGCGGCTTCAGCATCGCGCCGCTCGCGCCCGACGCCGGCGACTACCTGATGCGCATGCTCGCGCGCGTCGAGGGCATGCCGCTCGAGAGCCTGCGCGCCGGCGTTCCGTGGGACTGGCGGAGCTTCGGCGAGTATCTCGATCGCCTGGAGGGCCGCCTTGCCGTCAACGCCGGGTTCATGGTCGGTCACTCGGCCCTACGCCGCGTGGTGATGGGCGAGCGCGCGGTCGGACACGCGGCAAGCGAGGACGAGCAGTCGGCGATGGTTGCGCTGCTGCGTCGCTCGCTCCGCGAAGGCGGCCTCGGATTCTCCTCGACCGTCTCGCCGACCCACAACGACGGCGAAGGTCAGCCCGTGCCGTCGCGCCACGCGAGCCGCGAGGAGCTGCTGGCGCTCGCTGCGGCGGTGCGCGAGCAGCCCGGCACGACGCTCGAGTTCCTGCCCGGCGTCGGCGTCTTCACGGACGCGCAGAAGCAGCTGATGGCGGATCTCTCGCTGGCCGCGAATCGGCCGCTCAACTGGAACGTGCTCGTGCCCTCCGCCGGCAACGAGGAGATGGTCGCGGCGCAGCTCTCCGCGACCGACTACGCGCGCGCGCGCGGAGCGGAGGTCGTGGCGCTGACGGTCCCGCAGGCGATGACGGTTCGCATCAACCTGCACACCGGCTTCGTCTTCGACGCCCTGCCGGGCTGGGCCGAGCTCTTCCGCCTGCCGATCGAGGCGCGCAAGCGCCGCCTCGCGGATCCGGTCGCGCGCAAGACGCTCGACGAGTCGGCGAATTCGGAGCGCGCGGGACTGCTGCGCGGCCTCGCGCGCTGGGAGAACATGCGGATCGTCGAGGCCTTCACGCCCGAGACGAAGCGCTGGGAGGGCCGCACGGTCGGCGAGCTCGCGCGCGAGACGAACCAGGGCGCCTTCGACGCGATGGTCGAGCTCGCGATCGCCGACGACCTGCGCACCTCGTTCATGCCGATGGGCGCGGGCGATCGCCCCGAGGACTGGACGGCGCGCGGCCGCGTCTGGCACGACGACCGCACGGTGATCGGCGCGTCCGACGCGGGCGCGCACCTCGACATGATCGACACCTTCGCGGTGCCGACCCAGGTGCTCGGCAACGGCGTGCGCCGTCACGGCGTGATCTCGCTCGAGGAGGGTGTGCGCCAGCTCTGCGAGGTGCCGGCGCGACTCTACGGACTGCGCGAGCGCGGGCGCCTGGCCGTCGGCTGGCGCGCCGACGTCGTCGTGTTCGACCCGCAGACGATCGGCTGCGGCCCGACCTACACGCGCTTCGATCTGCCCGCCGGCGCGGGGCGCCTGTACGCCGATGCGACCGGCATCGATCACGTGCTCGTGAACGGCGTCGAGATCGTGCGCGGTGGCACGCACACGGGGGCTCTCCCCGGCACCGTGTTGCGCGCGGGACGCGATACCGACACGGTCGCGGTGCCGGGCGGTCAGCGCGCCTAACCCCTCGACGAGGCTGCCGGGCTAGCATGCCCCGCGCGCATTTCGCGCGAAGGAGGATCACCGTGGGCATGCTCAAGGAGTTCAAGGACTTCGCCATGCGCGGCAACGTCGTCGACATGGCGGTCGGCGTGATCATCGGCGCCGCGTTCGGGAAGATCACCAGCTCGCTCGTGAACGACGTGATGATGCCGCCGATCGGCAGGCTCCTTGGAAGCGTGGATTTCTCCGACCTCGTGGTCGCGATCCCCGCGGCGGCAGCCGGCAAGCCCCCCGTCCTCGTGAAGTACGGCGTCTTCATCAACACGGTGATCGACTTCATCATCGTCGCCTTCGCGGTCTTCCTCGTGATCAAGCTGATGAACACCCTGAAGAAGACGGAGCCGCCGCCGCCGGCCGCGCCCACGAAGGAGGAGGTGCTGCTGACCGAGATCCGCGACGCATTGCAGCGCCGCTGACGAGCTCAGTGGTTGCGGCGCGCTTTCGGCTCGTAGCAGTCGCCGCGCAGGCGGCCGAAGAACTGTTTCACCTGCGGGTGTCGCACGGGGTTGCCGCTCTCGTCGGGCAGCAGGTTCTGCTCCGACACGTAGGCCACGTAGGTCGTCTGCTCGTTCTCCGCGAGCAGGTGGTAGAAGGGCTGGTCCTTGCGGGGCCGGACCTCCGCCGGGATCGAGAGCCACCACTCCTCGGTGTTGTTGAAGGTGGGGTCGACGTCGAAGATCACGCCGCGGAACGGGTAGACCCGGTGGCGCACCACCTGGCCGATGCGGAACTTCGCCCGGCGGTTGACGATCTCCTGTCCTTCCACGCGCGCCACGATACGAGAAGGAGCTGGCCTTTCCAAGCTGCCGATCAGCCGCCGCGCGCGTCTCGCGGCGGCGCGCCGTCGAGCTCGAACGGATCGCGGCGCAGGTCGTAGCTCTCGATCCGCCCGTCGTCCCACATCACCCACGCGGCATGTGCGAAGCGGAAGCCGCGATAGCCCTGCTCGAGGCTCATGCTCGCCTCGTAGTCGAGTCTCGCGAACGGGAGCCACGGCAGGCGCGGCAGCAGCAGCAGCGGCAGCAGGCTGTGTCCGTCGGCTTCGAGCTTCGCGCCGGCCAGCGCGGCGAAGGTCGGCGCGAGGTCGAGATTCGTGACCACCGCGCTCGACGTCCCCGTTCTCGCCAGCGCGGGGTAGCGGACGACCAGCGGCACGCGGATCGACTCGTCGTACGGCACGCCCTTGCCGATCCATCCGTGCTCGCCGAAGAGGAAGCCGTTATCGGAGGTGAAGACGACGAGCGTCTTGTCGGCGATCCCGTATTTCTCGAGCGCGTCCATCACGCGGCCGACCGCCTCGTCGACGCTCTGCAGCATCTCGAAGGTGCGCTCCTGACCGTCGTCCCAGGTCGCCAGGTTCGAGGAGGGAGCGTTTTCGAGCCCGGACGCGAAGTCCCGGACGAACTGCGGCTTGTCGGAGAGGTCGTCCTCGTGGAGCGAAGGCGGTGGAGGTGGCACGCGCCCGCGAAAGAGACCCTCGTGGCGCGCGGCCGGTAACAGCGGCAGGTGCGGCGCGCTGAACGAAACCATCAGGAAGAAGGGCACCGCGGGGTCCGAGGCGCGACGGCGGATGTAGTCGACCGCGAAGTCGGCCAGGAGGTCGGTCGAGTAGCCGGGCACGCGCTTGAGCTTCCCATCCCACGAGAGGACCGGGTTCACGTGGATCGAGCCCGTCTTGAAGAGATCGAGGATGTCGTCGCGGAAGACGCGCCACTCGTTCCAGCCGACGGGCACGGCGGGGAAGAGGTCGCGATAGCCGTTCAGGTACTTCCCGTAGAGCGCGGTGGTGTAGCCCTGCTTCTGGAGCAGCAGCGCGATGCTGCGATTCGGATCGAACTGCGTGGCCGCGCCCTCGTTGAGGTGCACGCCCTGCGAGCTCGCGAGCGTCCCGGTCAGGATCTCCACGCGCGACGGCCCGCACACGGCCGTCGCCACCAGGGCCTGCGTGAAGTTCACGCCCTGCGCGGCCAGGCGCTGCACGTTCGGCATCACGTCGAGCGAGTCGTAGCGCTGGTCGTCCGTCAGCAGCAGGACGATGTTCGGGCGCTTCGCGCAGGCCGCGAGCAGCGCGGCGAGGAGGAGCAGGATCCGCAGGCCTCGCCCGCGCAGCAGCATGGTCGGCGCAGTATATACTGCGCGCTTTCGCGGAGGGTTCGCGTGGCGGACGAGCGCTTCGATCTCGAGCTCGACGTGCTCGTCGCGGGCAGCGGCCTCGGCTCGCTGACGGCGGCGATCGTCGCGCACGACCTCGGCCTGCGCGTCGCGGTGTTCGACAAGGCGCCGCGCATGGGCGGGCTGTGCGGCTACGGCGGCGGCGAGGTCTTCTGTCCGAACGGCCCGCACATGGCCGAGATCGGCGAGCGCGACAGCGAAACCGCCGCGCGCGCCTACGTCGATTTCCTCGCGGCCGGCTACAACGATCGCGCGCTAACCGACGTTCTGATGAGTCGCTACCGCGAGGCGATCGCCTATCTCGAGAAGGAGGCGGGGGTTCGCTGGATCCCGATCAAGGGCCTGCCCGACTACTACTACCCGGACGCGCCGGGCTCGGGAACGGGCCGCTACCTCTCGGTCGCGCTCTTCGACGGGAAGCTCCTCGGTCCCTGGCAGGCGAAGACGTGGAGCGCGACGCCGCACATTCCGCCGGGCGTGCTGCACGAGGAGATCTACGCCTGGGGCGGTCTCGCGAACGTCACGCGCTGGGACTACGCGCTGATCGCGAAGCGCATCGAGCAGGATCTCCGCAGCGCGGGACCCGGCATGATGGGATACCTGTGCAAGGCGGCCTTCGTGGATCGCAGCATCGCGGGTCACGTCGACTCGCCGCTCGTGCGCTTGATCGCCGACGCGCAGGGCCGCGTGGTCGGCGGCGTCGCGCGCACGCAGGGGCGCGAGCTGCGCGTGCGCGCCCGCAAGGGCGTCGTGCTCGGGCTCGGCGGCTACGATCACGCGCCGGCGCTCGCGCGCATGTACGAGAACATGCCGGAGTGGCACACGGCGGTGCCGCCGTACTTCCACGGCGACGCGCTGACACTCGGCGGTGAAGTCGGCGCGGCGGTCGCGTGCGTGCCGCCGACGAATCTCGCGATGTTTTTCGGCTACAACATCCCGGGCGAGGAGCACGGCGGCGTGCCGCTCTACCGCTCGTCGTGGGAGTGCGGCGTGCCGCACGCGCTGTGGGTCAACCGGAAGGGCGAGCGCTTCTGCGACGAGAGCTTCTACAAGGACTATCAGCCGCGCGTGCGCGCCTGGAACGGACACACGCAGTCGCAGGACAACATCCCGCCCTTCCTGATCTTCGACTCGAACTACCGCGAGAAGTACCCGCTCGGCTCCTTCATGCCGGGCTCCGAGATCCCGCCGGAGCTCGCGGTGCAGGCCGACACGCCACGCGAGCTGGCGCGGAAGCTCGGCGTCGATCCGGACGGACTCGAGCGCACCCTGCGCGAGTTCAACCTGCACGCGGCGCGCGGCGAGGAGCCCTCCTTCGGCCGGGGCCACTACCCGTGGGCGCAGCGGCTGGTCGGCGACATGAGCTACCCGAACCCGAACGTCGGCGTGGTCGAGAAGCCGCCCTTCTACGGCGTGAGGCTCGTGCCGGTCGGTGTCGGCATCAACTCGCACGGCCTCCAGACGGACGCGCACGGGCAGGTCTTGCACGTGCGCGGCCACGCGATCCCCGGCCTCTACGCGGTCGGCATCTCCGCGGCGCTCCTCGACCTCGGCGGCGGCTACCAGAGCGGCACGTCCAACATGCGCGCGATCACCTGGGGCTACGTGGCGGGGCGTCACCTCGCGGGCAAGGAATAAGCGCAAGCGCCGCAGGCGCGCGCAGTGAGCCGAAGGCGAACGGAGTTCAGAACGTGCAGTTCCTCTGCGGCTTCGTCTGGATCGACGCGACCCACTACCTGCCGCTCGCGCGGACAGCCGACGCGTGCGGCTGGGACGGCATCGTGCTCTCCGATCACCTCGTGCACGTCGAGAAGATCGCGACGCCGTATCCCTATCACGAGAGCGGTGAGCGCCCGTGGCAGGCGAGCGATCCGTACCCCGACGTCTGGGTCTCGATCGGCGCGATGGGGGCGGTCACGCAACATGTGCGCTTCTACCAGGGCGTGCACATCGTGCCGCTGCGCGACCCCTTCTCGCTCGCGCGCGCGATCAGCACGGCGGCCGTCTTCTCGAACGACCGCGTGTCGCTCGGCTTCGGGCTCGGCTGGATGCGCGAGGAGTTCGAGCTGATCGGCGCGGACTTCGACGACCGAGCGAAGCGCTCGGAAGAGATGCTCGAGGTGATGCGCAAGCTCTGGACCGGCGAGATGGTCGAGCACCACGGCCGTTACTTCGACTTCCCGCGCGTGCAGATGAGCCCCGGCGTGCGCAAGCCGATCCCGATCTTCGTCGGCGGCCGCACGCCCGCGGCGCTGCGCCGCGTCGCGCGCATCGGCGACGGCTGGATCCCCGACATCCTGTCGCTCGACGAGATCCGCGCCGGGATCGGCGCGGTGCGTGAGGAGCGGCGGCGACTCGGCAAGCCCGACGCGACGCTCCAGGTCATCGGCGCGCCGAAGGACGGCTTCGACGTCGACCATTACCGGCGCATGGAGGACGCGGGCGTCACCCATCTGTGGATGATCCCGTGGCTCGTCTACGGCGCCGACCCGCGCTCGCTCGAGCAGAAGCAGGATGCGCTGAGGCGCTTCGCGGACGAGGTGATCGCGAAGCTGCGCTAGAGCGCGCTCAGCGTCGCCGCGCCCAGGCTGCCAGCAGCTCGTCGGTCGTCGTCAACGTCGCGATCGCGGCGAGCGTGTGCTCGAAGACCATCTCGACGTACTCGGCCGGGAAACCGGCCACGGCGTCGCGCGGGATCACCATCTGGTACGACGAGTTCACCGCATCGAAGGCGAAGCTCGGGATCGCGACGTTGACCGACACGCCGACTCCGACGATCGTGGTCACGCCCTCGTTGCGCAGCACGAAATCGAGCTCGGTGCCCTGGAAGGGCGAGACGCCGTGGATGCGCGCGAGCACGAGGTCGCCGGGCTCGGGGCCGAGCTCCGGCACCAGGCGCACGGCGTCGGATCCGACGAGCAGCGGTGTCTTCGCCTTCGCCATGTACTGGAAGAGGCGCGCGTTGCGGTTCGCGCCGAGCCCGTCGGCGCGGCGCTCGGCCGTGCAGTGGACGACGCGCACGCCGGCCGCGCGCGCGGCGCGCGCGAGCCGGGCGACGTTGTCGACCATGCCGACGCGCGCGACGCCCTCGGCGAGCCCAGGGAGCGACGAGCTCTTCCCGATCACGCCCTCCTGACATTCCTGCGTGACGAGCGCGGTGTGCGCCGGGTCGCAGAGCGCGGCGAGATCGAGGGCCATCAGCGCGCGGCCTCGAGATCGCGCTCGTAGCGCCAGCCCTCGGCCAGCGCGTAGAGCCGGTGGCGCGAACCGGCGCGGTCGGCGTCGTGCGCCTCGTAGCCGGCGTCGCCGGGGTAGAGCATCACGGCGCCCGCATCGAGGCGCACGATGCGCGGGCGGAACGTGGGCAGCTCGTGCAGCTCCACGCAAGCCCGCAGCGCCGCCTCGATGCCCGCGTGCGCCGCGAGCGTCGTCACGGTCACGTACGTCGGCGGCGCCAGCCGCAGCGACTTCTTCTCGTGCAGCGCCAGCGCTTCGCGCGGCGACAGCCATCGGTGTCCCTGGATCTCGCCGCCGTCCACGCAGACGCTCGCGCCGCCGCGCAGCGGAGCCAGGAAGAACCAGGTGTCGAAGCGCTTCGGCGAGATCTCGGGCGTGATCCAGCGCGAGATCGGCACCAGGGTCTCGACGTCGAGCGCGAGGCCCGCCTCCTCCTGCGCCTCGCGCGCGGCCGCTCGCCGCGCGGCCGCGACCTCGTCCTCGCCGGCGCGGAGATCCGCGGCGTCGACCTTGCCGCCCGGGAAGACCCACGGCTGAGGCTCGCCGTCGCGCGGCGTGCGCTCGAGCAGCAGCAGCTCGAAGCCGGCGTCGGCGTCGCGCACGACGACGACGGTGCCGGACGGTCGGGGGGTGGAAGGTGTGCTCACGTCGGCGGCATTGTACGCGGACGGCTGCGATATGCTGCCGCGCCGTGACCGACTTCCGATACCAGCCGCTCTTCGAGCACTCCCACGGCGACGAGACTCCGTACCGCCGTCTCGACGACGCCTCGCGCCACGTGCGCGTGGAAGAGCAGGGCGGGCGCACGATCCTGAAGGTCGGGCGCGAGGCGCTGCGTTTGCTCGCCGCGCGCGCCCTCGACGACATCTCGCACCTCTTGCGGCCCGGACATCTCGCGCAGCTCCGCAAGATCCTCGACGACCCGGAGGCCTCGGCGAACGACCGATTCGTAGCGCTCGAGCTGCTCGTCAACGCGAACATCGCCGCGGGCCGCGTGCTTCCCGGCTGCCAGGACACCGGCACCGCGATCGCGATCGGCTACAAGGGCGAGGACGTCTACACCGGCCTCGACGACGCCGAGGCGATCTCGGCCGGCATCTTCGACACCTACCAGCAGAAGAACCTGCGCTACTCGCAGCTCGCGCCGCTCGATCTCTACACCGAGAAGAACACGGGCACGAACCTGCCCGCGCAGGTCGAGCTCTACGCGGTGCCGGGCGGTGAGTACCAGTTCCTCTTCATGGCGAAGGGCGGCGGCTCCGCGAACAAGACCTTCCTCTTCCAGGAGACGAAGGCGCTGCTGAACCCGACCTCGCTCATGGCCTTCCTCGGCGAGAAGATCCGCTCGATCGGGACGTCGGCGTGTCCGCCGTATCACCTCGCGATCGTGATCGGAGGTCTGTCGGCCGAGCTGACGCTCAAGACGGTCAAGCTCGCGAGCGCGCGCGCGCTCGACGATCTGCCGACGCGCGGCAACGAGCTCGGCCGCGCATTCCGCGATCCGCTGCTCGAGGCCGAGGTGCAGCGGCTCTGCAACGAGATCGGCATCGGCGCGCAGTTCGGCGGGAAGTACTTCGCGCACGACGTGCGGGTGATCCGGCTGCCGCGCCACGGCGCGTCGTGCCCCGTCGGCATCGGCGTCTCGTGCTCGGCCGACCGCCAGGCGGAGGCGAAGATCACGCGGGAGGGCGTCTTCCTCGAGCAGCTCGAGGAGAACCCCGCTCGGTTCCTTCCGGACGTGAAGCCCGAGGAGCTCGCGGGCCACGTGGTCCGCATCGACCTCCGCCGTCCGATGCGCGAGATCCTGGCGGAGCTCGCGAAGCACCCCGTCGCGACGCGCCTCTCGCTCACGGGCCCGATGGTCGTCGCGCGCGACATCGCGCACGCGAAGTTGAAGGAAAAGCTCGATACGGGTGGGGATCTGCCCGCGTACTTCAAGGATCACATGATCTACTACGCGGGCCCCGCGAAGACGCCGCGGGGCTACGCGTCGGGCTCCTTCGGCCCGACCACCGCCGGCCGCATGGACTCCTACGTCGACCTCTTCCAGAGCCGCGGCGGCAGCATGGTGATGCTCGCGAAGGGCAACCGTTCGGCGCAGGTCGCAGCCGCGTGCAAGAAGCACGGCGGCTTCTACCTCGGCTCGATCGGCGGTCCGGCCGCGCGTCTCGCCGAGCACTGCATCAAGACGGTCGAGGTGCAGGAGTTCCCCGAGCTCGGCATGGAGGCGGTCTGGCGCATCGAGGTCGAGGACTTCCCCGCCTTCATCGTCACGGATGACAAGGGCAACGACTTCTACGCCGACCTGCTGAAGAAGCGGCCGACGCCGACGCTCCAGATCGGGTAGCGACGTCGCATGGCCTGGGGCCGCGGGCTCCTCGCGCTGGCCCTGGCGCTGCTCGCGCTGGTCGCGCTCGATCTCGCGCTGCGCGCGGCACACCTGCTCCCGCCCGACGACCCGCTGCTCTTCTTCGCGCACACGCGCGCACCGCGCGTCGATCCGTTCGTCGAGACGTCGCCGGGCCGTGTCGCGATCCGTCCCGACTGGGTGAACGACGGCGCGTCCTTGCGCGGTCGGCGCGGACTCCGCGCCGGCCGGCAGTTCCTGCTGCCCGGCTTCCGGCCGGTCGAGCTCGCGCGCGCGAAGCCCCACGGCGTGCAGCGGATCGTCGGGCTCGGCGACTCGACCGCGTACGGGCTCTTCGTCGGCGCGGACGCCGCCTTCCTCTCGGTGTTGGGCAGAGAGATCACAGCTTCGACGGGCAAGCCCGTCGAGGCCGTGAACCTCGCGTGCGCGGGCTTCGCGAGCGACCGCGTGCTCGCGCTGCTTCCGACCGCGCTCTCACTGGGTCCGGATCTCGTCGTCGTGTACGTCGGACACAACGAGATGCTCGGCGGATCGGAGGGTCCCGCCGACGGGCTGAGGCCCGCGCTGCGCGCGCGCGCCTGGCTGCTCGAGCGATCCGCGCTCTTCGCGTGGCTCGACCACGCGTGGATCGCGACGCTGCGCGGTGCGGAGACGGAGCGCGTGCGCGAGGAGGTCGCGGCGCTCGAGGCGGGCGAGATTCCGACCTTCGTGCCCGAGGCGGTGCCGGAGTCGCGGCGCGTGGCGCCCTCCTCGGAGTTCCGCGCACGAGCGGCGGCGCGCTACCGCGAGAATCTCGAGGCGATCGTCGCCGCGACTCGCGCGGCCGGAGTGCCGCTGCTGCTCGTGCTGCCGGTTGCGAACCTGCGCTGGCCGCCGGGGATGTCGTTTCACGTCCGAGGATTCGCGGAAGAGAAGGAGTTCGCGGCCGTGCTGCGCGCGGCCGCGGCCCTGCGCGAGTCTGGCAAGCGCGAGGAGGAGCTCGCCGCGCTCGATCGCGCCGTCGCGCTCTCGCCGGAATACGCGCAGGCGCACTCGCTGCGCGGCGACGCGCTGCGCGCGCTCGGCCGCGACGACGAGGCGCGCGCGGAGTACGCGGCCGCGATCGACCGCGACGGCGTCACGCACCGCATCACGTCGCCGCTCGAATCAGAGTTCCTCGAGGTCGCGCGCGCGGACGGCGTTCCATGGGTGGATCTGCGTCCGCTCTTCCAGGGCGATCTCTCCGACGAGGCCGCGAAGCGCCGCTTCGTCGACCACGTGCACCCGACCGCAGAAGGGCACGCCGAGATCGCCGCTGCGCTGCGGGAGCCGGCACTCGCGCTGCTACCGTCGCGAGCGCACCCACGAGACACGCAGTGACCACCCCGGCCTTCGATCTCTACTCGCCCGCATTCCACGCCGACCCGCACGCGGCCTATCGGCGCCTGCGCGACGAGGCGCCGCTCTACCGGCTGCCGGCGCCGCATCCGATCCACGTGCTGACGCGCCATGCGGACGTCGCGCGGCTGCTCGCGGACGATCGCATGACGATGAACATCATGGCGTGGGAGGGCCGCGCGCCGCTCGCGGCGGGTGATCCGCGCGCGCGCATCCTGCGCGAGGCCATGACCTCGATGGCGACGCAGGACGGCGCCGCGCACGCGCGGCTACGAAAGCTCGTCAACAAGGGCTTCGCGCCGCGCGCGATCGCGTCGCTCGAGGCCTCGCTCGAGAAGCTCGTGCGAGACGCGCTCGCTCCACTCGCGCGTCGAGACCGCTTCGACCTCCACCGCGAGTTCGCGCAGCGCATCCCGGTCGTCACGATCGCGCGCCTGATCGGCGTCCCCGAAGAGGACGAGGAGCGCTTCGCGACCTGGGCGCACCGCATGATCGCTGCGGCCGATCCGCTCGCGGACGACGCGGCCACGGCGTCGGGCGCCGACTCGATCGACGAGCTCTACGCGTACCTCGGTGTTCTGATCGAGGCGCGCCGGGGCGAGCCACGCGAGGACCTGCTCTCGCGGCTGCTCGCAGCGGAAGAAGAGGGCGATCGCCTCACGCGCGACGAGCTGCTCTCCTTGTGTCAGGTGCTGCTGGTTGCGGGCGCGGAGACGACGACGAACCTGATCGATCTCGGCGTGAAGGCGCTACTCGACCATCCCGCCGAGCTCGCCCGGCTCGAGCAGGGCGACGGCGCGCTGCTCGAGAACGCGATCGAGGAGATGCTCCGCTTCGATCACCCCGGGAAGTTCCTCAACCGCGTGCCGCACGAGGATGTGAGGCTCGAGAGCGGCGACGTGCTGCGCGCTCGCTCGCTCGTGCTGCTCGGCATCGGCTCCGCGCAGCGGGACGAGCGCGTCTTCTCGGACGCCGACCGCTTCGACGTCACGCGTGACCTGCGCGAGAGTCTCGCCTTCGGCCGCGGCCGCCACTCGTGCCTCGGCGCGAGCCTCGCGCGTCTCGAAGGCAAGCTCGCCCTCGCCGCGCTGATGCCCTGGCTCGCGCACCTCCGCTACGACCCCGCACGGCTCCGCTGGCGCCAGAGCCTCGTCGTGCGGGGGATGGAGTCGTTTCCGCTCGAGAAAACGCGGTAGGGCGCACTCGGAGCTACCGCGCGAAAGACCTCTGCCGGAAGGTCGCGGCTAGCCGGCGCTTCAGACGCCCTTGGACGTCGACCTACTTGGGCACGAGCGAGGCGGAGCCGAGATCGACGGTCCCCACGAAGGATGCGTCGTCCCACCATCGCCCTCCGCGTGAGAGATGACTTTGGGACAAGTCTCTGGAGATCCGTCGCACTCACCATTGCTAGCCACGCGAATATACGCACGTGGAGATCACATTGCGGAAGCTTGCATTCGGCGACGAGTTCTCCACGAGTGAGCAGCGCCACGAGTTCAGCCGCGCCGCGCGCTGCGCCGCCTCGCGACGCCGAGCGCGGCCAGCGCGCTGGCGAGCAGCAGGCCCGTCGACGGCTCCGGCATGTACACCGCGTTCGGCAGCGGGATCTGGGTCGAGCTGGTGCCGCCGATCGCCTCGACCGCGAAGGTGAAGCCGATCGAGGCGGGGTCGGTCGAGCTGACGAACGAAAATCCGCCGAGGCTCGCGCCGACCGCGATGTCGCTCGCGCCCGAGAGCGAGAAGTAGTCGAGCTCGTTCACGAGCGGCGCCGGCGCGAAGTACGACCAGCCGGCCGGCGCGCCGATCGTGCTGCCGCTGGTGAGCCCGAAGACGCTGTTGGCGTCGAGGATGTCGAGCCCGCTCAAGGGCTCGGGCCCGCCGACGTCGTTCAAGGTCAGGTCGTACTCGAAGAGCCCGACTCCGATCGGTGTCGTGGTGAAGGTGACGTTCGGCGCGGCCGTCGCCGCCGACGTCGCCAGCGCGACGAGCGCCAGCAGGAGTCCGAGCCGCGGCCGCATGATGTGCATTCGCTTCGACATGAGCATCTCCTCCGAAGTCGCGGGTGCGATCGACTAGGGTGCCTGGGTCGTGCTGAAGCTGAGATCGGCGCGTCCGGTCTCCCCGGTGGCGCCGGCCAGGTTCTGGGGCGTGTCGATGTCGTCGAGCGTGAACGAGACGACGCCGCCCGACTTGCTGGCGTCGATCGTGATGTCGACCGGTCCGCCGCCGTTCACCATCGCCGTGCCGTCGCACTGCGCGCCGAAGTCGCCGCCGCCCAGGTCGGTGAAGACGACCTTGTCGAGCTCGACGGTGTTGGCGAGCGCGTTGCTCGCGTGGTTGAAGGTCTCGATCGTGGCGAGGATGCCGTCGTAGTCGCAGATCTGACCGTCGCCGTTGACGCCCGTGCGGCCGCTCACGTCGGCGCGCACGAAGGACACGCCGCCCTCGTTCAGGAACTTGCCGCCACCTTCCATGTGGTAGTCGACGCAGGAGCGCGTCGAGACGCACTGCCAGACGTCGGCCTCGACCTCCTGGCAGGTGTATCCGGTGCTCTCTTCGACGGTGGCGCCGTCGTCGTAGGGGCTGCAGTTCGCGCCGTGGTCGGTGCAGTCCGGACCGTAGGGCGTCGGCATGCCGTCGCTGCCGCAGATTCCGCGCGTGTTCTGGTAATCCACCAGCCTCTCGCAGAGCGCCAGCGCGCGGCGCCCCTCGTCGGTGTCGAGCGGGCTGCCGTCCTAGTTGACGTGCTGGGTGAGGCAATTGCAGATGTCTTCGAGGCTCTGCGCCGTCACCTGCCCGGACTCGTTGCAGTTGCCGGCGTCCACCTCCTTGCAGGGCTCGTCGGTCTGGAGCACGCAGGCGACGCCGAAGATCCGATAGGGCTGCGGCGAGGAGAGGGCCTCCTGGCCGATCGGCGTCGCGGCGTGCTGGTGGCACGTCCAGCAGTCGTTCGAGTCCGAGTTCGTGTCCGTCACCTTGCTGACGACGCTCGCCGGGTCGGTGACCTGATAGTTCGGTCCGACCGTGACGTCGCCCATGCGCATGTTGCCCTGGTCGTCCGCGGTCTCGCCGATCTCGACCCGGTTCAGGCCGCTGTTGCTGACGCACAGCGAGGAGGGCTGGAACTGGGCGGGCCCGGGCAGTTCAGCAGCACGCGCGGCAGATCGCAGCCGCCGACGCTGCACGCGGGCTGGGCGCTGCCTTCGCTCCGGGTGAGCGTCATCGTGCAGCCGGGCGGCAGACACTGGACCGCGTCGGTGATGTCGCCGCCGACCGCGCGGTTGTTGAGGCACTCGACGAAGCCCTCGATCGAGCGGACGTCGTCCGGCAGCGTGTCCGGCGTGCACATGTTGCCGAGCAGCAGCGGCGCCGCGAGCGTCGCGAGCAACACGCCCGTGCGACGGATCGGAGCGGCAGACCTGGAGGCGCGTGAGCGGGACCCGGTGCGGAGCGTCATCACAGCTTCCTTTCGCGCTGCGCTCGCGACGGAAGGGCCGGTGCGCGGAGAGACCGTGCGCAGAGAGCGCGACAGCGGCGCACAGCAGCAGCTCGGCCGATGACGAACGACATCGGGCGCCCCTTCCCAGAGCGGGCGCGATTCTCACATGCGCCGAATTCCGGAAACAAGGAAGTAGATTCTAGAAACGTGGCGGTAATCAAGCCGATCGGCCTGCGATCGGCGATGCGGGCTGCACGCATTCACGCGCAGAACGCGGTTTGCGAGAGTCTTCAGGCTCTAGAACGGTTCGGCGGCCAACCTTCGACGAGCGCGAGCTCCTTGCAGAGCTTCTGCGCCGACACCATGCGGCCGTGCCACGACTCGGCGCGCGCATCGGTCAGCAGCCATGCGATCACCGCGGCGGGCACGCGCGGCGGCGCGCCGCCCCACTGCTCGGCGAAGCCCGCGCGCAGCTGGCTCTGCTGCATCAGCTCGGTCAGCACGAAGCCGGGCTCGACGTCGAAGAAGCGCACGCCGCGACCCTTGTGCTCGACCGCGAGCACGCCCGTGAGTCGCATGAATGCCGCCTTCGAGGCCGCATACGCGAAGCCCCAGCCGCCTTCGCCGGTCGGCGCCGGGGGATCCATCGCGCCGGACGCCGACACCAGATTCACGATCGCGCCGCGGCCTCGCGCGAGCATGCCGGGCAGCACGCGCTGCACGAGCTGGAGCTGCGCGACGACGTTGCCCTGGAGCACGTGGGCGAGCGCGTCGAGCGGCGTGTCGAGAACGCGCGCCATCATGCCGGGGAGCTGCACGATCGCGTTGTTGACGAGCGCGTCGATCGGGCCGAGCTCGCGCTCGGTCCGGGTGACGACCGCATCGATCGATGCGGGATCGAGGAGATCGAGTCGCAGGGTCAGCGCGCGGGCACCTCGATCGCGCACGCGCGCCGCAGTCGCGTCGAGGCTTCCCGGCAGCGGCGCGTTGCCGGCGGCGTCGCCGTGCTCGTGCTGCTCGCCCTCGTGGAGAGTGCGCGCGGCGAGCGCGAGGTCGTAGCCCTTCTCGGCGAGCGCCTCCGCGGTGGCGGCGCCGATGCCGCGCGAGGCGCCGGTCACGAGCGCGATGGGTCTGGGCATACGGCGCATGGAGTAGCACCCTCGAGCCGAGACGCGCCTCTCGGGACGCGCACCGCGCGACCCGCCTTCGTGACGAGGACGGCGCGTAGACTCGATCGACTGCTCATCGATTCGACACGGGGGTGGCGTATCCCCGGTTCGTGGATCACGCCGTCTTCCTCACGGCCGCCGCGCTGCTCGCGATCGAGCGCGTCGGCTATGCGTGCATCTGGCACCGCCCCGAGTGGTTCCGGGCGCTTTGCCTCGAGCACGGGCTTCGCGATCCGGTCGAGGTGCTGCAGGCGCTCTTCTGCGGCTTCAAGGCGCTCCAGGCCTCGGTCTTCCTGGCCTGGTGCTTCTACTTCGGCGCGAAGACGGGCTGGCCCGAGAACTGGCTCATGCCGGCCGGCTGGCTCGGCGCCACACTGATCGGAGTCGGCCAGACCCTGAACGTGTCGGTGTTCCTGAGACTCGGCCGGGTCGGCGTGTTCTACGGCGATCGCCTCGGCTACGAGACCGAATGGCGCGACGGCTTCCCGTACTCGCTTCTCGCGCATCCGCAGTACGTCGGCACGGTGCTCACGATCTGGGGATTCTTCCTGCTGGCGCGCCATCCCTACGGAGACTGGTTCGCACTGCCGCTGCTGGAGACGGTCTACTACACGCTCGGCGCCTGGGGCGAGCGGCCGTAGCCGACGGCCCCTTCGTTTGACGCCCGCCAGCGCGCCGTGTCACGATGGCACGCGAAGGGCTCGGAGGACTCCCGTTGGCTCGTCCTCTCGGGCGGATCGTGTGGTCGTCCGCAGCCCGCACCGGCGCGGCCGCCGTATGGGTCGGGCTCTGCCTCCTCGGCGCACCAGATGCGGCCTGCGCCGTCACACCGCTCGGCAGCGAGTTCCAGATCGACACCTACACGACGCTCAACCAGCGCAGGTCGTCGGTCGCGAGCGACACGAACGGCAACTTCGTCGTGGTCCGGGATAGCTATCGGAGCAACGGCAGCGATCACTCCAACGAGTCCATCCAGGCCCAGCGCTACGGCTCGAGCGGCGTCGCGCAGGGTGGGCAGTTCCAGGTCAACAGCTATACGACGGGCGTCCAGTACCTGGCGTCGGTCGCGAGCGACTCCAACGGCGGCTTCGTCGTAGCCTGGCAGAGCTACGGCAGCGCGGACAGCGACACCTCCGGCTTCTCCGTGCAGGGACAGCGCTATATGCCCGAGCCGGCGTTCGTGCCGAGCTTCGGCGCGGTGCTCGCGCTGCTCGGAGCGTTGAGCGCGAAGGCCGGGTCGCGGGGCTAGTCTCGGAAGGAACGCCAAGACGGAGGTTCCATGGCCGCACCGCTTCGCTTCGCGTGTCAGCTCGCGCTCTCCGACCGCTTCGACGAGCTCCTCGCCTGCGCGCTCGCGGCCGAGAGCGCGGGCTTCGAGAGCGTCACCGTGCCCGATCACTTCTACGTCGGCGGCGGCGGACTCGGCGGCGACACCGGGATCGGCGAGGCGTGGACCACGCTCTCCGCCCTCGGCGCGCGCACGACGCGGCTCCGCGTCGGTGGCGCGGTGATGTGCAATCTCTTCCGCCACCCGTGCCAGACGGCGCAGATCACGGCGGGCGTGGACGTGATCACGCAAGGTCGTGTCGACCTCGGGCTCGGCGCCGGCTGGATGGCGCGCGAGTTCGAGCAGACGGGCATCGCCTATCCGCCCGTCGGGCCGCGCATCCGCATGCTCGAGGAAGCGCTCCAGATCATCGAACCGGCGCTGCGCGGCGAGACCGTGCGCTTCGATGGCGAGTTCTACCACGTGCGCGACTTCTCGCTGAAGCCGCGGCCGGTGCAGGCGCGCGTGCCGATCCACATCGGTGGCGGCGGCGATCGACTGCTCGGCGTCGCGGCGCGCCACGCGGACATGGTCTCGCTGGTGCCGCCCGCCGTCGGCGGCCGCATCGATCCGGCCGAGGTGAAGAAGATGACGCCCGAGCGCTTCGGCGAGCGCGTCGCGCTGCTGCGTCGGCTGACGGAGCAGGCGGGCCGCGACCCGGCGAGCGTCGCGGTCGGCGGGTTCGTGATCACGCGGCTCACGGAGTCGGAGACGGAGAGCGCGAACGTCGCACGCGCGCTCGGCGCCGCCTTCGGCACCGACGAGAAGGGCGTGCGCCAGAGCCCGATGGTGCTGATCGGCACGACGGCCGAGGTGGTCGAGGAGCTCGCGCGCCGCCGCGACCGCTACGGCATGAGGTGGGTGCTGCTCACCGGCCGTCCCTCCCGCGAGACGATCGAGCGCTTCGGCAAGGAGGTGATCCCTCGGCTCGGAGCGCGCGCGTGACGGCCGGCGCAGCGGCGCGGGAGCTGCCGCGCCGCACGCGTCACTACGTCGGGCCCGTCTACGACAGCGCCCGATGGGATTCGTTCCGGCCGCGGCCAGGCGACATCGTCGTCGCGACGCCGTCGAAGTGCGGCACGACCTGGACGCAGATGCTGTGCGCTCTGCTCGTGCACCAGACGCCGGAGCTGCCGCTCCCGCTGACCCGCCTGTCGCGCTGGCTCGATCGCCACACGGATCCGATCGAGAGCCTGATCGCGGAGTTCGAGGCGCAGCCGTGGCGGCGCATCGTGAAGACGCACACGCCGCTCGACGGAATTCCGTACTTCGAGCAGTGCTCGTACGTGGTGTGCGGCCGCGACCCGCGCGACGCCTTCCTCTCGATGCTCGACCACGTCGCGAACGTGTCGGAGGAGTCGGCCGCCGATGTGATGCGGCGAATCGGCGGCGCCGCGAATTTCGAGGTGCAAGGCCTGCTGCGCGATCCCGACGCGACCTTCGCGATCTGGATGACGGTCGGCGAGCAGCCGTGGATGCGCGACGGCGCGATCATCGGCTCGGTGCTCGACATGGTGCACAGCTACTGGCCGTTCCGGTCGCTGCCGAACTTGCACCTCCTGCACTATGCCGATCTCGTGTCCGATCTCGACGGCGAGATGCGTCGCCTCTCCGCATTTCTCGGCATTCCCGTCGACGAGCGCCGCTGGCCCGATCTCGTCCGGGCGGCGCGCTTCGACGCGATGAAGCAGCGCGCCGACGACACGGCGCCCGGCGCGCACCTCGGCGAGTGGAGGACCGCCCGCGACTTCTTTCGCCAGGGCCGCATGCAGGCCTGGCGCGAGGCGCTCGGCCCGCAGAGTCTCGCGCTCTACGAGCGCGCGATGGTGGAGCGCTACGAGCCGCCCTTCCGGCGCTGGATCGAAGGCGGAAGCAAGGCCGCGGGCGACGCGCTCGCGCGCGGCTGACGGCGAGCACTCACGCCGACGCGCGGCCCTCGAAGGAGTTCCAGCGCAGGACCTCCGACACTGGCTTGCGACGGGCCGGCTGGAACGCCGTCCCCAGCGTGAACGCGACCGGGAAGAGGCCCGCCTGCATGTAGCGCCCGTGCGGGATGCCGAGCAGCGCCGCCACCTCGCGCTCGCGCCAGAGGTGCGCCGTGGTCCACGCGCTCCCGAGACCGCGCGCGCGCAGCGCGAGCATGAAGCTCCAGACCGCCGGCAGCAGCGATCCCCAGACGCTCGCCTGGTGGAAGACGTTCGCGCCGGGGACGTCGGTTCGACCCGCCGCGAGCGGCAGCACCAGCGCGGGCAGCTCGGCGAAGTGATCGCGCAGGTGCTGCGTCGACTCGGCGATGCGGTCGGCGCCGGGCACGCCGGCGCCGGGGTAGCCGCGCTCGCCGAAGGTCGCGACGTAGGCGTCGATTCCCTCGTTGTAGAGCCGCGCGAGCTCGCGGATCGAGGCGCGGTCGTCCACCGCGATCCAGCGCCACGCCTCGAGATTACCGCCGTTCGGCGCCTGCAGCGCGACGCCGAGGCACTCCTCGATCAGCGCGCGCGGCACCGGACGCGCGAGATCGAGCCGCTTTCGCACGGTGCGCGTGGTTGTCAGCAGCTCGTCCGGAGTGAGCTCGAGCATTTCGTGTCCGTCGGTCGGGTGCGAGCAGGCTACCCCGTCTCACAAGCGCGGCTAGGATCCGGACTGCCTCGTGCGCCTCCTGTTGCTGATCCTGTTCGGCGTGGTCGCGAGCCTCGCGGTCCTGGAGATCGCGGTGCGGGTGCTCGACGTATCGCCGCGTCCGCTGGCTCCCCTCGAGCTCGCGAGCTATCGGCTCTCGGACGACCCGGTGCTCCGCTACGAGTACCGGCCGGGACTCCGCGCCGACGATGCGCACTTCGACGCGCTGCACGAGGGTCTCACCACCAACTCGCACGGCTTTCGCGACGTCGAGCTGCCGGTCGAGAAGCCGCCGGGCGAGATCCGCGTCCTCGCGCTCGGCGACTCGACCACCGCGGGCAACGGCATTCCCGAGCTCGAGAACACGTGGCCGAAGCGGCTCGAGCGCCGCTTCGCGGAGTCGGGGCTCGGGTCGGTGCGCGTGCTGAACCTCGGCGTCGGCGGCTACGAGCCCGATCAGGAGTCGCGGCTGCTGGAGCTGCGCGGGCTCGCCTTCGCGCCGGATCTGGTCGTGATGCTCGTCTGCCTGAACGACCTCGACCGCAATGCCGACGGCGGCATCCGGCGCATGCTCGAGCAGGCGCGGTCGCCAGAGGTGCGACCGCCCGCGAATCCGCTGGAGTTGCTGACGCGCGTCTCGCGGCTCGCCTTCGTCGTGCTGCACCGGGCGCGCGCGCTCGGCTTCGACGTGCCGATCGAGGAGGGGGTCGCCGCGATTGCGCCGCTGCCCGACGAGCGGAACCCGCTCGCGCAAGGCCTCGCACGGCTGGCGCGACTGGCGCGCGAGCACGAACTGCCGGTCGTGGTCGCGCTGCTCCCAGCCTTCGACCAGCCCTTCGATCACTACCGCTACGCCGCGCTGCATGCGCGCATGCGCGCGACCGCATCGCGCATGCCGGCGCTCCCTTGGATCGACCTGCTCCCGGACTTTCGCGGCACCGGCGTCGACGCGCGCCGGCTCGGCGTGGACGGGCTGCACCCGAATCGCGCGGGTGCGGCGCTACTGGCGGAGATCCTCTACCGGCACCTCGCCGCGCGCGGCCTGCCGCCGGCCGCCTTCGCGGCGTTGCCTGCGCCGCCGCCTCGGTCCTAGCATCGCTCTTCCTCTCGAGGCGGCTCCCATGACCCACCCGGCGCTCCGCACGCCGCTCTGCTCGCTCGTCGGAATCGAGTACCCGATCGTGCAGACCGGCATGGGCTACGTGGCCGGCGCAGGCCTCGCGGCCGCGACGGCCAATGCGGGCGGGCTCGGCATCATCGCCTCGGCGACGATGGACCTGCGCGAGCTCGCCGACGCGATCGCGCGCGTGAAGGAGCGCACCACGCGTCCCTTCGGCGTGAACCTCCGCTCGGACGCGCCCGACGTCGAGGAGCGCGCCGAGCTGATGGTGAAGCAAGGCGTGCGGGTCGCGTCGTTCGCGATGGCGCCGGGCGAGAAGCTGATGAAGCGCCTGAAAGACGCAGGCCTCGTCTGCATTCCGTCGATCGGCGCGCGTCGCCATGCCGAGAAGGTGGCCGCGTGGGGCGCCGATGCCGTGATCGTGCAGGGCGCCGAGGCGGGCGGGCACGTCGGCGAGGTCGCGACCACCGTGCTGCTGCCGCAGGTGGTCGACGCGGTCGACATCCCCGTCGTCGCGGCGGGTGGGTTCTTCGACGGCCGCGGTCTCGTCGCCGCACTCGCTTACGGCGCGGCCGGCATCGCGATGGGCACGCGCTTCCTGTTGACCTCCGACTCGCCCGTGCCCGACGCGATCAAGGCGCTGTATCTCGAGGCCGGCGTCACCGACACGATCGTCACCACGCGCGTCGACGGCTGGGCGCACCGCGTGCTGCGGACGCCGTTCATCGAGCGGCTGCTGCGGACCGGCGCGTTGACCAGCCTGCCGCGCGCGCTCGCCAACGCGGTGCGCTTCCAGCGCATGTCGGGCGCGCGCTGGAGCGATCTGATCCGCGAGGCGCTCGCGATGCGCCGGAGTCAGGAGCTCTCCTGGAGCCAGACCTTGATGGCCGCCAACACGCCGATGCTGCTGCACGCCTCGATGGTGAAGGGCGATCTGCGCTCCGGCGTGATGGCGGGAGGGCAGGTGACGGGCGTGATCGACGACCTGCCGAGCTGCCAGGAGCTGATCGCGCGCATCGTGCGCGAGGCGGAGGCGGTGCTCGCGCGGCTCGAGGCGCGCGCGTGACGGCGCCCGCGGCGAGCGATCCTGCCTCGGTGCCCGTGCGTCCGGCCGCGACGATCATGCTGCTCGACGACCGCCCCGATCTGCACGTGCTGCTGCTGCGGCGCCGAGCGGGCTCGGCCTTCGTCGGTGGCATGTCGGTCTTCCCGGGCGGCGGTGTCGACCCGCACGACGCGGACGCGGAGGTCGCGAGCTCGTGCGCGGGTCTCGACGACGCCGTCGCCAGCCGGCGCCTCGGCGTCGCACGCGGCGGGCTCGCGTTCTGGGTCGCGGCGGTGCGCGAGACCTTCGAGGAGGCGGGCGTGCTGCTCGCAGTCGATACGCAGGGGCGCACGGTCGATCTCTCGCCGCCTTCCGTCGAGACCCGCTTCGCGAAGCTGCGCGTCGAGGTCGACTCGGGGCGCGCGCGCCTCGCCGACGCCGTGCGCGCCGAGGGACTCCGACTCGCGCTCGGCGGCGTCCACTACGCCGCGCGCTGGATCACGCCGCCTGGGCCGCCGCGCCGCTACGACACGCGCTTCTTCGTCGCGGCGCTGCCGCCCGGACAGACACCCGTGCACGACGACCGCGAGGCGGTCGACTCCGAATGGCGTCGGCCCGCGGACGCGCTGGCGGCCTTCGCGCGCCAGGAGCTCGCGATGCTGCCGCCGACGGTCGGGATGCTGCGCGTGCTCGCGGGCTTCGCCCGGGCGGCGGACGCGGTGCGCGCGGCCGCCTCGCAGGAAGATGGTGAGGACCGGCCGGCGCGACTCACGGGCGACGGCCGGACCTGGCGCGTGCTGCTGCCCGGCGACGCCGACTACGACACCGCGCCGGCGCAGGAGATGCGCGCGTGGTTGCGCCTGAGTCCTCCTCGGGTCTGATGGAGAGATAGAGAGATAGAGAGATGGGGCGCGTCGATGGAAAATTCGCGATCGTGACGGGCGCGGCGCGCGGGACCGGCGAGCGCACCGCGCGGCTGCTCGCGGCGGAGGGCGCGCAGGTGCTGCTCTGCGACGTGCTCGACCTGCAGGGCGAGGCCGTCGCGAAGGAGATCGGGAAGCGCGCGGCATACGCGCACCTCGACGTGACGTCGGAGTCCGAATGGGCCGCGGTCGTGGCCGCCGCGCGGCGCGACCACGGCCGCATCGACGTGCTCGTCAACAACGCGGCGGTCCTGTGGATGCAGCCGCTCGAGCAGACCTCGCTCGCCGACTACGAGCGAGTCGTGCGCGTGAACCAGATCGGTCCCTTCCTCGGGATGCGCGCTGTCGCGCCCGCCATGCGCGAGGCCGGGCGCGGCTCGATCGTCAACATCTCGTCGATCGATGGCATGACGACCAAGAGCGGGCTCGTCGCCTACAGCGCCAGCAAGTGGGCGCTGCGCGGAATGACGCGCGTGGCGGCTGTCGAGCTCGGAAAGCACGGCGTTCGGGTCAATGCGGTCTGCCCGGAGGCCGGCAACGCGGAGATGTTCCGGCCCTACGTGCCGGCCGGCGTCGATCCCGAGATCGCGGCGTCGTTCTCGCAGCGCATCCTGAAGACCCAGATGCAGCGCTCGCTCGCCGAGAAGATGGACGACGTCGCGCGCATGATCGTGTTCCTGGCGTCCGACGAGAGCGGCTCGTGCACGGGCACCGACTTCCTGGTCGACGGCGGGAACCTCGCCGGCACGCGCATCGAAGTCGGGAAGTCGTGAGCCGCGGGCCCGCGGTCGTCGCTATGGTTCGGCGCCGCCGCGCTCGCGTGCGCGGCAGCAAGAGGAGCAGACGATGATCCACGGAATCGACCACACGGCGCTCTCGGTGCCGGACTTCGACAAGGCGCTCGACTTCTACTGCGGTGTGCTCGGCTTCGAGGCCGAGTTCAAGGCGGGCTGGCCGAAGGGCGCAAAGCCGCTCGACGACCTCGTGGGCCTGAAGGACTCGGCGTCGAAGGTCGCGATGATCCGCCTCGGCGACACGAAGATCGAAGTCTTCCAGTACGAGAGCCCGGTCGGCAAGGCGCAGGATCCGCAGCGGCCGGTCTGCGACCACGGGATCATCCATCTGTGTTTCCGCGTATCGGACATCCACGCCGAGTACAAGCGGCTCTCCGACGCCGGCGTGCGCTTCAACGCCCCGCCGGTCGACCTCGGCCGCGAGATCTGCTGCTACGGCCGCGATCCCTTCGGCAACGTCTTCGAGCTGCTCGAGAAGAAGCAGAAGAAGTAGGACCTGCCGACGCAGCTGCGTGACGAGCGGCCGCTCGCGCGGGCTCATCCCACGCCGGCGACCGTCCGATGAGTCGCGCGGGGGTGCCCGCGTGCTGGTCCTCACGGGTCTCGTCACTGCGCTGAACCTGGTGCTCTCGCTCGTCGTGGGCCTGCGCCTGCTCGGCCTCGCCCGGCGCGGCGGCTGGCGCGCGCCGGAGCTCTCGCTCTCGATCTACTTCCTGGTCAGCGCCTTCCTCGCCACCCCGCCGCAGGTCGTCGTCTACGGCGGCATGGGGGATCCGCGGCTCGCGGTGCCGGACCCGGTCGCGCGCGCGCTGCTCGCCTTCGCGGTGCTCGGGATGGCGATCGGCGCGGCCGCCGCGTACGTCTTCACCTGGCGGACCTTCCGGCCCGAGCGCGGCTTCGCCAAGGCGATCGTGGTGGCGGGCTGCGCATGCCTCGCCGTCGGCTACGCGATCGAGGCGATCCGCGAGGGTTTCGCGCCGGTGATGTTCGCGGGGCTCGGCCACTGGCTCGGCTGGCTCGGCCGCACGCTCGCGATGGCGGGGATCACGTTCGAGTCGTTCCGCTACTGGCGGATGCTGCGCCGGCGGCTCCGCCTCGGCCTCGCGGATCCCGTCGTGACCAATCGCTTCCTGCTATGGGCGGTGTGGGCCTGCTGCTCGACCCTGAACTTCGTCTCGGATCTGGCGTCGCGGACGTTCTACTGGCTCTGGTTCGGGACGATCGCGCCCGTGCCCGCGTATCTCGCGATCTTCGTCGCGCCGACGATCGCCGTCACGATGGTGCTCGGCGCGGTCTCGGCCGTGACGCTCTTCCTGACGTTCTTCCCGACGCCCGGCTATCTGCGCTGGGTGGAGGCGCGCGCCGCGGCGGCGCCGGCGAGCTGATCGAGCCGCCTACTCGCCGCCCGCCTGCTCCACCACCTGGTCGTAGTGCGCCTTCGCGGCGTCGTAGGCGCGCTGCGCGTCGGTGCGGTTCTGGACGACCTGCGCGCGCTCGTTCCCGCGCGGGTAGTGCTTCGCGAGCATCGTAGAGTACGCGGCGTTGGCCTGGTCGAGGCGGGTCTGCGCGTCCGAGAGCGCGCTGCGCGCGCGCTGCACGGCGTCACGCGCGGCGGCACCGGTCGGCCGCGCCGCGGCGGGCGCCGCGGACGCGGGCGGCGCGTCATCTCCGGCGAGGACGGGGGTCGTGCCGAGCAGGCCGGCGGCGAGGAGGACGGCGAGCCGACGAGTCATGGCTTCTTCCTTTCGTGGGTCCGGCGCTTGCCGGCGACTGTTCTCTCCATCGGTCCGATCGGCCGGCGACTCGAGCCCGGGCGCATCGCTCGATTTGGACTGAGGTCCAATTTCTGATAGACTGTGATCCAATGACCGGTTCGATCACCCTTCCGCGCGTCGCGCAGGCGCGCGCCTCGATTCTCGAGGCCGCGCGCGAGCTCTTCGCGGCGCGCGGGCTGCACGAGGTCACGATGGCCGACGTGGCGGAGGCCGCAGGCGTCGTGCGCGCGACCGTCTTCAACCACTTCGGCACGAAGCACGCGCTCGTCGACGCGATCACCGCGGAGGTCCTCCAGGGCTACGTGCTGCTTCTCGACGGCGCGCTCGCCGACCGGCGGACGCCGACGCCGGTGCTGCTGCGCACGCTCTTCGAGTGGATGGGTCGCGGCATCGAGGAGAACGAGCGCTTCTATCGAGCGGTCTTTCGCGAGATCGCGAAGCTCTCCCTCGGCCTCGACGAGGGCAGCGAGGCCGAGGCGAAGCGGGGCGTCGCGCTCGAGCGCCTGCTGGCGCTCCACACGCGCGGTCAGGCGCGCGGAGAACTGGTGCGAAGCCAACCTCCCGAGCACCTGGCATCGGCCTTCGACGCGCTGGTCTTCGGCACGATCATCCATTGGCTCTACGAGGACTCGGGCGAGCCGCTGCATCTCCGGATGCTGCGCGCCGCGGATCTTCTGCTCGGCGGCATCGCGGTCCTGCCCGAAGCCGAGTATCGCGG
>DATKND010000112.1:0-3521 GCA_035541475.1 Myxococcota bacterium | reverse complement strand
TGGCCGCCGCAGGGGCGTCTGCTCCGCCCCGCTCCGAGCCGTCACTCCACCTGGCAAGACATGAGCCTCGGGTGTAGCGACACCACTCCCCGCACGTCGGGGGTCGGGGCGACGAAGAAGGTGGCCGCGACGTTCCACGTGTCGTACGGGCGGTTCGTGATGTAGCGGTGCAGGAACGCGTTCACGTGGAAGGTCCCCTGCGCCAGGGTCACGTCGAGCTCGAAGGTGCAGCGGAGCGTCTGGCCGGCCTCCAGCGTGATCGGCTCCCCGCCGAGTCGCTGCGTGCAGGTGTCGAACACCGGGTAGTGGTGCTGATCCACGATCTGGATCACGACGCTCATGTCCTCGTGCCGCGTGCGCGCCTCGGCCTCGACCGTGAGGTACATCTTGCCGTCGAGCTCGAACTCCGTGCGCGGACCGCTCGAGTCGTGGGTCGTGACGCGGGTGATGGCGATGTTGCGGTCGAGCTCGAGGTTCCGCTTCTGCTGCGCGCGATCCAGATAGAGCTGGATCACGTCCGAGGTTGGCCCGACCATCTGCACCTGGCCGCGCTCGAGCAGCAGGCTGCGGCGACACAGGGCCGCGACCTCGCGCAGGTTGTGCGAGACGAACACCACGGTGGCGCCGTTCGCGATCACCGAGCGCATGCGCTCGATGCACTTCTGCTGGAACAGGTAGTCGCCGACGGAGAGCACCTCGTCGACGAGCAGCACGTCGGGGTCGACGTGCGCCGCCACCGAGAAGCCGAGGCGGGCGAACATGCCCGACGAGTAGCGCTTGACGGGCGTGTCGATGAACTCCTCCAGGCCGGAGAACGCGACGATCGCGTCGAAGCGCTGGAGGATCTCCTGGCGCGTCATGCCGAGGATCGCGCCGTTCAAGAAGATGTTCTCGCGCCCGGTCAGATCCGGGTGGAAGCCCGCGCTGACCTCGATCAGCGCGGAGAGCCGGCCGGCGACGCGGATCGACCCGTGCGTCGGCCGCATGATGCCGGTCAGCAGCTTCAGCATGGTGCTCTTGCCGGCGCCGTTGCCGCCGATGATGCCGAAGGCCTCGCCGGGCTCGAGGCTGAAGGAGACGTCGCGCAGCGCCCAGAACTCGCGCGCCTCGAGGCTCTCGCTGTCGGAGCGGCGGCGCAGCACGCGCCGCGCGGCGGCGGGGATCAGATCGCGCAGCGAGTCGAAAAGCTCGCCGCGGCGGAACTTCTTCGAGACCCCTTCGACCTGCAGTGCGAGCTCGCTCATCGGTCCCCGTTCACACGCTCTCGGCGAACAACGGCTCGAGCCGGGCGAACAGGAGCAGCGACACGAAGCACAGCAGTCCCGTGAAGCCGAAGCTGTAGGCGAGCCATGGCAGCGACGGGGCCTGGTGATGGATCACGGTCGCGGACAGCGCTTCGAGCAGCGGCGACACCGGATTGACGAGCACCAGCGGCGCCCAGTGGCCGAACAGCGACGAGTCGTAGAACACCGGCGTGAAGAAGATCGCGAAGGTCAGGAAGACGTCCACGAGATACTTGACGTCGCGCAGGAAGAGGCTGCCGGCCGAGAAGATCACCGCGAAGGCCGTGGCCATGAGGATCAGACAGGCGATCAGCACCGGAACCCAGAGGACGTGGACGCTGAGCCCGGTGTGCGCGAGCACGAGGATCACGCCGATCACCACGCTCGCGATCACGAAGTCGAGCAGCTGCGCGAGCGCCGCCGAGATCGGGAACGCGAGGCGCGGCATGTACACCTTGGTGACGAGATTCGAGTTCGACACGAGGCTGCTGGTGCCGAAGCGCAGCGCGGCCACGAAGAACGCCCACGGCGCCGACTTGACCGCGACCGAGGCGAGATCGGACAGCTCGAGGGGCTTGCCGGACACCTGCGAGAACGCGTAGCGGACGATCAGCCCCGAGCAGACGATGATCAGCGGCATCAGCACGGCCCACAGCATTCCCATCACGGATTGCTTGTAGCGGACCTTGATCTCGCGCCACGTGAGGATGTAGAGGAGATCGCGGCGCGCGAAGAGCTCGCGCAGCGAGTACACCATCGCCTGGATGCTGGAGCTCGGCAGCGGCTTCATCGGATTCGCTCCGTGGAGACGCCGCGCCGGCGAGGATCGTTCCCCCCGCCAGTCGCCGCGTCCCGGCCTCTGATGATGTAGCGGCTCCGAGCGCAAGGTGACACCCGTCGCGGGCTGCGAGCGATCCGCTCCACGCCTGCCGGAAGGCTGCCGTGAGGCTGTAGCCGGCGGGTGATCGCGTGCGAGGCAGAGGCGCCTGCGGCGGCCATCTGTCCCTCCTCCGGGTCTCCTTTCGGACCGGGCGGGGCACCGATATCCGGGAGAGACCGGGAACGTTAGGGTTCTCGCGGGAGTCTCGAAACCGTGATCTTCGCGTGGATCGTCCTGGTCGCGTCGGCCGCGTGGGTGGGCTTTGCCTACATCGGCTACCCGGTGCTGCTCGCGCTGCTCGCACGCCTGTCGCCGCGTCCCATCCGGCGCGCCGATGCGGCACCCTCGCTCACTGTCGTGATCGCCGTGCACAACGGAGCCCGGCAGCTCGCGCGCAAGCTCGAGGACACGCTCGCGCTCTCCTATCCGCGTCCCTTCGAGGTGATCGTGGCCTCGGATGGCTCGACGGACGGCACCGACGACGTCGCGCGCGCGATGGCCGCGCGCGGCGTGCGACTCGTGCGCAACGAGCCGAGACAGGGCAAGGAGGCGGCGCAGGCCGCCGCGATCGCAACGGCGCGCACCGACGTCCTCGTCTTCACCGACCTGAGCGCGGTGCTCTCGCCGGACGCGCTGATCGCGATCGTGCGCCCGTTCGCCGATCCGACGGTCGGCTGCGTGAGCAGCGAGGATCGCGTCGAGAACGCGGGCGGAGAGGGAACCTACGTGCGCATGGAGATGGCGTTGCGGCGCTGGGAGAGCGAAGCCACGACCCTGGTCGGACTCTCGGGCTCGTTCTTCGCGATCCGCCGCGAGCTGTGCCAGCCGTGGCCCGCGGATCTGGCGAGCGACTTCCGCAGCGCGCTCGAGACGGCGCGGCGCGGGCTGCGCGCGGTCTCCGAGCCGGCCGCCACGGCGAGCTTCGGCGCGATCGAGAGCTCGGCCTCCGAGTGGCGCCGCAAGGTGCGGACCGTGCGCCGCGGCATCGCGGTGCTCTCGGCGTATCGCTCGCTGCTGCACCCGCGTCACGGCCGCGTGGCGTTCTCGCTCTGGGGTCACAAGCTGGCTCGTTTCACGGCGCCCTTCGCATTGCTCCTGCTCTTCGCCGCGAGCGCGCTCGCCGCGCCGCACGACCGACTCGTCGCGCTGCTGCTCGCTGCGCAGGTCGCGGGCTATGCGCTCGGCGTCTCGGCGCTGCTCGTGCCGCGCGTCGCGCGCTTCGCTCCGGCCCGGCTGCTGAGCTTCTTCCTGCTGGTGAACGCCTCGATGCTCGCCGCGTGGCGCCACCACTGGAGCGGCGAGCGAGCGGTGATCTGGGAGCCGACCAAACGCTGATGGCGCCTGCACTGCGCCGCTGG
>DATKND010000111.1:0-38273 GCA_035541475.1 Myxococcota bacterium | reverse complement strand
CGCCTGCGCGAGGAGCTGCTCGAGCAGCTCCTCGAGCGACAGGGCAGGGCGCAGTCCGAGGCGAAGGATCTCGCCGGCGCCCGCCGGCGCCGGAGCGGACGAGGGGCGTCCGGTCCCGGAAGGGGATTGGCTCATGCACGGTCTATCGGGCGATCGCCGCCGGATCTCCAGCGGCTTCGCACCCGAGCTACGCGCCCCCGAGCGGCGCGAGCGCGAGCAGTGCGGCCACACCGATCGCGTGGAGCGCGATCGGCGCCGCCACGCTTCCCGACGCTTCGCGCGCGGCCCCGGCCGCCACGCCGAAGAGGAGCATTCCGCCGCCCGTCACGATCGGATCGCCGGCGGCGAGCGCCGACGGCGCCAGCGCGCCCTGCCAGGCGAGCACGCCGCCGACCGCGGCGTAGAGCGCGCTCGTCACGACGACCGGCAAGGTCAGCACCGAAGCGCCCGGCGCGCGCGGCGCGCCGCAGGCGACGAGGCGCGCGTCGAGATAGCCGCGGAAGAGCAGCTCGGCTCCGAAGGCCGCGAGCCCGGCGGCGACCCACGAATCGAGCGCCGACCCGTGCGCGTCCACGGACGGGAGCCAGGCGCCGCCGAGCAGCGCGCCGGCCAGAGCGACGGGCAGCGCCGCGAGCCAGCCCCAGCCGTCCGGACGTCGCCATCCCGAGAGACCGCGCGTCTGACGCTCGCCGTGCGCGAAGGCGCAGGCCGCGAGCAGCGCGAGCAGCACGCCGAGCGCCAGCCCTCCGCGCGGCGCGTCGGCTCCCCAGGCCACCTGCGTGACTCCGAAGGCGAGGAGCGGCGCCGCCACCGCGACCGCGCACGCGAGCAGCGCGTCGCCGGCGCGTCGCAGCCAGCGCGGACGCGCGTAGACGTGCCGGCACGCGTCGAGGATCGCATCGGCGCCGAGCTTCGTGCCGCCTGCGCGCGGCGAGCCGCCGATCTCGCCCGAGCCGCCCCAGCGGCGGTCGGCCTGTCCGACCCGCGCCGCCGGATCGATCCGGTTCAGGTGCGCGTAGAGCGGCTCGAGGCTCGCGGGCAGCGCCGGATCGGTCTGGCGCAACGTGTAGACGCCCTCGCGTTGCCGCAGCACCACGAGCCCGAGGCGGGGTCCGTGGAAGCGCGCGAGCTGGCGCTCGACCTCGTAGATGCCGACGTGCGCCCGGCAGGCGACCGCGACGGAATTCTGCTCGAGCTGCGCGCGCCCGAGCTCTTCGATCTCGACGAGATCCTCGAAGGCGTCCTGCGGGTAGACGAGCGCGTCGATCTGCTCGAGACGCTCCCGCGTGTACTCCAGCAGATCGACCTGTTGCCAGCGCCCGCTCGCGCGGTAGCCGCGCTCGCAGTCGCGCAAGCGCTCCATGCGGCGGCGCGTCTCGTCGAGGAGGCCCGGCGGCAGCGCGCTGAACTCCTGGAGCGCGAGACCGTGCGCGTCGATCGCTCCCTCGAGCCGCAAGAGCGGCATGATCTCGGCGCGCGCACTGCCGTCGCCGCCGGTCAGCCGGTGGTGGTTCAGCAGCACCCAGATCGCGAGCACGGCGTCGAGGTCGGCGTCGTTGGCCAGCACGCTCCACTCGCGCCGCTTGAGATCGAGTCCGCGCAGCAGCAGCACCATCGCCTGCTCGCAGGCGGAGAGCGTGAAGGCGCGCACGCAGGCATCGTGGTGATCGAGGTTGTAGACCGCGTGCACCGGGTCTGCGAAGGGCTCGCACTCCGCGACGCCGTCCAGAAAGATGGTGCCGGGCGGCGCCCGCCGCGCCTCGGACGCGCGCACGCAGAGCTCGCGATCGATCCGCACGCGCAAGGTCGGCGCCTCGACACAGACGAGCGTGCGCTCGTGCGGCCCGACGCGGATCTGGTAGCGCTGCGTCGACCGCAACGCGCGCACGGGCGCGCGCTCGCGGCGCGTCGCGAGGCTCGCGACGGGCAGGCGCGGTGGCGCGCCGGGCGCGCGCAGGAACGCGTCGACAGCCGAGTCGGCTCCCAAAGGACCCCTCCCGATCCCGCGGCTCCCCCGAACCGCACGCAGGAGGTTCGTCCCGGCGCGGATCGGCAGCCGTGATGCAAGTCACGGGTGAAGCCCCACAGCGGGAGCAGTCTGGCGGCGAGCCGAGGGCGAAGCCCGCTCGAGGGATGGCAGACGCCGCGACCGGCAATTCGCGGCCGCGACTCCGCGATCCGCGTTATGTTCCGCCCCCGCGCGCGTCCCCATCGTCTAGCTGGCCCAGGACACCGCCCTTTCAAGGCGGCAACACGGGTTCGAATCCCGTTGGGGACGCCAGCTCTCCTGGGGTCGGACTCACTCGACGGGGACGCCGAAGCGGCTCCGATAGGGCTCGAAGCGGCGCTCGAGGTCGCTCCGATCGAGGCCGAAGTCCTCGAGCCGGTAGCGGTGCACTCCGCGACGGTGCTGGGGATTCGTCGCGATCCAGTGTTGCATCGCGGCCTCGGTCGCGGGCGCGAGCGTGAAGCCGAGGAAGTCGTAGATGCGCCGGATCTGCTTGAGCGGATCGGCGAGCGCGTCCGCGTAGGCGACGTCGAGGAAGCTCTCGGAGCCGCTGCGCTCGCGCAGCGCCATGGCGCGGGTCACCGCGCGCACCGCCCGGTCGGCGAGCTGCGCACCGACTTCGCGCGCGTCGACGCGATCGCTGAAGACCGCGCGACCGTGCCCCATCATGCTGCAGGACGACGCCACCACGCGCACGGGATCGCGGTGGGTGTGAACGATCCGGGCGTCGGGAAGCACCTCGAACAGCGCATCGAGGTTCTCGAGGTGATGCGGCGTCTTGCCGAGCCAGCGTCCGCGCCGCTGCCAGAGCAGCAGTTGGATGAAGCGACGAAAGTCCCCGCCGGGCTCGCGAGGCGGCCGGAGTGCGGCAGCGTGTCGAATTCGAGGCCGACCGCCAACGCGAGCGCGGGGCCGCTAGTTTGTGCTGCGCGCATCCGCTCCGACGAGCGCCGGGGTGAGATCCGACTCCGGTCGCGAACGGGGTGCGATCGAAGAAATCTCGTCGGCTGCGGCGTCTAGGGATGCAGGCCGGATGGCCCCGGAGGCTTCAGGAACTGGAGGCGCAGCTTCGCGAGGTCCTGGAAGTTCACGACGCCGTTGCCGTCGAAGTCGGCATCCGGATCATTGGAGCCGAACTTCTGCCGGAAGATGGCGAGGTCCTGGAAGTTGACCATGCCGTCGCCGTTCAGGTCCGCGTCGCAGACGTTTCCGTATCCGTCCCCATCGGTGTCGCGCTGGTCGGGATTCGCGACGAGAGTGCAGTTGTCGACCTCGTCCGCGATGCCGTCGCCATCCTGGTCATGGATCACGAGGACCGTCACGGTTCCGAAGTCGATCCGCTTGCCGTCATCGAGTGCGTAGACGAAGCCGTCCGCGCCGATGAATCCCGGCTCGGGTGTGTAGAGGAGCGTGCCGTTGTAACCCGGGGTGACGGTGCCGTGTCTGGCGGTCTCGTACAGGCCGATCGTCGCACCGTATCCCCCGATGTCGTTCCCGATCACGTTGACGCTGACCGGAGTCTCTACTCCGGTCGTGGCGCTGTCGGGCACCGCCTTCAGCCACACGACCTGCACCGTGACGGTCGCCGAATCGGTGTGGGCGCCATCGCTGATCTGATAGGTGAAGGTGTCCGTGTAGTCGACATCCGTGCCCGACGAGTAGCGGGGGTAGTAGCTGACGTAGACGTTCTGCGCGTTCCCGGAAGATGAGCCGGTATACACGGAGCCGCCCTGGGACGGCGAGCTCGTGATCGTCAGTGTCACCGGATTGGTGAAGCCGATGTCGTTGCGCGCGACGTAGAGGGCCGTGCTCGAGCTGTTGTGCGACACGTAGTAGGAGTCCGCTCGCGCCCGGAACGCGTCGACGAGAATGGAGACGGTCGCGGAATCGGTGTTCGTCCCGTCGCTCACCGTATAGACCAGGCTGTCCGACCCGACGAAGCCGGGGCTCGGCGTGTACTGGATGCGAATGCCGGATTGGGCCCCCGGCGATCCCGTGACCGTGGCGGACCCGTGTGCGGGAGCCGTGGAGATCGAGACCGTGGCCGGATCGGCGAAGCCCAGATCGTTGGCGAGAACGTCGATGGCGACCGTGACGCCGGGTCCCGTCCGCACGAGGTCGGTGTTGGCCTTCGGGCCCGAGGGCAGTGCGTCTGACGCATAGAAATGTCGGAGCTGCTCGGACGTCGCGTCGTAGGCCCAGAAGTCGTCGCCCGATTCGTTGAGGCCGTAGACCTTCGTCGCGAAGCCCAGGGAGTCGAGCAGGGTGCCGGTCGCGGCGTCGTAGTAGTTGCCGCTTCCGAACGCGGCACGCCCGTTCGCGGCATAGACGAGCTCCGGGAAGACATGGCGAGTGTGACCGACGTTCAGGGCGTCGACCTGCAGCTCGCCGTAGTAGAACGCGCTCCCGTCGACGGCCAGCACACACGTGCCGCCGTAGTTCTGCGCCGAACCGTAGCCCCCCGACCCCTCCTGCTTGACGAACGTGTTGCCCGACAGCTTGAACGCGTTGATCTCGTCCGAGCTGATGCCGGAGCTGCAATGGATGAGCCGGCTCGAGATGCGGTCGTACTCGACGTCGCCCTCGTAGACGCCCGGGTAGTAACCCGCGAAGCTGCCCATCGGAGTCAGCACGCTGATCGAGGAGCCGGTGCCCCAGGCGTCGTAGGTGAACGTGATCCATTGATCGAGCGACGTGAGGATGAAGTGGTCGTCGTCGACCGCCTCGATGTGGTACGCGATGGCGCCCGCGACGTCCTTGCTCTGCCAGGTTCCCGTCTGGAGGTCGAGACGTCCGACGTGGCTGGGTGTCCTAGGCGTCCCGTAGCCGATGTTCTCGTAGCCGTAGTCGGCCACGTACACGTAGCGTCCGCTCGGGCTGAGACTCATGTCGGTGAAGAGCGAGGTGCTGTAGAAGGTCTGCGTCGTCCCGTTAGGAAGGCTCAGCATCCGAACGGCGCTGCCTCCGCTGCGGAGCACGAGAACCTGGTAGGGGCTCGAATAGATGAGCTGAGTCGCGCTGCCTGGCGATCCGATCGAGCCGAACTCGACGTAGTGCACGGGATCGGCGGCCGACGCCGCGGTCGGAGCCGACGCGAGAAAGACGCTACAGACCGCTGCGTAGAGCCCCATCTGCTTCATGGTCGTGGCCTCTCTGGGTTCCGGAGTTTGTTCGAGCTCGGAACGACTGCCGCGAGCGACGGCTCGCCATACTCCACAGCCCTGCGTCGACCGGCAAGGGAAAAAGTGCTTCCGATGGAGACCGAAGCCGACCTCGGTGAACCGAGCCCGTGTCTCGGTTCGCCACAAATTCCTCGCCGCTGCCACTCAACGACCGGTGGCTCGCCGCTGTGGGGGCGGTACACGCATTCGTCACACGATCGGAGGGAAACAGCGATGTGGAACCGGCATGGGTGGAAGAGCCTCTGCCTCGGAATCGCCGCGGTGTTGCTGGCGTCGTCCGCGGGAGCGACGAACGTGATCAGCTTCAGCGCACCCGGTGTCACCACGGTCGACAAGGATCAGTTGCTGGACGTCGATGTCGGCTTCAATTTCCAGGATCTGACGCTCGGCGGAGGCTTCGATCTCGACCTCTCGAGCGGCATCTTCACGTTCAAGAGCTTCGTCTTCGACCCGGCTCTGGGCGACGACCCGGCTTTTCGCTCGAAGCCGGCCGACGACGCATCCGTGGGCCCGCTGACCATCGCATTCGGCAGCTTCTCCGGGCTGACGGGCAGCCGGTCGGTCGGGACCCTCGAGCTCCTCGCCAAGCAAGAGATGACGCTCGGGACGGGGTCCGTGCTGCTCTCCGCGGCGGACAACGCGACGCCCTCCGGCCCGTTCGTGAGCGAGGAGGGAGGTACGCTGCCGGTTCAGTACAACGGTCTCGCGGGCACGGTCGTGCCGGAGCCGAGCACGGCGCTGCTGCTCGGTGCCGGCCTGATCGGGATCCGAGCAACGAGACGGCGCGTTCGCGACGCCCGCCGCTGAGCCTGCACGCTGGCTCGCGGAAGGAGTCGCCGTGATGGCTCCGTCAGGATCGAGCCGGCGGCTCTCGCCGCTCCACCATGTACGTCACTGTGTCCCACGCGTTGTGGATGCCGATGAAGACGAGCAGCAGGACCGCCGAGCCGATGTAGAACATCGCGTGTGCGGAGCTCCGCTCGATCGCGACGCCAGCCGCGAGCAAGGTCGAATACGCGACCATCGGCAGGATCGCGTGCCAGATCCAGTCCTCGAGCACGGGCTCGTAGCCCTGCTGCCGGCGCGCGCGCCGCGTGACGACGACGGAGTAGACGACGCCCAGCACCCCGCAGGACGCGACTGCCTCGCCGGCCTCCCGCATTGCGGTCCAGGGAGCGCTGAGGATCGCCGCCACGAGCAGCGCGGCGCAGAAGTGCACGACGTTCGGGCTGCCGAACGCGGAGACCGAGTCCTTCCGTCCGGCTCCGGCTTCGCCGATCAGTGTCATGACGACGAACTGGAGGCCAGTCAGCGCGCCGGCCGTCGATCCGATGATCACGTAGAAGCTCTCCCACGCCTTGAGCAGCGACGCGACGTCCTCTTGCATGCGGGCTCCTCTCGATGTCCGCGTCTCACTCGGTGGAGGAGGGTTCGCCATCGAGTGTCATCTCGATCATCGTCTTCCGGAATCCCAGCCGCGCGAACAGCCGCTGCGCGGCGTCGTTGCCGGTCTTGCTCCAGAGTACGACCTGCGACATGCCCTTCGATCGCATCCAGGCGATCGCTGCGCCCGCGAGCTCGCGCCCGACGCCCTGGCCGCGCGAGGACTCGTCGACGTAGAGATCGTGGAGGAAGCCGCAGGGCCCGCGGAGATCCTCCCAGCTCGTCGGCTCGATCGACGCGTACGCGTAGCCGACGACCCGCTTCGACCGCTCGGCCACCAGCACCGCCACCTCCGGCTTCGCGAGCCTCGAGACGAGGAATCGCCCGTAGCCGGCTTCGGGTCGCTCGGTCATCAGGAAGCGGCGCCGATCGGACTCGTGATGCTGACGCATCAGCGCCGCGCCGAAGCGCCCGAGCGCCTTCTCGTCCGATGCCGCGGCGGGTCGGATGTCGATCATCGGCGGCTCCGGGAGCCCATGAAGGCGTATGCTAGTTCTCGGACCAGCAACCTGCTCTGGACGCTCGGGGTGGCGTTCGGCATGGCGCTCGGATGCGACGCGCGCGCGGGCGTGCTCCGCGAGCAGAGCGCGTGGGCCGGTGTCGCCCCGGGCTCGTGCTGGCGTCGCCACGGGAGTGCACCCGGAAGGCGCGTTTGCTGGCCGCGAGTCTCTTCGGTTTCCGGCTGCTCGAGCCCGGCCTGCGCGATGCGCGCGCCGGGTCGGAGCTGGCGGTCTACACGCTCCTGTGGATCGGGCTCACGGCAGAGCCTGCGCGGGCCGCTCCATGACATCCGAAATCAGCGTATGTCAGAACGAACGCGGGCTGGCACGCATCGGTGACGGCGCGCGTTCACGGCTGCTTGCCGGGAGGCGGCGCAGCCACGGGGGTCTGCGGCCTTCGAGCCGCCGCCGCGACCTCGGCGGCGACCGCATTCGCCTCGTCCTCGAGGCCCTGGTAGCTCCGAATGTACTCCGCCGCGAAGCCGTCGATGCCGCCGAGGCGACGGTACTGGACGGTGTGCTGCACCTCGTGCGCCCAGAACTCGAGCTCGGACGGATCCGGGATCTGCGAGAACGCGACGATGTCGTCGATCGTCACGGCCGAGGTTCCGCCGACCGCGTCACCGAAGCGCGTCTGCACGAAGTTGATGATCGCGGGCAGAGTGCCTTCCTCGCCCGTCTCGACCACGCGTACGCGATCGAGGATCTCCTTCGGAAAGCCGGTGGAGAGTCGGCTCCGCACGGACTCAGGCAGCGGTCTCGCGCTCTGCGCGTAGTAGGCATGCGCCTGCCGCAGCGCGGTGGCGAGTCCCAGCTCACCGAGTTGCGTGAGATCGGTGTCGCCGTCGAGGATGCCGCCCACGGGCTGCTCCGTCGCGGGCTCCGTCGGCTCGGCGGCCGCGAACGCGGCGACGAGCATCGCGCTCGCTGCGAGCATCCGATGCCGCGCGCGCACGCTCGCGACCTCTACTTCGCCGCTGCCGCCTTCAAACTCTCGAGGTCGGCGAGCACCTGCCCGACGTTCTTCTCGGGATCCACGTCCTGGTAGTGCTTCGCGACCTTCCCTTGCGGATCGATGATGAAGGTGTCGCGGCGGGCGTAGTGGAAGCCGAGCTTCGAGGTCAGCACGCCGTAGGCGCGCGCCGTCGTCTGCTCGTTGTCGGCGAGCAGCGGGAACGGCACATGTTGCTCCTTCGCGAACTTCGCGTGCGAGGCGACATCGTCGACGCTCACGCCGATCACCTGGGCGCCGGCCGCGCGCACCTTGTCGATGTGGTCACGGAAGGCGCACACCTCCTTGGTGCAGCCGGGCGTGCCGTCCTTCGGATAGAAGTACAGCACCACCCAGTGTCCGGTGTACTCGTCGAGGGAGCGCCAGCGGCCGTCCTGGTCCTGGAGCGAGAAGCGCGGCGCGGTGGCGCCGGGACGGGGCGGCGCGGGCACGTCGTCGGCGGCGATCGCGGGCAGCGCGAAGGCGACGGCGAAGAGGGCAGCGGACCATCTCATCCGGAGACTCCTTCTCGGAAGACTTTGCGAGTGTGCGCGACCGGGGTATCTACGGCCACGACCCGCCGCGAGTTCCGGCGGCGGATGGAGGCCATCATGGCGCCGTACGAGACGCTGCTCCACGAGAAGTCCGAGCACCTCGTCACCTTGACCTTGAACCGTCCGCAGAGCCTGAACGGCATCACGAACCCGATGCTGCGCGAGCTCCACGATGCCCTCACGCGCCTCGCGCAGGATGACGATGCGTGCGTGCTCGTGCTGACCGGCGCCGGGCGCGGCTTCTGTCCGGGCGCCGACGTGAAGTACTACGCGTCCGACGCGCAGGACGAGCCGCTGCGGAACGCATACTTCGAGATCGCCGCGCTGCTGCACGAGCTGCCGCTGGTCACGATCGCCGCGATCAACGGCGCCTGCGCGGGCGCGGGCCTCGGCTTCGCGGCCGCCTGCGACCTCCGCTTCGCCGCGCGCGGCGCGAGCTTCAACTCCGCCTTCCTCGCCGTCGCGCTCTCGGGCGACTTCGCGGGTCCGTGGACGCTCTCGCGCATCCTCGGCGCTGCGCGCGCGCGCGATCTCTACTTCCTGCCCGGAAAGTTCGACGCGGCGGAGGCGGAGCGCATCGGGCTCGTTTCGCGCGTCTTCGACGACGAGGCCTTCCGCGCGGAGGTCGGCGCGGTCGCGCGGCGCATCGCGGCGTCGGCGCCGCTCGCGCTGCGCGCGATCAAGGCCAACTTCGTCGCCGCGGAGGCGATGCCGCTGCGCGCCTACATCCCGGTCGAGACAGAGCGCCACCGACGCTGCGGCGCGTCGGCCGACTCGCGCGAGGCCTTCCGCGCGTTCCTCGAAAAGCGCCCCGCGCGCTTCGAGGGACGCTAGCAAGGAGGCCGACGCAAGTCGGCCGACGCGCAGCGAGGCGAAGCCGAGCGTAGGCCGGCAGCCCGAGCGCGAGCGATCAGCGAGCGCGAAGGCCCGGCAGAACTAGTCGGCGTAGCCGAGCGACTTGAGGCGCTTGCGCATCTCCGGGTCGAGCGGCGCGGAGGGCGCCGGCGGCGTCTGCTTCTCCTTCGCGATCTCGGTGTCGAGCAGGACGCGCAGTCTCGCGGCCACGTCGGGGTGCTGCGAGATCACGTCGTAGACGTCTCCGCCCGCGAGGTCGAAGAGCTCCTCGCGGAATTCCGCGCGCTGCATCGCCTCGGGAATGGCCGGCGCGTCCTCGGCCGGCACGTCGAAGAGCGCGTGCGCCTCGGTCCGGACGAGCTTCCACCGGCCCTGCTGCACGCCGCGGCGCACGAGCCCGAGCTTGGCCTGCGTGCCGTCCGGCAGGGTCACCGGCTTCGCGAAGGCGCGGTGCGCCGAGAAGTACGTCTCCATGTAGGCGATGCGCGACGACGCGCCGTCCTCTCCCGATGGCGCGCCGCGCTCGGCGTCGGCGAGCAGGCTCTGCCCGGCGAGGCCCGTCGGCGCCGCGACGCCCGTCGCGGCGAGCACCGTCGGCAGGATGTCCACGTTCTGCGCGGGGCGGGCGAGACGCTGGCCCGGCGGGATCCGTCCCGGCCAGCGCAGCATCAGCGGGATCCGAAGCGTCGCCTCGTTCAGCAGCATGCCGTGCCCGACGTAGTGCTGCTCGCCGAGGCTCTCGCCGTGGTCTGCGTGCAGCACAACTAACGTGTTCGCGGAGAGTCCGCGCGCGTCGAGGTCGTCGAGCAGGCGCCCGACCTGTCGCTCCGTCTCGCGCAGCTCGCGGTCGTAGCTCTCGAGGTGGAGTCGCTCCCGCTGGTCGGGCGGCACGCGCCAGTCGGGCCGCCCGTGCGGTCCGAAGTAATGGACCCACAGGAAGAACGGCTGCTTCGGCGGCGTCGCGAGCCACGCGATCGCCGCGTCGGTCACCTCGGAGTCGTCGCGCCGGCTGTCGTTCGCCGCCTTCCACAAGGTGAACATCGCGCGATCGGCGAGGTTCTCGCTGAACTGGCTCTCGACGTGCTCCATCTGGTGATCGGGCACGATGAAGATCGGCTTCGTGAAGGCGTCGTCGTAGTGCGCGAAGCCCTGGTCGAGGCCGAAGATCGAGTCGACCGGGAAGGAGCCGACGATCGCGGCAGTGTCGTAGCCGTGATCGCGCAGCAGTTCGGCGAGCGTCACGGCCTCGGGCCGCAGCCGGTTCACGCTCGTCGACTTGAGGCCGTGCGCGGTCGGATACGTGCCGGTCAGCACCGACGCCATCGAGGGCGTGGTCCACGGCGTGTCGGCGCGCGCATTCAGGAAGAGCGCGCCGTCGTGCCCGACGCGATCGATGCCCGGCGTCGCGAGTCGCCGGTAGCCGTAGGCCGAGAGGTGGTCGGGCCGCAAGGTGTCGATCGTGATCAGCAGCACGTCGGGCGGCGCGCGGCGACCGCAGCCGGGCGCCGTCCACGCGAGCCCGACGCACGCGAGAAGCAGCGCCGCGCGACGCGCACCGGGGCGCATGCGGCTCAGCCCCCCGCGCTCCGCGGCTCGATGAAGAGGGTCGGCACGCCGCAGCTCCCGCTCCGCACGGAGAGCACGCGCGTGCCGGGCTTGCGTCCGGGCCGCACCTCGCTGGCGTCGATGCCCGCGTCGACCAGGCGCGCGCGCGCGGCGTCGGCATCCGGGACGCGCCACGAGAGTCCGTAGAAGCGGTCGCGGCCGGAGCCGGGCGTCGCGGCGTCGGCGCGCGCCGCCAGCTCGACCGTGATGCCGCCGACCCGGTAGAAGATCAGGCGCGCGCCCCACTGCGGGAACTCGCGGTCGAGCGCGAGGCGGAGTCCGAGTCCGTCGCCGTAGAGCGCCTTGGCGGCCTCGGGCTCCGAGGTCTCGACCACCGTGTGGTCGAGGCCCGACACCGCGGCCGGCTCGGGACAGGCGGACGACGCGGGCGGCAGCATCTCCGCGGGCGAGCGGTGCTCGATCGCGAAGAGCAGCAGGCCGCGCGTCTTCGCGAAGGGGATTGGCACGCGCAGCCACTCGCGGATCGCGCCGGAGTCGACGTCGCGACCGAGGCCTCGCTCGACCGGACCGGGCTCGAGGCCGCGCCCCTCCAGCTCCTTGCGACACGCCTCGGCGTCGCGCGTGCCGAAGACGAGCCCGAGCGGGCCCTCGCCCTGCGCGTCGAGGATGCGCTTCAGCAGGTCGCCGACCGGGCCCGGCCCCGACGGCGAGAGCAGCTCGAGGTAGGTATTCGAGAGCCGGAAGAGCGTGTTCGCGCTGCCGGCCGACGGGTGCTCACCGCGCCACGAGGGCCGCCGTCCGAGCAGCAGCGCGGTCTCGCGCGTCGCGGCATCGAGGTCGCGGACGGCAAGGATCACGTGGTCGAGCGAGTCGAGCACGGCCGAAGTCTGCCGCGCCGGCGGCTAGAAGACGAGCGAGAGGCCGACGGTGCCCGTCACGGAGTTCCGCGCCGTATCCGCAGCAGGCGTGTTGTTGTACTGCTCGAGGACGCCAGTCTTGAAGGAGAGCCACTCCGTCATCGGGACGACCAGGTTGGCCGTTCCGATCAGGAGGTAGGTCCTCGCCCAGTCGTCGACGGCCGGCAGGTACTGGCCCCGGAACGTGATCTTCGAGCCCCAGGGCAACGCGATGGAGCCGTCCGTGCCGAAGGCCACTGCGGCGTACTTGTTCTCGCTCCCGCCGTTGTATCTCTCGTACACGTAGGAGCCGCCGATGTCGGCGTTCCACTTGTAGTCGTCGCTGTTCAGGATGCGGACCCCGGGACCCGCCTTCGGAAGCAGACGCGGCTTGAGGTTGTCCACCTCGTCGTACTCCGCCGCGAACGAGCCGAAGGCGTAGAAGCGCTCCGTCAGGTCGTACTCGCCGCGCAGAAGGCCGAGCAGATCGCTCGCGTTGAGTTCGGTCTTGCTGTTGTTGCCGCTCGGATCGTTCGTGGTGGCGTAGCGGTAGCTGGCGCCGATGAGAAGGTGCGCCGGCGCCTTCGTGCGCTCGGCCTCGAAGCCGGTGGAGAAGCCAATGGAGTTGACCGTCGCGTCGGTCCCGGCGAACGCGAGGTCGTAGTGGCCATTCCAGTACCGCAGCCTGCTCTTCCACCGCAGCAGCCCCGATCCGTCGAACTGCGCCTGCGGGACCGAGTCGAAGAGGCTCCCGACGGCGACCGCGCTCGCGGTCTCCGGCGTCTCGCCGACGAGCAGCTGATCGCCGCCGCGCACGCCGACGAGCTTTCCGACCACCTCGCCCTCGTCGCCGCTGATCACGGTGAAGGGCTCGTCCGTCTGCAGGGTCGTGATCTTGTCGTAGGGCACGAGCACATTGCCCTTGCCGTAGGTCGTCTCCACCTCGAGTCCCTTGGACGTGACCTTCACGACCTTGCCCGACATGGGCTTCCCGTCCACGGCGATCTCGTCCGCGAGGACAGGCGCCGCGGCGAGCGCGAGGAGGACAACGGCCAGCGAGAGCGCGGGTGTCCGGTGCGACATGGAAAAATCCTTTCGTGGAAAGAACGCGATGAGGGGCGGCAGCCTACCCGGACTCGTTGCACGCGGGCAGTGGGTGACCGCATCGCCATTCCCGGAGCCGCGATGCCGCGAACGTCAAGCGATCGCCCGGAGCGACCGCTCCATAGCGGTCGGGCGCAGAGGTCGCGGAGAAGGACGCACTCGCGATGGCGGAGCCGAGCAAGCCGGGAGAGCGCGCGAAGACGCCGCGCACGCAGAACAAGGCGGCCGACTTCGCCTGGCTCTACGCGCCCCCGGTCGCGGATGCGGAGACCGACGGCGAGGGCGAGGCGGAGAAGCCACGCCAGCCGCGGCTCGGTCCGGAGGCGGTGCTCTGCGATTCCGGCGAGCTCGACGACGTGGCCGCGCTGCTCTACCGCCTCGGCGAGCCGCCGATGCGCGTGTGGCCCGCGGATCTCTCGCTGCTCGAGCCATGGGAGCTGCCCGGCCGGCTCTTCGTGACCACCGTGAAGCTCGGTCTCACGGCGACCCTGCACGCCGGGCTCGAGCGGCCGGGCGTCGTGCGCGTCGCGGTCGGCGACGGCGACGCGGCCACGGCGACCACCGCGATGCTCCGGCGCGGCTTCCACTGCGTGGTGCGCCGCCCGGTCCATCCGGAGGCGCTGCGCCTGCTCTTCACGCAGATCCTCTTTCGCGGCCGCGACCAGCGCCGCGCCTCGCGCTTCTCCTACGGCGCCGAGGTCCGCTGGCGCGCGGGCCTGCGCGCGGGGCGCTCGCATCTCGCGGAGATCTCGAGCGAGGGCTGTCGTCTCCTCGTGCGCGAGCCGCTGCGGATCGGCAGCCGCATCGTGCTGCGCGTGCCGATCGAGCGCGGCGGCGAGAGCCACGTGAAGCTCACGGGACGCGTGGTGCGCCGCGATCTCCCGCGGCGCGAGCTCGGGGGCTCGCCGGCCTCCCTCGCGATCGCCTTCGAGCATCTCTCGCGACGCACGCGCGCGAATCTCGACCTCGTGCTCGCGAGCTGCGCCACCGGTCCCGCCACCAATCGCGGCGACCTCGTCCACCGGCTGGCGGTCGAGCAGGCGCCGGCGCACACGCCGCTGCCGGTGCGGCTGGCCGCGCGCGGTCTCGAGTCGGCGCAGCCGACCGCGGCGCCGTCGGCGGGCGCGCGGCGAAGCCCGGAATCGGGAGATACGGAGGCTGCGCCGGCGGGACCCGGCTACGACCGCCGCCTCGCGCCGCGCGTCGCGCTCGACCGCGAGGTGGTGGCGATCGATCCGGGCGAGAGCCGCGTCACGCACACCCTGGTCGGACGCGATCTCTCGATGGGCGGTATGAGCGTCGAGCCGCATCCGCTGCTCAAGCCGGGCGAGAAGCTCCACGTTGCGCTGTACGGACCGGATCTCGGCGAGCCGCTCGTGGTGCTCGCGCGCGTGGTGCGGACGGACGGGACGCGAGGCTTCGGGCTTCGCTTCGAGTCACTCCCCGCGGAGAGCTCCAAGCGCCTCGCGTCGCTCGTGGCCGCGCTGCCGAGCGTCGAATCCCTCTCCGAGGACCGCACGCGCGCGCAGGGCGTCGTGCTCGGCGAGATCGTGCTGAAGAAGATGCAAGTGCGGCGGTGAGCCGCACGCGCAGCGAGCCGAAGGCGAGCGAAGTTCAGAGCGCGAGTCCCGGCTCGCTCGGCTTCCGCGATCGCGGGTGCGCGAGCTCTCAAGGCTCCCGCCGGTAGAGCGCCCAGTAGAAGCCGGAGATCGCCGCGTGGTCCCACTCGGCGAAGAGGCGATAGGTCCCGCCCGCGGCGCCGAGTCGCTGCGGCGGATTCGCAGGCCGCGCCGGCGCGTGACGGATCAGCCACTCCGGGCGCGCGGCGCTCCAGCGATCGTGAGGCACGTAGACGAGGCGCTTGCCCGGCGGCAGCTCGCGCGCGTAGTAGGCGAGAACGAGCCGGTTGCGGAAGTCGTGATCGCTCGCGACGGCGATCACGTCGCCCGTCGTCTCGCGCGCCATGGTCTCCACGCAGGCGCGGAAGCCGCCGCGCCCGAGCTGCGTGAAGGCGCGCCAGTGGCTCGCGTTGCCGAGCGCGAAGATCAGCAGCGAGGTCGCGGCGACGGCGCGCCGCCAGCCGCCGGCGCGAAACCCGGCGGCCGCGAGGTCGGCGCAGAGCAGCAGCGCGAGCGCGCTGCCGATCAGGAAGTAGCGGAAGGGGATCATCTGCGGGTGTAGCCCGGTGAAGACCGCGAGCGGCAGCGCGATCGTGAGCGCGAAGCCGATCCACGAGTCGTCGCCGCGTCGCGCGCGCGACGCGAGACCCGCGACGACGAGCCCGAGCGCGATCGCGGCGTCGGGCAGCGCGAGCCCGCGCAGGATCGGGAGCCCGAGCGTCCAGCCGACGCCCTGCGCGACGAGCAGCGGCACGTCGGTCGGGTCGCCGCCGCCGACGACGAGCGCGCGCAGGTCGACGGCGTAGAGGAGCGCCAGCGCCGCGAGCGGCGGGCCGTGTCGCGAGGCGAGGCGCAGCGCGAGCGTCCGCTTCGCGAGCTTGCGCCAGTGCCAGAGCGTCTGCGCAATCGCGCCGAGCCAGTAGAAGAGGAACACGAGCTGCGAGAGGAAGCCGGCGACGACGCAGCTCGCGAAGAGCGCCGCGCGGCGTGGTGTCGGCGCCGCGAGGTCGCGCTCGAGCACGAGCTGCGCGGCGAGCGCGAAGGCGACGAGCGGCGCGTAGCCGCGCGCCTCGGACGAGAAATGGATGAGCGCGAAGGAGAGCGCGAGGAGCCACGCCGCGACCACGGCCTCGAGTCGCCCGCGCCGCCAGCCGAGCGCCGCGCCGAGCGCGAGCGTCGCCGTGCCGGCGATCCAGGCGGGCAGACGCAACAGCCATCCCGGCGCGTCGCCGATCGCGTAGATCCAGAGCGAGTTCAGGTAGTGGTTGTTCGAGTCGTGGAGCGACGTGAAGACGCCGAGCGCCGAATGGATCTCCTGGACGCGCGCCCAGGTCCAGATCTCGTCGAGCCAGAGATCGGTGGCGAGGCCGGGCACGCGCAGCGCGCTGCCGACGAGGATAGCCAGCGTGCAGCCCGCGAGTGCGATGCGCGGAGAGAGGTCGGCGCGTGCGTCGCGGAGGGCTGCGCCGGAGATCCGTCCGCTCATCGCGAGACCCTGCAGGCGGCGCAACATACCCCGCGCGCTTCCGCCGTGCGATAAGGTGCGCGTCTTCCGCGGACTGCGAGGGCATGCTGCAATCGGGTGACGCCACGCGCGCGCTGCGCCGACTCGGGCCGCTCGCCCTGTTTGCCACCGCGCTGCTCGTGCGCGCGTCCGGATGGCGCGACGTCTACACCGGCGCGAGCGTGATGCCGGTCGATCCGGACTCCTGGTACCACCTGCGTCGCATCGCCTACGGCATCGCGAACTTCCCCGCGATGCTGGAATTCGATCCGTACTTGAGCTTCCCGCACGGCGCCCGGCCGATCTGGACGCCGGTCTTCGACGGCTGCGCCGCGGCGCTGCTCGGGCTCTTCGTCCGGCCGCAGGATCCCGGCTGGCTGCCGCGCCTCGAGCGGCTCGCGATGTGGCTGCCGGCGCTCCTCGGCGCGGCGACGGTGGTGGCCGTCGCGCGCACCGCACGGCGACACTTCGGCGCGACGGCGGGCCTCGCCGCGGGCTGGTCGCTCTGCTTCCTCTCGGCGCACTTCTGGTACACGCAGGTCGGATTCCTCGACCATCACTCGGCCGAGGGGCTGATCGTGGCGTGGCTGCTGGCCGCGCACCTCGCGTGGATGGCGCGCGAGGAGTCGAGGCGGGACGCGTGGGGGTCTTCGCTCGTCTGCGGCGTGACGATGGCCGCGACGCTCGCGACGTGGACGGGCGGCCTGCTGCACGTGGCTCTCGTCGAGCTCGGCGTGGAGCTCTTCGCCTGGACGCGATCCGACCCCGCGCATGCGCGCGGCCTCGCGTGGCGACGCGCGGCAGCGTATGCGGTCGCGGCCGTGTGCATCGCGCCGCTCTCGCTCGGCAACGTATGGCCGCAGTGGGGCCGGCTCACTCCGGTGGTGCTCTCCGACTTCCAGCCGTGGCTCTTCGGCTCGGCCTGTGTGGTCTGGCTCGGCTGCGCGCTCGCCTGGCGCGACCGCCGCGGCGTCGGTCCGCGGCTCGCGATCTTCGCCGCGATCGGCGCGGTGCTCGCGCTCGCGCTCTTCGCCGTGCGGCCCGAGCTGCGCGACGGCGTCGGCGACGCGTGGCAGTGGCTCGCCAAGCGGGAGACCTTCCAGGCCGAGGTCGCGGAGTCGCAGCCGCTCTTCTTCGACTCGGGGCACTTCACGCTCGTGATCGCCGTGACGCGCCTCTCGCTCTTCGGCCTCGTCTTCCCGTTCGCGGCCGCGTGGCTGGCCTGGCGGCAGCGCGGGCGCCCCGAACGCGCGCGCGTCTGGCTGGTGCTCTGGGTCTCTGCCGGTCTGTATGCCGTGACGCTCCTGCAGAAGCGCTTCTTCGACACGTCGTCGCTCGGCATCGCGTTCGCGCTCGGCCTGCTGGCGCGCGAGCTCGCCGGGATACTCCGCGCGCGCGGCGTCGCGCCGCGCCGCGCGGGGCTCGCGATCGCGGCGCTCTTCGTGCTGATGCTGCTGCCCTCGCTCCCGAGCTACACGCGCGGCGCCGTGAACGAGTGGAACGCATGGCACGGCGAGAAGCTCTGGGTGACGGGCGCCTTCGGCTTCGATCGCGCGGGCCTCGAGCTCGCGGAGGCGATCGCGCGCGCGACGCCGCCGACGCGCGGCTGGCTCGATCCCAGGCAGACGCCCGAATACGGCGTGCTCGCCCCGTGGTTCCTGGGGCACGTGATCGAGTATGCGGGTCGGCGGCCGACGGTCGTCGACAACTTCGGCGACGACCTCGGCCCCGAGTCGTTCGACTTCGCCGAACGCGCCTATCAATCGCCGGAGCCGGAGATCGCCGGTGAGCTCGCGGAGCGCCGCATCCGCTATGTCGTTGCGCACCGCTTCCCGAGCTTCCTCGCCAGCGAGCCGGCGCCGGACTCGCTCTTCCACGCGCTGTTCGCTCTGGACGGCTCGCAGGCGCTCGACCAGAGCGGCGACGTACGGGTGCCGGCGCTCGAGCGCCATCGACTCGTCTTCGAGACGCTCGGTCGCGACTTCGGCGACGCACAGGCGTCGCCGGTCTTCAAGCTCTTCGAGCGGGTGGAAGGCGCGGACGTCTCGGGTGAAGCGGCGCCGGGGCGCCGGATCGACGTGGCGCTCGCGCTGCGCACCAACCGTGGGCGCAGCCTCGTCTACGAGACGCGGGTGGCGGCGGACGGCGAGGGTCGCTACCGGGTGCGACTTCCGTACGCGACGGACGGGGGGCCGGCCACGCTGACGACCGCGCCCTACTACCGCTTCGCGTGCGGCAGCGAGGTCCGCGGTCTGATCGTCGGCGAGCGGGCGGTCGAAGAGGGGCTGCCGGTGCGCGGCCCGGATCTGTGTCGCGAGGAGAATCGATGAGCAGCAAGAGCTACGACTGCATCGTGATCGGCGGAGGGCCCGGCGGCTACGTCGCCGCGATCCGCGCGCGCCAGCTCGGGCTCGCCACCGCGCTCGTCGAGCGCGAGGCGCTCGGCGGGATCTGCCTCAACTGGGGCTGCGTCCCGACCAAGGCGCTGCTGCGCACCGCCGAGCTCCGCCACGCGATCGCCGAGGCAAAGGAGTTCGGGCTCGAGGTCGGCGAGCTGCGCGTCGACTTCTCGCGCGTGATCGCGCGCTCGCGCGCCGTCGCCGACCGCCTCTCGAAGGGCGTGGCGCATCTCATGAGAAAGAACAAGGTCGAGGTCTTCGACGGCCGCGGCCGGCTCGCGGGAGCGGGCATCGTGCGCGTCGACGCGAAGAGCGGCGAGGCGCTCGAGCTGCGCGCGCCGCACGTCGTGATCGCTACGGGCGCGCGCGCGCGCGCGCTGCCGGGCATCGCGCCCGACGCAGAGTGCATCTGGACCTACCGCGAGGCGATGATCCCTGCCGCACTTCCACGCTCGCTGGTGGTGGTCGGCTCGGGCGCGATCGGCATCGAGTTCGCGAGCTTCTATCGCGATCTCGGCGCGGAGGTCACGGTGCTCGAGGTGCTGCCGCGCATCCTGCCGGCCGAGGACGACGATGTCTCCGCGTTCGCGGAGCGACTCTTCGAGCGCCGCGGCATCGCGATCCACACGAACGCGAGGCTCGAGGCGCTCGAGCGCCGCGGCGACGGCGTCGTAGCGCGCTTCGCGCAGTCCGGCGGCGCTGTCGAGATGCTCGAAGCGGAGCGCGCGATCCTCGCCGTCGGCGTCGTCGGCAACGTCGAGGAGCTCGGCCTCGAAGAGAGCGGCGTGCAGATCGAGCGTGGCCACATTCGCGTCGACGAGTGGTGTCGCACCACGGTGCCGGGGCTCTACGCGATCGGCGACGTCGCGGGCCCGCCGCTGCTCGCGCACAAGGCGATGCACGAGGGCGTGCTCTGCGTGGAGCACATCGCGGGCTACCCGGACGCGCATCCGATCGATCGCTCGCGCATCCCGGCCTGCACCTACTCGCGACCGCAGATCGCGAGCGTCGGCTACAGCGAGCGCGCGGCGCGCGAAGCCGGCTACACCGTGCGCGTCGGGCGCTTCCCGTTCCAGGGCAACGGCAAGGCAATCGCGATCGGCGAGAAGGACGGGATGGTGAAGACCGTCTTCGACGCCGCGACCGGCGAGCTGCTCGGTGCGCACATGGTCGGCGCCGAGGTGACCGAGATGATCCAGGGCTTCGGACTCGCCCGTTCACTCGAGGCGACGGAAGCCGAGCTGATCCAGGCGGTGTTCCCGCATCCGACGCTCTCGGAGACGATGCACGAAGCGGTGCTCGCCGCCTACGAGCGCGCCCTGCACATCTGAAGGAGCTGGAACCCGGTCTAGCCGGCGAGATTCAGCGCGATCGCGATGTCGGTCCCGCCCCCCTGGCCCGGGCTGATGCTGATCGTCGTGTTCTCCGATTGCTTGTGTGCCCTGAGCGACGCCCTGCCGCCGTCCTTGGACTCCTTGACCGAATCCACGATCCAGCCCTCCGACGGAAGCTGCTCGCGATAGTGGCTCAGCACGTCGGCGATAGGCTTGTCCGAGGTGAGCATCACCAGTCCGCTCCCGTTCACGAGCATCGACGTCTTCGGCTGCGCATCGGGATAGCGAAGGTACTCGGGGAAGCTCGCCGGAAACTGGCCCTGCTTGACCTCCACTCCCGCTTGCCGCTCCTTCAGTTTCTCGGGATCGACCGTTCGATGCTGCGCCTGGTTGGCGGGACCCGGAGGGGCCGGGGCTGCAGCCGGATTCGCAGCCGCTGCCCGAGCCGATGCCGGCGCCGCCGGGGTGGTCGTCGCGCTGGTCTTCTTCTCATCGCCGCCCCAGCACCCGAACGCCAGTGCGACCAGCAGAGTGACCAGCGCGTTGCTGCAAACCTTCGTCATCGTCGTTCTCCATGCCGATGTGTGCCCGGCAGGTTAACGCGCCACGCGCCTCGCGCCGCTCGCGCCCGCACGAGCCGGTGGAGACCGGCAATCCGCTCGCGCTGGACGACGTCCATCGCCCTCCGGGCGGCCTCATCGGCCGCAGCTCGCGGCGTGCTGCCACAGGAGCATGGCCGCGTAGGCGCGCCAGGGACGCCACGTCTCCGCGCGTCGCGCCAGCTCCGGCGCACCGACTCCAAGTGCGCGGCACAATCCGAGGTCGCCGGCCGGGAATGCGTCGGGCTCGCCGAGCGCGCGCATCGCGATGTAGGCAGCGGTCCAGTCGCCGATTCCCGGAAGAGACAAAAGCGCCTCGCGCACCGCCTGCGGATCGGCGCCCGGCTCGAGCTGGAGACCAGCCTCGGTCACCCGGCGCGCGAGTGCGCGGATCGCGCCGGCGCGCACGCCAGGCACTCCGATCCTCGCCACATCCGCGTGTGACAGGGTCTCGGGCGATGGGAACTCGCGCGTGGGGATCGCAGCCGTGGCATCGCCCGAGCCGCACCAGTGCGGAAGCTCATGCCCGAATTGCTCCACCAGCCGGCCGGCGAGTCGCGTCGCGGCTGCCACGCTGACCTGCTGCCCGAGGATCGCGCGCACGGCGAGCTCGAAACCATCGAAGGCGCCGGGAACGCGCACGCCGGCCAGCGAGGCCAGCGCGCGCGCCAGCACCGGATCGCCCCGCAGCGGCGCGGCGATCGCGTCGGAGCTCGCGCCGAGGTCGAAGAGCGCGCGCAGGCGTCGGGCGAGGTCGATCAGGCGCAAGGGCCCGTCCACTCGGATGCGGACGCGGAGCTGGTGGCAATCGCGGACGGGCGCCACTTCGAGCCAGCCGACCGCGGCGTCCTGTCGGAAGGAGCGGCGATAGGAACCGTCTGCCACGCACTCGACTCCCGGGATCGCGCGTGCGGCGAGGAAGCCGAGCACCGCGTCCCAGGCGTAGGGAGGCCGGTAGGCGAGACGCAGCTCGAGGTTCCTGCCGGCGTCCACTCGCCCACGCTTCGCGCCGCGGCGCAACGCGCTGGGCGAACGCCCGTAGGCGCTGCGCATGGCGTCGTTGAAGCGGCGCACGCTGGCGAATCCTGCGGCGAACGCGACCTCTGCCATCGGAAGCGAGGTCTCGTCGATCAGCTGCCTGGCGAAGTGCGTGCGGCGCGTTGCCGCGACCGCGTGGGGCGACGCCCCGAGGTGTCGGGCGAAGAGCCGGCGCAAGTGGCGGTCGCCAACCCCGAGCCTCGCGGCGAGCGAATCGACTCCCACGTCGTCGAGCGCGCCGGCGTCGATCAACCGGAGCGCGCGCGCGACGGTCGTCGAGCTGCCGAGCCAGGCGGGCGTGCCGGGCGCCGCCTCGGGGCGGCAGCGAAGACAGGGCCGGTAGCCGGCCTGCTCGGCCGCCGCGGCGCAGCTCACGAACATGCAGTTCTGACGGCGTGGAAGCGGCGCCGGGCACACGGGCCGGCAGTAGATCCCGGTCGTGCGGACCGCGACGAAGAAGCGTCCGTCGAAGCGCGCGTCCCGCGCGCGCATCACGCGATAGCAGACGGAGGGATCGAGCTGCATGCGGGGGGGTGTAGCCGAGGCTCGCGCTCCCGACTCGCCGTTTTCGGACGCTTGCAACCGATCGCCACGGAGGCCCGGGTGCGAGCGAGGCCGGGGACTGGGGGGCCGTCCCCGGATCGTGCGCGCGGCGCATGGGAGGTCAGGTACGGCGCGGATCGAGCGGGCTGCGCGCCTGCTGCTCCGCCATCTCCTTCGCCTTGCGCTCGAGCAGCGCAGAACGCACGGGCCGCTCCTGGCGCGAAAAACCAGCAAGCAGCGCGCGGTCCGCCAGCAGATTGAGCAGGCGCGGACAGCCTGCCGAGAAGCCGTAGAAGATCTCCTCACAGCCGGGCGCGAACAGGTCCTCGTAGCGCGCGCCCGCCACCTCGATGCGATGTTGGAGATAGGGCGCGATCTCCTCCGGTCGCAGGCGTTGGACGTGGTGCTCGAGCGCGATGCGTTGACGCAGCGGCGCGAGCTCGGGGCTGGCCAGTACGTCGCGCAGCTCGGGCTGACCGGTCAGCACGATCTGGAGCAGCTTCTCCGACGCGGTCTCGAGATTCGAGAGCAGGCGCACCTGCTCCAGCAACCGGCGGTCGAGGTTTTGCGCTTCGTCGATCACCAGCACGGTATTGAGTCCGCGCTCGAGGCGTGTGAGCAGGAAGCGGTTGAGCGCGATGAGATAGTCCGCGCGCGAAGTGAATGTGCCGTCGAGGCGCAGCTCGGCGGCGATCAGCTTGAAGAGGTCGATGCTGTCGAGGTCCGCCGTGTTCATCAGCAGCGCGACCTCGATCTCTGTCGGAATCTCGGAGAGCACGGCGCGCAGCAAAGTGGTCTTTCCGGTGCCGACGTCGCCGGTCAGCAGCAGGAAGCCCTTGCGCCGCGTGATGCCGTAGTAGAGCGCCGCGAACCCTTCCTGGTGCGTCTCGGACGGCCATAGGAAGCGGGGGTCCGGCGTGAGCGAGAAGGCGGGCTCTCGCAGGCTGAAGAAGCTTTCATACATGCAAGCAAGGCCCTGTCGGTGGGCGGCTGAGCGGGCCCAGCGCGTGGAAACGGCTCACCCACTGTAGCCGCGAGATACGCCCGGCGGTCCCCGTTTCCCTTCCCAAGGGGTCGGTGGATCACCCAGGCTCTCGTGCGTCGCCTGTTCGTGCCCTGAACGGGTCGCCAGGTGATGAAGGCGACCCATTCGGTCCCACGGCGCCGCCGCCCGCCGTCATCAATACACGTCGACGACGCTCCATCGCGCATCGCCGAGCGACATCAACCATTGACGACCGCCGGCCGGCCACGCGACGCCGATTTGGCCCGTCGTGAGGTTCTGCAGCAGGATCTCGGATCCGCGTCGCCCATCGAAATCGGCCGACCCGACTGGCACGAGGCTCTGATCGCCCGGCTGGCCGGGCACGATCTGCGGCGTCTGGCTCCAGTTGCCGTATCTCGAGGTGATCGTCATGACCCCCGAGTCGTCGCGCCACAGCACGTCGGCCATGCCGTCGCCGTCGTAATCCGAGACGTCCACGGGCGTGGCGTCGCTCGATGGCGCGGCGAGGATGTAGGAGCCGGCGAACGCGAGATTCTGGAAGCGGGCGACCGCCACGAGACCGTTGTGCGCGTCGAACCAGAGGTCACCCGCGTCGCCGTCCAGATCGCTCACGGCGAACAGGTGCCAGCCGATGGGGCCGGCCCACTGCGTGCGTCTCACGAGTGCGCCGTTCACCATGCCCCAGATCTCGACGAGGCCGCTGGCCTCGTCATGCATCACGATCTCGGCGGCGCCGTCGCCATCGAGATCGTAGGGGCGCGCGACCTCGAACCGCGAGAACGACGGATCGGATTGGGATGCGTACGGTGTCACACTGTTCGGCCCGACGTCCCCGATCCACAGCGCGCCCGTGTTGCGCTCGTGCAGCAGCGCCTGTAGCCGGCCCGGCACGAATTGCTCGGTCCCGACGAGCTCCCAGCTTCCACCCGTCGGGTACACCGTTGACACGCTGAACGAGCCCCCGGTGTCGACGATCGCGAACGTTCCGCAGGCCTGGCACTCCATGGCGAGCACGGCGGACACGCTCGACACGCCGGTGAACCGGATGGGCTCGGAAGACTCCGACGAGGGTCCGTAATCCGGGCCCTGCCCGTCCGGGTAGCCCCACGCGCGCACGGCGATCTGGACGAGGTCACCGGGTTTCCCCGCGATCGTGACCTGGTTGCTCGTGACCATGATCTCGTCGTGCATCGTGCCGCCATTGCGTGACACCGACACGATGTAGCCGCTCACCGGACCCGCCGCGGGAGACCAACGCAGCGTTGCGTTGGTCCCTTGTACGCTGATCTCGGCGAGGACTGAACTCCCGAGCAGCACCGTGCATCCGGAGACCAATAGAAGTACGAGACTTCGCCCTGTGGCGCGCCGGGCGCGGCGCGCACTTGCCCCTTCGAGCACCCCCGAAACCTCCGCAACCTCAGTCGCTGCCGCTGTTCCCGAACTGCACAGCCAGGGGTCGGCCCCCCAGTGGCCAACCCACGCAGCGCCTCCGGTTCTCCGTCGAGCGCCGCTTCCCCGTGAGCGACGGGCACGCTAGAGGAGCGCAAGCGGAGTCGAGGTGACGGATGTCACAAGCCAGGAAAAAAATTACGGCAGTACTCGCGGGTTTCCGGTGAATGTCGCGCGTGTCATTCAGATGGCGTCGAGATGCGACGTGTCGTTGAACCGGAGCAGCTCGAGCGGATCCAAGGTGAGCTCGCTGACGGCACAGTTGTCCATCACGCGACGCCACTGTGCGTAGTCACCGTCGAGGAGCAGCCCGAAGGCCAGGCTCAGCGCGCCACCGTGGCTCACCACCACTACGCGCTCGCCCGGATGCCAGCCCGCGATGGCGCGCAGCGCGGCGCACAGGCGCTCCGCGACCGCCAGCGGCGACTCTCCGCCGTGCGGCGCGAAGTGCGGATCCGCGCGCATGTGATCCCACAGCCGGTGCTGCGTGAAGAGCTCCTGGTAGGTCTTGCCCTCCCAGCGGCCGAGATCGAACTCGCGCAGGTCGCGCGCCGTGCGGACCTCCAGTCCGAGGGCGCGCCCGATCGGATCCGCGGTGTCGCGCGCGCGGCGCAGATCGCTGGCGTACACCGCCACCGCGTCGGCGCACTCGCGCGCGAGCCGCGCGGCCACGCGCTCCGCCTGGGCGTGGCCGCGTGCGGTGAGCTCCGTGTCGGTGGATCCGTGCCAGACGCCGTCGGTGTTGGCCGACGTCTCTCCGTGGCGCACCACCACCAGCGTGGCGGCGCGGCGCGATGCGGACGGCGGCATCGGCTCAGGCGTCCGGATCGTCGTCCGCGAGATTCACCGCGCGCACCGGATGAGGCGCGTACTCGGGACCTGCGTCCCAGCCCTCGATGCGCGCGGCCTGGACCAGCCACGACGCGGCGAGGTCGTCATCCACCACCACCTTGGCGGCGTCGGGGCTCTCGGCGATCCCCTCCCAGAGCTGCTGTCCGCCGCGCTCCCACCAGTCGCGCGACGGGAACTCGAAATCGATGACGAGCTGCACCACGGGCTAGGAGGCCGACTCGAGAGTCGGCCGACGCGCAGCAAGGCGAAGCCGAGCGGAGTTCATCGGGCTAGCCGGCCTGGTAGAGCAACATCCCGCTGCCGTCCTGACGCCGCTCGGCGGAGCCCGCGATGCGCAGGTGCTCCAGATGCGCGTAGGTCTCGCTCTCCGCCATCGCGCCCCAGCTCCGCGGCTGGAACAGGCGCTGCGAGAACTCCTGCACGCTGGCGAAGCGCCCGAACTCGCGCGAGAGCGACTTCACTCGCTCGAGCCTGTCGTGATGATGGCGCTTGATCGCCTGGGTGCGGCCGGGCAGGTCGTCGAACGGATGGCCGTGCGCCGGCAGCACCTGCGAGACGTGCGCGATCTCGCCCACGCGGTCGAGCGAGTAGAAGAAGGAGGCGAGCGGGTCCGGCGACGACGCGATGCCCGAGATGTGCGGCGTGATCGTCGGCAGCACGTGATCGCCGGCGATCAGCACGCCCTCGGCCGGGTCGTGGAGGCAGAAGTGATCGGAGGTGTGGCCTGGCGTGTGGACGACGAACCACTCGCGGCCGCCGAGCTCGAGCACGTCGCCGTGCTCGACGGGGGCGCTGATCACGGGCACGAACGATTTGCCGACCCAGCGCATCACGCGCCAGCGCATGCGCATCCAGAACGGCGGCGTCGGCCGCTCTCCGCCCCAGGGCGTGCGGCCGAGCGCTTGCGCGCGCCGCAGGATCTCGTGCGCCTCGGCGAGCGCCGCCGCGACCGACTCCGACACGGGCGGCTCGTCGGCCTGCGGCTCGCCGTGCGCGTGCACGTGGTGCTCGGCGAGATCGTCGACCGAGACCTCCGGCGTCGGCGGCGCCGTGTAGGGACCGAACTGGAAGTTGTGGTACGCGACGACGCGCGCGCCCGACTCCTGCGCGAAGCGCGCGGCGCAGCCGAAGTGATCGGGGTGCGAGTGCGAGATGATGACCGTGTGGACATCTCGCGGCTTCAGGCCGATCTGCGCGAGTCGCTCCTGGAGGACGCGCCAGGTGCCCGGACCGGGGAGCCCGGGATCCACCACCGCTGCGCCGCGCGAGTCCGTGATCGCGTAGCAGTTCACGTGACCGAGCCCCGGCATGTGGATCGGGAGCTCCATGCGCAGCACGTTGCGCGCGACCTCGGTCACCTGCGCGCGGGCCGGCTCCTGTTCCTGTCGTCTCGCCACGGGAGGGGCAGGCTACTGCGATTTCCGTGCAGACGCCCTGTAACTCCGCCTCGTTGTGTTTTGCGTGTGCATGCGAGAGAATCGGCCTGCGATGTTCCGAAGCGCGCTGCACTCGTCGCTGGCTGCGGTCCTCGCCGCCGGAAGCCTGGGCCTCGGGTGCCTCGCCTCGCCGGCGCTCGCAGACGACGACACGCTCGTGGCCAACGCGGACGTGGAGAAGGTCGAGAGCGAGCACGTCGGCAAGACGACCGAGGTCGGGCAGCCCGACGCGGCGGAGCAGGCGAGCCAGTCCGCCTGGTCGGACTTCGGCAAGAGCCTCGGGGAGTACGGCAAGAGCGTCGGCAACCGCTTCCTGGTGGGAGTCAATTCGCTCATCACCTTCCCGGCCGATCCGGTGATGGACACCGTCAAGCCGCGCGAGGAGTTCAACAAGCTGCCGCTCGCGGCCGGGACCAAGTACGTCGCAGGCTTCGCTCAGGGCCTGATGCTCGGCATGTACCGGGCCGGGATGGGCGTCTTCGACGTCGTCTTCGCGCCGCTGACTCCGATGAAGGAGCTCTCCCCCGAGCCGCGCTGGATGATCTTCCCGGGCGTGGAGCCCGAGGGCTTCTGAACAGCGACTTCGCCCGCGCATCGGGAGAGCGCCGATGATCCTCGGTCTGGCGGGGCGCAACGGAGCCGGGAAGGGCGAGGTGGTGCGCTACCTCGAAGCGCGCAGCTTCCGCGCCTTCTCGCTCTCGGACGTGATCCGCGAGGAGCTGCGCGCGCGCGGCATCGACGAGACGCGCGAGCGCATGATCGAGACTGGCAACGCGATCCGCACGCGCTTCGGCCCGGGCGGGCTGGCGCTGCGGCTCTGCGAGCGGCTCGCGCCCGACCTCAACGCGGTGGTCGATTCGATCCGCCACCCGGCCGAGGTCGAGGTGCTGCGCCAACGCTCGAAGAGCTTCCGGCTGATCTGGGTCGACGCGCCCGAGATGGTGCGCCTCGACCGGCTGCGCGCGCGCGGACGCGGCGGCGACCCGACGGACCTCGAGGAATTGCGCCGCCTGGAGGCGCGCGAGCTCGGCAGCGACGACCCGGCCGCGCAGCAGCTCCTCGCGGTGCGCGCGCTCGCGGACTTCACGATCGAGAACGAGGGCTCGCTCGAGTCGCTGCACGAGCGAGTCCAGGAGGTGCTCGAGCGCTCATATTTTTTCGAGCGCCCCGGCTGGGATGAGTACTTCATGAGCATCGCCCGGGTGGTGGCGTCCCGGAGCAACTGCGTGAAGCGCAAGGTCGCGGCCGTGATCACGGTGGACCGCCGCATCATCTCGACCGGCTACAACGGCACGCCCCGCGGCGTCCGCAACTGCAACGAGGGCGGCTGCCCGCGCTGCAACGCCTTCGCGGAGGGCGGGACGCGCCTCGACGAGTGCCTGTGCTCGCACGGCGAGGAGAACGCGATCACGCAGGCCGCCTACCATGGCGTCAGCGTCCGCGGCGGGACGCTCTACACGACGTTCTCTCCCTGCCTCACGTGCACCAAGATGATCATCAACGCGGGGATCGTGGAGGTCGTCTACAACGCGGACTATCCGCTCGGCGGCACCGCGCTCGATCTGCTGCGCGAGGCGGGAGTGAAGGTGCGCCGCGCCGCGATGCAGGGGGCATGATCGCGACCGGGGTCGGCCACCGCACGGCCTGGACCTTCGCCCTCGTGCTGGCGATCGCGGAGCCAGCCGTCGCCGACCCGGCCACCGAGCAGCGCGCGCTGCTCGAGCGGGCCTTCGCGAATCTCTACGCGGACGACTACATCCAGACGCTCGAGCTCGCGGCCGAGAGCCCCGGCATGCGTCCCGTCGTCCGCACACTCCAGATCCTGCGCAAGCAGAGCGTGCAGCCCGGCAAGGCGCTGGTGCGGTTCCTCGAGCCGCCCGACGTGCGTCGCACCTCGGTGCTGATCCTCGAGAACCAGGCAGCGAACGACGATCTCTGGGTCTACCTGCCGGCGATGCGCATGACCCGCCGCATCTCCTCTTCTCAGCGGGCCGATTCTTTTTTCGGCACCGACCTCTCCTACGAGGACGTCGAGCCGAAGCACGTCGAGGACTACGACGTGGCTCCGGGTGGCGCGGCGGAAGACGCCGAGGGCTGCGTGGTGCTCGACATCCACGCGCGCCCGACCTTCACCTCGACCTACGAGCGCATGCTCTCCTGCATCGAGCCCGACCGCGCCCTGATCCGCTGGACCGACTTCTACCGCAAGGGCGAGCGAGTGAAGCGCCTGCGCATGGACCCGGGCCAGGTGAAGCCGATCGGCCAGCGCTTCATCCCGTTCCTGATCACGATGGAGACGCTCCGCACACGCTCCCGCACCGATGTGCGCACGCTCACCTACGAGCTGGTCGGTAACCTCGACGAGAAGCTCTTCAATACGTGGAATCTCGAGTCCGGGGACGCGGAGAAGGACCGGTCGCGGAGCGGCGTGGGACAGGTTCAGAGCTCCACCCGCTGAGGAAGACGAGCGCCAGGATGACGACTGCGAAGCTGGCGAGGGACCGGACGTGATTCAGCGCCGGGCCGAGCTCGAAGCGGACGAGGGTCGTGACCAGCAGGAGGAGCCAGCAGATCACGAGCGCCGGGACGACGAGGAACGAGCGGAGCGAGGATTGGCGAAGGTTGTCGCGCATCGCGAGGAGGGCGAGACCGCCGAGCGAGACGAAGCAGCCGACCAGGAGCACGAGCAGGCCGAAGTCCGCGGCGCTCAGCAGGTCCCGCTCGAATCGGAAGAGCATCAGGGCGAGCATCGAGATCGCTGCGGCGAAGCAGACGGTTGCGGCCACGAAGCAGAAGCCGTGCAGCATGCGATCGCGCATGGCGAGCGTGCGGGCGGACGAGGGTCGCGAGTCGGGCGCGGAGGCCGGACTCGTCGTGGTGTCGTCTCCAAGCGGCGTCAGCATGGACCGATCCTCCCTCGAGCAGGCAGGGTAGGAACGGCGAAGCGAGCGCCGTGTTAGCAGTTCGTTGGTCTGCGCCCGCTTCGAGCCGATTTCTTCGTGTGCCTCGTGGCATAATCGCGACCGCACGGCCCCTGGGAGGCGTTGCGGCTCGATGCACACCGACGAGATCGATCCCGCGCGCGTCTACCGGTTCAGCGAGTTCGAGCTGAACGTCCGCACGCGCCAGCTCCTAAGGCGAGGCCGAGCGGTCGCCATCCAGCCCAAGCCCTTCGACCTCCTCGTCTATCTGCTCCGACACCGAGATCGGTTGGTGCCGCGAGAGGAGCTCCTCTCCGAGGTGTGGGGCGGCGTGCACGTGGACGACGAGGCGGTGCGCTTCACCTTGCACGCTGCTCGCAAGGCGGTTGACGACGATGGAAGCCGGCAGGAGGTAATCCGAACGGTCCCGCGAGCGGGCTTCCGCCTGGTCGCGGAAGTCGAGGAAGTTGCGGCTCCCATCATCCGCCTGACCGAAGAGAGCTCGCGGACTCCATTCCTGGGGCGCGACCGCTTGATGGAGCGAGCGACCTCGATGCTCGGCGAGGTGGCGGCGGGCGAGAGCCGGGTCCTGCTTCTGAGCGGCGAGGCGGGGATCGGGAAGACCCGCGCCGTCGAGCAGATCTCCGACCTCGCGGAGCGGCTCGGCTTCAAGGTGTTTCGCGGCCGCTGCGTCGAGTCGGAGGGGGCGCCGGGCTTCTGGCCGTGGGTCCAGGTCCTGCGCGCAGCGGTCAGCTCCGACCCACCGGACAACCTGCTGCGTGCTCTCGGCGAAGGAGCCGGCGAAGTCGCCTGGATGGTGCCGGAGCTGCGTCCATACGTTTCCGATCTGCCTCAGACGTCATCCGTCGACGCGCGCGCGGCGCGCTTCCTGATGTTCGACAGCGTGGTCGCATTTTTCCGCGAGCTCACCCGCGCGAGACCGCACGTGGTGTCGATCGACGATCTGCACCGTGCCGACGCCGCGTCGGTGGCTCTGTTCCAGCACGTGGCGCGCGAGCTCGGCCATGCCGAGGCCCCGAACCTCCTGCTGGTCGGGACCTATCGCGAGGGCGAGCTGCGAGTGGGTCCGCTGCAGGCGGATTCGATCCTGTCGTTGGCGACGCTCCCGCAGTCGGCGCACGAGTTGCTGCGTGGTCTCGAGCGCGACGACGTCCGGAAGCTGCTCGAAGCGCTGTCGGGACGCGTGCCGGGCAGCTCGGTGGTCGACGACCTCCACGAGAAGACCCTCGGCAACCCCTTCTTTCTGCACCAGATCATCGGAGTGCTTCGCAGCGAGAGGCGGCTTGCAGAGCTCGAATCTTCAGAGAGCGTCGAGCCCGAGCTGCCGCGTCACGTCCAGGACGTGATTCGCCGGCAGCTCGACCTCCTCCCCGGCTCCACGCGTGAATTGATCGAGCTGGCTGCGGTCGTCGGCGGAGAGTTCTCCGTCGGCGAGCTCGAGCTTTCGGCAGATCTCGACCGTGCGGCAGTGTTCGCGCGCATCGGTGTCGCGCGCGATGCCGGGGTGGTGACGGAGCGCCCAGCCGAAGCGGATCGGTATCGCTTCCATCACGCGCTCGTCCGGGACGCGATCTACGCCGGGCTCGACCGCGATCTTCGTGGCCGCCTCCACGCCCGAGTCGCACGCGCGCTCGAGCAGAGGACGCCGGCCGAGCCGAGCGAGCATTCCGCGTCGATCGCGCACCACTACGAGCAGTCGTCGGATCGCGAAGACCGCATTCGCGCGGTGCACTTCTACGAGATGGCGGCGAGCTGGTCGAGCGCGCGCGGTGCCTTCGAGGACACCCCTGAGCATCTCGAGAGGGCGCTCTCCCTGATCGATTACGCCAACCCCCGGACGCTGGTCCAGCGATGCCGTCTCCTGCTCCGGCTCGGTGATGCGTGGGGAGACGCGGGCATGCGCGACCGCGCCCGCGACGCGCTCCAGAAGGCCGCCGCTCTCGCGCGCCGCGCGGGGCTGCGCGAGGAGCTCGCGACCGCCGCGCTGCGGTATGCGCCGGATCTGCTGGCGCTTGAAGCGGGGATCTACGACGCAGAAATGGTTCGGCTTTTGGAGGAAGCCATCGAGAACTTCCGCGGCCCCTCTCTACTTCGCGCGCGCCTGCTTGCGCGACTGGCGATCGCTTTGCAATGGAGTGATGACGAGCGGGTGCGAGGCCGATCATTGTGTGCTGAAGCAAATGAACTGGTCGCACCGAGTAGTGACAAGGATGCGCGGGGATACGTTACGACCATTTCCTGGGTGGTGAATTTTCTACCGAATGAGCCCGGTATAGAGCCGTTAAACGTGACGCCGTGTAGTGACGATTTGGAGATCTTCCGTCGGGTACTCAGGGTTACAGCGTTCCTTACACGTGGCGAGATCGGTGAAGCAGATGCTGAAGTTACACGATTGAGCGACGTCATCGACCGCTCGAAACGTCCACAGGCACGATGGTACGTTGGTCTTATGCGGACAATCCGTGCTGAAATGGAAGGCCGGTTTGAACAAGCTGACAAATTCGCCTCCGAGTACTATGCGCTTGGTAGACAGTATGCGGATCGCAACGCATTTCACAGCTATGAAGCTCTCTATGCTATGCGGTCGTTCGATATCGGCGGGATTGAAAGGTTCGAATCGCGCGTCAGGTACATGGTTGACGCATTCCCGCGGATGGTTGCTTGGCGTGCGGGTCTAGCATATGTGTTGGCAGAATTAAATAGAAATGATGAGGCGCGCTTTCATTTACATCAAGTTGCATCCAAACGGGCTCTCTCAGAGTTGACATTTAATGAGTGGAATGTGACCACCGCTCTCATGGCGATGGCATGCACAACGGTTGGCGACAAACCCCTCGCCTCAGAGTTGTACAATCATCTCCTCCCGCACGCTGACCATCTGGTCGTCTTCGGATACTGCACTTATTGCCTAGGTTCAACACATTGGCTTTTGGGAAGGCTCGCTTCGTTATTGCGAGAATGGCGACTAGCCGATCAACACTTTAGAGTGGCGATAGCTACCAATTCAATTATCGGTGCTCGAGCATGCACCGCACGAGCGTATATTGACCATGCGCAGATGCTAGTCGCTGCGGGTAAACGTTCGGATGCTCTAATTCAGGCCAGCTCGGCTAATGAAATTGCTTCAGCGCTTGGGATGCTCCAGTTAGCGCGGAAGAGTCAAGAATTGGGCCTGGGCCGTTGGCCGAGATGACAAGCGGTCGGGACGCGGAGATCACCCCGCAAACAAGGCAGTGATGCTGCCTCGAACTGAGCCAGCACCTGATTCAAAGTCGCCATCGCAGTGCACCCGCATTCGTAACCCATGTCGTGGGGCCATTGTTATGTTCAACACAGGATCGATCCTTTGATGCGAGTGAAACTCCATGCGGTACCGTCGGATCAGCATCGCAAGGATCAGCTTCATATGGAGCAGGGCCAGGCCGCTTCCAATGCAAGATCGAGCACCCGCACCGAATGCAGTGAACTGAAAGACATCTGGCTTGATATGTTGCCAGCGGCCGGGGTCGAAGGTGTTTGGATGGTGGTAGATCGGCTCGATCCGGTGCGTGTGAAAGATGCTAAGAACAACTTCAGTTCCCTTAGGGATGAAATGGCTTCCAACGTGAGTATCTGTTGCAGCGATGCGGGTCGTCCAAGGCGCGGGTGGTAATAGGCGTAACGACTCTCGGATGACCCCATCGAGGATTTGCAATCGCTCCAGTTCGTCAAGTGTCGGAGCATCGTTAACAACCGTGGATCGTACTTCTTCCGAGACAGCTCGGTACCAGCTTGGGTGTTGGGTGAGCAAGAAGAGTGTCCAGGTGAGACCATTACCGGTGGTGTCGTGGCTTGCCGCATAGACAATACTCGCGTGCCCAACCACTTCGGCATCGGAAAGCGCTCCCGCTTCGTCACGAGCAGAGATGAGCTTTGTGAGTACGTCATTGGAGGCGTCAGGTGTTCGCCGACGCTCGTCTATAATCGATCGCATGCGTTGGTTGAAGAACCGAACAGCTTCCAGAAATCTCCTGTAGGGGAACCCAGGAAGGTCCCACGGCGCGAGCAGAACCCATGGAGAGAGAACCAGGCGCAAAGACTCAGCCCCCGCTCGAACGATGTCATGATCGACGTTCACATCGAGACCGAGGAGCGTCTTTGCGGAATTGCGCAACGTCAGATCCATCATTTCTCGATGCACGTCAACCAGTTGTCCGGGCTTCCAACGGTTCAGCATCGCAGCCGTAGCTCTTTGCATTGCCTCCGCATAAGTCTCAATGTGCGACCGATTAAAGAACGGCGATAGCAATCGTCGATGCCGGCGATGCTCATCGCCATTGACAGCAAAGAGCCCAGTTCCCCACTCCAGGATCGGGCGCGTTCGCGGAACATCCGAAGAAGGTGTCAGTTGCCCGGTGAGAGCAGATCGATGGAAGCGGTCGTGATCAAGCATGATCTGTTTGGCTAGGTTGCTTCCCCGGACGAACACGACCCCGGGGCAGTTCGGATCGACGGAAAATACCCGCCCACCTCCGCCGCGAACCAAAGCAACGGGCGCCCCGTACCGATCGAAAAGCTCGCTCATGCGGCCGAGGGGGTTACGTGCAAGGCGCAGCTGCGCGAGCTGCGGATCTAGACCGTGAACTCGGGGCGGTCCGGGCAGTTTCAATGAGCGATCAAGCAAGGCGTTGTGTCTCGAAGTGACCCCGTCGGCTTCCCATGCGCTTGGCGAACTGATTGCGACAATGCGCTCCTCTTGAGTCGTGGTGCCAGTTGCGCTTAGACTGCTCCGGCGCAAGCGCGTCAGCAAGGAAAAAAACTCGAAGCTTCGAAGTTGGGGCGAGGGCTTCGTGTTGAAACGGAGCGCGTCGCCCACTCGTGGGTCTTGCTGGATTCTCCCTCGTAGTAAGCGACAAGCGCGGTGGATGACACTCTCGACGCTGTAAGCCCGGCAACGCTGGCGAAGCTACATCCGGTCAGCATTCAGCGACCGAGCGAAGTCGAAGTCTTTCTCGAGCGAATTCGACAGCAGGGTTGCTTGCTGTCGAGCGGGATCAATCGCCAGAACGACTCGCGAACCGCGACGATTCAAACAATCGGGCCTGATTCGCTGACGCTGCTCTTTGAGAATCTCCAGGAAACCCACCTCCCACAGTTGTTCTTGAGCTGTGATTTGGACGGGCGACGGTACTTCTTCGCTGTCACACCGATTGCCGCCGACAGCCGAGGCTACGTGCACGCCCTGCTTCCGCAGGCCATCTACCAAGCGGAGCGTCGTGATCTTGAGCGGTTTTCGGGACCTCAAACGAGCGAAGAGATTGTCGAGATCCGCTCGAGCACCGGGCAGGTTCTTTCCGGGGTCATCGAGGACAGCTCCTACCACGGGCTTGGCGTCCTATTGCGCGACACGGAGGGCGTCGCACCCGAAGGTCAGGTAACGGTCCAGTTCACGAAGGGGAACAGACAGGGCGACCACACTCACGGAGTCGTTCGGCATAGCAGCAGGAGTACCCGGCGGCAGGGTTGGATAAAGATCGGCCTAGAAGTGAGTGACGTCCCGGTTGGGAAGGCCGTCGAGTACGAACGACGCGACCAAATTCTTGAACTCAACGCTATGTCTAGGATTCAGCGTCGCGCATCGCTGATAGGCGGTCTCGCCCGTGTTGCATCTGCTCGAGCCGCACGAACTCTTCGCGTAACCACGAAATCAAAAGAGACCCCGACAGTCATTGAGTATGAAAGCGCGCCCGGCGAACCGATGCGGGCGGTCGTTGATACTTGGGGAGGTCCGCGTGACGCTCTCGCGGTGGTGATTCCCCCTGCATGGGGACGGACCAAAGAGACGCTTTGGCCACTTGCCGCGACAATCGTCGAGACGTTCCGCAGCGCTAGGCAGCCAATAACCGTTCTGCGCTACGACGGAACTCATCGGCGCGGTGAGTCCTTCATACCGCTGGAATATCGAGCGCCGGGAAGCGAGTACTTGCGCTTTACGTTCTCGCGAGCGGTACGAGACATCCACGCAACTTTAGAGTTCCTCGCCGCATCACCAGTGTACCGACCACGTAAGGTTGTACTGGTGACGTTCAGTCTCGCCGCGGTGGAGGGACGGCGTGCCGTTGCAACTGATCGGACTGGCCTACTGGCCGGCTGGATTCCGGTCGTTGGTATGGTCGATCTCCAGTCAGCACTAAGAACAATTTCAGGCGGAATTGATTTTGCCTACGGGCTAAGCCGTGGTCTCCGCTTCGGCCGCCATGAGCTCGTGGGCGTTGTGGCGGACATGGATCGCACGGGGCTTGATGCGCTTGAGCACAAGCTGGTGTTTCTAGAGGATGCGCGGAGGGATATGGCCGAGATCCGCGTTCCAATCACTTGGGTCCATGGCAGGCATGATGCGTGGATGGATGTTGACCGAGTGCGGCATGTGATGTCTTGCGGAGATACGAGCGCGAGGCGGGTAATAGAGGTTCCGACAGGCCATCAGCTCCGTACCAGCGCGGAGGCTTTCTCGGTATTTGGTTTGATCGCGACTGAAGCCGCGCGTATGGCTCTTCAGGAGAAACTTCCTCCGCGGCTGCCGGATCTCGTTGAGGTCGACAGACGGCGGGATGCCGAGCTGCGCAGGCTGCCCAAAAAGGAGAGGCACCTCAGAGAATTCTGGAGCAGCTATCTGCTCGGGCGTAATGCTCGATTCGGATTTCAGTTGCTGACGGCTACCTCAGCCTATCGGCTGTTCATGCGCGAGCAGATTGAGAAGTTGAAGCTCCGCCCGAGGAACCGGGTTCTTGATGTCGGCTCGGGAACTGGAGACTTTGCGGTCCAACTAGCGACCGAATACCCGCCGTTGGAGGTTGAAATCGACGCTGTGGATTTTGTTGCCGAGGCGCTTGAGCGCGCTTCGGCACGGATGGCGGCTCTTCAAGTCCCGCACCTAGTCCGACTAAGAACGAGGCTCCTTGACTTCGATCCACGGTCGATCACAGCTCAACCCTTCGCTCCAAAAGCGTATGACGCGGTATTGGCATCCCTGGTGATTTCTTACGTCTCTGATCCGTTTGCGCTTCTCGAGAGAATCCATTCGGCATTGGGTGTCGGCGGGCGCTTGGTGGTTTCTACGCTGCGCCGAGATGCTGATTTCTCGCGCCTCCACGTCGAAGGCCTTGCCGAGCTTCGTGCCGGAGTCGCACGAAGGGAATTGGGCGATGCGGCTGCTGAATCGATTGACGAATTGGCGCGGGATTTTCTAAACGATGCTTCAAAGATCCTGGAGTTTGAAGAGGAAGGAACATTCAGGTTCTGGGATCTGGACGAGCTTCGAGCTTTGGTCCGACGCGCCGGGTTTGTCGTTGAGGAGGCTCAGTACGCATTTGGTGAGCCTCCGCAGGGGGTTCTCGTAGTCGCTCGTCGCGACTAGGCATGACGCGCTCGAACTTCCTTGAGCGGTGGGGCGCCGCTGTCATTGATCGATGTGATCTGCTGGGCGAATCTCGGACTATTGACAGCAGGCGTGATGATTCTCTGTGTCGCCTCAAACGCGACGCTGTTGCCGGGTCTGCTTCTAAAATTCGGAGGCGGAGAGGGCGAGCAATTAGGGGGACCCCGAGGGGCCGGCCCGGGTCGATTGCGACTTAAGGCGATGTGCAGGGGCGTCGATTTATCCCGCGATGCAAGGGGTGAATGGCGACGGTCGCTCCGCATATCGCGACTATCGCGCTGAGATCGAGCATGACCTGATGCCAGGCTCACTGCGCAATGGCGTACGCATCGTCGTTGCACTCAACTTGCTTTGGTTTCCGGTCGACTACCTCGCGTTTCCTGATAGGTGCGAGTCATTCATGATCGCCAGGGCGATCACGATTGCATTGCTCTTAGCGGCTGGTCATTGGGCAGGGCGATGGCCACTGGCGGGAAGCTTCCTCGGTTGTTTTGTCACCGGCGGGAACCTGCTTTGGGTGATCTACGGAGCAGGAGGTGCGACAAGCGAATACTCGCCGGGGTTGATGCTTCTCTTCGTGGGCATGCCCGTGTTGCTGCCATTGTCAGCCGGTCAAGCCGCGGTGATCTCGGGAACTCTATTCGCGACCTATGCGGCCTCGCCATGGTTGCCGGGGGGCCACCTTGAGTGGCGGGATTACCTCCTCAAGGTTTGCTTTCCATTCGCGGCTGCTCTCGAAGGTGTCGCGAGCACCGCGTTGCAGGACCGCATTAGATTTCACGAGTTCAAGCAACGAGCAGAGCTGAAGCGAGCGCGCGACGAGCTCCAGAAGCTCGATGAAGCCAAGTCTCGCTTCACCGCCAACGTCCACCACGAGCTGCGGACACCGCTGACGTTGCTGCTGGCTCCGGTCGAGGCGCTGCTCGGCGGGCAGTTCGGCGCGCTCTCCGAGCTGCAGCGGAGCTATCTCCAGACGGTTCGCAGCAATGCGCTGCGGCTGCTGAAGCTGATCAACAACCTGCTGGACCTGGCCAAG
>DATKND010000110.1:0-30507 GCA_035541475.1 Myxococcota bacterium | reverse complement strand
ACCTCCCAGCCGAAGTCGGTGCGCGGGCCGCGGGTGCCGCCCATGCCGACGGCCTGCGCGCGCAGGCCGAGCGGATCCCGGTCCACGTGGCGCACGCAGGTCCGCATGTAGAGGTTCACGCCGAGGAAGTCGAGCGGGGCGCGCATGCGCAGGAGGTCGCCGTCGCGGACGCCCATGCGCGCCTGAGTCGCCGGATCCGCGAAGGGCTCCGGGTAGCGGCCGCGCAGCGCAGGCTCGAGGAAGAGCAGGTTCTGGAACGCGTGGAAGCGCTCCGCCGCGGCCTGATCCGCCTGCGTGTCGCCGGCGGGCTCGCAGGGCGAGAAGTTGTAGGCGATGCCGAGGCGCAGATCCGCGCGCACCGCGCGCGCGGCCGCCGCCGATATCCCCTGCGCGAGGTTCACGACGTGGACGGCGCGGAAGAACGCGTCGACGTCGCGGAGGCCCGGCGCGTGGAGGCCGATCCAGTAGCCGAGGGTCGTGAAGATCCCCGGCTCGTTCAGCAGGATCCAGCTTTCGACGCGGTCCCCGAGCGCGCGCAGCACCGTCTCGGTGTAGTCGCTGAAGCGACCCGCGGTGTCGCGCGCGGTCCAGCCGCCCGCGTCCTGGAGCGCCTGCGGAAGGTCCCAGTGGTAGAGCGTCGGCAGCGGGCGGATGCCCGCGGCAAGCAGGGCGTCGACCATGCGGCGGTAGAAGTCGAGGCCCTTCGCGTTGGCGGCGCCTCGCCCCGACGGCTGCACGCGCGGCCACGCGATCGAGAAGCGGTAGCTCGTGCAGTGCATCGCGCGCAGCAGCGCGAGGTCATCGGCGAAGCGGTGGTAGGAGTCGCAGGCGACGTCGCCGGTGTCGCCGTTGGCGATCTTCCCGGGTGTATGGGAGAAGCGATCCCAGATCGACTCGCCGCGGCCGTCCCCGGTGACGGCGCCCTCGATCTGGTACGAGGCCGTCGCGGCGCCCCAGTGGAAGCCTTGCGGAAAGCGGATGCGCATCGGGTCGGCAACATACCCGCTGCGGATGCGATGGCTATGCTGGCCTCGCGCGAGACACGAGATGCGGGCATCGGACATCGCGGGGCTCACGGGGGTCGCGATCGCGTTCGCGCCGGCGCTGCTCGCCATGGCGCGCGTCTGGGGCGCTCACGAGTACACCTCGCACGGCTTCCTGGTGCCGTTCGTCGCGTGGTGGCTCTTCGCGGCGAGGCGGCGCGAGCTCGGACCGCCGGGCCGCGATCCGCGCGGGCTCGCGAGCCTCGGCGCGGCGGCGCTGATGCTCGCGGCGGGCTTCGCGCTCGGCAATCCGACCGTTCTGGGGCTCGCATTCGTGCTGGCCGTCGCCAGCCTGGTGCTGACCGCGTGGGGACCGCGGGGCCTGCGGCGCGTCGCGTTCCCCGTCGGCTTCCTGCTCTTCATGGTGCCGGTGCCGCCCGCGCTGCTCGATCCGCTGATCCTGCGGCTCCAGCTCTTCGTGAGCTCGGCCGCCGTGACCTCGCTCCAGGCGCTCGGCTTCACGCTCATGCGCGAGGGCAACGTGGTGCTCCTGCCGGGCGATCGTCAGCTCTTCGTGGACCAGGCGTGCAGCGGCATCACGTCCGTCGTGACCCTGCTGCCGCTCGGCGCGCTGCTCGCCCATCTCGCCGCGCGCGGCTGGATGCGCCGCACCGCGCTGCTGCTCTCGGTCGTCCCGATCGCGATGCTCGGCAACTGGCTGCGCGTGGTCGGCACGGTCGCGGCCGCGCAGCGCTTCGGCCCCGAGCGCGTGCTGGCCGGACCGCTGCACGAGTCGGCGGGCCTGCTCACGTTCCTCTTCGCGTGCTCGCTGCTCCTCGGGCTGGTCGCGCTGCTGCGCGTGCGTCCCGGGCCGGAGCGCTCGCCGGTTTGAGCGCGCCGGATCGGGCGCAGGCCGCGGAGCGCGTGAAGGCGCTCGGCCTCGCGGTCGGCTTCGACCTCGCAGGCGTCGCGCCGGCCTTGCCGACGCGCGAGACCGAGTTCCTGCGCGAGTGGCTGGCGCGCGGCTACGCCGGCGAGATGGCCTGGATCGGGCGGCGCGTCGAGGAGCGCATCGACCCGCGCCGCGTGCTGACGGGCGCGCGCAGCGTCGTCGCGCTCGGCCTCGTCTACGACCCCGGCGCGCCGCGCGGTCCCGAGCCCGGCCGGTCGAGGATCGCTCGTTATGCGGGAGGCGCCGACTACCACGACGTGCTGCTCGACCGCGTGCGTGCGTTCGAGGCGGCGCTCTCGCCGCTCCTCGGACGCCCCGTGCGCACGCGCGGCTACGTCGACACGGGGCCGGTACTGGAGCGCGCGTTCGCTGCGCGCGCGGGCCTCGGCTGGATCGGCAAGAACAGCTGCGTGATCCATCCGCGCCTCGGCTCGTATCTCTTCCTCGCCGCGGTCGTCACCGACGCCGAGCTCGCGGCGGACGCGCCCGAGCCGGACCACTGCGGCTCGTGCCGCGCCTGCCTCGACGCGTGTCCGACGGCCGCGTTTCCCGAGCCCTACGTGCTCGACGCGACGCGCTGCATCTCCTACACGACGATCGAGTCGCGCGGCGCGCTGCCCGAGTCGCTGCGCGAGGCGCACGGCGAGTGGGTGTTCGGCTGCGACGTGTGCCAGGAAGTGTGCCCGTGGAACCTGCGCGAGCGTCGGCGCGTCCCTGGCGACGATCACGGGCTGCGCGCGCGGCTCGCGCCGCGCGAGCCCTGGGTCGCGCCGACGCTCGCGTGGCTGCTCGCGCTCGACGAGGAGAACTGGCGCGCCGCGACGCGGCGCACCGCGCTGCGGCGCGCGCGCTACCGGGGCATGCTCCGGAATGCGCTCGTCGCCGCGGGCAACAGCGGAGATGTGTCGCTGCTGCCGCTCGTCCGCCGTCACGCGCAGGGCGACGACGCGATCCTCGCCGAGCACGCCCGCTGGGCGCTCGCGCGGCTCGGCGCGAGCTAGTCGGCGGGACGCGGTAGCCGCAGCGGTTCGTCGCGCGCCGCATCGCGGACGAGCGCCAGATTCTTCTCCCCGAGCTGCGCGCCGAAGGCGAGGGCGTCGCCGCGCACGAGGTCGTACGCCAGGCGCTGGTTCGAGTCGGTGATCGGGACGCCGAGCGCGGCGTAGCGGCGCAGCCCGTCGGCATCGAGCGCGACCTGGCGAACGATGCGCGCGATGTCCGCGGGGCGGTGCTCGGCGGCGCGCGCGAGACCCGGCCAGCGCGCGCCGAGCGAAGAGCCGTGCGGGCGGGTGCGGCCGAGCAGGATGCCCGTGCCCGACTCCGGAGCCACCCACAGGACCGCATCCGGGAACACCTGCAGGAACGTCGATGCCACCGAGGCGGCGTGGAACGGCGGAAGCAGGTGCAGCGGGAGCCACTGCGCGACCACGCCGCCGCGCGCGAGTCGCGACGCGACGATCTCGTAGAACTCGAGCGAGTAGAGCGCGTTGACGCCGGCGAAATTCGGCGGCATCGGCTCGAGCGTGACGACGTCGTAGCGGCGGTCGGTGCGGCGCAGCCAGGCGCGGCCGTCCATCACGACGGCGCGCACGCGCGGATCGCCGAGCACGTCGCGGTTGGAGGGAAAGAGCGACGCCATCCCGAGCACTGCGGGGCTCAGCTCGACGACGTCGAGGCTGCGGGGATTCTCCTCGCGCACCGCGTTCGCAGTCCGCCCCGTGCCGAAGCAGATCACGAGCGCGTCGCGCGGGTCGGGGTGGGCGAGCATCGGGAGTCGCCCCATCCACTCCATGTAGCCCGTGCCCTCGGCGCCTTCGGCGCTCGCGGTGAAGCCGTCGATCAGAAGGAAGCGCTCGCCGCCCGCCCCGGAGACCACCGAGACGGTGGCGTCGGGACCTTCCGCATGGGCGAGCACGTGCGGATCCTCGAGCAGGGCGAAGCCGGGTCCCTGGACCCGCTCGTGTCCGAGCCCCGTCGCGAGCCAGGCGGCGCCGGCGAGCGCGCCCGCGCCGGCGGCCGAAGCGACCCAGCGACCGGCGCCGCGCAGCAGCAGGAGCGACACCGAGATGGGTAGGACCCCGAGGAGCCACGCGCTGCGGGCGAAGCCGACAGCCGGAAGGAGCAGCCAGCCCGACGCCAGGGCGCCCGCCACGGATCCGGCCGTGTCGACTGCATAGGCTCTCGCGCAGCGCGCCGGATCGCGCAGCTCGTCGAGGATCCAGGGCAGCGCGAGCCCGAGGAGTCCCATCGGCGGACCGAGCAGCACCAGACACAGGCCTGCCCAGCAGAGCAGAGTCGCGCCGTAGGTCGCCGACAGCGGGACCATGCGGTCGATCCGCTCGAGGATCGGCGTGACCGCGAGGATCGCGACCCCAGACGCCGCGAGCGGTGCGCCGAGCGGGATGCCGCGGCGGCGCACCCGGGGCGACCACCAGGCCGCGAGCGCCAGCGGCAGCAATACCGCCACGAGCATGATCGCGAACGACTCCGTCACACTCTGGAAGGCGGCGCGCAGCGAGCGGAACCAGGACACCTCGAGGCCGAAGGTCGTGAAGCCCGTCACGAATACGATGGCGCCGACGAAACGCGGAAGGGTCGGCCGTGGCTGCGCCGATCTGCTCTCGGGAGACCGCTCGGCGGCGGTCGGCGCACCCGGCGGAGCGAGTCGGGTTCCTGCGAACACGGCGACATTCAGCAGCGACACGGCGCCGCAGGTGAGCGCGACGCCGAGCGTGCGGATCGCGACGAAGGCGATGCCGAGCACGCCGCAGGCGGCGCCGAGCGTGTTCGCGCCGTAGAGCGCCGAGACGTCGCAGCCGTGGCTTCGCGCAACCCGCGCGAACACGGGCACCGACGCTCCCATCGCCAGAGTCGGCGGCCCGAGGAGCAAGGCGATCCCGACTGCGTGCAACGCGGGCGCGAGCGCGGGCGAGATGCCGTACACCCACGCGTCGAGCGTCTCGAGCGCTCGGAAGCCCGGCCGCATCAGCACGCCCGCGGCGCCGATCGTGAGCTCGAGCCACCCGTAGAGCCGAAGGGGACGCGCGAGCGCACGGCGCTCGATCCAGCGACCGGCGAGCAACGCGCCGGTCGTCATGCCGGCCATCGTGGTCGCCAGGGTGAGCGCCGTCCCGAACGACGAGACTCCCAGTGCAAGGGAGGCTTCGAGCTGCCACAGCACCTCCCACGAGAGCGCCGCCATCCCTCCGACTCCGACGAGTGCGAGAGGTGCCAGGCGGCGGAAGGGATCGGCGCGAGCTTCCGAACCGGACGGGACGAGGCGCTCTGCTTCCGCTGCCACGCGAGCCTCCCGGCATCCAGTCTGAACAGGGGCCCGTGACGCGCAAGCGTCGCGCGGGTCAACAGGCCCGAGGCCGCCGCGCGCAGAGGCGGGCCAGCGCCGCCGGTCGTTCGCCCGGCGAGAGCCCCTCCTCGAAGGAGAGGACCTCGAGCGTCGGGAAGAGCGCGGGCAGCTCGCCGGGCTCGAGCAGAAACGCCGGATTCACAGGACCGTAGCCGCACTCCCTTTGAGCGACGGTGAAGGTCTCGTAGAGGAGCAGGCCGCCCGGGCGCAGGCTCGCGGCCAGCGCAGCGCAGAGCGGCCGGTGGAGATAGCGGAAGACGAGCAGCGCGCCCGCGCGCGATGTGCCCCACGGAAGGCACGGAGCCGATTCGAGGTCGGCGCGCACGAGCCGGAGCGACAGCGATTCGCGGCGCGCGCGCCGGGCGAGCTCGCGCAGGCGCAGCGCGTCGCGATCCACGCCGACCACCGGGATCCCGCGCGTCGCGAGCGCGAGCGCGTGGCGTCCCGCTCCACAGGCGACGTCGATGACCGGGCCCTCCCGCGCGGCCGCCGCGACGTCGTCGAGGCGCTCGAGCAGGAAGGGCGAGGGCGGGGCGGGCGTCTCCACGCGCGGCAGGTTCGCACGTGCGGGCCTCGCTCGCGGCGCGCGCCTCGTGCGGGTCAGCGCACGTCGGGGTCGATCGCGCGCGCCTTGTTCAGCAAGGTGCTCGAGGCGACCGTCTCGCCGAGCGCCTTCAGCACCGTGCCGAGCCAGTAGAGGCCCTGCGCGTCCTGCGGCGCGAGCGCGCATGCGCGCTCGAGATGGACGCGCGCCTGCGCGGGCTCCGAGGGCGTCTTCTTGAAGAGCGTCCAGCCGAGCGCGGATTGATAGGCGGCCTCTTCCGGCCAGCCGTCGACGGCGGCGCGCAGGTAGTCGAGCGCGCCGCGGAAGTTTCCGGCCTTGAGCAGGATCTCGCCCTTGCGGTAGTTGGTCTCGGCCGCCGCGATCCGCTCGGCGTCGAGATCGCTCTCGTCGGAGTCGAGCGCGGTGTCGTAGGCCCGACGCCGCTCGGCGTCGACCAGGGTGGCCTGCGCCCGACTGATCGCCGCGAAGACCTTGCCGGCCTGCGCGCGCAGCTCGCCCTCGAGCCCGGCGCGCGCGAGCGCGTCCGGGTGGTAGCGGCGCGCGGCCTCGTGATAGGCGCGCCGGATCTCGGCCGTCGTCACCTGCGAGGTCACACCGAGCAGCGCGTAGTAGTCGAGCTCGTCGAGGCGGGCGAAGCGGCTCTCGATCTCGGCGCGCAGCTCGGCGTGCTGCGCGGTCTCGACGCGCTCGGGACTGGCGACGCGCGGGCCGGCGTCGTCGGCGGGCGCCGCCTCGTCCGACAGCAGGATCTCGATCGCGGGCTCCTGCGAGGCCTGCAGCGGCGAGGCGTCGGAGCCGTAGGCGAGCGCGCCGGCGGCGTGGAGCACCCAGGCGGCGGCAAGCGCGCGCGGCGTGCGCGCCGTCTGGAGGGCGCGCCAGAGCGTGCGCGTGCCGTCGAGCGCGTCGATCAGCGCCTCGACGCTCTCGTCGCTGCGGAGCCGCTCCTGGAGGCGCGACAGCCGGCGCGTGCGCGTGACGCGCGCCTGCATGTGGGGCGCGAGGTCGGCGAGCACGCGCTCGGCCGCCCAGTGCGTCTCGATGCCTTCCTGGATCAAGGCGAAGATGTCGGCGCGAAAGGGCTGCGCCTCGCGCGGCGTCCCTTCGCTCGGCGCGACCCGGAAGGTCCCCTGCGGCCAGCCGAAGCAGTCGACGATGCGCTGGCGCACCTGATCCTTCAGCGCGAGGAACAGCACCTTCGGCTCGATCAGCCCGAGGTCGAGCAGTGCCTTGCCTTCCTTGCACCGGTTCTGGCTCACGTGGCGCGACACGCGCGCGTGGTCCTCGCGCGAGAGCCTGCCCGCGTCCATCAGTTGCACGCCGAGCGTCTCGCTGGCGAGGTTCGACTCCGCGAAGACCGGCACGCCTTCCTGGAAGAGGAAGCTCTTCTCCATGCGCTCGCGGCGCAGCTCGAGCGTGCCTTCGAAGCGCGCGCGGTGGAGGTCGAGCAGCAGGCGCGGGAGCGAAGTCTCCTCCAGACGCCCCTGCTCCGGAATCGCCACCATCGCCTCGGTTTCGGGTGATCCGGGTCCAGACTTGAAGTGGGACTCGAAGGCTCGCGTGGGGGCGGGGTCGGGGCAGCGGGTCGCGGAGGAGGAACAGATGGCCGCCGCAGGCGACCCGCTTCCCCGACCCGGCGAGCTACGCGCGACACCTCTGTGCGCGCGCGACCTGGAAGGCGGCCGCGACGCCCTCCTCGAGGCTCTTCGCGATCAGCAGCGGCGGATGCGACAGGCCCTCGATCGCCCGGCGCGAGAGTGGCGAGGGGTCGGCCAGCACGACCTCCGCGCCCCACGCGGAGGCGGTGCCCATGATCTGCTCGAGCGCCAGGGCGCCGAAGGCCTCGTCGATCACGGCGTCGCGGAGATCGACCACCAGCACGGACACCTCGCGCGCCGAGGGGTCGCGCTCCAGCAGCTCGAGCGCGCGCAGCGCCTCCTCGGGCCCGCCGAAGGGCATCACCATCACGGGGCCCCAGAGGTGCACGCAGGCGGAGTCGCGCTCGATCGCGCCGACGGACTCGGCCGCGTCGCCGCGCAGCCTGCGCGCGCGTTCGCGCACGAGGCTTCGATAGGCGGCGAGCGGCAGCTCGTGGAGCCAGCGGAGCTCCGGCTCGTCGCGGCGCCAGGCGGCGCTCTCGCGCGCGACGAAGCGGCACGCGCCGCGACCCTCGGCCGCGCACTCGATCTCGACCGCGGCGAGCTCCGCGTCGAAGAGCTCCGAGAGCCACCCCGACGTGTAGCCGGCGGAGAGGTGACAGGCGGCGCCGTGGGGTCCGAGTCCGTACTCGAGCCGGGCCTGCGCCTCGCGCGCCTCGGGCCAGCAGCCGGCGATCTCGAGACTGGAGCTCGTTGCGCCGCGACGCCCGACGCGGATCGCGAGCGGCAGGGCGAAGGCGTCGTGGCGCGACGTGCCGAGCCGCTCGACCGCGCAGGCCGCGTCCTTCAGCCCGTGCAGGAGGCCGATCTGGCGCAAGGTGCGCGCCGCCTCCTCCGCGCCGAGCGTGCTCCACAGCTCGTCGTGCAGCGGGCCGAGGAAGCGCGGGTCGAGCAGCACGCGCGCGTCGCGGTCGAGGACCGCGCCGGGATCGAAGTCTCGCGCCGGCTTGCCGGCGCGGTCGGAGGGGCGCTGCATGGGGGCGGCTCTAGTCCTGGATGAAGGCGAAGATGTCGAACTTCTGGTCCTTCTTGAGGAAGCCCTCGCCCTCCCGCTCGATCAGGCGCAGAAAGGCCTGGCTGACGGTCGGGTCGAACTGCGTGCCCTGGAAGCAGTGCACCTCCTTCACCACCGACTCGAGCGAGAGCGCGCGCCGGTAGGGGCGGTCGCTCGTCATCGCCTCGACGGTGTCGGCGACCAGGATGATGCGCGAGGGCAGGGGGATCTGATCGCCGCGCAGCCTCTCCGGATAGCCGCGCGTCGAGCCGTCGTACCACTCGTGGTGGTGTCGCACGCAGGAGGCGATGTCCTTCAGGAAGTCGACCGGCTCGAGGATCTTGGCCCCGATCTCCGGGTGCTTCTTGATCTCGTCGTACTCCTCGGGCGTGAGCCGGTCCGGCTTGGTGATGACCGCGTCGCGCACGCCGATCTTGCCGACGTCGTGCAGCAGTCCCGCGATGTAGACGCGCTCGATGAAGTCCTTCGCGAAGTTCATCTCGCGCGCGATCTTCGAGGCGTAGACGCCGACTCGCTCCGAGTGGCCGCGCGTGTAGGCGTCCTTCGCGTCCACCGCCTCGGCGAGCGCGCGGATCGTCTGCACGTAGGCGGTGCGCAGCTGCTGGTGCTTCTCCGCGAGCTGCTTGGTGCGGTCGCGCACCATGCCTTCCAGGTTCCGGTTCATGTCCTGGAGCCGGAAGTTCTGCTCGCGCGTGACCTGGTTCAGGCGCTTGATCTCGGCCTTCAGGTCCGCATGGTCGAAGGCCTGGCGGATCGTGGCCCGCAGCTCGTCGTCGTTCCAGGGCTTCGTGATCAGGCGATAGATCTCGCCGCGGTTGATCGCATCGACCGCGACGTTCATCTCGGTGTAGCCGGTCAGCATCATGCGCACGATGTCGGGGTGGCGCTCGCGCACGACGGCCAGGAAGTCCACGCCCGACATCTCGGGCATGCGCTGGTCGCTCACCACCACCTGCGTCGGGTTGCGCTCGAGCAGCTCGAGCGCGTCGTTGGCGCGCGAGGCCGTGAGGACGTGCATGTCCTCCATGCGCAGCAGGCGCTGGAGCGCCTTCAGGATGTTGACCTCGTCGTCGACGAAGAGGACGGTGTGTTCGTGTCGCATCGCGCGAGTCCTTCTCAAGACTCGTGCCAGCGCGCGGACGAGATGCGCGTGCCGGCGCGCCGCGCGCGCTTGCGCCGCACGGCTGCGCACGGGCTGCGCGCGCGGACTCGGTCCCGGCGACGGGACGCTGCGCCCCGCGCGTCGGAAGCGCATGCGCAGTGCGGCGGAAGCTGCGCACGCGGCGCGCATGCGCTGCGCGCAGGCGCGCGCGGCGAGCGCGCGCGCCCGCAGCGAAAAGCGAGGCGCGGCAAGTCGCGCGCAGCGGACGTGCGCCGCCGCACGCGCGCGCGTCCCATCCGCGGGACGTCCCGCGATCGAGATCAGGCGGTGAGTCGCCTCCGGATCGTACGGCGCGCGAGCGCGAGGAGCGCCGCCGAGACGACGAGCACGTAGACCACGTCCCAGAGTGTCTGCCAGCCGAGCGTACCGTTGAACGTCGCGCGCGCCGCGCGCACCGGGTGGAGCAGCGGCAGGACCTCGGCGACGACGAGCCACGGTCCCGAGAGGCGCTCCTGGATGGGAAAGAAGACGTCCGAGAAGAGGAAGAGCGGCGTCAGGAAGAGGGTGAAGTAGAAGCTCAGGAAATCGATCTTCGTGGCCCGCAGCGAAAAGGCGATTCCGAGCGCCGCAAAGAGCAGACCCGCCAGCGGGATCGCGGGCAGCGCCAGCAGCGCGCGCGGGAGCGGCGCGTAGCCGAAGGCCGCGACCACGAGGAAGAAGGCGCCCCCGTAGATGCCGGATCGCGTCAGCGCCCACAGCACCTCGCCGAAGAGCACGTCGTCGGGCTCGATCGGGGCGGTCAGCATTGCGTCGTAGGTCTTCTCCCAGGTCAGCCGCACGAAGACGTTGTAGGTCACCTCGAAGCTCGCGCCGTTCATCGCCGCGACACAGATGAGGCCGGGCGCGAGGAAGCGCGCGTACGAGGTTCCGCCCATCTGCTGGATGTAGGCGCCGACACCGACGCCGATCGCCGCGAGATAGAAGACCGGCTCGAAGAAGTTCGGCAGGATGTTGGCCTTCCAGGTGCGGCGGTACATCGAAGCGTTGCGCCACCAGACCGAGAGCGCGTGCGGCAGCGAGATGCTCATGCGCCTCCTTCGAGCGACGTTCCGGTTGCGGCGAGGAAGAGGTCCTCGAGGTTGGCCGGACGCACGATCACGGGGCGGCCGTCGCCGCCGTCCTGCGCGCGAAGTCTCGCGACCAGTGGCCCGACCGAGTCGGCGTAGACGACGAGCCGGCCGCCGGAGCGCAGGCGCTGCCATGGCTCGCCCGCGAGCAGCCGCGCTTCCTCCTCGGGCGTCGCGTCGATCTCCAGCGCCTCGCGCGCGAGACGCTCCGCGATCAGCGCGCGCGGCGCGCCCTCGCAGATCGCGCGGCCCTCGCAGAGGATCAGCACGCGGTCGCAGAGGCGCTCCGCCTCGTCCATGTAGTGCGTGGTCAGGAGCACGCTGCGGCCGCGCCCGCGCAGCTCGCGGACGCGCGCCCATAGCGCGAGGCGGACCGCCGGGTCGAGGCCGGTGGTCGGCTCGTCGAGCACGAGCAGCTCGGGGTCGTGGATCAGCGACATCGCGATCGCGAGCCGCCGCCGGTAGCCGCCCGAGAGCGCGACCACCGGGACGTCGGCATGCGAGCGCAGCTCGAGGAAGTCGAGCAGCTCTTCGACGCGCGCCTCGCGCCGCGAGCGCGGCAGCAGGTGGTGTCGGGCGAAGATGCGGAGGTTGTCGCGCGGCGAGAGCGCCTCGATCTGCACGTTCTCCTGCAAGGTGACGCCGAGGCGCGCGCGCACCGCGCGCGGATCCCGCGCGACGTCGATGCCGAAGACCTCGATCGAGCCCGCGGTCGGCCGCGTGACGCCGTAGATCATCCGCAGCGCCGTCGTCTTGCCCGCGCCGTTCGGACCGAGAAGCCCGAAGCAGACGCCTGCGGGCACGTCGAGGTCGAGATCGCGCACGGCGACGCGCGCGCCGAAGCGCTTGGTCACGCCGCGGGCGCGGATCACGGACTCGCCGGGAGGCTGCATGGGAGGGGCGAGTCTAGGAGGGGACCGCGGGGCGAGGCAGAGGCCCCTGCGTCGGCCATCTGTTCCTCCTTCGGGGCCTCTGCCTCGCCGAGTGTCTGCTTTCTGCCAGAATGCGCGCCCTCGGGAGGACGTTGATGAAGCTCGGACTCGCGCTCGAGTGGGCCGGCGCGAAGATCGCGGTTCCGGTGGCGCGCGTGCAGCTCGCGGAGCGCCTCGGCTTCGACTCGGTCTGGAGCGCCGAGGCCTACGGCTCCGACGCTTTCACGCCGCTCGCATTCCTCGCGGCGCACACCCGGCGGATCCGGCTCGGCACGGCCGTCGCGCAGCTCGCGGCGCGAACGCCGGCTGCGACCGCGATGGCGGCTCAGACCCTCGAAGGGCTCGCGGGTCGCGGCCGCGTGGTGCTCGGCCTCGGCGTCTCGGGTCCGCAGATCGTCGAGGGCTGGCACGGACAGCCGTGGGGACGACCCTCGCGCCGCATGCGCGACACCGTCGCGATCCTGCGGAAGATCTTCGCGCGCGACACGCCGGTGCGGCACGAGGGCGCCGAGATCTCGCTGCCCTACACGGGTCCGGGTGCGCGCGGGCTCGGCAAGCCGCTGCGCTCGATCCTCCACACGAATCCGTCGCTCCCGATCTGGCTCGGCACGGGCAGCCAGGCGATGGTGACCTTGACCGCCGAGATCGCCGACGGCTGGCTGCCCTTCGGCTTCGCTCCGGGCATGCTCGCGCACTACCGGCCGTGGCTCGACGAGGGGTTCCGCCGCGCGGGCGGCGGCAAGTCGCTCGCGGACCTCGAGATCCAGGCCGGCTGCCACGTGACGGTGACGGACGACGTGAAGGCCGGACTCGCGCGCCAGAAGCCGATGACCGCGCTCTACGTCGGCGGCATGGGCCACCGCGAGGTCAACTTCCACAAGGACATGATGGCGAGGCGCGGCTACCCCGAGGCGGCCGCGCGCATCCAGGAGCTCTTCCTGGCCGGGCGCCGCGAGGAGGCGATCGCGTCGGTTCCCGACGAGTACCTCGACGAGGGCGGGCTGGTCGGACCGCTTCCGCGCATCCGCGAGCGCTTCCGCCGCTGGCTCGACTCGGGAGCCACCGGTCTCACGATCTTCTGCGAGCGCGACGACGTGCTCGAGCTGATGGCCGATCTCGCCGGCACGCGCGGCGAGTCCACTGCACGCGCGTGATAGGATCGGCCCGCGCGGGAGGCTTCGTGCAAGGCAACGAGATCCTGCGGGTCGACGATCCCGCGCCGGGCGTCCGCCGCTTCACCTTGAATCGGCCCGAGAAGCGCAACGCGCTAGACAACGCGCTGCGCGGCGCGCTCTTCGCGGGTCTGCAGACGGCCGACCGCGACGAGAGCGTTCGCGTCAGCATCGTGCGCGGCGCGGGCGCCTGCTTCTCCTCGGGCTACGACCTCGGCTCCGATCTCGCGAGCGGACAGCCCTACTTCACGGCGCAGGGCGACGGGAGCTGGTCGCGACACGTGACCGAGGGCTGGCTCGGCATCTGGGATCTGGCGAAGCCCGTGATCGCGCAGGTCCACGGCTACGCGATGGCAGGCGGCAGCGAGCTCGCCGCCGCCTGCGACCTCGTCTACGTCGCGGAGGACGCGAAGATCGGATACCCGGTCGTGCGCCTGGTCAGCCCGCCCGACATGCAGTTCTTCCCGTGGTTCGTCGGCATGCGGCAGGCGATGGAGCTGATGCTGACCGGCGACTCGATCGACGGCGTGCGCGCGGTGGAGATCGGGCTCGCGAACCGCGCCTTCCCCGTCGCCGAGCTCGACGCGCGCGTGCTCGAGATCGCGGCGCGCGTGGCGAAGATCCCGTCCGACCTCCAGCAGCTGAACAAGCGCAGCGTGCATCGCGCGATGGAGATCATGGGCGTGCGCGCGGCGCTGCGCGCGGGCTCCGAGCTCCAGGCGCTCGCGGTGCACCAGCTCTCGGTGCAGAAGCTCATGAGCAATCTCGCCTCGAGCATGAAGCAGGCCTTCGAGAAGCCCGGCGCATAGCGTCGTCGTCTGCACATGGCGCCCGTCCTCTGCGCACTCTTCTTCCTCTCGGGCGCGGCGGGGCTCTGCTTCGAGACGCTCTGGTTCCATCAGGCAGGGCTCGCGTTCGGGAGCAGCGTCGCGGCGACTAGCATCGTGCTCGCGAGCTTCATGGCGGGCATGGCGATCGGGAACGGCGTCGCGGCGCGACTCGCCCCGACCTTGCGGCGGCCGCTGCGCGCCTACGCCGCGCTGGAGCTGGCGATCGGGGCGTGCGGGCTCGCGTTGGTCGTGTGGCTGCCTTCGCTGGCGCCCGCGCTCGCCGACGCGCTGCGCCCGCTCGTCGACTCGCCGGCGGCGCTCTCGGCCGCGCGTCTCTCCACGGGCTTCGCCCTGCTGGTGCTGCCCGCCGCCGCGATGGGGGCCACCTTGCCGGTCCTGATCGGCGCGCTGCGCGCGCGCGACCCGAGCTTCGGCGGCGCGCTCGGACGCCTCTACGGCTGGAACACGCTCGGCGCCGTGGTCGGCGCGCTGGCGGGCGAGCTGTGGCTCGTCGAGTGGCTCGGCGTGCGCGGCACCGCCGCCTTCGCCGCGGGCTGCAACACGCTCGTGGCGATCGGCGCGCTCGCGCTCTCGCGCGGCGAGAAGGCGCTCGCGCTTCCCGTCGTCGAGCGCTCGGACGCAAGCGCGTCGCGCGTGGCCGTCGCGCGCGTGCTCGCGGCGACCGCGCTGGCCGGCGCACTGCTGCTCGCGCTCGAGGTCGTGTGGTTCCGCTTCCTGCGCCTCTTCGTCCACTCGGGCAGCGCGGCCTTTGCCTTCATGCTGGCCGTAGTGCTCGCCGGGATCGGGATCGGGGGCGTCGCCGGCGGCGCGTGGCTCCGGCGGAGGCCCGACGCGTGGCGCGCGGGGTCGGCGCTCGCGCTCGCCGCCGGCGCCGCGACCGCGCTCGGCTACGCGGGCTTCGGCGTCGCGCTGCGCCCGGTCCGCGGATGGCCGAGCGCGGCGCCCCTCTACGTTGGCTGGCTCGCCACGGCGCTCTCGTTCCCGGTGGCGGCGCTCTCGGGGGCGCTCTTCCCGCTGCTCGGCGCCGCGCTGGCGCGACACATCCCGGTGGAGTCGCGCGCGACCGGGCTCCTCGCGCTCGCGAACACGCTCGGCTCGGCCGCGGGTCCGCTGCTCGCGGGGTTCGTGCTGCTGCCGGGCCTCGGCATCGAGCGCTCGCTACTGGGGCTCGCCGCCGGCTACGGCGGCGTCGCGCTCTGCGCCGCGACTTCGGGCGCCTGGCGGAGCGCGCTCGTCCCGGGCGCCGCCTTCGCGGCGGCGCTCGTCCTCTTTCCCTTCGGCGCGATGCAGTCGCGCTACCTGCGCGTGCCGATCGCGCGCTGGCACGGGCGCAGCGAGCACGCGGTGGTGGCGGTGCGCGAGGGCCGCAGCGAGACCGACGTCTACATCGAGCGCCGCCTCGACGGCGAGCCGCTCGCCACGTTCCTGATGAGCGACGGCGTCGCGATGTCGAGCACCGCGGTGTTCGCGCGCCGCTACATGAAGCTCTTCGCCTGGTGGCCGCTGGCGGTCCAGCCCGACACGCGCAGCGCGCTGCTGATCAGCTACGGGATGGGCTCGACGGCCAAGGCCCTGGTCGACACGCCCTGGCTCCAGTCGATCGACGTGGTCGACACGTCGCGCGAGGTGCTCGCGCTCTCCGATCTCCTCTACCCACAGGACTCGGAGCACCCGCTGCGCGATCCCCGCGTGCACGTGCACGTCGAGGACGGGCGCCACTTTCTGCGCCTTTCGCAGGACCACTACGACGTGATCACGGGAGAGCCGCCGCCGCCGAAGAACGCGGGCGTCGTCGATCTCTACACGCGTGAGCACTTCGAGCTGCTGCGCTCGCGGCTCTCGGAGGGCGGCTTCGTGACCTGGTGGCTGCCGGTCCACAATCTGCTCGAGAGCGATGCGCTCGCGATCGTGCACGCCTTCTGCGACGTCTTCGAGGACTGCTCGCTGTGGGCGGGCGACGATCTCGACTGGATGCTGGTCGGCTCGCGCGGGCTGCGCAGTCCGGTCGACGACGCGGCCTTCGCGCGCCAGTGGAAGCTGCCGAACGTGCTCCCCGAGCTGCGCCGCACGGGCTTCGAGCGGCCGGAGCAGCTCGGCGCCACCTTCCTCGCCGATGCGGACTGGCTGCGCGCGCGCAGCGCGGACACGCCGCCCTTGACCGACGACTGGCCGAAGCGGCTGTCGTCGCGGCTCCAGACCGACGCGCGCGCGACCTTCGAGGGCTGGCTCGACGTCGCAGCGGCGCGCGAGCGCTTCCGCGACAGCGCGTTCATCCGCTCGCTCTGGCCCCCCGCGATGCGCGAGCGGACGCTCGGCTACTTCGAGGCCGAGGGCATGATCCGCGAGGCCGCGCGCGCGGCGCCGCTCGGCGCGCGCGAGCGCCTCGTTGGCGTCGACACCCTGCTCGGTCAGGGGCTCACGACGGCGGCGGCCTGGCGTCTCGGCGTGACCGACGACCAGGCGCGCGCCGCCGAGGCCGCGGTCGCGCACGGACGTCCAGCGGCGCCGCACCGCCGCACGCTCGGGGTCGCCGCGCTCGCGGCGGGTGAGCCGGCGCGCGCGGCGCGCGAGCTCGCCGCGGCGCGCGAAGGAGCGAACGGGGATGCGTTCCTGCCGGTGCTCGAGGCCTTCGCGCGCTGCCGCGCGGGCGAGCGTCTGCGCGGCGCGGAGCCGGAGGAGACCGGCGCGCGCGACGCGTGGCGCTGGCTGGTGTCGCACTGCGGAGGCGAGGGCTCGTGACCAGCGACGCGCGCGGACGGCTCTCGCTCTGGGACGGCGTCAGCGTGGTCGTCGGGATCGTCGTCGGCGTGAGCCTCTTCAAGGTGCCCGCGTCCGTCTTCGGCAACGTGCAGGGCCCATGGGCGGGGCTCGGCGTGTGGGCGCTCGGGGGGCTGCTCTCGTTCGTCGGCGCGCTCTGCTACGCCGAGCTGGCGGCGGCCTGGCCGGAGTCGGGCGGCGACTACGTCTATCTCTCGCGCGCGTACGGCTCGTGGCTCGGCTTCCTCTTCGGTTGGGCGCAGCTCGTCGCGATCCTGACCGGCAGCATCGGCGCGATGGCCTACGTGTTCGCCGACTACGCCGTCGCGCTCTTCGGCGCGGGCGACTCCACCGCGATCGCCGCGGCCGCCGTGGTCGCGGTGACCGGCTGCAACCTGCTCGGTGTCACCTGGGGGCGACGCGTCCAGAATGCGCTCACCTTGTCGAAGCTGGTCGGACTGGCCGGCGTGCTCGGCGTCGGGGCGCTCGCGATGGCGCGCGGCGGCGCGCCGGCGCAGGCGGCGGCGCCGGCGCCCGGCGGCGACGTCCGCTTCGCGCTCGTGCTCGTGCTCTATGCGTACGGCGGCTGGAGCAATGCGGCCTTCGTCGCGTCCGAGGTGCGCGATCCGCAGCGAAACGTCCCGCGCGTGCTGATGCTCGGCACGGGCGTGGTCGCGGTGCTCTACCTGCTGGTGAATGCCGCGTACCTCGGCGCGCTCGGCTTCGACGGACTTCGCGCGGCGTCGACGCCGGCCGCCGACGTGCTCGCGCACGGCCTCGGCGCGGCCGCCGGACACGTCATGAGCGTGCTGGTGATGATCTCGGCGCTCGGCGCGATCCAGGGCATGGTCTTCACGGGTGCGCGCGTCTATGCGCGCACGGGCCGCGATCACGAGGCCTTCCGCGCGCTCTCACGCTGGAGCCCGCGCTCCGGGGTGCCGGCGCGCGCTCTCTGCGCGCAGGCGGCGGTGTCACTGCTCTGGATCGGCGCGGTCGGGACGCGGCATGGACGCGACGGGCTCGACGCCGCGCTCGCGGCCGTCGGACTGCCCGGGATGCCGTGGCAGCGCTTCGGCGGCGGCTTCGACACCCTGGTGGCGGGCACGGCTCCCGCGTTCTGGCTCTTCATGATCGCGACGGGCGCGGCGCTGCTCGCCTTGCGGCGGCGAGAGCCGGCGGCGCCGCGACCCTTCCGCGTGCCGGGCTATCCGCTGATGCCGATCGTCTTCTGCGCGAGCAGCCTCTTCATGCTCGAGGCGGCGCTCCGCTACGCGGGATCCCTGGCGTGGGTCGGCCTGCTGCCGCTCGCGCTCGGCGTGCCTCTCTATTTGGCGACTCGATCGCGCGTCACTGATCGACGACGCGATTCTCCCCGACCGGATGCGAGCCGAGCGGATCGCTGAAGGTGTAGCGGGCGGGCGTCGCGACCAGCGGACCGAAGGGCTTCCAGATCTGTGTCGGGCGCGTGACGGCCGTGAACGGCAGCACCGGGAAGGCGTAGACGATCAGGCCGGCGGTGGTCATCAGCAGGCCGATCGGGCGCAGCACCAGCACGTCGAGCACCACGGGCACCGACGCCTCGTAGGCGGCGGTCTCGTCGTTCGTGCCGAAGCCGTTCGCGAGCGCCGGCGTGCCGAGGCTGGTGATGAGCGCGGCAACCGTCAGCGCCGCGACGTAGCTGCGAGTGCGAGCGAGCATGCGTGTTCCTCCCGAGTGCATGCGTGGGCCCGCAAGTCATCGGCCGGCCGCGTTCCGAGCTGAAGCGCTGGCTGTGGCGATGCTACGTCGGCCAGTCGGGCCAGTCCCGCGAGACTCGCAAGGTCCAGCGGGGGTCGCGCCTCTCGAGCCACGCCATCACGCCCTCGCGGGCGTCCTCGCGTCCCATCAGTACCCGGTGGAGCGCCGTCTCCTTGCGCCCGACGTCCTGCCACGAGAGGTCGGGGCCCTCCCACAGCAGGCGCTTCGCGATCGCGACCGAGAGCGGCGCGGTGTGGCGGGCGATGTCGTGCGCGATCTCCTGCGCCGCCGGCAGCACCTCGGCCGCGGGCACGGCGCGGTTCGCGATCCCGAGCGACACGGCCTCCGTCCCTTCGAAGCGGCGTCCCGTCAGCAGCAGATCGGCGGCGCGGGCAATCCCGACGATGCGGGGCAGCGTCCAGTGGGCGTAGGCGTCCGGCATGACGCCGCGCCGCACCTGCACGATCCCGAGCTTCGCCTCGAGTGCGACGATGCGGAGATCGCACTGGAGCGCGAGCGTGAGCCCGAGCCCGATCGCGTGGCCGTTGACCGCGGCGATCACGGGCTTGCGCAAGGCGAATGCGGGCGGGTCGACGGCCGCGGCGCTGAAGTCCACGTCTGTCGGCGACTCGAAAGTGTCGGCGCCGGGGCCGAGATCGGCACCCGCGCAGAAGGCGTCGCCCGCGCCGGTCAGCACGATCGCGCGGACCGCGTCGTCCGCGTCGCAGCGCCGGTAGGCCAGGCCGAGCTCGCGGCCCATGCGTCCGCTGAAGGCGTTGCGCTGCTCGGGGCGATGCAGCTCGAGCGTCGCGACGCCGCCCTCGAAGGTCTCGCGCACGTGGGCGTCGCTCACGCGCGGCTCTCCGACACGGGCTCGATCTCGAGCACCGCGCGCGCGTCGATGCGTCCGGCGAGGCGCGAGAAGAAGTCGAGGAGGCGCATCTGCCAGCCGTACTTCGCGCGCAGCGCGGCGTAGGCCGCGCGCTCCTCCGCCGGGTCGGCGACGACGCACGCTCGCGCTTCGTGCCAGTCGCCGTGGACGCGCCCCCGCGCGCTACAGGCCGCGAAGCGGGCGCGCGCGTCGTTTCGCAAGCGCTTCACCTTCCCGGCGCGCGACTCGGTGAAGACGTAGAGGCGACCGCCCCGCGCCGCGAACCAGACCGGTGTCGGCACGGCGGCGCCGGTGCGACGGAAGGTCACGAGGCTGATATAGGGCTCGCGATCGAGCGCGGCGAGGTCGGTGGGCATGCGACGGCGCGTCTCCCGGACGGTGGCGCGACGCCGAGACTGCTAGCCCTTGCCGGACCTTCGCGCGAGCTATTCGCTCGCGCTCGGGCTGCCGGCGTTCGCTCGGCTTCGCCTCGCTGCGCGTCGGCCGACTCCTTCGAGTCGGCCTCCTAGCGCCGCGAGCGTGCGGCGCGCCAGCCGGCCAGCAAGGTGAGCCCGATCGCGAGGAGGCCCGCGGTGTGCGGCTCCGGGACCGGCGCGTAGCTGCGGCTGACCTCCGTGCCGACGAGGTGCAGCGAGCCGGTGAGGCCGCCGAGCGTGATCGCGTAGGTCGCGTTGATGAGCGCGTTGCCGACGCTCGCGAGATTCGCGATCGGCATCGCCGCGAGGGTCAGGAGCTGCGTGCCGGTCAGAGCGCGGGGCAGGCTGAGGATCGCGCACGAAGGTCCAGAACAATTGATCGCGCCCGCGAGCGCGACGTGCATCGGCGAGGCGAAGAGCACCTGCGCCAGGCCGGCCGTGAGCGAGCCACCCGCGCCGCCGAGCTGTGTCAGCGAAGGATTGCCCGTGATGGTGTTGCCGAAGGTCAGGGCATTCAGCGTGGCCGCCATGCCGAAGCCCTGGAGCGCCGCGGGACCCGCAACCGGCGCCGCGCTTCCGAGTCCGCTCGCGACGAGCGTGCCGCCGGCTGCAGTGATGCTTCCGTCGGGCGGGACCTGGATCAGCCCGCCGAGCAGCGACACCGAGCTGCCGCGGAAGTCGAACTGCACGGAGATCTGGCCCGCGCGCGCGGACGCGGCGACCAGGCAGAGAACGAGCGCCAACGGCAACGACCGCATCCCCTTCATCGGGCCTCGAACCTGGAGCGTTCCCCGCTCCACCGGGTCTCGAAACGACTTCCAGCGTTCCATAGAGTCCTTCGTCGCGGCAAGAGTTTCTCCTCTCGGCGGAACCCGGACCGGTCTCGAGCGCGGCGACACCCGACTCCGGGGACGGGCCACGATCGACTCGATGCAGAGCGCGACTCGAAGACGAAGGCGGAGGGCGGGCGGGCGCGCCGGCGACGGCTCGCCGCGCCGAATGCGCTGGATCGCCGCGCTGCTGCTCGCATGGGTTGCCGGCGCGCTGACGGGCGCCGCCGACCCCGGAATCCTGCTCGTGCTCGATCGCGATCGCTTCGTGATCGAGTCGCGCGACCTGCGCGCCGACCGGCCCGGTCCGGAGCTCCGCGTGGTGATCGGGTCGCCCGCGCATCCCACGCCGGCCGGCAACTTCGCGATCGAGCAGGTCGTGCGAAACCCGCGCTGGAGTCCCGGGATGATCGCGCGAGGTCGCGGCGCGAAGGAGATTGCGGCCTCGAGCGACGGCCCGCTCGGCGTCGCGAAGCTGACGTTCGGACCGGATGGCGTCGCGCTACACGGCGGCGCCCGGCGCGTGCTGCTCGGCAAGCCGGTCTCGCTCGGCTGCGTGCGAGCTCTCGACTCGGACCTGCTCGCGCTGCTCGACTGGCTCGAGGCGGCGGGTGCGCTCGGGAAGCAGCGGCCGGGCGACGGCGGCGAGATCAAGCAGCGCTTCGAGCGGCCCGCGCGCATCGTCGTGCGCTAGCTCCGTCGGGCCGTTCCCGTTGTTACGCGATCCCACCCGCGGGATGCCACATTCTGCCCTTGCTCGACACCTAAGGGCATGAGCCCTTCGCCTTATTTTCCGCTGCGGTCGTTTGCCCTCGCGCTCCTGGCCGCCAGCGCGCAGCTCCTCTCGGCCGCGGCCGCGTTCGGCGGGACCATCGGCCTCACCTTCGACGGTCCGACCGATTCGACCGGCAAGCATTGGGGCGTCTCGGCGTCTTCCGCGTCCGCCGCGCAGGCCGCCGGCATCGGCCTGTTGAACGCGCCGATCTCCGAGACGACCGGCAACCTCGACATCGTGAACCAGGACATCGGCTCGCTGAGGCTGACGCAGAGCGACCTGGTCACGCCCTTCGATGTGACCTCCCGCTGGACCGCCGAGAGCGAGCAGAACTTCGCGAACTCGGTCGTCTGGCTCGTCTTCACGAGCATCGACCCGCGCACGTTCGAGGTGAACGGCCAGCAGAAGGACGTGCCCTACGACCCGACGAAGGTCGGTCTGCGCGTCGACTCGAGCTCGGGGTGGGTGCTTCTCCAGACTTCCGCTCCGTCGCTCGGGACGATCTACTACCCGGCGATCCGGCTCGGCCCGCTGGGCTCCCAGGACCGCGAGGTCGTGAACGTTCCCTACTTCCTGCAACAGCTCATCACGTTCAACAGCAACGGCTCCACGGTGCTGCCGCTGCCGAAGCTACGCATCGCGATCGCGCTGACTGCGATCCCCGAGCCGACCACCGGTCTGCTGCTCGTGGCGGGCCTCTGCGGGCTCGCCGTTCGCGCTCGCGTTCGCTCGTGATGTCGCCTCCCCGACGATCTCTCTCCGCGCTGTGCGCGGTGCTCGCGATCGCCGGCGCGGCGCACGCGGCCGACGAAGCCCTGGTGCTGCGCATGAGCGCCGAGCGCCTCGCCGCGGAGGGCCGCTGCGAGGACGCGATCGCGACGGCGCGCCGCGCGCGCGAGCTCGCGCCGCAGGACGCCGCGGCCGCGGCCGTCGAGGGCCGCTGCCTGCTCGATCTCAAGCGGTATGACGAGGCGTCACGCGCGCTCGCCGACGCGAAGCGGCTCGCGCCGAACGATGCGGAAGTCGCCGTCGAGGAGCTGATGGCCCTGTACCACCTCGGCAACCGGGTCGAGGCCGAGCGCGCGCTCGTCGACGCGAAGCGGCTCGCGCCGAACGACGCGCGCGTGTCCCTCTACGAGGGACTGCTGCTCGCGGAGAAGGATCAGCAGCGAGCGTCCGCCGAGGTGCTCCAGCGCGCCGCGAGGCTCGATCCCTCCGCCGATCCCTATGCCTCCTACTACGCCGGCATGGCGTGGCTGCGCGCGAACGAGCGCGAGAAGGCGCGCGAGGCGCTCGAGCGCGCGCAGGCGGCCGGCGGTGCGTGGGGCGAGCAGGCGGCGCAGGCGCTCGCCTCGCTCGAGGCGGGCGGCGTCGCGGGGAAGCTCTGGCTGCGCGCGCGCGGCGGCATCGAGTACGACAGCAACGTCGTGCTCCGCGGCGACAACGTCGGCTTGCCGAGCGACATCTCGCGCAAGGACGACGGGCGCGGCGCGTGGTCGGTGCTCGTGGGCTACGAGGCCTTCCGCAACCACGACTGGGCCGTCGGCGTGATCGGCGGCTACCAGGGCACCGCGCAGTTCAACCTGACCGACTTCGATCTCCAGTATCCGACCGTCTCGATCTACTTCGACCGCCGCGTCGACGACGCCAGCTTCCTGCGCTTCCAGCCCTACGCCGGCTACGCCTGGCAGGATCTCGATCCCTATCTCCGGCACGCGGGCGGCGAGCTCTCCTACTACCGCGGCTTCGACGAGGCGGGCTCCGGCCGGCTGTGGACCCGCGTCGGCTACCAGGACTACCTCTATCCGACGCAGCTCGACGAGAACAAGGTGAGCCGCGACGGCTGGGAATACCTCGCCGGCTACGAGCACCTGCTGCCGTTGAAGAGCGGCACCACGCTACGCGCCGGTGTCGACGCCGGCGCCTACCGCGCCGACGGCAGCGACAACGACTACGCGACGGGCGGCGCCTACGCCGGCGTGCGTCAGGAGCTGCCGTGGCGCTTCGCGCTCGATCTTTCGGGCGGCTTCGACTACCAGGCGTACGGTCGGAATTCGAGCTTCACGGAGGCTCCGCCTCTGTTCAAGCCGGATCCGCACGGCAACCGCCACGACGAGATCTGGACCGCGCAGGTGGAGCTCGAACGCCCGATCACGGACTGGCTGATTCTGAGCGGCCGCTACCGCTACGTCGACGACAACTCGAACGCGGACCCCTTCGACTACGAGCGCCACGTCGTGGGCGGATATCTCACGGTGGTCTGGTCCCAATAGCCAAGGAGTCGAGCCATGCGCGCAGGGCGGAAATGCTGGACACGTGGACTCTTGCTCGGAGCGCTCGCGCTCCCGCTCGCGGCGTCGGCCGACGAGGCCGCCGTCGGGCAGGTGACCTCGCTCTCCGGGACGGCCACGGCCGTGCGCGAGGGCGCGTCGCGACCGCTCGCATGCGGCGATCCGGTGTATTCCGGTGAGAGCGTCGTGACGACTCCGGGATCGAGCGCGGGGCTGCTGCTCGGCGAGGACCTGCTGGCTCAGGTGGGCGAGAACTCGAGCCTGCGCCTCGGCACGACCGCCGCGGGCACGCCCGACACCACGCTGCAACGCGGCGCGGTGCGCGTGATCGACGCGCGCGAGGGCAAGCCCGCCGCGCGCCTGGCTGCCGGCGCCGCCGCGGCGCGCGTGCAGGGAGGCGACGCCGAGGCCTACGTGCTCTCGGAGAAGGCCGGCGGCTACGCGATGTTCTGCGAGTGGGACGCGCCGCTGCCGGTCGAGCGCGGCGGCAAGACGCTCACGGCGGATCCGAAGCAGTGCGTGATCGCGAAGCCTGACGAACCGCTCTACCTGGCCAAGGCGCACGAGGACCGACTCCCGGCGGGACCCGACGCATGTCCGCCGGTCAGCATTGCGGCGCTAGGTCCGCACTTCCCGGTCGCGCCCGACGTGGCCGCGGGGCCGCCGGCCGCGTTCTCGACCTCGCCCGCCGAGCTGCCGGGTCTCCAGCGCACGGGCTGCGAGAGCCCGGGTGCGAACTGCAGGGGCGTCTTCGTGAACGAGGTTCCGCCGGGCGGTGGGGGCGGCACGCCGGGCGCCGGAGGCGGCGGCCGCTGATCCACGCGGGCGCGCCGCGCCCGCCGCCGTCACACTCGCGCGCGCATGCGCCGCGCCGTGGTCGAGAGTCTGCTGTGCGCCGCGGCGCTCGCGCTCTTCGCCGGCATGCTGCTGCCCGGTCTCTCGTCGCCGCTCTTCTGGCACGACGAGGGCGACACCGCGATGTTCGCGACGCGCATCCTCGAGGTCGGATACCCGAAGGTCCACGGACCGCGCAACGTGCTCTACGAGTTCGGCGCGCCGCTCGCGGTCGGCGTGAAGGAGTCGCGGGACGCCTACATCGGGAAGCCGTGGGGCGACTACTACTTCGCGGTGCCCGGCGTGTGGTGGGCGCGAGGCAGCGACGACCCGCACGAGCGCACCTTCCGCGTGCGACTGCCGTTCGCGCTCGCGGGCGCGCTCGGGGTTGCGGTGTGGCTCTGGGGCGTGCTGCCGGCGCTGCCGCAGCGACGGCGCGCGCTCTTCGCCGCGAGCTACATCACGCTCTGCGCAGTCTCGATCTCGCTGCTGCTGCACCTGCGCGAGGCGCGCTACTACGCGCTGCTCGTGCTCGTGCTCGGCGCGCTCCTCGCGGTGCACCTGCGCTCCGTCGTGCTGCACGCCCGCGCCAGGCGACGCGACGCGGTCGCGACCGCGCTGCTCTTCCCCATCCTCTTCCAGGTCTTCTCCGTGGCCTGGTTCCCCGCGCTCGCGTGGTGCGCGGCGGACGCCGCGCGTGTGACCTGGCGCGCGGGCGACGGTGCTGGGCGCGCGCGGCGAGTCCTCCGCGCGCTCGCGCCCTGCGCGGCCGGCGCCGCGCTGACCCTGCCGGCGCTCGTCTGGTTCGAGACGTTCGGCGTCGCGTCGCGCTTCGCCGAGGCGCAGGGAGCCGGCGTCGCGCGCTGGCTCGCGAACGCGGGCGCCGTGCTCGCGCACTTCGCGCGGCACGAGTGGCTCGTGGCGGCGATCGCTGCGCGCGTCGCGGCGTTCGTGTTCGCGCGACGCGCTTCGCCCACTGCGAGAGAGACCACGCGCACGGCGCGCGCGGTGGCATCGCGCCTGTGCAGCTTCGCGGCCGCGTACGCCGCCTTCGGGTGCATCGACCCGCTCGTCTACGAGCGCTACTTCGTCGCGCTCTCCCCCGCGCTGACGCTCTCCTTCCTGCTCGACGCCTTCTCGTGCGCGAGCCTGCTCGCGGAGTCGCGGCGCGGGCTCCGCCGCGCCGCGGCGGCCGCGATCGCGCTGCTCGTCACGGGATCGCTCGCGGCGCGACGAGGCGAGATCGCCGGGCACGTCGTCGAGCTCCGCACTCCGGTTCGCGGTCCGCTCGACTTCGTCGTCGCGCGCCTGCGCGAGCGGTACGCCGATCCTTCGGCGTTGCTGATCGCGACGAACTACGAGGCGCAGCCGCTGATGTTCTACCTCGGCAGCCGCGTGATCGTCGGGCTCGCGGGCGGCGACCTCGCGCGCGAGCGCGCGCTCGAGCCGGACGTCGTGATCCCGCGTCGACGCTGGCCCCGCAGCCTCGCGGAGCTGCGCGGCTTCCTCGCACGCGCGCGCTGGGACGAGGAGCGATTGCCCGTGGAGGACACGCATTACAACCAGGTGCCGTCGCTCTCGCCGTCGGCCGCGACGCCCGATCCGCACCGCTTCACCACGCCGGTCAGCGACCCCGACGCGCCGCAGAGTCTGCGGATCTTCCACCGGCGCATGGCCGGCGGAGCGGGTCAGGAGGGCGCCGAGTCGTGACGCGCCGCGCGCCGATTGAGCCACACCGGCAACGCCACCGCGCCGAGCATCAGGGCCGCGAGCGCGAACCACACCACCGGGCGTCGCTCGACCATCGCGTCGACGAACTCGCCGCCGGCCAGCGTCCAGAAGGCGGCGGGCGGCGCGAAGCCGATCGCCGAGCCGATCAGCAGATCGCGCGGCGAGACGCTGGTGAGTCCGAGCGCCCAGTGCACCGGCGTCGCCTGGAAGAGCGTCAGGCGCAGCGCCGCGACGCTGCGCACGGCGCGGCGGCCGAGGTGTTTGTCGAGCGCCAGCAGGCGCCGCGGCAGATGCGCCTCGACGAAGCGACGGCCGACGCCGCGGGCGAAGGCATAGCCGACCAGCCCTGCGGCGATCGACCCGACCCACACCAGCAAGAAGGCCTCCCACGCCGGCCACAGCACGGCCGCCGGCAGCACGAACAAGAAGCCCGGCGCGCCGAGACCGTTGCCGATGCCGCAGAGCACCACGAAGAGGACGGGGCCCCAGGCGCCGGCCTGTCGCACCAGGCTGCTCACGTGCTCGACGTCGAATTCGTCGAACCAGCCGCGCCACCAGGCGAAGCCGGCAACGAGCACGAGCAGGACCGGCATCAGGAGTCGGCGCGCCATCGGTCGCTTTCGCCGGGGGTCGCGGCAGAGTAGGGGGCAGCTTCCGGCTGCGCATTCGGCGGGTTCGTGTCAAGCTGGAGCGGCTCGCGTCCTGGGGACGTCGAGCGAGGAGGTGCGGCATGGGCTTCCACCATGTGGCGGTCGCGACGCGCGACGTCAAAGCGTCGCACGAGTTCTACACGGGCCCGATGGGCTTCGAGCTCGTGAAGGTGCAGGTCGGTCCGGCGGGCGAGCGCGGCTTCGCGAAGCATCTCTTCTATGACACGGGCGACGGGCAGATGTTCGCGCTGTGGGACTTCCACGATCCCGATCTCGCGCCCGACTGGTCGCCGGCGATCTCGACCGCGCTCGGCCTCCCGATCTGGGCGAACCACATTGCTTTCCACGCCGCCGACCTCGACGACATCGCGCGGCGTCGCGAGCGCTGGCTCGCGCACGGCGTCGACGTGATGGAGATCGACCACGGCTGGTGCACGTCGATCTACGCGAAGGATCCGAACGGGATCCTGGTCGAGTTCTGCACCAGCACGCGCGAGCTCGATCGGGCCGATCGCGAGGAGGCGTTGCGCCGCCTCTCCGATCCGCACCCCGAGCGCGACGCGGAGCCGACGCCGAAGTACTACCGCGCTGCGCGGAAGTAGCGCGCTCGCGAGCTACGCGGGGTAGATCGCGTCGATCTTCGCCAGCGTGTCCTCGGACAGCCGCACGCCGGACGCCTTCACGTTCTCCTCGAGCTGCTGCTTGCGCGTCGCGCCTACGATCGCGCTCGCGACCCCGGGCTCGCGCAGGCACCAGGCCAGTGCGAGCTGCGCCATCGTGATGCCGTGGGCGTCGGCGAGCGGGCGCAGCGACTCGACGCGCGCGAGCTCGCCCGGCTCGAGGAAGTCGCTCATGAAGCGGTTGCGTTGATCGTCGGCCGCGCGCGAGCCCGGCGGCACGCGCCCGCCCGCGTACTTGCCCGTCAGCGCGCCCTGCGCGAGCGGGCTCCACACCACCTGACCGAGGCCCTCCCGCACGCAGGTCGGGAGCACCGACTTCTCGATGCCGCGGCGCAGGATCGAGTACTGCGGCTGATTCGAGATCGGGCGATAGGCGGTGCGCGCGTCGGCGACGCGGCAGGCGTCGACGATCTGCTCGGCCCGCCACTCCGACACGCCCCAGTAGAGGATCTTGCCCTGGCGGATCAGGTCCTCGAACGCGCACACCGTCTCCTCCATCGGCGTGCGCGGGTCGGCGCGATGACACTGGAGGAGGTCGATGTAGTCGGTGCCGAGCCGCCGCAGCGAGCCTTCGACGCTCTCGACGATGTGCTTGCGCGAGAGCCCGCGGTCGTTCGGGCGGTCGGACATCGGGAAGAAGCACTTGGTCGCGATCACGACGTAGCGGCGCGGGAAGCCCTGGAGCGCGGCGCCGAGCGCCTCCTCGCCCGCGCCGTTCGCGTAGGCGTCGGCCGTGTCGAAGAAGTTGATGCCGAGGTCGTAGGCGGCGTGGACGATGTCGCGCGTGGCCGCGCGGTCGACGCTCGATCCGAGCGTGAGCCACGAGCCGAGCGAGATCTCGCTGACGAAGAGCCCGCTGCGTCCGAGCGCTCGGTACTGCACGGAGCCATTCTACGCGCCGCGCGAGGGCGCGCCTACACTCGCGCCGTGCTGTCGCTCGCCTCGGCCACTCCGCCCGCGTGGGCTGCGCGCGCGCTCGCCGACCTCGAACTCGTGCTCCTCGACCACGCGCACTGCGAGAAGAAGGCGGCGGGCAACGCGGTCACCTTGATGTTCCGCTACCCGCAGCACGGCTTTCTCGCAGCGCCGCTCTCGCGCTTGGCGCGCGAGGAGCTCGTGCACTTCGAGCAGGTGCTCGAGCGCCTGGCGGCGGGAGGACTCTCGCTGCGCCCGCTGAAGGCGAGTCCCTATGCGGGGCGACTGCGCGCGGCGGCGCGCGCGGACGAGCCGGACCGTCTGCTCGATTCGCTGCTCTGCTCGGCGCTGATCGAGGCGCGGAGCTGCGAGCGCTTCCGCCTGCTCGCGGAGCACGCGCCCGACGCGTCGCTGCGCGAGTTCTACGGCGGCCTGCTCGCGAGCGAGGCGCGCCACCACGGGATCTTCGTCGCGCTCGCCACGCAGCTCGCGACGCCGGAGGTCGTGCGGGCGAGGCTCGACGAGCTCGCGCGGCACGAGGCCGAGGTGCTCGCCGGGCTGCCTCCAATGCCGCGTCTGCACGCTTGACTCGCCTCGCCGCTCCGGGGCACTCTGCGCGCGCACGGAGGCTCTCGTCATGGACATCACCACTGAACGCGTCCGCATCCCGGTCGGACGCGGCGAGATGGGCGGCTACCTCGCGCGACCGAAGGACGGTGGGTCGCGCGCCGCGGTGCTCGTCTTCATGGAGATCTTCGGCATCAACTCCCACATCCGCGACGTGACAGAGCGCGTTGCGCGCGAGGGCTATGTCGCGCTCGCACCCGACTACTTCCACCGGACGGGACCCGGTGTCGAGTACGGCTACGACGAGAAGGGGATGGCCGGCGGCATGAAGCTGCTCGCGCAGCTCAAGGCCGACGAGATGATCGCGGACAGCCAGGCCGCGATCGCATGGCTCCGGGGGCGCAAGGACGTGAACGGCCGCGTCGGCGCGATGGGCTTCTGCATCGGCGGTCACATGACGTACCTGGCCGCATGCGAGACCGACGTAGCGGCGTCGGCGAGTTTCTACGGGGGCGGCATCGCCGCACCGCAGGGTCCGGGCGGCGCTACGTCCACGATGTCGCGCACGCCGAAGATCCGCGGGAAGATCGTGTGCCTCTTCGGCCAGAAGGACGCGCTGATCCCGCAGCCGCAGGTCGACGCGATCCGCGCCGCGCTCGCGAAGGCCGGCGTGAAGCACGAAGTGGTCGTCTACCCCGACGCCGACCACGGATTCTTCTGCGACCAGCGCGCGACCTATCAGAAGACCGCCGCCGACGATGCATGGAAGCGCGTGAAAGGGTTGTTCAAGAGCGAGCTCGGGTGAGTCCTGCGCGAGTGGCTGCCGGCCACTCGCCCTCAAGCCCCGTCGAACGCCGGCCGATTCTGTTGCTTTCGGAGCCGTCCGTTGGTGCGGCACCGGGGGCACTACGAGCGATTCGAGCCAGGCGAACGCGCTCTACTGGCAGTACCGCACGCATCTGGCGTCGGACCGGCTGCCGCATCACGTACGAATGGGCGCGGCCGTCGGATTCGTCATCAACGCGATCTTCGTCGCGCTCGACTGGGCCGTCTATTCGAAGGACTTCGCGTTCTTCCTGACGGTGCGGTGCCTGCTCGCGACGACGCTGCTCGCCATCTACGCACAGTTCTCGAAGACCCGCGCTCGCGTCTCCCAGTACTGATCTGCCTCAGCCTCGCGGCCGGCATGATCTCGATGATCTACGTGACCGAGGGTGGCGGCAGTCGCTATTACGCGGGCCTGATCCTCCTCCTCTGCGGCATGGGAGTTCTGCTCCCACTCTCCGCTCGCGAGGCCATGTTGATTGCTGCGGCGGTGGTCGGCGGGTTGGTCGGCGCCGTAATCGTCCGCGACGGAGACGCGAGCTGGAGGAACTTCGGTGTCAGTCTGTTCTTCCTCGTTGCGGCAGCGGGGGAGGGGGTCGCGAGCTGCGCCTTCCTCGATCGCCTGCGCTTCTCCGACTTTCAACAGCGCAGAGATCTCGAGAAGGCGCGCGACGAGCTCCAGAAGCTCGATGAAGCCAAGTCCCGCTTCACCGCCAACGTCCATCACGAGCTGCGGACACCGCTGACCTTGCTGCTGGCTCCGGTCGAGGCGCTGCTCGGCGGGCAGTTCGGCGCGCTCTCCGAGCTGCAGCGGAGCTATCTCCAGACGGTTCGCAGCAATGCGCTGCGGCTGCTGAAGCTGATCAACAACCTGCTGGACCTGGCCAAG
>DATKND010000109.1:0-12058 GCA_035541475.1 Myxococcota bacterium | reverse complement strand
GTGCCGCTCGGGCGCATGGCCGAGCCGGAGGACGTCGGCGACGCGTGCGCCTTTCTCGCGTCGCCGCTGGCGTCCTACGTGAGTGGCGCGACCCTTCTCCTCCACGGCGGCGGCGAGCGCCCGGCGTTCCTCGGGGCGGTGCACGAAGGCGAACGGAGGTCGTGAGCGTGGCGGACGCGAAGTCACCGAAGAAGGACAAGGACCTCGGCCATCCGGCGCACGCGCGCATGGCGCACGAGGTGAAGAGCTGGTCGCGCGAGGCCGACGTCGTGATCGTCGGCTTCGGCGGCGCCGGCGCCTGCGCGGCGCTGGAGGCGCGCGCGGCGGGCGCGGAGGTGCTGGTGCTCGAGCGCGCGTGGGCGGGCGGCGGCACGTCGATGCAGGCGTCGGGGCAGCTCTACATGGGCGGCGGCACGCCGCTCCAGAAGGCCTGCGGCTTCGACGACGATCCCGACGAGATGTTCAAGTACCTGGTCGCGTCCTGCGGCCCCGGCGCCGACGAGCCGAAGCTCCGCCTCTACTGCGACCGCAGCGTCGAGCACTACCACTGGGTCACGGGGCAGGGAGTGCCCTTCAAGCCGAGCTTTCTCCCAGTCGAGGTGGGCACGGACCCCTACACCGACGACGGCCTCTCCTATACGGGCAGCGAGCTCGCCTGGCCCTTCTGCGAGATCGCGAAGCCCGCCCCGCGCGGACACACCGCCCAGCAGGTCGGCGAGAACGCGGGCCAGCTGATGATGGAGATCCTCTTGCGGCGCGCGCAGGAGAGCGGCGCGCAGGTCGTGACCGACGCGCTGTGCGAGCCGCTCGTGGTCGAGCGAGACGGGCGCGTGGCCGGCGTGATCGCGAAGATCGGTGGCGAGGAGCACGCGATCCGAGCGCGCGGCGGCGTGGTGCTGTGTGCGGGTGGCTACATCCACAACAAGGACATGGTGTCTCGCTACGCGCCGCGCACGCGGCGCGTGCGGTTCCGCCTCGGCTGCGACGGCGACGACGGACGCGGCATCCGCATGGGCATGGGCGCCGGCGGCGACGCGATCCGCATGGAGGCGGCCTGCGTGGTGGTGCCGTTCTCGCGCAACCGCGGCTTCGTCCGGGGCGTGCTCATCAACGCGCACGGCCAGCGCTTCTGCAACGAGGATCTCTACCAGTCGCTGCTAGGCGAGATCGGCCTGTGGCGCGAGCAGGGCCGCATCTGGCTCGCGCTCGACGACTCGGTGTACGAGAAGCCCCAGCTCCCGACCGAGATCGCGGCGGTGGGCGAGACGTGGGAGGAGGTCGAGCGCGAGGCCAAGTGCTTCCCGCCGGGAAGCCTGTCGCGCACGCTGGCGCACTACAACGAGCAGGCCGCGCGGGGCGTGGATCCTCAGTTCCGCAAGGAGGCGCGCTGGCTGAGGCCGCTCACGACGCCGCCCTTCGTGCTGCTCGATCTCACGCTCGAGAAGTACCCGTTCTGGTCGGCGTTCACGCTCGGCGGTCTGCACACCCGCCCGACCGGGGAAGCGCTCGACGCCGACGGCGCGGTGGTGCCGGGTCTGTACGCCGCGGGACGCAACGCCTCGGGTCTGCCGGCGCACGGCTACAACAGCGGGCTCTCGCTGGCCGATGCGACGTGGAGCGGGCGGCTCGCGGGCGCCGCGGCGGCGAAGGCGAGGGGATGACCCGCTGCAAAATCCTGAAACGCGGCTGTAGTCTCCTCGTTACGGGATCGTGATCATCCGGGCCGGGACGCAACGCGTCTCGACGCCGTGGGTTCTGAGCGTCGATGCAATCGGAGCCCCGAGCGACCGGCGAGCCCCACGGAGCCGCGCGTCCGGCTGCCCTCGCGACGGCGTTCGGCGCGTACGCGCTCGGCGGCGGGATCGCGTCGTTCCTCGGCTGGGTCGCCGATGTGCGCGGGCTCACGGACTGGTTCGACACGGGCATCTCGATCCAGCCGAACACCTGCATCGCGGGGGTGGCTTCCGGTTTGGCGGTGCTGCTGCTCGCGCGCGGGCGCCGACACGCGGGTGCGGCACTCGGCGCCGCGGTGTCGGCGGTCGGCGTGAGCGCGCTCGTCCAGTACCTCGCGGGCGTCCATCTCGAGTCGCTCAACACCTTGCTGCTGTTCGGACGCGAGTGGGGCCGCACCGGAGTCGTCGAGCCGGGCCGCATGGGGCCGCCCTCCGCCGTCTGCTGGACCTTGATGGGTGTCGCCCTGGCGCTGGCGTCGGCGCCGCAGGGCTCGCGGGCGCGCCGCGCCGTCCCGCCGCTCGCGCTGGCCACCCTCGGCGTCGCGATGCTGTCCATGGTCGGGTACCTCTACGACGCCGACCCGCTCTACACGCAGCCCCATCTCACGGCGATCGCGTTCCAGACCGCGACCTTCATCGCCGCGCTCTCGGTCGCCTCGATGGCGCTGGTGTCGGATCTGGCGCCGGTTCGCTGGCTCCAGGACCCCGGCGCGACGGGCACGGTGGCGCGCCGACTGGTGCCCTTCGTCGTGCTGGTTCCGCCGCTGGTCGGCTGGCTGCGGCTCACGGGAGAGGTCGCCGGTCTCTACGACGCGCGCTTCGGGGTCGCGGTCCTGGTGCTGACCTTCATGGCGCTGACCTTCGCGATGCTCTCGTGGAACCTCGCCACCTTGGAGCGCCACGAGCAGGCGCTGCGCCGCAGCCAGCAGCGCGTGGTCGAGACGCTCCAGAGTGTCACGGATGCCTGCGTCGCCTTCGATCGACGGTGGCGCTACGTGCTGGTGAACGACCGGGCCGCGCGGCTCCTCGACAAGAGACCCGACGAGCTGCTCGGGCGGTCGCTGTGGGAGGTCTTCCCGGAGGCGCGCGGCGGCACGGACGAGCGCGAGCTGCTGCGCGTGGCGGCGCAGCGCACGAGCGTCGAGTACGAGTCGTTCGAGCCGACGAGAGGGCGCTGGTTCTCGTCCCGCGCGTACCCGACACCGGATGGCGGCATCGCCGTGTACTTCCGGGACGTGACCGAGCGAAAGCGCGCGGCGCAGCGGATGGAGCAGGACCTCGCGGCGCTGACGAGCCTCCATGCGCTCGCCACGAAGCTCGTGCACGCCGGCGATCTCCACTCGCTTCTCCGCGAGATCCTCGCCGCGGCGTGCGATCTGGTCGGCACGAGCAAGGGCAACATCCGCCTCCACGACGCGAAGAGCGGGCGGCTCCGCATCGCAGTGCACCAGGGGCTCGGACCCCGCTTCGTCGAGCGCTTCGCCGAGGGCGGCTGGCAGGCGCGCTACGGCGCGGCGGCGCGCAAGCACCCGCGCGTGCTGATCGAGGACGTCGCGCAGGCGGACGGCGTGGCGAGCGCGGCGAACCTGGCGCTGGTGCTCGAGGAGGGGATCCGCGGCGTCCAGTCGACGCCGCTGGTCAGCCGCGGCGGCGCGCTGCTCGGCGTGCTCAGCAACCACTTCACGGCGCCCCATCTTCCGAGCGAGCGCGAGCAGCGCTACCTCGACCTGCTCGCGCGCATGGCCGCCGACTTCATCGAGCGCGCGCAGGCCGAGCAGGCGCTGCGCGAGGCCGACCGGCGCAAGGACGAGTTCCTGGCCATGCTGGCGCACGAGCTCCGCAACCCGCTCGCGCCGATGCGCAATGGCGTGCAGATCCTGCGCGAGTCTCGCGGCGACGCGGTCGCGGCGCGCGCGGCGACGGACGTGCTCGACCGACAGGTCGATCAGATGGTGCGACTCGTCGACGACCTGCTCGACGTGAGCCGCATCACGCGCGGCCGCATCGATCTGCGCAAGCGGCGCGTCGAGCTCGCCGCTGTGGCGCGGCAGGCGGTCGAGGACAACCGCCCGCTGGTCGCGAGGATGGGTCACACGCTCGACGTCGTCGCGACGCCGCAGCCGATCCCGCTCCAGGCGGACGCGGCGCGGCTCTCCCAGGTGATCGGCAACCTGCTCAGCAACGCGTGCAAGTTCACGCCGCGGGGCGGGCACATCGAGCTACGGATCGAGCGCGAGGGCGACCACGCGCTGGTGCGCGTGCGCGACGACGGCATCGGTATCGCCGCCGAGGATCTGCCGCGGCTCTTCGATCTCTTCGTGCAGGTCGACACGTCGCTCGAGCGCTCCGCCGGCGGACTCGGGATCGGGCTCACCTTGGTGAAGAGCCTGGTGGAGCTGCACGGCGGCGAGGTCGCGGTCCGCAGCGACGGGCCGGGGCTCGGCAGCGAGTTCAGCTTGCGGCTCCCGATCGGGCCGGAGGCGACCGTGTCGCCCTCCGAGGCTGCGGCGCCCCGGGCGTCGCGGGTGCCCTGGCGCCGCGTGCTGATCGTCGACGACAACGCCGACAGCACGGAGTCGCTCGCGCTGCTGCTCGCGCGCCGCGGACACGAGGTGCGCGCTGCGAACGACGGCTTCCGCGCGATCGAGCTCGCGCGCGAGTTCCGCCCGGACCTCGTGCTGCTCGACATCGGCATGCCCGGGCTGAACGGCTACGAAACGTGCCAGCGCATCCGCAAGGAGCCGTGGGGCAGCGGGATCACGATGGTCGCGGTGACGGGCTGGGGTCAGGAGCAGGATCGCCGCATGGCGCGCTCCGCAGGCTTCGATGCGCACGTGGTGAAGCCGCTCGACCTCGACGTGCTGATGAGCCTGGTCGCGACGCTGCCCGGCGGAGACTCTGCCGGGGCGCACGCCTGAGCCGACGTCAGTCGCGCGACGGCGTGGGCGCTTGCGCCGGCGCGTTGTTGTAGAAGCGGATCTGCGAGAGCAGCAGATCGAGCGTCTGGCGCAGCTCGTCTTCGGGCAGGTCCTCCCGGTCGCGGCCCCAGACGCGCTGGATGCTCCACCCGATCGTGCCGGTGCGGCGGCTGCGGAGCCGCAGCTCGACCAGCGTCTCCAGCCACGGCTGGGTCGCGGCGGACGCCTCGGGATCGTTCGCCGCGGTCGGCGAGTACTCGTTGCGCGTGCCGAGCACACGCGTCGCGTGCGGATACCACGGTTCGGTGACGGGCTGGCGCGAGATGTCCTCCCTCCAGATGACGCGCTTGCGGAAAGCGCACGACACGAGCCAGTCGGCGGCGTCATCCTCGGCGAGCGTCAGACCGTGCCAGCCGATCGACTTCTCGAGCAGCTCCTGCAGGTTCTCGAGCGCCGGCTCGTCGAAGCCCGGGTTCTCGGCGGCGAGCACCCCGAGCGTCGCCGGCGCGAAGCGGTCGGCCGCGGAGAAGCTGCGCCAGGACCCGACGCCGTGCTCGATGCGGGGCGCGCTCGCGCAGGCGAGCGACGCGGCCAGCCCGAGCAGGATCGCGCGCTTCGACCGAGGCATTCGATCGTTCCACCCTATCACCGTCCGCGCGGGATGCGTCGTCGGATCGCGGGGCCCGCCGGGCCCGACGTATCCATACGGTCGGGTGCTCCGTCCTGACTCCTGGATCCGTGGGATCCTGGAAGGGGAGGCTGATCGCATGCACGAAGCCGTGATCCCCTTCGAGACGAGCCGCTGGTCCTCGGCTTCACCACGCGCCGCGGACGCGAGGCGCTCGAGCAGGTTGCGCCTCGAGGAGGTCGACGCGAAGATCGCGCGGCTGCGCGGCTACGCGTTGTGCCCCCGAGACGATGCGCGAGGTGGCCGCCCGGCTCGATCTGCCCGTTCGCACCGGTCTCTACCGCTACCCGTCGCCGGGCGAAACCTATCGAGGCGAGCCAGCCAGCGTGCGCGCGCAGCCGGAACCCTACGGGTGCTGCGAGCTGACCGAGATGACCTCGCCCGTGAGATACGAGGCGTAGTCGCTGGCGAGGAAGACGATCACGTTGGCGATCTCGGCGGGCTCGGCGGCGCGGCCGAAGGCCTCGCGCTTCACCAGCTCGTCGAGCAGTCCCTGCGGCGTGACCTTCGACAGGAACTCGTGCATCGCGAGGCTCGGCGCGACCGCGTTCACGCGCACACCGGACGGCGCCGCCTCCATCGCGACGCAGCGCGTGAAGGCCATCACGCCGGCCTTTGCGGCGGCGTAGTGCGACTGCCCCTCCTGCGCGCGCCAGCCGAGCACCGACGCGTTGTTGACGATCGCGCCGCTCCCGCGCGCGAGCATGTGCGGCAGCACGGCGCGGGTCATTCGGAAGGTCGAGGTCAAGGTCACATCGAGCACCTGCTGCCACTGCGCGTCGCTCATCTCGACGACCTTCGCGTAGCCGCCGAGGCCGGCGTTGTTGACGAGCACGTCGAGGTGCCCGAACGCTGCGATCGCCGCATCGACACACTCGCGCACCTGATCTTCCTGCGTCACGTCACAGACGATCGCCGGTGGCGGGGCGCCGTAGTGCTTCGCGAGCGCCTCGGCGCTCTCGGCCAGGCGGCGCTCGTGGCGATCGCTGAGCGCGACGCGCGCGCCTTCCTCGGCGCATCGCTTCGCCGTCGCGAAGCCGATGCCGGTGCCGGCGGCGGCGGTGACGAGCACGGTCTTCCCCGCGAGCAGGCCGCTCACGCGCGCTGCTCCTTCGGCAGACCGAGAGCCCGCTCGGCGATCAGGTTGCGCTGGATCTCGTTCGAGCCGGCGTAGATGGTGTCGGCGCGCGTGAAGAGGAAGAGGCGCTGGAGCGCGGTCAGCTCGTAGGGCAGGGCGTCGCCGATCTCGGATTCGGCGCCGAGCACGTCCATCGCGAGCTCGCCGAGCTTCTGGTGCCAGCTCGCCCAGTAGAGCTTCGCGATCATCGCGGGCGGCGAGACCGCGGCGCCTCCCTCGTCGGCGAGCACGCGCAGCGCGTTCGCGCGCATGATCTCGAGGCCGATCCAGGCGTCGGCGAGCCGCTGGCGCAGCAGCGGGTCGCGCGCGCGACCGTTCTCCTTCGCGATCGCGACGATGTGCGCGAGCTCGTTGCGGAAGAGCAGGTTCTGCCCGAGCGTCGAGGCGCCGCGCTCGAAGGCGAGCGTCCCGTTGGCGACCTTCCAGCCGTCGCCGGGCGCGCCGACGATGCAATCGGCAGCGGTGCGCGCGCCGTCGAAGAACACCTCGCTGAACTCGGCTGTGCCCGTGATCTGGCGGATCGGACGCACCGTCACACCGGGCTGTCGCATCGGCACGAGGAGGTAGGAGAGACCGCGGTGTTTCGGAGCGTCCGCGTCCGTGCGGCAGAGCACGAAGCACCAGTCCGACCACTCCGCCCACGAGGTCCACACCTTCTGGCCGTCGACGATCCACTCGCCGCCCTCGAGTCGCGCGCGCGTCTGCACGTTCGCGAGATCCGAGCCGGCGGCGGGCTCCGAATAACCCTGACACCAGAGCTCCTCGCCGCGCAGGATCGGCGGCAGAAAGCGGCGCTTGTGCGACTCGCTGCCGAAGGCGATCAAGGTCGGTCCGAGCAGCGTCTCTCCGATGTGTCCGATGCGTCCGGGCGCCTGCGCGCGCGCGTACTCCTCGTGGAAGATCACCTGGCGCGCGAGCGACGCGCCGCGGCCGCCGACCTCGCGCGGCCACGCGACGCCGACCCAGCCGTGAGCGCCGAGACTTCGCTCCCAGGCGATGCGCTCCTCGACGAGCGCGCTCTCGTCGCCGGGTCCGCCGCGGCCGCGGAGCGCGGCGAACGGGCCGCGCAGCTCCGAGGCCAGCCAGTCCGCGATCTCGCGGCGGAAGGCCTCGTCCTCCGGGCTGGTGAGCTGCAAGCGGCCTCCCGCGGCGCGGGCCGCCGGTGGATATTACGATCCGCCCCGGATCGTAAGCAACCGCACAGGAGAGACGTGGGCGCAGACGAGGATCCCATCGCGGCGAAGACGATTCCGCGGCTGCTCGATGCCGCCGCGTCGCGCTACGCCGGCCGCTCCGCCGTCGAGGAAGGCGACGTGCGCCTCGACTTCGCGACCTTGCGCGCGCGCGCGCACGAGGCGGCGCGCGGCTTCGTCGCGCAGGGCATCGCCCCCGGCGAGCGCGTCGCGATCTGGGCGCCCAACGGCTGGGAGTGGATCGTCGCGGCGCTCGGACTCCAGTGCGCCGGCGCCGTGCTGGTGCCGCTCAACACGCGGCTGAAGGGCGGCGAAGCGGGCGCGATCCTGCGCAAGAGCCGGGCGCGCCTCTGCTGCACCGTGACCGGCTTCCTCGGCACGGACTACGTCGCCGCGCTCGCCGGCGAGTCGCTGCCCGATCTCGAGCAGGTCGTGACGCTTCGCGGTGACGCACCCGGCGCGCTCTCCTTCGCGGACTTCCTCGCGCGCGGCAACACCGTCTCGGAGGCGTCGGTGCGCGCGCGCGCCGAGGCGGTCGGTCCCGACGACCTCTCCGACATGCTCTTCACCTCGGGCACCACCGGGCGTCCGAAGGGCGTGATGACCGCGCACGGGCAGAACCTGCGCGTGTTCGCGACCTGGAGCGAGTGCGTCGGGCTCCGCGAGGGCGACCGCTACCTGATCGTGAACCCCTTCTTCCACTCGTTCGGCTACAAGGCTGGCTGGCTCTCCTGCCTGATGCGTGGCGCGACCGCGCTGCCGCACGCCGTCTTCGACGTGCCGGCGGTGCTCTCGCGCATCGAGCGCGAGCGCGTCACGGTCATGCCGGGCGCGCCGACGATCTACCAGTCGATCCTCGCGCACCCGGAGCGCGACCGCTTCGACCTCTCGAGCCTGCGCCTCGCCGTCACAGGCGCCGCGTCGATTCCGGTGGAGCTGATCCGGCGCATGCGCGGCGAACTCGGCATCGCGTCGGTGATCACGGGCTACGGCCTGACCGAGACCTGCGGCACGGTGACGATGTGCGACGAGCGGGACGACGCCGAGACCGTCGCGACGACGTCGGGGCGCGCGATCCCGGGCATCGAGCTGCGCTGCGTCGGGAAGGACGGGCGCGAGGTCGCGCGCGGCGAGCCCGGCGAGGTGGTCGTGCGCGGCTACAACGTGATGCGCGGCTACTTCGAGGACGAGGCCGAGACGCGCGCCGCGATCGACTCGGAGGGCTGGCTCCACACCGGCGACGTCGGCGTGATGGACGCCCGAGGCTACCTCCGCATCACAGACCGGCTGAAGGACATGTTCATCGTCGGCGGCTTCAACTGCTATCCGGCCGAGATCGAGAACGCGCTCTACGCGCACCCCGACGTCGCGCAGGTGGCCGTGATCGGCATCCCGGACGAGCGCATGGGCGAGGTCGGAATGGCGTTCGTGGTGCCGGTGCCGGGCCGGGCGCCGCGCCCCGACGCGATCATCGCCTGGTGTCGCGAGCGCATGGCCAACTACAAGGTGCCGCGGCGGGTCGAGGTCGTGGAGGCGCTGCCGCAGAACGCGTCCGGGAAGGTGACGAAGTTCGTGCTGCGCGAGCGGGCCGGCGGCGCGTGATCGAGGCGCGCGGGCTCTGGCAGCTCGTCGAGGCGCGCGCGGCCGCGACGCCGTCGGCGCTCTTCGCGGTCGACGAGCACGAGCGTCGGCTCGACTTCGCGGGCTACCGCGACGCCGCGCTGCGGGTGGCGGCCGGGCTCGCGGCGCAGGGGATCGGCGCGGAGACGCGCGTCTCGTGGATGCTGCCGACAACCCTCGACGCGATGGTCCTGTGTGCGGCGCTCGCGCGGCTCGGAGCCGTGCAGAATCCGATCCTGCCGATCTACCGCGAGCGCGAGGTGCGCTTCATCGCGCGCCAGACGGCCGCGCGACTGCTCTGTGTGCCGGGGATCTGGCGCGGCTTCGACTACGCGTCGATGGCGCGCGAGGTCGCGCGCGAGGAGCCGGATCTGCGCGTGCTCGTCGTGGATTCCGGCCTGCCGGAGGCCGATCCGCGCGCGCTGCCGCACGAGCCCGAGCCGCAGGATCCCGCGCGCGCGCCCGTGCGCTGGCACTTCTACACGTCGGGGACGAGCGCCGATCCGAAGGGCGCGCGACACACCGACGCGACCTTGCTCGCGAGCTTCCGCGGGATGGTGCGCGTGCTCGAGCTCGTGCCGGACGATCGCCACGGCCTGGTCTTCCCGTTCACGCACGTCGGCGGCGTCGGCTGGCTGCTCGCGGGACTGCTGGCCGGCTTCCCGCACGTCGTCGTGGCCGCGTTCGATCCGAAGACGTCGATCCCCTTCCTCGCGAGCCACGACGTCACGCTCGCGGGAGCGGGCACGGCGTTCCATCAGGCCTATGTGGCGGCGCAGCGCGCGCAGCCCGGCCGTCCGCTCTTCCCGCGCCTGCGCGCGCTGCCGGGCGGGGGCGCGCCGAAGCCGCCCGCGCTGCACGAGGAGTGCAAGCGCTGGCTCGGCGGCGTCGGAATCGTGTCGGGCTACGGGCTCACCGAGTGCCCGATCATCTCGATGAACAGCGTGCGCGATCCCGACGAGAAGCTCGCGCACACCGAGGGGCGCCCGAACCCGCCCGACGCGGTGATCGAGGTGCGGCGACCCGACGGCACGGCGGCCGAGCACGGCGAGGAAGGGGAGATCGTCGCGCGCGCGCCGCAGCAGTGTCGCGGCTACCTCGACGCCGCGCACGACGCCGACGCCTTCGACGCGCGCGGATTCTTCCGCACCGGCGACCTCGGGCGGATCGACCGCGAGGGCTACGTCGTGGTCACCGGTCGGCTGAAGGACGTGATCATCCGCAAGGGCGAGAACATCAGCGCGCGCGAGGTGGAGGACCTGCTCTACGAGCACCCGAAGGTGGCCGACGTCGCCGTGATCGGGCTGCCGGACCCGGCCTCGGGCGAGCGCTGCTGCGCGGTGGTAGTGGCTCGCGACGCGGGTGCGCCGCTCGGCTTCGACGAGATGGCGGCCTTCCTGCGCGGGCGCGGGCTGATGGTCCAGAAGATCCCGGAGCAGCTCGAGCCCCTCGATGCGCTGCCCCGCAACGCGTCGGGCAAGGTGCGCAAGCAGGAGCTCAGGGAGAAGTTCGCGGCCTCGCGCGGACGTTAGGCAAGCGCGGCCCGCTCGGCCGCGCACGCAGCGAGCCGAAGGCGAGCGGAGGATCAGAGGACCAGACCCGGTTGTCGAAGGCGCGACGCAAATTCGCGTCAGTCCTCTTCCTCGCGGGCCTTCGCGTGGCGGATCCCCTCGAGCGCGAGCTCGACGATCGGGCGCACGAGGCGCGGGGACACCTTCGCGCGCGTGAAGAAGGTCCGCACCGTGATCGGCCCGAAGATCAGATCGGCGGCGAGATCGAGGTCGAGGTCGGCGGGGATCTCGCCGCGCGCGACCGCGCGCTCGAGCGCGCGGATCAGCGGCTGGCGTCGCGCCTTCACCACCGGAGCGAAGAGCTCCATCAGCTCGGGGTTGTGCGGCAGCTCGCCGGCGAGGCTCGGCACCACCAGCCCGAGCGGGGTCGCGTGGTACGTGCGCAGATAGCTCCGCAGCATGTGCTCGACGTCACTCGCGAGCTTGCCGGTGTCCGCCTCCTCGAGTCCCGGGAGCTGTCGGAAGGCCTCGATCACGAGGGGCAGCTTCGACGGCCAGCGGCGGTAGATCGTCGCCTTCCCGACGCCCGCCCGCTGCGCGACGCCCTCGACCGTGAGGCCCGAGTAGCCGACCTCGACGAGCAGGGCGAGCGTGGCTTCGAGGATCGCCCGGTGCGCTTCTTCGCTGCGCGGGCGTCCGGCGCTCGCGCCGGGCTCCGCGGCGCTCGAGACGGGCGTCTCGGGTCTCGGGTTTGCGGTGCCGTCGGGGCGTCGCATTCCGATACTCTACGTCTCGTTACCTCGCGCCACGATCCCCGGGCGTGGGGTGTCGACGGATCCCCTTGGGGACTTCTCGGCAGACGATCGGGTACCCATGAGAAGCACATCCCCCATTCGATTTCCCTCAGTGGAACGGTATTTCCTCGAATGCGGAAGTGGCTTTCCTCGGCGCGCGGGTCATCCAAGAAAAATCCCTTTGAAAGTCATGGCTTGAAAATGTCAACCCACGGCACGGCGATTGCTTTACCCGGGGTGGGTCTCCGGGCCCGATCCGCTCAAAATCAACCTTCAGGAGAACTCATGAAGCGAAACGTCTTTCTGTTAGGGCTCCTGTCCGTCTTCGTCGCTGGCTCCGCCAGCGCGAAGGTGATGGACACCTGGACGCGCATCAGCCTCCAGTTCACGAACCTCGGCCGCGCCGAGGCGTCGGATACGGGAATCGGTGTCACGACGCTGACCACGACCGCATCCGGCGATC
>DATKND010000108.1:0-37190 GCA_035541475.1 Myxococcota bacterium | reverse complement strand
CGCGATCCGCACGCCGCAGAGTGCGATCGCGCCGCCCTCGCGCAGTGCGCCGCGCGCTCTCGCTCGCTCGCGCACGCGCGCCGGATCGGCCGCCTCGAGCACGAGCCCCGATACGCCCTCGCCGCGGCCGTCGCGATCCTTGCCGAAGCGGATCGCACCGCCATCCTTCAGCGCGATCGCGAAGTCGCCGCCGTCGGCGCGGGCCGGCGTCGCCAGCACCTCGCCCCAGCGGCGCGCCATCGCGGCCGGCTCGTCCGCCTGGAGCTCGACGCCCGCGATCCGCCGCACCGCGTCGGTCCGCACCGCGTCGCGCCAGCGCGGACCGCCCCAGCGCCAGGACTCCGGCGGATTCATCCAGTCGAGCGACAGGATCGCGCCGCCGACGTCGCGCGGGTGCAGGTGCAGGGTCGCGGCGTCGTCGAGCGCCGCCTCCCACACGACACGCACACCGAGCCCCTCGAGGCGCGCGCGGTCCGCCTCCCGCTGCTGCGACTGCACGATCACCATGTAGCCGCCGTCGCCGCCGCGCCGCTCGAGCAGCCGACCCGCCGTGGTGCCGGGCCGGTCCGGCGACACGACCTCGAGGAAGGTGTCGCCGATCGGCATCACCGCGTTGCGGAGGCCGAAGACCTCGACTCCCGGGTCGTGGAAGCCGACCTCGATCCCGAGCACGTCGCAGAGCGCGTCGACCGTCGGCTCGAGCTCGCGCGCGACGAGAGCCACCTGGCGCAGACGCATGATCGGATCCTCCCGGGCCTCTATACCACGAGCGCGGCGACGATGTGCGGCAGCGCGCCGTCGGCGAGCGCGCGCAGCTCGTCGTCGCTGCGGTCCTGGATCGGATGCGCGACGAACACCGCCGCCGGATCGGCGCCGAGCGCGCGGGCCTGCGCGTGCGCGCCGTCGACGAACTCCGTCGTCGCGACGTAGACCGCCGGGATGCCGCGCGCCTCGAGGTCGACCGTGTCGTGCACACTGCACGACGTACAGCTGCCTCAGTCGGCGAGCGCCTCCACCACCGCGTGGCAGCGCGTCGCGATCTCCTGCCGCAGATCGATCGGCGCGGGCTTGGTGAAGGTCGGCTTCGCGAAGCGGAGCACGGTCGCGCCGCGCTCGCGCAGGTGCCCTTCGAGCCGCGAGAGGAAGACGTCGCCGCGCGCCTTCGAGATGTCGAGCAGACCCACCGTGCGTCCGCGCAGCGAGTCGAGCCGCGCGGCGCGCTCGCGCTGCGCCGGCCGGCGCTCGCTGGTCGGATCGAGGACGACGCGCGGCGAGTCGCTCACGTTCCGATCTCCCTCACGACGGGCCGGCTGCCGAGGTCGCCGCTCGCCCAGCCGCCGATGATGCAGGAGAAGAGCCCGGCGCCGCCACCGCAGTGCACGATCAGGAGGCCGCCCTGCCGGAACTTCGGCAGCATGCCCGTGAAGTCCGCCGGCAATGGCAGCCCCTCGGCCATGCCGCCCGCGCCGCGACGCAGTTCTGCGGCGGGACGCCCGAGCAGCGCGTGCAGGCGCTCGCGCAGCTGCGCCTTGCTCCAGCCGGCCTCGCGGAAGACGCGCGCGTGCTCGGGGCCGATCGCGAGGATCGCGTCGAAGGCGAGCACGAGCTTCGGGTGGTGCACCGTCTGGAGACACGCGGCGAAGCTCCGACAGAGCGACTCCGGATCGCGCGAGAGCTGATCGACGACCGTGCGCGGGCCCTCGCCCGCGAAGAGCGTCACCGCGCTGCGTCCGGCCGGCACGCCGAGGTCCGCCGAGAGAGGTCCCCACGGCGAGCCCTCTTCGTCCTCCGCGAAGCAGAAGCCGAGCTTGCCGGGATTGCCGAAGGTCGCGCGGTCGACCTCGCCGGGGCGGCCGCCGCCGACGTTGCGGATGACGAGCTGGAGCGCGCGTCCGATGGTCGAGTTGGCGCGGTGGCCCTGGCCGAAGACGTTGATGCCCGCGTTCATCCCGAGCGCGCGCCGGATCGGCCCGTTGACGATCAGGACGGGGCCGACGCCCATCGTGGTCGCGAGCACGCCGTGCGCGTTGAAGGCGTCGGTGCAGGCGCCTTCGAGCGCGGCGAGCACGACCGGCAGGTACTCCGGCCGGCAGCCGGCGAGCACGGCGTTGATCGCGACCTTCTCGACGCTGCAGGGCACGAGGTCGGGCGGCACGGTCGCGACGATCTCGCCCTGCGCGCGCGACGTGCCGTCGAGCATCGCGAGCACGCGCTCGGGGGTCGGCGGCACGACTGGGAGTCCGTCGCTCCAGCCGCGCGCGATCATCGCCTCGATCTCGTCCTCGCTCGACGCGAGCTCGACGCGACGCGCGCGAAGCCGCGAGCCCGCGTAGCGCGCGCGCAGCGCGGGCGCGCGGTCCGGATCGACGGAGAGCGAGCCGCAGCCCGGGCGGTACTCGGGCAGCCCCGCCCCGAGCCCGGCGACACCCGTCAGTGACTCCCACTCGCCGCGCTGCCAGCCGAGGACGCGCGCCGTCTCGACGCCCTGCTCGACGCGCAGGAGCGTCGGCACCGCCTCGATGTCGTGGTGCCAGGAGAGCTCGAGCGAGCGGTCGTCGCGCGCGCCCACGCCGTCCGGGAAGCTCGGGTCGTCCTGCGTGTAGACGGTCAGCGCGAGCTTGCCGGCGAGCTGCGCGAGGACCGGCGCCACGAGCGCGCAGGTCGGACAGTCCCGCTTCACGAAGGCGACGATGCCATCCGGGAGCGCGGGTCGCGCGGAGGCGGCGACGGCGGCGGACGACACGCCGCGCAGCTTATCAGAGCGGGCCGACCTGCCGATGCAGCGGGCATGGCGGATCCGCGAGGCATCACGCTGCGCTTCGGCGAGGGCCGCATCAGCGGTGTACTCGCGACGGCACTCGGCGCGCTGTCGCTCTTCGCGGTGCTCTGCTTCCGCTACCCCGCGCTGCTCACCACCGCCGATCTGCGCGCGGTCTACCCGGTGCCGCTGCTCCGCGGCGTGCTCTTCGGCGCGCTGCTACTGGCGCTCGCCTTCTCGGGGCTCTCGCTCGCGCTCTCGCGCCGCGCGAGCCTCGGCATCTGCGGCCTCGCCACGACCGCCGCGGCGATCGCGCTCGGCGGCGCCTGGGTCGAGACGCCGGACGCGGTCGCGCCGCGGCACGGGCTCGGTCTCGACTGGTTCGTGCTCGATCTGCTGCTGCTCGCGCTCGTGTTCGTCCCGCTCGAGCGCGCGTTCGCACGGCTGCGCGAGCAACGCGTGCTGCGTCCCGGCTTCGGCACCGACATGGCCCACTTCTTCGTGAGCCATCTGCTCGTGCAGGTGACCGTGCTCCTCACGATGGCGCCGGCCTCGCTGCTCTTCCGCGGCGCGGCGCTCGACGGCCTCCACACGGCCGTGCGTTCACAGCCGATCGCGCTCCAGACACTCGAGGCGGTCTTCCTGGCGGACCTCTTCCAGTACTTCGCGCACCGCGCGATGCACGTCGTGCCCTCGCTCTGGCGCTTCCACGCGATCCACCACTCGAGCCGCGCGATGGACTGGCTGGCCGGCTCGCGGCTCCACCTGGTCGACATCATCGTCGTGCGCGCGATCTCGTTCCTCCCGCTCTACGCGGCGGGCTTCGAGCAGACGGCGCTGCTCGCCTACGTGCTCTTCGTCTCGTTCCACGCGGTGTGGATCCACGCGAACTGGCGCTACGAGCTGCGCGCGCTGGCGCCGTGGCTCGTGACACCGGTCTTCCACCACTGGCACCACGCGGCCGACGCAGACGCCATCGACAAGAACTTCGCCGTCCACCTGCCCTGCTTCGACCGCTGGTTCGGGACCTTGCACCTGCCGGCCGGCCGCTGGCCCACGGCCTACGGCATCGCGGGCGACCCGGTGCCCGAGAGCTGGGCCGCGCAGAACGTGTGGCCGTTCCGACGAACGCAAGCGCCGTGAATCGGCGCGCGCAGCGAGCCGGAGGCGAGCGAAGTTCAGAGGATGAGACCCGGCGCGTGACGGCTCACGGTTCGCTGGCGTTCCATACGAGTCGTCCCGTGATACCGCCCGCGGCCAGCATCTCGAGGCCCTCGGGCAGATCCTCGAACGCGAAGCGCTTCGCGATCGGCACGCGCAGCGCGCCCGCGCGCCACCAGGCCAGCAGCCGCGCCTGCGCCGCCTCCTTGAAGGCGCGGTCGTAGGCGCTCGGGATCATGCCCATCACCGAGTAATTGTGCGTCACCATGTGCGCCACGTCGGGGCGGCCCCAGCGCCCGCTCGCGAAGCCGACGGCGAGGATGCGGCCCTCGTGCGCGACCGCGTGGGTCGCCTCCTCGAAGGCCTCGCCGCCGACCGGGTCGTAGATCACGTCGGCGCCGCCTCCGCCGGTAAGCTCGCGCACGCGCGCGGCAAGGTCCTCGCGGCGCGGGTCGATCACGACCTCCGCTCCCTGCGCGAGGCAGAAGGCCGCGCGCTCGGAGCCGCGCGCCGACGCCAGCACGCGCGCGCCGATCGCGCGCCCGAGCTGGAGCGCGGTGGCGCCCGTGCCGCCCGCCGCGCCGAGCACGAGCAAGGTCTCGCGCGGCTGGAGCGCGGCGCGGCGCACGAGTCCGACGTACGCCGTGTGGAAGGGGATCAGGAAGGCGGCGGCCTCGCCGAGGTCCATTCCGTCCGGCACCGGGAAGCAGAAGTCGTCGAGCGCGAGCGCCTCCTCGGCGAAGGAGCCGTGACCCACGAAGAAACCGGAGACCGCCATCACGCGCGCGCCGACGGCGGCGCGCGCGCCCGGGCCGGCGGCCGTCACGATGCCTGCGAGCTCCTGGCCCGGCGTGAAGGGGAGCTTCGGCGCGAGGAGATAGCTTCCGCGACACATCAGCACGTCGGGGAGCCCGAGCGCCGCCGCCGAGACGCGCACGCGCAGGAAGCCGGGGCCCGGCTCGGGCGGCAGAACGTCGCGGAGCTCCAGCGCGCCCTTCGGCGCGCCGTGGCGCACGATCTGCCAGGCGCGCATCTACCAGACCACCTTCAGGCCCGCCGACACGCCCTGCTGGAGCAGCGAGCTCGAGAGCGTCACGTCGTAGTCGGCGAAGACGTGGAGGCGACCTGCCGACACGACGGTCCAGCGCACGCCGAAGACGCCGGCGTCCGCGGCCGGCTTCGCGCCGCGCACGGTGTAGACGGCGCCCGGCGTGCCGCCGATGCGCGCGTCGAGCTCGCGATCGCGGTCGCCGAGCTCGTGCTGCCAGACGGCCGTCAGCTCCGGATGGAACCACAGCTTCTCTTCGAGCTGGATCAGCCCGTGGATGCGCGCCCCGATCGCGCTCTCCGCCGAATCGATCGTCTGCTGGTCGACCTGGAGATTCAGCGAATTGGCGCCCGACTCGTCGAAGGAGTCCTGCTCGATGTGCGTGTAGCCGAGGGAGGCGAGCGGCTGGATCTCGACACCGCCGAGCTTCACCAGGTCGACCGCGGCCTCGGCGCGCGCGCCCGCGTCCCAGCCCGCGAAGTCGCCGTCGGCCTGGCGACCCATGAAGTCGATGTCCCGGGTGGTCTTCATTGCGCTGTAGCCGAAGCGGCCGGACAGGCCGAGCCGCAGCCAGTCGGTGATGTAGCCCGCATAGAGGCCGCCCTGCCCCGTGTTCGAGGTCTCGTCGCCGGGGAGCCCGTTGAAGTCGAGCGTGCTGTAGGCGTAGCCCGCGGCCGCGCCGACGAGCACGCGCTTCGCGATCAGGTAGTCGACGCCGAGGGAGAAGCCGCCGATCGTGTAGTCGAGATCGGCGCTGTTGGAGTCGCCCTCGAGCTTCCCGAAGAGGCCGTAGCCGTCGATCCAGCCGCCGAGGCCGCTCTCGCCCTGGAGCGGGTGGAAGTTCGTCGACGAGTCGAGCACCGAACCCATGCTCTGCTGTCCGCCGATCGCGATCGGGGCCGGCGCCGGCGCGAAGCCCTGACCGAGGCCGAGGCCGGGCAAGGTGCGGTCGAGCACGGGGTCCGCCGCGAGCACGGGCCCGCCCGCATCGCGCGTCTGACGCGCGAGCAGCGCCTCGCGGTCGCTCCACGCGACGCCGCGGATGCGGTCCTGGAGGCTCGTCTGGAAGCGGTCGCTGATCGCGAGGCGCGTGGTCGCGAACTCGGTGAGCTGCTCGCCCGCCATCTGGTCGAGCGCCCGGGAGATCTGCTGCGGCGAGAGCCCGCCGAGCGCGCCGAAGACCGTGTCGAGGTCGGCGTCGTGCGTCGGGGCGGCGAGCGCCTCTTCGAGCGCGGTGCCGACCGCGAGCTGGTTCCGCGTCGTGGCGAAGCTCGGGAGCGACTCGCCGTTCGGTGTCAACACCAGCCGGATGTCGTTGGCGTCGGAGACGAGCGAGGGCGTGAAGAAGGCGAACTGCTGGTCGAGCGTGAAGATGTCGGAGCCGCCCGGCAGCGAGCCGGCCGAGAGGATCACCTGGTCGAAGGTGGTCGTGCGGTCGAGGCTCCCGAGCGTGACGTCGAGGGCGACGGCGGAGCTCAGCGTGGCCGCCCCGGTCACCGCGAGCCGATCGGCTACGGCGTTGCTGGCGTCCACCTGGTAACGGGAGCCCGGCTGGAAGTCGATGGATCCGACGCTGAGCGTGCTGCCGGCCGCGCCGCCGGGCGCGACACGGCTCCCGCTGGTGACGTCGACGTGGCCGAGGACCGACCCGACGCCTGCGAGTGTCGAGTTGCCCTGGATCTCGAGGTCGCCGGGCAAGGTCGTGCCCGTGCCGTCGCCGGTGCCCGCGACGCCGATCACGAGGCGACCGCCGGAGAGCACGGTCGCGCCCTCGGGTGTGAAGCCGAGGCTCTGTGTGAAGGTGAGCGCGCCGTTGCCGCCCTTGCCGAGGATGCCGGCGCCGGCGATCTGACCCGTGAAGGTGCCGTCGAAATCCTGCGCGAACGCGAGCCGGCTCCCGGAGTCGAGCTGGATCTGGCCCTGGAGGCTCTGCGTCGTTCCCTGCAGGATGCCCGCCTCGACCAGCGTGCCACCGGCGTAGCTGTTCGTGCCGGTGAGATTCAGCATGCCGGCGCCGCGCTTGATCAAGGTGAAGCCGCCCGGCGGCGAGCCGCCGCCGCCCGTGATGTTGCCGGCGTGCGTGCCGTCGGTCGCCTGGTCGAAGATGAGCTGCGCCGAGGCCGCGATGTCGACGTTGCCGGGAATCGAGCCGGTGTTCCCGATCACGACGCCCGCGTCGATCTTCAGCCCCCCTGTGAAGGAGTTCGAGCCCGAGAGCGTGAGCGTCCCGGCTCCGTCCTTCGCCACGCTTCCGCTGCCGGAGATGTCATCGGGAAATTCGCCGTCGCTGTCCTGCTGGAAGACGAGCTTCGCGTTGTCGACGATGTCGCCCTGGAGGCTGCCGGCCGTGCCGGCCGCGAAGCCGATCAAGGTGCCGGCGGTGACCGTGGTGCCACCGGTGTAGCTGTTCGGCGTGTGCAGGAAGAGCGTACCGGTGCCGATCTTCTCGAGGCTGCCGGTGCCGCTGATCACGCCGAAGAAGTCCTGCGCGTCGGTGTCGGCCTGGTTGAAGACGAGCTTCGCGTCGTCGTGGACCGTGCCGGGCGCGATCTGCGTGCCGCCCGGGATGCTCGCGGTGTTGCCCTGGAGGATCCCCTCCGAGATCTCGGTCCCGCCCGTGAAGCTGTTCGTGCCGGTCAGCACCAGGGTGCCGCCGCCATCCTTGGTCAGAGTGCCGGCGCCGGTCACGTCCTGGGCAAACGTGTTGGTGCCGGTGTTCTGGAAGAAGGTCACGCCCGCGCCGGCCGGATCGACGACGACGTTCCCGCTCGCGAGCTGGATGTTGAGGAGCTGCGTCGTGCCGGCCGTCACCTTGATCAGGTCCGTCACCGACGGCAGCCCGTCGATCAAGAGGCTCGTCAGCAGCTGTCCGCCCGCCGCGCCGATGATCGGCGGCGCATTGATGTCGACGCCCTCGTTCACCACGAGCGTCGTGGCGAGCGTGATCTCCTGCGCGCCGGGCAGGTTGATCACGATCTCGTCGTCGCCGGTGAGGGCGTTCGCGGCGGCCACCGCGTCGCGCAAGGTGCAGCCGACGCCGGGAAGCGTCGCGGGGGGATTGTTGCGGTCGAAGGCCGGACAGTTGGCCGGGTTCCCGACACCGACATCGGTCGCGGTGCTGTTCACGACGAAGACCGCGGCGTCGGCGGGCGCGCCGACCGCGACCGCGAGTCCGAAGAGCAGCGCCGCGAGCCGCGGCGCTCGCGAGAGGAGCCCGCGCCGCACGGCCGATCAGCCCTGCGCGTCCCGGAAGCGGGGCGCGCGCTTCTCGAGGCTCGCCTTCACCGCTTCGACCTGGTTCGGCGTGCCGATGAGTCCGCTCTGGAGCGCGGCCTCGAGCGCGAGACCGCGCGCGGGCTCCGCGTGCCACGCCTCCTCGAGCAGGCGCTTGCCGGCGCGCACCGCGTCGGGCGAACGGGCGGCGATCTCGCGCGCGAGCGAGAGCGCCGCCGCCAGCGGATCGTCGGCCAGCTTCGTCACGATGCCGAGCGAAAGTGCTTCGCGACCGTCGACCACGCGACCGGTCCACGTGAGCTCCTTCACCACGTCGAGCCGCAGCACGTCGCGCGCCGTCTGCGTCAGCGCGACGTCGGGCACGAGACCCCACTGGATCTCGAGGATCGAGAAGCGCGCGTCGGGCTTCGAGATGCGGATGTCCGCACCGAGCGCGATCTGGAAGCCGCCTCCGTAGGCGACGCCGTGCACGGCCGCGATCACGGGCATCGGGAGCCGCTTCCAGACGTAGGCCGAGCGCTGGAAGAAGTTCGCGGGGTCGTCGTCGGCCTTCGCGAGCGCCGGCTCCGGCGACGCGCGCCGCGTCACCGGCGCCGCGCTCTCGCTCGCCATCGCGCGGAAGCTGTCGAAGTCGAGGCCCGAGCAGAAGCCGCGCCCGTTGCCCGACAGCACCACGGCGCGCACGCCGCCGTCGGCGGCGAGGCGCGCGCCGGCCTCGCCGAGCGCCGCGAACATCTCGCGCGAGAGCGCGTTGTACTTCTCGGGCCGGTTCAGGCGCACGTCGGCCACGCCGTCCGCGATCTCGATCGTCACCAGGTCGCCCAAAGGGAGTCTCCTCGTCGGCGGGCCCGCAGCGGGGGATCGTGACATACTGCCACGACTCGCGCGCCGCGAGTCGAGGAGGCCCCCCGTGAAGCTCGGACTCAACGCCGTCGCCTTCGGCTCGAAGCTCTCCATGCCGATGGATCTGATCCTGCACGCCGAGCGACTCGGGTTCGACTCGGTCTGGACCGCCGAGGCCTACGGCAACGACGCCGTGACCGCGGCCACCTGGATCGCCGCGAAGACGGAGCGCATCAAGGTCGGCACCGCGATCATGCAGATGCCGGCGCGCACGCCCGCGATGACCGCGATGACGGCGATGAGCCTCGACCACCTGACGGGCGGCCGCTTCATCCTCGGGCTCGGACCGTCGGGGCCGCAGGTCGTCGAGGGCTGGCACGGCGTGCCGTACGGGCGCCCGCTCACGCGCACGAAGGAGTACATCGAGATCGTGCGCAAGATCCTCGAGCGCAAGGAGCCGCTCGTGCACCAGGGCTTCCACTATCACATTCCTGCGACGGGCCCGGGGACGACGGGCCACGGCAAGCCGCTGAAGAGCATCCTGCACGGGAACCCGTCGTTGCCGATCTACACCGCCTCGATCGGGCCGGCGGGACTTCGCTGCGCCGGCGAGGTCGCCGACGGCGTCTTCCCGATGATGATGAACCCCGAGCGCTTCGACGAGCTGCAGCGTCCGCATCTCGAGGAGGGCTTCGCGAAGTCGGCGCGGCCGAAGAGCCTCGCGAACTTCGCGGTCTGCCCCGGCGTCTCCGTCGCGATCTCGAACGACCTCGAGAAGGCGCGCATGCCGGTCAAGATGCACCTCGCGCTCTACATCGGCGGCATGGGCGCACGCGACAAGAACTTCTACAACGACTACGCGAAGCGCCTCGGCTACGAGGAGGCGGCCGAGCGCATCCAGGATCTCTATCTCGCCGGCAAGAAGATGGAGGCGGTCGCGGCGGTGCCCGACGCGCTCGTCGACGACGTGCACCTCGTCGGTCCGCGCGAGCACATCCGCGAGCGGCTCGGCGCGTGGCGCGCGGCCGGCGAGAAGCGCCACGTCGACAGCATGCTGGTCGGCACGGGCCAGCGCGAGGTGCTCGAGCTGCTCGCCGAAGAGCTGCTCTAGACCTCGCGCGCAGATGCAGGCCACCTACCCCGGCGCCGTCGCGCCGGAGCGCCACCGCACGTTGTCGTCGCTCGGGCTGCGCCTGCACGTCGCCGAGTGGGGCGATCCGGCGGCCGAGCCGGTGCTGCTGCTGCACGGCTTCTACGACCACGTGCACGCCTTCGACCTGCTGGCGCCCCTGCTGGCTACGCGCTTTCGCGTCGTCTGCTACGACGCGCGCGGACACGGGCAGTCCGAGTGGCCCGACGCCTACGCGTGGGAGACCGACGTGCTCGACGCGATCCACGTGCTGCGCGACCTCGGGCGTCCGGCGCACGTGGTAGGCCACAGCCGCGGCGGTGGGCTCGCGACCGACGCGGCGCAGCAGGATCCGGAGGCGGTTCGCCGGCTCGTCGTGCTCGACGGCTTCGGTCCGCCGCCGGAGGGCTTCATCAGCTCGGCCTTCCAGCGACACCGCGGCACGCCACCCGAGATGCTCGCGTCCTGGTTCGACTGGCGGCGCGGCGTCGCGTCGCGACGGAGCTTCCAGCCGGCGGCCTCGCTCGACGAGCTCGCCGCGCGCCGCCGCGTCCAGAACCCGCGCCTCTCGCTCGAGTGGCTGCGCTACTTCGCCGCGCACGGCTCGCGCCGCGTCGGCGGGGGCTTCGCCTGGAGCTTCGACCCGCTGGCCTCGCGCGGCGCCGGCCCCTTCCGGCCCGACTGGATCGCGCCCGGCTGGAGTCGCATCCGCGCGCCGATGCTCGCGGTGATCGGCAGCGAGCCCGACACGTGGGGTCCGCTACCCGAGGCGATGCTGGCGGAGCGCCTCTCGAACGTCCCCGTGCTGACGCGCGCGACCGTGCAGGGCGCCGGCCACTTCATGCACATCGAGAAGCCGCGCGAGACCGCCGAGCTCGTGCTGCGCTTCCTGGAGGCCGCGTGATCCGGCTCCGCAGCGGCCGCATCGAGGTCGCGCTGCACACGCTTCGCGACGCGCCGGGTCCGATCTTGCTGTGCCTGCACGCGCTCCGCGGTCGCGGCGCCGACTTCGCGGAGCTCGCGGGCGCGTGGCCGGGCCGCGTGCTCGCGCTCGACTTCTCGGGTCACGGCGAGTCGGACCGCCCGCGCGGCGCCGCCTACACGCCGGAGCTGCTGGCCGGCGACGCGGACGCCGCGCTCGCGCACGCCGGACGCGCGTGTCTCGCCGGCGTCGGGCTCGGCGCCTACGTCGCCTTGCTCGTCGCGGGCGCGCGGCCCGACCGCGTGCCGGCCGCGATCCTGCTGCCGGGCGCGGGATTGGAAGGGAGCCGCACGCTTCCGCACACGCTGGTCTCCGGCGACGCGCTCCTCGAGGAAGTGTCGGAGCTGCTCGAGGCGGCGCGCCGGCGCGACGGCTCCGGCTTCGATCCGATGGTCCGCCTGCTCGACGCCGACCCGCGTCCGCCCGACTACGCGCGCGCGCACGCCGACCGGGCGAACCGCCTGCTGCTCGCGGAGGACGGCGAGCTCCGGCCGATCTGGTGGGAGTCGGTGCGCGAGTCGGGGCCGGCGCTGCGCGCGCCGGCAGATCCGCGCGCGGCCCTCGCCGTTCTCGCGCGCACCGAGGGTCTGGAGGCGTAGACTGGGGCGATGACCGAGCGCGAAGACCTGGAGCAATTGACCGACGAGAAGCTGCCCTTCACGGAGCGCTGGGTCATGCCCTTCGTGCGCGAGCCGCTGCTCTGGCCGGTTTTGATCGTGCTCGTCGCGCACGGCATCGCCTTCCTCGCGCCGATCCAGATCCTCGCCGTGCGCGATCGCCGCATCGCCGCGCTCGCCGCGCTCGCGGCACTCCTCGTGCTCTCGGGCACCGCGGTGCGCCGCGAGCTCGCGCGGCTCCACCGCCCCGGCGTCGTGTGCGTTCTGCTGGGCGTGACCTGGGTGTTCGCGGCGGTGATCGCCGTCGTCGCGGACCGCACGGGCATCTTCTAGTTCTGAACTCCGCTCGGCTTCGCCTCGCTGCGCGCGGCGGCGTTGCTGGTTGGACCACGCGGGTCTTCGCCGCCGCTTGCGGCGACCCGCGCGCCTTCGGCGCGCTGCGCCCAGCTCCCATCGGCTTCGCGTGTAGAATCGCTCCAGCTCTCCGAGGAGGTTTGCATGCCGGGACCGCTGGCTGGCGTCCGCATCATCGACTGCTCCGCGATCGTGTCGGGTCCCTTCGCCACGATGATGCTCGCGGACCAGGGCGCGGACGTGGTGAAGGTCGAGCCGCCGGGCCTCGGCGACTTCATGCGCATCGGGCCCTTCCGGCGCGGCAACCTCTCCGCCTTCTTCATGAACTGCAACCGCGGCAAGCGCGCCGTCTGCATCGACCTGCGCAAGCCCGAGGCGCGCGAGGTGCTCTACGACCTCGTGCGCGGCGCCGACGTGTTCGTGCAGAACTTCCGACCCGGCGCAGTCGATCGCATCGGCATCGGCGAGCGGGATCTGCGCAAGGTGAAGCCCGATCTCGTCTACGTGTCGATCAGCGGCTACGGCGAGACGGGCCCCTACGCGAAGCGCCGCGTCTACGACCCGATCATCCAGGGGCTGACCGGACACGTCGCCGTGCAGAAGCACCCGGAGTTCCCGATCCCCGATCTCGTGCGCAACGTCGTCGCCGACAAGGCGTCCGCGATGTGGGTCGCGCAGGCAATCACCGCGGCGCTCTTCGCGCGCGAGCGCGGCGCCGGCGGGCAGCACGTGCGGCTGCCGATGATGGATGCGTCGCTGTACTTCTTCTGGCCCGACGGCATGATGGGCCACACCCTGATCGGCGGGGACATCGGGCTGCCCGGTCCCGCGCTCTACGACCTCTACCGGCTGACCGAGACGGCCGACGGACAGCTCGTCTACTGGGCCGCGAGCGACGCCGAGCTGCACGCGCTCTACCGCGCGCTCGCGCACCCCGAGTGGGTCGAGGACCCGCGCTTCGGGACCTTGCAGGGGCGCACGGTGCCCGCCAACCGCGAGGCGCTCGGCGCGCTGCTGGTCGACGAGTTCCGCAAGTGGAACACCGCCGAGATCCTCGCGCGCATGGCCGAGCAGGGCGTGCCGGCCGGCCCCGTGCTGACGCTCGACCAGATCCCCGACGACCCGCAAGTGCGTCACAACGAGACGATCGTCGTGCGCGAGCATCCGGCCGCCGGTCCGATGCAGGAGCCGCGGCAGCCGGTTCGTTACGACCGCACGCCGGCGGAGCTCGCGCGGCCCGCGCCGCTGCACGCGCAGCACACCGACGAGGTGCTGGCCGAGATCGGCTACGACGCGGTGCGCCGCGCGTCGCTGCGCGAGCGCGGCATCATCGTGTGAGCGCGGAGCATCAGGAGCCCGGCGCCGAGTAGAAGCGCTGTGCCGGGCTCCGGCACCTCCATGAGCTCGAAGATCCGGCCGGTCGGCTGGTTGGAGAAGGGATTGCCGAGGTCGACCACATAGACGTTTCCCTGGTTGTCCTGGCCGAACGAGGAGATCGTCCCGAAACCGCCGACCGGCTTGAACTCCTGCGTCCAGTCCTTCAGGCTCACGAAGTTCGCGCCGTCGAAGTCCTCGGGCTTCGAGCCGTCGAAGACGATCGACCAGACGTTCCCGGTGACCGAGTCGGCGAAGAAGTACTGGCCCTGGAGCCCCGCGATCGGGCCGCGGTACACGTAGCCGCCGATCACGGATCGGCCGCCGCCTTGGTGTTGGTACTGGTAGATCGGGTCGATCGCGCCGGCGGGCTTCGGCCCACCGACGCCTCCGGGTGTCGTGATCGTGCCCTCTCGCAGGCGCCAGCCGTAGTTCTCGCCGCCGCGGCTCGACGCCGGCTGGAAGTCGATCTCCTCGACGGTGTTCTGGCCGACGTCGCCGATGTAGAGATCGCCGGTCAGGCGGTCGAAGCTCGCGCGCCACGGGTTGCGGAGCCCGTACGCCCAGACGCGATCGTCGCCCGCGACGCCGATGAAGGGATTCGAGGCGGGGATCGCGACGCCCTGGCCGGGCGGCGGCGGCGAGTCGACGTCGAGGCGCAGCATCTTCCCGAGCAGGTTGTTGCTGAGATCCTGGGCGTTCCCGGTGCCGGTGGTGTGACCCGTTCCGGTGTCGTTCGCGCCGCCGCCGTCGCCGCTGCTGGCGTAGAGGTAGCCGTCCGGGCCGAAGCCGAGCCAGCCGCCGTTGTGGTTGGCCTGCGGCTGCGTGATCGAGAGCAAGGTCGTCGGCGCCGGCAGCGCGCGGTTCGGGTCGGTTGGCGAGACCTGGTAGCGCTCGATCTGCGTGTTGCCCGCGGCGTCCGTGCGGTCGACGAAGAAGTAGCCGTTGTGCGCGTAGTCGGGATGGAAGGCGAGGCCGAGCAGGCCCTGTTCGGTGCCGCCCGACACCGGCGGCACCGTGAGGAAGGGCTGGGGCAGCACCTGACCCGTGGTCGTGTCGAGGATGCGGATGTTCCCGGTGTGCTGCTCGAGGTAGAAGAGCCGCGTGTCGTCGCCGGGCGCCGCGGTCACGTAGGTGGGTTGAGCCAGACCCGTCGCAATCTCGACGGCGGCGATGGTTCCGGCGGAGACCGGCGCTGCCGCGAGGACGAGCGCGAGCGCGGCGACGGCTCGGTGCATGCCGAGGGGCTCCCGGTCGATCCCTCATCGAGTGGCGCGCGGCGCCCGAAAGTGTCGACCGAGGTGCGGGGCAGAGGCCCCCTGCGGCGGCCATCTGTTCCTCCTCGGGGACCTCTGCCCCGCACCTCGCTATGCGTGCTATTCGGGCTCGGGGTCGGCGAACGGAGTTCCCGAGAAATCAGCGCGAAGGTGGAAGCCGTCCCAGCGCGTGGTGCCGGCGTGTCCGCCGATCGGGAGGATGCGAGCCTTGTGGAAGCGCGCGCCTCCGTCGACCCGCAGCGTCTCGCCGTTGATGTACGCGGCGGCGGGCGAGAGCAGGAAGACGATCCCGGCGGAGACCTCGCTCTCCGTGCCGAGACGCGCGGGCGGCGACGCGGCCGCCTCCTTCGCGGTGAACTCCTGCACCTCGCGCGGATACGTCAGCATCCCGGACGAGAGGATCGTGCCGGGCGCGATGCAGTTCACGCGGATGTCGTTGCGTGCCCATTCCATCGCGAGTGTCCAGCTGAGGTTCTCGATGCCGGCGCGCGCCGCGGACATGTGTCCCATCGCCGGGTAGCCCGTCCAGATGTCGGCCAGCATGCAGACGATCGCGCCGCCGTGGTCGCCCATCCAATGTCGGTAGGCGGCCGTCAGCACGAGGAAGGTCGAATTCAAGTTGAGGTCGATCACGGTGCGCCAGCCGTTCGGCGTCATCTTCGAGACCGGCGCGACGAACTGCCCGCCCGCGTTGTGGACCACGCCGTCGAGGCGGCCGTGCTCATCGACGATGCCCGCGACCACCCGCTCGACCGCGGACTCGTCGCGCACGTTCAGCTCGGCGACGTCGCAGCGGCCGCCGGCCTCGGCGATCTCCGCGGCGGTCCGCTCGAGCGGCTCGCGCCGGCGCGCCGCGACGACGACCTGCGCGCCGAGCGCGGCGAGCTCGTGCGAGGTGCAGCGCCCGATGCCCGTGCCGCCACCGGTGACGAGCACGACCTTTCCATCGAAGAGTCCCGGTCGGAACACGCTGTCGAAGCGCTTCTCGGCCACTCGAGCCTGTCTCCCGCGAGGCGCCGATTCTATCCGGCTCTGGGGTAGGATGGCGCCATGTCGCTCGCGGGCCGCGTCGCGCTCGTCACCGGCGGAGGCCGTGGCATCGGCCGCGCGATCGCCATCGCGCTCGCGGAGGACGGCGCCGACGTCGCCGTGAACTACGCGCGCGACGAGGGCGCCGCGAAGCAGACGATCGCGGAGATCGAGGCGCTCGGGCGCCGCGCGCGCGCATACCGCGCCTCGGTCGACGATCTCGACGCCGACCGCGCGATGGTCGAGGCGGCGAGCACCGAGCTCGGCGCGATCGACATTCTCGTCAACAACGCCGGCATCGCGAGCCGCGGCCATACGGTCGAGAAGACCGACCCGGCGGAGCTCGAGCGCGTCGTGCGCGTGCACGCGCTCGGCCCGGCGTTCCTGTGTCGGCTGGTGCTGCCGGCGATGAAGGCGAAGGGCCGCGGCGACATCGTGATGATCTCGAGCGTCGCGACGCTCCACCACGCGGCCGGCGGCGCGCCGTACAACATGGGCAAGGCCGCGATGGAGGCGCTCGCCTTCACGCTCGCCAAGGAAGTGCGTCACCGCGGCATCCGCGTGAACGTGGTCGCGCCGGGGCTCGTCGAGACCGAGATGGGCCGCCGGCTCGTGCGCGCGACGCAGGGCGTGGAGGACATCCGCACGCTCGATCGCGCGATGCCGTTCGGGCGCGTCTGCCAGCCCGACGACGTCGCGAACGTGGTCCGTTTCCTGGTCTCCGAGCGCAACAGCTACGTGACCGGCGAGAAGATCAACGTGCACGGCGGAGGCGCCTGAAGGCGCCAGATCCTCGGCTTCCGCTTCCCCTCGGGGCTCCCATCTTCTCTGTATGCGCGACGGGTTGACGGCGCCGCGGCACGTCGGCTACAAAACAGAACCAGAACACTTGTTCTAATTCGACGGGACCCCGATGACGCCCGGCTCCGACCTCCGCTGGATCCGACCGCCGCAGCAGGCGCGCAGCCAGGAGACGCTCGAGCGACTGCTCGACGCCGCGGAGCACCTCGTCAGCGAGAAGGGCTTCGAGGACACCGGCGTCGCCGAGGTCGCGCGGCGCGCGGGCTCGTCGGTCGGCGCCTTCTACGCGCGCTTCCCCGACAAGGACGCGCTGCTCCACGCGCTCTACGACCGCTACTACGAGCAGGCGATCGCGACCGCCGACGCCGCGCTCGTGCCGACGCGCTGGGAAGGCGCGCGCATCCCCGAGATCCTGGCGGCCGTCGTACGCTTTCTGGTGTCGATCTATCGCGACCAGCGCGGCCTGATCCGCGCGTTCGTGATCCGCAACCACAGCGACGCCGACTTCCAGGCGCGCCGCGATCGGCTCTCGCACTACGTGAGCGAGCGCCTGTCGGCGCTGCTGCTCGCGCGCCGCGCGGAGATCGCGCACCAGGATCCGGGGAAGGCGGCCGCCTTCGGGCTGACGCTCGTCTTCTCGACGCTCGACTCCGTGATGCTATTCGGCGAGCTGCGCTCGGGCGCGGTTCGCCTCTCCGATGACGACCTCGCCGCCGAGCTGACGCGGGCCTACCTCGCGTACCTCGGAGCGGCGGCGCCCGCTCGCCCCAGACGCAAGGAGACCCGATCATGACCGCCATGCCGCGCTTCCATCCGCCCGCCCCCGTCGAGCACGTCGAGGTGCCGCAGAGCCTCTCCTACAACTGGGAGTACGCGAGCTCGCGTCAGCGGCTCGAGCGCCTCTACGAGAACGCGAAGCGCGACCAGTGGAACGGCAGCGCGCGCCTCGACTGGTCGCAGGACGTCGACCCCGAGAAGGGCCTGCTGCCCGACGCCGCGATCGGCATCTACGGCACCGAGATCTGGCAGCGCCTCGGCCCGAGGCAGATCGAGCGGCTGCGCCACGAGGCGATCACCTGGCAACTCTGCCAGTTCCTGCACGGCGAGCAGGGCGCGTTGCTCGCGACCGCGCAGATCGTCGACAGCGTGCCCTGGTACGAGGCCAAGATTTACGGCGCGACCCAGGTGATGGACGAGGCGCGTCACGTCGAGGTGTACCGGCGCTTCATCCTGGAGAAGCTCGGCAACGAGTACGAGGTGAATGCGGAGCTGAAGAAGCTCCTCGATCAGATCCTCGAGGACTCGCGCTGGGACATCAAGTTCCTCGGCATGCAGGTGATCGTGGAGGGCCTCGCACTCGCGGCCTTCGGCACCCTGCGCGACACCACGACCAATCCGCTGCTGCGCGATCTCACCGCCGCCGTGATGGAGGACGAATCGCGCCACGTCGCCTTCGGGGTCCTCTCGCTGCGCGAGTTCTGCCAGGACCTGCCGCAGGCGCAGAAGGACGAGCGCGAGGACTTCGTGTACGAGGCCTGCGTGCTGATGCGCGACCGCATCCAGAGCCGCGAGGTCTGGGAGCGGCTCGGCCTCGACGCCGACGAGTGCATCGCGCACGCGGAGCAGTCGGGCCTCTCGCGCCAGTTCCGCCATCGTCTCTTCTCGAAGATCGTGCCGAACGTGAAGAGCCTGGGGCTCCTGTCGGAGCGCCAGCGCATGCGCTTCCACGCGCTCGACATCCTCCAGTACGAGCACGAGACCACGTCCGACGCGGAGCACGAGCTGGAGATCGTGGGACGCGCACGCACCGACGGGCTTAACATCGTGGCGGCCTAGCTACTGCCGGTCGCGGCGCGCGGCGACGGTCGCCGCCGGCGCGCGAGCGCTGCGAGCAGCGCGGCGCCGCTGCCGAGCGAGAGCAGCATCCCGGGCTCCGGCACCACGCGCACGTCCGCTTCCACCGACTGCGCGCCGAGCCGCCGCCACGGGCCGTGCTCCGGCTTCGCCGGAATCGTCCCCGTCGCGTTCGCGAGCAGCACGCGCGCGCGCCAGCGGTAGAGCGTGTGATTCGCGAGGCCCGAGAACGTTTGCGAGATCAACACTTCCGGAGCCGTGCCGTCGACGGTCACCCAGGTCGGTGTCGTCTCACTCGTGCAGCTCGCGTTGCCGAATGCGACGCCCGGCGGGCACGCCTGGAACTCGGCCTTCACACGGCCGCGACCCGCCGGGTGAGTGGCGCGAAGCTCCGCGGCGAATCCGCTGGTCGAGTACGCGAGGCCCCAAGGCTGCACGGGCGTGCCGCTGCCATCGCCGCGTCGTTGACGCGCGAGCACCGGACGCCCCTTCGCGTTGCCGAGGTACACGAACGCCGCCCCTTCCTGCGCCTGGCCCGCGGCGAAGTACGGCGAGCCCACGATCACATCGGCATAGCCGTCTCCGTTCACGTCGCCCGCGCCCGCCACACCGCTACCGAGCCGGCCGGCCACCGCGTTCGACTCGAGCTGCGCCGACGCGGTGACGGGGTTGCCGCTCGCGATTCCCGACGCACTACCGAGGAATACGAACGCCGCACCCTCGTCCGTCTGACCGGCGTCGTACGTCGGCGCCCCGACGATCACGTCCGCGTAGCCGTCCCCGTTCACGTCCCCCGCGCCCGCGACGCTCCAGCCCATCTCCGCGCCGGCCTGGTTCGATTCGAGCTGCGCGGCCGCTGTCGCCGGATTCCCACTCGCGATCCCCGAGGCGCTCCCGAGGAACACGAACGCCGCCCCCTCGTCCGTCTCGCCCGCGTCGTACAAGAACGCGCCCACGATCACATCGGCGTAGCCATCTCCGTTGACGTCTCCCGCCCCCGCCACGCTGGCGCCGAACCGAGCGCCCGCCTGGTCCGACTCGAGCTGAGCCGCGGCCGTCGTGGGATCGCCGCTTGCGATCCCCGACGGACTACCGAGGAACACGAACGCCGCCCCCTCGTCCGTCTGACCGGAGTCGTAGTAGACGGCGCCCACGATCACGTCGGCATAGCCGTCGCCGTTCACGTCCCCCGCGCCCGCCACGCTCGCGCCCAGCGCCGCGCCCGTCTGGCTCGACACGAGCCGCGTCGCGGCGGTCGAGGGATTACCGCTCGCAATTCCGGGAGGACTCCCCATGAACACGAACGCCGCTCCCTCGAAAGAGTCGTAGTACTGTGCGCCCACGATCACGTCGGCATAGCCATCACCGTTCACGTCGCCGGCGCCAGCCACGCTACTCCCGAAGGCTGCGCTCTCCTGGTTCGACTCGAGAACCGCCGACGCCGTGGCGGGATTGCCGCTCGCAATCCCCGACGCACTGCCGAGGAACACGAACGCCGCGCCTTCGTCCGTCTCGCCCGCGTCGTATGCAGGGGCGCCGACGATCACGTCGGCGTAGCCGTCGCCGTTCACGTCCCCTGCACCGGCCACGCTACTCCCGAACCCCGAGTTCGCCTGGTTCGACTGGAGCACCGCCGACGCCGTCGCCGGATTGCCGTTTGCGATCCCCGACGCACTGCCCAGGAACACGAACGCCGCGCCCTCGTCCGTCTCACCCGCGTCGTAGTACTGCGCGCCCACGATCACATCGGCGTAGCCGTCCCCGTTCACATCCCCCGCGCCCGCCACGCTCCAGCCGAGCTGCGCGCCGGCCTGGTTCGACTCGAGCTGCGCCGACGCCGTCGTGGGATTGCCGTCGACGATTCCCGACGCGCCTCCGAGATACACGAACGCCGCCCCCTCGCCCGTCTGACCCGCGCTGTAGAACTGCGCACCCGCGATCACGTCGGCGTAGCCGTCGCCGTTCACGTCGCCGGCCCCCGCCACGCTCCCACCGAGCTGCGCGCCGGCCTGGTTCGACTGGAGCTCTGCCGCCGCCGTCGTTGGATTGCCGCTCGCAATCCCCGACGCGCTCCCGAGGAACACGAATGCCGCGCCCTCGTCCGTCTCGCCCGCGTCGAAGGTCGGTGCGCCCACGATCACATCGGCGTAGCCGTCTCCGTTCACGTCTCCCGCGCCCGCGACGCTGTATCCCATCTGCGCGTTGGCCTGGTTCGACTGGAGCTCCGCCGCCGCCGTCGACGGATTGCCGCTCGCGACTCCGGAAGCGCTGCCCAGAAACACGAAGGCCGCGCCCTCGTCCGTCTCGCCCGCGTCGAATCGATAGGCGCCGACGATCACGTCGGCGTAGCCGTCGCCGTTCACGTCCCCCGCGCCGGCCACGCTCTGGCCGAGGAAGGCGCTCGCCTGGTTCGACTCGAGCTGCGTCGCCGCCGTCGCCGGATTCCCGCTCGCGATCCCCGACGCACTCCCGAGGAACACGAATGCCGCCCCCTCGTCGAGCTGCCCGTTGTCGTAGTGGCTCGCGCCCACGATCACGTCTGCATAGCCGTCCCCGTTCACGTCGCCGGCCCCCGCAACGCTGCTGCCAAAAAAGGCGCTCGCCTGGTTCGACTCGAGCTGCGTCGCCGCCGTCGCCGGATTCCCGCTCGCAATCCCCGATGCACTGCCGAGGAACACAAATGCCGCTCCCTCGTCGGTCTGCCCCGCGTCGTATCCCGGCGCGCCCACGATGACGTCGGCGTAGCCGTCCCCGTTCACGTCCCCCGCACTGGCGACGCTGTAGCCGAAGCTCGCGCTCATCTGGTTCGACTCGAGCTGGGCGGACGCCGTCGCGGGGCTGCCGCTCGCGATCCCCGACGCGCTGCCCAGGAACACGAACGCCGCCCCCTCGCCCGTCTGACCGGCGCTGTAGAAGGACGCGCCCACGATCACATCGGCGTAGCCGTCGCCATTCACGTCTCCTGCGCCCGCCACGCTGCTCCCGAAGAAAGCGCTCGTCTGGTTCGACTGGAGCACCGTCGCCGACGTAGCCGGATTGCCGCTGGCGATTCCCGACGCGCTGCCCAGGAACACGAACGCCGCCCCCTCGTCCGTCTGTCCCGCGTCGTACGCATCGGCGCCCACGATCACGTCGGCGTAGCCGTCGCCGTTCACGTCCCCCGCACTGGCCACGCTGTAGCCGAGATTCGCATTCGCCTGGTTCGACTCGAGCTGGGTATCCGCCGTCTCCGTCAGCAGCGGATCGATCGCGAGGGGATAGGTCGCACCCGCGTCGTCGACGACGATCCGCAGCCGCTGCGCGTCCGGGATCTCGAGACGCGCCTGAACGGCGTGTCCCGCCGCGTCCGCCACCTGGAGCGCGCCGTAGCGGAGCTTGCGCTGCGTGTTCGTCTCGAATTCGATCGCGTCGCCGCGCAGCGAAGCCCGCGCATCGGCAACTGCGACCTCCATCACCAGCGATCCGTCGCCCGACGGTCGTTCGGCGAGCGTGAAGCCCTCCTCGAGACCCGCCGGCGAGTTCACGTACCACTCGACCAGGCCCGGGCGGCGGATCTCGATGCGGTTCTCGTGCACCACGACCTCTTCGCCCGGCGCCACCGCAGCGAGCGTCGCGCCGCGGCCCACACGAGCGAGCGACAGGCTCAGCAGCTCGGGGCTGCCCCCCGCCGTGCGGTCGTGCACCCGGATCCCGCTCTTCTCGAAGTACGTGCGCAGGTCGTGCGCGCGATTCGGCGCCTGGAGACCCGAGCCGTTGTCGCTCGCGTGGTATTCGCGCTCGGCGATCTGCTGCTCTGCCCGCGCCAGCCAGCCGGTGTCGGGCGCAGCCGGTGCGCTGGGGGTCCGGGGAGCGATGCGATCGGGACTCACGCTGGCCGAGAACAGAGCTCCACACAGAATCACGACGGGCAGGGACCACACTACTCGCGCGCGCATCGGGACCTCGGGCCGAGAGCCGGCGCTCGCGGTACTCGGCTTGAATCGACCGTTGACGACGCGCGAATCACGGCGCGGGCTATCGCCCCGCGCTTCGCGTCGGAGCATCGTACGCAGGATCGATTCGCAAAGGAAGTGCGAGGCACGCGACGGGCACCACAGTCCGGAGCCGAGTCGGCATCTTCCTGCGATACGTCCGTGTCACGATTCGCACATTCTCGGGCGACCGGCGTCGTAGCCCGCCCCGGCCCGACTCACTAGACTCGACGAGTGGCGGCGCAGCTCAACCACACGATCGTCTGGTGCCGCGATCAAAAGACGTCGGCGGGCTTCCTGGCGGAGATCCTCGGCCTGCCCACGCCGCGGCGCTTCGCCCACTTCCTCGTCGTCGACCTCGCCAACGGCGTCTCGATGGACTACTACGAGACGGGCGCGAACGTCGCGCGGCAGCACTACGCCTTCCTCGTCGGCGAGGACGAGTTCGACTCGATCTTCGCGCGCATCCGCGATCGCGGGCTCTCGATCTGGGCCGACCCCGCGCGCAGGCGGCCGGGCGAGATCAACCATCACTTCGGCGGACGCGGCGTCTACTTCGAGGACCCCGACGGGCACATGCTCGAGATCATCACGCGGCCCTACGGCAGCGAGTCGGACCTGCGCGCGGAGTCCTGAGCGCGCGACGGGATGTTCGCCCGACTCGGCGCGATTGCGATCGGCGTGCTCCTGGCCGCGTCGCTGCTCGTGCTGGCCGAGCTCTCGCTTCGACTCCTCGGCGTCGCCGCCGGCACACCGCGCCACGACCCCTTCTCCGGATTCGGCACGACCTTGCCGATGTTCGAGCGCGTGGACGCCGACACCTGGCGCATCGTGCCGCGCGGCTGACCGGCCGCTACACCGAGGTGTCACCCGAGGACGGACGCGAGTTCCGCGCCGACAAGCTGCCGGGCTCGTTCCGGGTCTTCGTGGTCGGCGAGTCGTCGGCCGCGGGCACGCCGTATCCGCCGCGCTACGCGTTCTCGGCCTGGCTGCGCAAACTCCTCGAGGCGGCCCTGCCGGACCGGCACGTCGAGGTCGTGAACGCCGCGCTCTCGGGATATGCGAGCCGCCGGCTCCTGCCCGTCGTTCGCGAGATCACCGGCTACTCGCCCGATCTCGTGATCGTCTACATGGGCCACAACGAGTCGGCGGAGCGCCAGTACTACGCCCACCTGATCGACATGGACCCGCGCCTCTTCCGGCTCTGGCAGTGGGCCGTCGACACGCGCCTGTACCGCGTGCTGTCGCCCCTCTTCCGGCGGGGCGAGCGGACCTCCGAGGGCGCTCAGACCCTCTACAAGGACGCGAACGAGAACTCGCTCGAGATGTTCGCGGTGCTCCAGGAGCGGGCTGGCGGTGCCAGCTACCCGACGGCGCGCGATCTCGCCTACCGCGACCTGCTCTACGAGTTCAACCTGAACGCGATGGCCGATGTCGTGCAAGCGGCCGGCGCGCAGATCGTGCTCCTCACCCTCTCGCAGAACTTCTCCGACTGGCCGCCCGGCGCGTCGACGCACCGCGCCGATCTCTCCGACTCCGATCTGCGTCGCTTCGAGGAGCTCGACGAGAGCGGCCGCCGCGCGCGCGAACGGGGCGACTGCCGCGCAGCGCAGGAAGCCTTCTCGCAGGCGCAGACGATCGATGCGGACTTCGCCGCGCTGCACTTCGAGCGGGCATCCTGCCATCGCGCGCAGGGAGAGCGCGCGTCGGCGCGCGAGGAGTACCGGCGCGCGAGCGACCTCGATCGCGTGCCGCACGGCGCGCCCACGTACTTCAACGACGTGATCCGCCGAGTCGCGCGCGCGCACTCGGCGCCGGTCGACGTCGAGGCCGTGCTCGAGGCGGAGAGCGGGGCCGGGCTCGTCGGCGACGACCTCTTCCTCGACTGGGTGCACCCGAATCTGCGGGCGCACCAGCGGATCGCGCGGGCGATCGCGGAAGAGCTGCGGCGGGACGGAATCCCCGTCGCGGCGGATCGCTGGCGCGAGCCGTGGGCCGAGCTCCCCGAGCCCGAGGCCGTGCTCGCGGCGGACCCGATCCTGCGCGTGCGCGAGGAGGAGATGCGGATGTTCGCGTGCACCCTGGCGCGGCGCGCCGAATGTGTGCGCGCGAGCGCGGAGTCGCTGCTGCGGCTCGATCCGGGTCACGTCGAGGCGCGCGCCGCGCTCGCGCACTGGTAATCTCGCGCCCCGATGCGCCCGCTGCTGTTCGCGCTCTTCTTCGCGTCGGGCGCCTGCGCCCTCGTCTACGAGGTCGTGTGGATCCGCATCCTGAGCCTCACGCTCTCGATCACGGTCTACGCGCTGACGACGGTGCTGTGCGCGTTCATGGCGGGGCTCGCCGTCGGCGCGGGGCTCGGGTCGCGCATCGCCGACCGCGTGCGCCATCCGCTGCGCGCCTTCGGAGCGGCGGAGCTCGGCATCGCCGCCTGCGGCCTCGCCGTCCCGCCGCTGCTCTTCGGCATGGGCCCGGCCTTCCTGTGGCTGCACGACACGGTCGGCGGCGACGGTCCGACCTTCTTCGCGGGCCGCTTCCTGCTGGCCTTCGCGATCCTGCTCGTGCCCGCGACTCTGATGGGCGTCACCTTGCCGCTGCTCTCGCGCGCCGTGGTCGACCGGCTCGATCAGGTCGGCAGCCGCACCGGGCTCCTCTACGCGCTCAACACGGCGGGAGCCGTGGTCGGCTGCGTCCTCGCCGGCTTCGTCTTCGTGCCGCAGCTCGGACTGCGCAGCACGAGCGCGCTCGCCGCGGGAACGAACATCGCGGTCGGCGCGAGCGCGTTCGCGCTGAGCCGCCGCTTCGCGCGAGATCCCTCGCCGCGCGCGCCAGGCGTCGACACGCCGCTCTCCGCACCGGCGCGGCTCGCCGTGCTCGCCTTCGGCGTCTCGGGCTTCACCGCCATGGGATACGAGGTGCTGTGGAGCCGCGCGCTGGTCCACTTCACGCACAACTCCACCTACGCCTACACGGCGATGCTGGCCATCTTCCTGACCGGCATCAGCCTCGGCAGCGCGATCTCGGCGCGCTTCGCGGATCGAGTGCGGCTGCCGCTGCTCGGAATCGCCGGAGTGCAGCTCGCGCTCGGCGCGAGCGTCGTCGCGGCGCTCCGCATCTACCGCTCCTTCGAGCACCTCGTCCCCGCGCTCGCCGAGCGAATCGGCGGGCTCGCCTCGTGGTCGCACGTGATCGCGCTGATCTTCAGCGAGGCCGCGCTCACCATGCTGCTCTCCACCTTGCTGCTCGGCGCGATGTTTCCCTTCGTCGCGCGCGCGGTGGTCGATTCGCTCGACGTCGTCGGTCGCCGCATCGGGGTCGCCTACTTCGCCAACACGCTCGGCTCGATCGCCGGCTCCTCGCTCGTCGGCTTCGTCGCGCTCCCGGCTCTCGGCGTGCGGGGCGCCTTCCTCGCGCTCGTGCTCGTGAACCTCGCGCTCGCCGCCGCGCTCGCGCTCTCGGGCGCGCCGCGGCGCACGTCGCTGCCGCTCGCCGCGCTCGCCGCGGCGTCGGCCGTCGTCGCCTTCCTGTGGATCCCTCCTCGCGTCTTCGAGCAGATCTTCGAGCAGCGCTTCGGGACCCTGCTGCTCTACCGCGAGGAGGTCACCGACACCGTGATGGTGACTCAGGCCGAGGACGGCTCGCGCATGATCCGCTACGCCGACGGGCGCGGCACCGCCGGCACGATCACCTTGCGCGAGGACCGCGCCTACGCGCACATCCCGATGCTCCTCCACCCCGATCCGCGGCGCGTGCTGCAGATCGGGTTCGGCGTCGGTCACACGCTCTCGTCCGTGGCGCAATATCCCGTCGAGAGCATCACCTGCGTCGAGCTCTCGCCGGGCGTGATCGCGGCGGCCCCGTACTTCCGCGAGACGAACCGCGACGTGCTCGCCGATCCGCGGGTCCGCCTCGTGATCGAAGACGGGCGCAACTTCCTCACCACGAGCCGCGATCGCTACGACGTGATCCGGCTCGACCCGCCCGAGCTCCACACGGCCGGCGTCGTGAATCTCTACACGCGCGAGTTCTACCAGCTCGCGCGCGACCACCTCGCGGAGGGCGGCCTCTTCAGCATCTGGGTGAACAACGTGATGACGCCCGAGGATGCGCTGTGGATGCTGGTGCGGACCATCCAGGACGTCTTCCCCTACGTGTCCGTGTGGCATGGGCCCGCGATGTTCTCCTGGGTGATCAACGGCAGCGTGCGTCCCCACGCGCCCGACGTCGGCCTGCTCGAGGCGCGCTTCGCCGACCCCGCCGTCCGCAGCGACCTCGCTTCGATCCCGATCCGCGACGCCTACGACTTCCTGTCCCTCTTCGTCGGCAGCGGCGAGCAGCTGGCAAAGATGTGGCGGGACGCGCCGCTGGTCGTGGACGACCACACGCGGCTCGACTTCAGCGTCCCGCGCTCGAAGGAGTCGTACTTCGGGATCGCCAACTACAACACGAATGGCTGGCTGATCCAGCAGATGGAGCCCGGCGCGTTCCACGACGTCGCATGGGCCGCCTTCGTCGAGAAGGTCCGGCACCTCGCGGGCTACAAGCAGCCGGTGGTCCCCTTCCTGCGAGGCTTCGACGGGCTCGGCGCGGAGGAGGTCGAGCGGCGCGTCGAGGCCGCGCGCGCGGCCCTGCCCGTCCATTGAGCGCAAGGGCAGTCCGTCGCATCTCGGTGGCGGCCGCCGCGACCTGGCTCGCGCTGGCCTCGCTCGAATTCGGGCTCGCGCCCGGCGTGCGACACGCCTGGGCGTTCGACCTCTGGCAATACCTGCCGCCGTGGGCCGCATGGCTGCTCGGCACCGCATCGCTCGCGCTGTGCGCGGGCCGCGTGCGCGATGCCGTCGCGAGGGCGTGCGATTGGCTGCGCGCGCGGGTGCCGGCGCTACCCGGCGCGGCGGGTCGGCTCGCGGCCTTCGCCGCGCTCGCGCTGCTCTTCGCAGCGCTGCGCGAGCGACGCCTCTACGGCGACTCGGAGATCCTGCTCTTCGAGACGGGTCTCGGGCGCCCCTTCCACCTGAAGGAGATGGGGAGCTCCTTTCTGATGGGCTCCGTGGTGCGGCTCGCGCGGAAGGCCGCGCTCGAGCACGAGCAGGTGGTGGCACTGGTGCAGGCCCTCATCTGCGTGACCGGAGCGCTGGCCGTGCTGGCGCTCTACCGCGCCGCGTCGCGCTTCGCCCCCGGCCGCGCGGGCGCGGCGCTGGCGCTGATCCTCTGCGGCGGCGTGCTCCGCATCCTCGCCGGCCACGTCGAGGTGTATGTCTTCGCGCTGGCCGCGCTGGCGCTGTATCTCGATGCCGCGCTCGCGCATCTCGAGGGTCGCGGCTCCTTCGCGGCGGCGTGTCTCGCGCTCGGGCTCGCGATCTGGATGCACGCCTCGGCGTCGCTGCTGCTGCCGAGCCTCTTCGTCTTGCGCTTCCTCGATTCACGCGCGCCCCGCCTGCGCGAGCTCGCCGCCCTGCTCGCGCTCGCGGCGCTGCCGTCCCTGCTCTTCCTCGGCTGGCAGCTCGGCCCGGGACCCGGCGGGCTCGCGGACTTCCAGCGCGAGGTCGTGCGCACCTTGTGGGGCGATCAGGGCAGCTGGTCGCCGCGTCTCTGGGTGCGAGCCTTCGGCGAGTCGCCGACGGCCGTCACCGACTACGCATTCATGAGTCGCGCGCAGTGGAAGTACCTGGTGAACGCCGCCCACCTGCTGGTGCCGGGCAGCGTGCCGTTTCTCTTCGCGCTCGCGCTGCAGAGCCCGCGCCGGCTCCTCGCGACACCGACCGCGCGCTTCCTGACGGCCGCGGCCGCTCCGCTCGCGATCTACCCGCTGGTGCTGCGCCCGATCTGGGGCCCCTTCGACTGGGACCTCTTCGCCGTCTCGGCCGTGGTCCTCGCGGCACTCGGGACGCACCTGCTGGCCCAGGCGACCGAGGAGGGAACCTGGCGTCACCTGATGGTGTGGCTGGTCGGCCTCGGCCTGCTCTTCGTCGGCCTGCCGTTCCTGTGGATCGGCATCGCGCCCGCGCGCGCCGCCGGCCCCTTCGCCGAGGAGCAGTTCAGCACGGACATCACCCGGCCCGGCACGCCCGCGCAACAGCGCATCGAGCCGTGGCTGTAGCATGGCTTCGATTCCCCGAGAAGCCATCGAGGGGCGAGGCAGAGGTCCCCGAGGAGGAACAGATGGCCGCCGCAGGGGACCTCTGCCTCGCCCCTCGGAGCCCGTCGGTCCCTACGTCATCAGCTCCGCAGCATTCACCATCAGGTACTGACCGCTGATCATGCGCGCGCGGTCCGAGCAGAAGAAGACGACCGCCTCGGCGACGTCGCCGTCCGACGGGATCTCGCCGAGCGGCATGCGCGCGGTGATCTCCCCGATCACCACCTCCTGCGACACGCCGCGCTGCTTCGCCATCATCTTCACGTAGGCCTCGACCGGCGGACCCCACATCCAGGTCGGCACCACCGTGTTGACCCGGATCTTCTTCGGGCCGAGCTCCTTCGCCATGTAGTACATCGCCGTCTTGAGCGCGCCCTTCGACGCTCCATAGGCGATCTGCGGGGTCGACGGCAGGAACGCGGCCTGCGTGCCGATCAGCACGATCGAGCCGCCGCCCGTCTTCGCCATCGAGGCGGCGACCGCGCGCGCGATGCGCGCGGAGCCGACGACGTTGACGTCGTACGCGCGGCGCCAGTCGTCGAACGAGCCCTGCTCGAGCGTGCCGAAGACCGCGTCGAGCGCCGCCACCTGCACCAGCGCGTCGATGCGCGAGAAGCGCTTCTCGCTCTCGGCCACGAGGTGCGCGCAGCTCGCGTCGTCGCCGATGTCGGCCGGGATCGCGGCGACGCGCCGGCCCGACGGGTCGAGGTCCTTGGCGATCTGCTCGAGCTTCGCCGCGGTGCGCGCGGCCAGCACGACGTTCGCGCCCTCGCGCAGCGACGCGCGCGCGATCTCCGACCCGAGTCCCGGGCCGACGCCCGTGACGACCACGGTCTTCTGCGAAAGCATCACGGCGAGACCTCCAAGAGAGGTCGCATGCTACCACGCGCGCCGCGGGCGTATGCTCGTCGGCAGCGCAGGAGGTCGGGCCATGGGACTGCGAGAGCTGCTCAAGCCGCGCATCCAGGATTTCGCGATGCGCTTCATGGACGAGCTGCGGCCGGAGACGGTCGGCGAAGCCGGCGGGGACGTGCTCGAGGTGGGCTTCGGCACCGCGCGCAACCTCGAGCACTACACGTCGGGCGTCGCGCGCGTGACCGGCGTCGACCCGATGTCCACCGAGGGCGTCGCGCCGATCGACGCGCGCATCGCGCGCGCGCCCTTCCCGGTCGAGCGCGCGGTGCTGCGCGCCGACCGCGAGCTGCCCTTCGACAGCGGGCGCTTCGACTGCGTCGTCACGACGTTCACGCTCTGCTCCATCCCCGAGCCGGACGCGGCGCTCGCCGAGATGCGCCGCGTGCTCCGGCCCGGCGGCCGCTACGTCTTCATCGAGCACGGGCGCAGCGAGCGCGAGAGCACCGCGCGCTGGCAGGACCGGCTGAACCCGATCTGGAGGCGCGTGATGGACGGCTGCAACATCAACCGCCGGGTGGACCGGCTGGTCGAGCAGGCCGGCTTCTCGCTCGCCTCGCTCGAGCGCTTCCGCTACCGCGGGCCGAGCGTGCTGGCGCAGATGTACCGCGGTGTCGCCGTGCGCGACTAGCGAGCGTCAGTTCGTCACCAGGCGGCCCATCACGCGCCGCTTCACGACCTCGACGATCGCGAGATAGGTCGCGACGACTCCGACCAGGAAGAGCGCGTACGCCGCGGGCAGCGGCTCGAGGCCGAGCGGCGCCGCCAGGCGCGTGTAGGGAAGCGCGGCGCCGATCGCCACCACGAGCAGCGTGGTGACGCACAGCGGCAGGCTAGGGAGGTTCTGCCACGGCCGTCCGATCGTGCGGATCACGAAGAGGACCAGCGTCTGCGTCGCGAGCGACTCGAGGAACCAGCCCGTATGGAAGCGCACCTCGCCGAAGTGGAACACGCGCAGCAGCACGAAGAAGGTCAGGAAGTCGTAGAGCGAGCTGACCGGTCCGATGATCAGCATGAAGCCCCGGATGAGGCCGATGTTCCAGCGCTGCGGGCGGCGCACGTAGCTCTCGTCGACGCGGTCGGTCGGAATCGTGATCTGCGCGAAGTCGTAGAGGAAGTTGTTGAGCAGGATCTGCGTCGGGAGCATCGGCAGGAACGGCAAGAAGATCGCCGCGCCGGCCATGCTGAACATGTTCCCGAAGTTCGAGCTCGTGCCCATCAGCAGGTACTTGAGCACGTTTCCGAACGAGCGACGCCCGGCGAGGATGCCCGCGTGGAGCGCGTCGAGGTTGCGCTCGAGCAGGATGATGTCGGAGGCCTCGCGCGCGATGTCGACGGCGCCCGCGACCGAGATGCCGACGTCCGCCGCGTGGAGCGACGGCGCGTCATTGATGCCGTCGCCTAGATAGCCGACCACGTGGCCGCGCGAGTGCAGCGCGCGCAGGATCCGGTGCTTCTGCGCCGGCGACACGCGGGCGAAGACCTCGGTCTCCTCCGCGACCTGCGCGAGCGCGGGGTCGTCCATGCGCTCGACCTCGTCGCCCTGCACCACGCGTCCGACGTCGATGCCCACCTGGCTGCACACGTGTCGCGCCACGAGCTCGTTGTCGCCGGTGAGGATCTTGACCCGTACGCCGTCGCGCCCGAGGGCGGCGAGCGACTCGGCGGCGCCTTCCTGCGGCGGATCGGCGAAGCTGAGGAAGCCGGCGAGCGTGAGGTCGCGCTCGTCAGCGCGCCCGTAGCCGGCCGGCTTCGAGACGCGCTTCCAGGCGACGGCGATCACGCGCAGGCCCTGCTCGCCGAGCCGGCGGAAGCTCTCGAGGCAACGCGCAGAAGCGTCGGCATCGAGCGGATGCACCTCGCCGCCCAGCTCGTGGGTCGTGCAGACCTCGAGCACGCTCTCGGGCGCGCCCTTCGTCACGAGCAGCAGCTCGCCGCGCCCTTCGAGCACCACCGAAAGGCGTCGCCGCTCGAAGTCGAAGGGGATCTCGTCGGTCTTGCGGAACTCGTCCGCGCCAGGCGCCGGTGCCGCGAGGATCGCCGCGTCGAGCGGGCTGCGGATGCCGGTCTCGAAGCGGCTGTTCAGCTGCGCGAGGTAGAGGCTCCGCTCCGACGGCTTGCCGAGCGGATCGAGCGCGCTCTCGAGCGACAGCGCGCCGGCCGTCAAGGTCCCCGTCTTGTCGCTGCACAGGATGTCGATGCTGCCGAGGTTCTGGATCGCCGAGAGGTGCTTCACGATCACGCGCTCGCGCGCCATCGCGAGCGCGCCCTGCGCGAGCGTGACGGTCGTGATCATCGGCAAAAATTCCGGCGTGAGCCCGACGGCCAGCGCGACGGAGAAGAGCAGCGACTGCATCGCGTCCCGGCCGACACTGAGATTCACCACCAGGATGAAGAGCACGAGGAAGATCACGGTCTCGAGGATCAAGAGCCCGAAGCGGCGCGTGCCGCGCTCGAACTCCGTCTCCTCCGGGCGCGCCGCCAACCGCGCGACGATGTCGCCGAACGCGGTGCGCGGTCCGCTCGCGAACACGACCGCGTTGCCTGTGCCGCTGACGATCGAGGTGCCGAGGAAGAGCAACGCGGGCGAATCGGGACCCGACGTCGCGAGGCTTCCTGGCTCTGGGTGCTTGTCGACGGGCAGCGACTCCCCCGTCAGCGCGGCCTGCTGCACGTGGACATCCACCGACTCGAGCAGGCGCACGTCGGCGGGCACGAGGTCGCCGGCGCACAGGCCGATCACGTCGCCTTCCACCAGCTCGCGTCGCGGCACGTCCTTCCACGCGCCGCTGCGGCGGACGGCCGCGGTCGGCGCGATCTGCGCGCGCAGCTTCTCCACGGCGCGGCTGGAGCGAAGCGTCTGCCACAGATTCAGCGCGGCGCTGAGTCCGACGATCGCGAAGATGATCGCGGCGCTCGTGCGGTCGCCGAGGAAGGCCGACGCGCCGCCCGCGACGAGCAGGATCAGGACGAGCGGATTCACGGTTCCACGAACGAGCTCGAACACGCGGGCTCGCATCGGGGTGGCGGTGACCTCGTTCGGTCCTTGCTGCTGGAGCCGGCGAGCGGCCTCCGCGTCCGCGAGGCCGTCCTGCGAGCTGCCGAGCCGCGCGAGCAGCTCGTCCTGCGGCGCGCTCGCGATCTCGTCGGCACGCCCTCGCGTCGCGGTCATCGAGCCTCCTCGCGCGCGCCGGCGGCCTCGCGCCGCGCGACGCCGAAGCCGGGGATCATCGGCAGCCAGAACGTCATGCCGCGCAGGAGCAGCGTCGCGGCGAGCGCGCCCTCGATCGGGACACCCTGCAGGTGGAGGAGCGCCACGGAGCTGCCCTCGAAGGCGCCGAGCCCGCCGGGCATCCACGAGAGCGAGCTCACCACCGACGCGACGATGAAGCTCGCGAACGCGATCGGCGCGGGCGCGGGGCTGCCGACGGCGCGCAGGCAGAGATGGAGCGTGCCCGCGTCCAGCACGAAGATCGCGAGCTGGAGGAGCGTCGTCTCCATCACCAGCCGCGGTGCGAAGAGCGTGCCGGCCGGCATCTCGCGCAGCGCGGCGACGACGTCGCGCGCGCCCGGCCAGCGCTCGAAGAAGCGCGGCGCATGGTTCTGCGCGCGACGCCGCAGCACGAAGATCGCGAGCGGCGTGCCGGCCGCGAGCGCGCCGACGAGCGCGATCGGCACCACGATCAGCGGATGCATCTCGCCGTGGCGCGCGAGCACGCCGGCCGCGGCGAGGATCGCGATCAGGTAGCCGAGGTAGAAGGCGACCAGGCCCGTGAGCATCGCGGCGACCGCCGCGGTCCGCGACACGCCGCGGCGTTGGAGTCCGCGCACGACCAGCAAGGTCCCGCTCATCCCGACCGAGGGCAGCGCCTGGTCCGTGAAGAGCTTCGCCAGGCCGAGCGAGAGGAGATCGCGCAGGCGCAGTGCGCCGCCGCTGTACGCGAGCGCGCGCTGCCAGACCGCCGAGGCGCACGCGTAGGTGAGGAGCTGGAGCAGCGCGGCGCCGAGCAGCCAGAAGGGCTCGGCACCGGCGAGCAGCCGCGCGAGCTCGCGCTCTTCGGCGATGTGGGTCGAGACGATGATCAGCACCGCGAGCAGCAGCGCGCCCGAGAGCCAGCCGAAGCGCGTGGCGATGCGCGGGGCGCGCAGCGCCAGGGCGTCGACCGTGCGCTCGACGTCGTCTCGCGTCAGACGGGGAGCCCCACGCTCTCGAGCCACTCCGCGAAGCCGGCCCGCCCGGCGCGCTCGATCGCCGGCGTACAGTTCTGCGTGTCGCGCCGCAGCGACTCGACGGAGACGCCCGGCGTGCTGGCGATCTCGAGCGCGTGCCCGACGAACCAGCGCTCGAGGCCGCGCCCCGACGCCTCGGCGTGGAACTGGAGCGCGAGCGCCGAATCTCCCCACGAGAAGGCCTGGTGCGGCGTGATCTCGGTCGACGCGAGCAAGGTCGCGCCGCGCGGAAGATCGAAGGTGTCGCCGTGCCAGTGCAGCACGCGTGTCCCGTCGAGGTGTCGCAGCGCCGACTCCTTCCCGGCCGGCGTGAGCGCGAGCGCGCCCCATCCGATCTCCTTGCGCGCGCCGGGGTAGACACGCGCGCCGAGCGCACGCGCCATGAGTTGCGCGCCGAGGCACAGGCCGAGGGTCGGGCGTCCGGCCGCGAGGCGGCGCTCGAGAAGACTCAGCTCGGCGCGGAGGAAGGGATAGACGTCGTCCTCGTACGCGCCGATCGGACCGCCGAGCACGACGAGCAGCTCCGGCGCGAGCGGGTCCTCTGCGGCGAGGTCGTCGGTCGGCGCCTCCAGGTACCGCACGGCTAGATTGCGCTCCGCGCAGAGCGGCGCGAGCAGGCCGAGGTCCTCGAAGGGGACGTGGCGGATCGCGAGCGCAGTCTTCATGCGCGCGTCGCCGCGCGCGCCGGCGTCGGCGTGAAGACCACCGGCATCTCCTCGATCGCGTACAGGATGCTATTCGAGCCCTCGCGCGGGCGCGTGCCCGGCGCGAGCGCGAGATCGGGCAGGCGCGCGAGCAGCCGCTCGACCACCACGGCGATCTCCATGCGCGCGAGGCTCGCGCCGAGGCAGAAGTGCGGGCCGAGGCCGAAGGCGAGGTGCTCGTTCGGCGTGCGGTCGACGCGGAAGGCGTACGGATCCTCGAAGACCTCCTCGTCGCGGTTCGCCGATGCGTACAGCATCAGGATGGACTCGCCCTTGCGGAGCTGCTTGCCGCGCAGCAGGGCGTCCTGCACCAGGGTGCGACGCAGCACGCGCACGGGCGTGGTCCAGCGCAGGATCTCCTCCACCGCGAGCGGCAGCAGCTCCGGGCGCGTGCGCAACTTCTCACGCTCCGCCGGGTGCTCGATCAGCGCGAGCGCGCCGCGCGAAATCGCATTGCGCGTGGTCTCGTTGCCGGCGAGTAGCACGAACTGCGCGAACGAGAGCAGGTCGTCCTTCGAGAAGCCCTCGAAGGAGGTCTCGCCCTTCCACTCGAGCAGGCCGTCCTCCTCGGCGCGCGCGATCGCCGAGATCAGGTCCTCGCGCGGCTCGACACGACGCATCTCGGCGACGGCGCGCAGGTGCCGCTCGAGCTCCGCCTGCAGCGCGACGAACTGCGCCGACGCGGTGACGGCCGGCCCTTCGCTCGCGACGCCGTCGCTCCAGCGCCGGAAGAGCTCGAAGTGCGAGCCGTCGAGCCCGAGCATCTCGGCGATGACGCGGATCGGCACCGGCGAGGCGAGCTCCGACACGAGCTCGCAGCGCCCGCGCGGCGCGACGGCGTCGATCGCCGTATCGATCACGGCGCGCGCGCTGCCCGCCAGCCGCTCCACCATCCGCGGCGTGAAGCCCCGCGACACCAGCGCGCGCTGCGCGCGGTGTAGCGGGCCGTCCATCGCCTGCATCGAGAAACGGGCCTCGAAGAGGTGCCACGGACCCTTCGGCGCGGAGGAGTAGATCTCCGGATGCTTCGCGATCTCGCGCACGTCGGCGTGCCGCGTCGCCAGCCAGAAGCCGCTCTTCGGGTCGCGGTGCACGGGATCGTTGCGCCGCAGCCACGCGAGCGCCGCCTCGCGCTCGGCCGGATCGGAGCGCATATCGTCGATATCGAATTCGATCACGGGCTCGCCTCCTCTCCGAAGCGGCCCGCGCGCAGGAACTCGAGCACGCGATCCGCGGCGGCGTCGGAGCGCAGGATGAAGGTGTGCGACGTCGGCAACGCGACGAAGTCGGTCATGCCGTCGAGGCGCGTGCTCGCGACGCTGACGGTGCCGTCCGATGCGCCGGGCAGCACGAGCGAGCCGATCGGATTCCAGCTGAAGGTGCCGGCGATCACGCCGAGCGAGTAGCTCGGCGGCGGCAGCCGGTTCGGCAGGCTCGTCGGCGCGGTGCCGAGCTCGCGGCCCGTCGGCCCGAGCGCAAAGCCGAGCGGGCCGAGCCAGTCGACGAGCTCGCTGCCGTGGTTCGGCGGCGCGAGCATCACCACGCGGCCGAGGTTCGCGGGCGCGTGACGCGCGAGCATCGCGCGCACCAGGATCCCACCGAGCGAGTGCGTGACGAAGTCGACACGCGCCGCGTCGGCGCAGCACTGCCGCACCTGCTCTTCGAGCACGGCCTCGAGCTCGTCCGGCGTTCCCCGGGTCGACGCGTACCGCAGGTTCTGCACGGCGTAGCCCGCCGCTTCGAGGCGAGACGCCAGCGGCGCCATCGATCGCTCCGATCGATAGAGGCCGTGCACCAGCACGACCGTCTCGGGCGTCGTCCCCGCGGCGGCGGGCTCCTGCGCGGTCGCGGGCGATGCGATCACGCACCCGAGCAGCAGGGCGATCCGAGCGGGGGCTCGCACGCGCCGACGGTAGCCCCGGCCCGGCCCGGCGTCGCGAAGCGCCGCGCCGGGCCGGATCCGGCACGCGTGCGCAACCTCGCGTGTGGCACCTAGACTCACTCCGTTTGAGTGACACGGCCGTCCCCCCCGGAGCCGCCGATCCCTCCGGCGGCGCGATCGCGTTCGGGCCGTTCCGCCTGCACGCGGCTCGCCAGCTGCTGCTCGAGTCCGACCGGCCCGTGCCGCTCGGAGCGCGCGCTCTCGACATCCTGATCGCGCTGAGCGAGCGGCCGGGCGAGCTCGTCGCGAAGGAAGAGCTCTTCGCGCGTGTCTGGCCGGACGTGCGCGTCGACGAGTCGAACCTGCGCGCGCAGGTGGCGGCGCTGCGGCGCGCGCTCGGCGATGGCCGCGACGGCGCCCGCTATGTCGCGACGGTGCCGGGTCGCGGCTACCGCTTCGTCGCGCCGGTGCGGCGCCTGCACGAATCCCCCGCGGTCGGCGACACCGCTCTGCGTTCGCGCGAGCTGCCGTCGCGCCTCTCGCGCCTCGTCGGCCGCGACGAGATCGTGCGGGCGATCGCGGCGCGCTTGCAGCGCCGCCGCTTCCTGACCGTCGTCGGGCCCGGCGGAATCGGCAAGACCACCGTCGCGCTGGCCGTCGCCGACTCGCTGGCCGGCGCGTACGCGGACGGCGTCTGCTTCGTCGACCTCGCCTCGCTCTCCGATCCGCGCCTCGTCGCGAGCGCACTCGCGTCGGCGCTCGGAGGCGGCGTCGCGGCGGCCGATGCGATCGCGGCCCTGGTCGAGCGGTTGCGCGAGAAGCGCATGCTGCTCGTGCTCGACAGCTGCGAGCACGTCGTCGAGGAGGCGGCCGTGCTGGCCGAGCGCCTGCTGCGCG